>CAKQRW010000006.1 GCA_934271655.1 uncultured Bacteroidaceae bacterium | reverse complement strand
ATTACAAAAAAACTCGCAAGTGAACACTTGCGAGTTTTTTTGTAATATACAAGTCGGCTATTTTCGGATGCTTACATAGAAAATATGCCTGCAAAAATATCGTTATTATTGATACATGGCAAAGCTTAAAAAAAGAACGCGAACTTTTTTTACTGTGCCCATTACATACTACATAAAGTCAATCATGCTAAGAACAAAGAAAAGATACACCAAGCAGGAGGCATACATCAAATTGTCTGCCATGTGCGCCGCGTGCGAGTATTGCCGACATGACATGCTGAAGAAGATGGCCAACTGGGACATCAGCGAGGAGGAGAAGCTGCAAGTGCTGGAACTACTCGTGGCAGAGCGTTTCATCGACGAGAGACGCTTTGCCCGCGCATTTGCCAGAGACAAGTTTCGCTACAACAAATGGGGCAGGGTGCGCATAGCGCAGGAGATGAAGATGAGGGGCATAGCCTCCGCTGACATTGATGCCGGACTGGAGGAGATTGAGGACAACGACAATTTGAGCCTGCTGCGCGAGCTCATCAACAAGAAGCGACCCACCGTGAAGGGCAAAAACGATTTTGAGATAAAGGCGAAACTCTTCCGCTATGCCATAGGCAAGGGATTTGCGGCTGAAGACATAGCCAAGGTCATAAGCATGGAAGATGATTCATGAACGTTGACTCCTGAATGACGCTTCCTGCTTTGACGTAACATCGGCTTATTTCACGGAGCGCCAGCTTTTTCATCTGAGAGGACAACAGATGTTACATTATTTTTAATAACTTTGCACTAAGAAACGACGCTGGCACACACATCTGAACTACTGTTGCACCACATATGACAGCATCGGCCTGTGACTGGCGTCTAATGGCATTGAACTAATAAACTAACTGATTTATGCGACACAGAAATCTATTTTTTGCAATCTTGGCATCATGCCTCACCATGGCACACGCTGAGAAAAAAGTGACCATCACAGTAGCAAACACACTACCGACAGCCCGTCTGGAAATGGTGGAGGCTGACCTGGCAAGCGTGCAGGGCAAACTGAATGCCCAAGACATCATCATCACAGACGCTGACGGCAAAGAGATACCGTCACAAAAGACGCACGACGGGAAGATTATCTTCCAGGCTGGCGTGAGCGGCAAGGGCAAGTCGGTCTACTACGCCAAGGCTGGCACGCCGCAGAAGTATGAGAACAGAGCCAAAGGAAGACTCTTCACAGAGAGAGGAGACGAGTTTGGATGGGAGAATGACCGTGTGGCATACAGGATATACGGACACGGAGGAGCTGTGGGCTACGACCTCTTCAACAAGAGCACAAGCGAACTGATGCTCGACTATTGGTACGCAAGTGAGCAGAACAAGGAGATGCGCAGCATCAACAAGCAACTGCACGACCGTGGCTACCACGAACTGGCCGACCAAGTGTACAACGCTTTCTGCTACCACATCAATCATGGCAAGGGCATGGACTGCTACACAGTAGGCCCGACTCTTGGAGGCGGTGCCAACGCCCTGCTTAACGCTGACGGCTCTCTCTCCATGCCACAGTGCTATAAGACATACAAGATTCTCGATGAGGGACCGCTTCGCTTCACCGTGGAGCTCACCTATCCCGAGAAAGAATTCAACGGACAGAAGGTGACGGAGAAACGTGTCGTCTCACTCGATGCCGGCAGCCAGTTCAACCGTGTGGCCGTGACCTACAGCGGACTGTCCAAGCCTGCCAAGATGGCGGCAGGCACCGTGGTCCATAAGTCGAGCGCATCGGCATACGTGCTGTGCCCTGACAACGGCTACATAGGCTATGAAGACCTTGGCGACGCAAGTGTCTACAATGCCAAATACCGCGATGAGCTTGCCAAGCAGATGGGACACATCTACATCGGACTGCTGTTCCCCGACAAGAACGTGAGCATGAGTTTCCAGGCACGCGAGAACGGGATAGCCACAGGACATGTGCTGGGCAAGGCCACATACAAGCCAGGCACAGCCTACATCTATTATTTCGGATCAGGATGGGACCAGAACGCTGAGACAGGATTCACAGACCTCACCAAATGGGAGGCTCACCTGAGCGACAAGGCAAGGGCTGTGAGAAATCCGCTGAGGGTGACGCTGAAATAGGCTACGAATCAGGTTCTTTCATTTTGCAGGCATCTCGGCTGCATGGGGAGGCGGCAACAGCATCCGCTCATGAAGCACGCGGCTTGACACACTACAACAAACCCATCTGGATGGACTGTGTATCCTCCCACAGACACACATCACATCCAGATGGGTTCTTTTATTATTGGCATTGGCTTAAAGAGATGCTCGACAAGCAATATTGGAGAGCATCTGATTAGGCCTATGCACCATCATTAAGTAGGTGGGCATAATTATTTGCTCATAAGTGTGCAGTTATTGACACAATCAATCTAAACATTATTTCTGTATGTTCAGTTCAAGTTTCTTCAAGTCATTATCTGACGAGCTGTTGCCATATAGCACCTCAAAACGGCCTTGCTTGCTGTGTACCGTGTTCGTCTCTGGGTCGAAGAACTCGAACGACTCAGGGGTGAGAGTGATGTCGACAGTCTCAGACGCTCCTGCCTGGAGAGCCACTCGCTTGAAACCTCTCAGCGACTTCAGCGGTCCCTCCGTGTCAGAGAGGTCGCGGATGTACACCTGCACTACCTCAACTCCGTCACGCTTGCCTGTATTAGACACAGGAATAGATACTACATGATTCTTGCCCTGTTTCTTCAGTTTAGCCTCGCCTATGGTGAAGTCGGTGTAAGAGAGTCCGTAGCCAAAGGCAAAGAGAGGGTCGTTGAAATAGCGGTAAGTGCGCCCTTTCATGGAGTAATCCTCATAATCAGGGAGCTGGCTCGATGACTTATAGAATGTGACAGGAAGCTTGCCCGATGGGTTGCAGTCGCCAAAGAGCACATCAGCCACAGCACGTCCGCCTTCCTGACCAGGATACCACACCTGCATGATGGCGTCACAGCTCTCTGTCTCTGGCATAAGGGCTATGGCTGATCCTGAGCAGTTGACAAAGATGACGGTCTTGCCAGCTGCCTTCAGAGCCTTGAGAAAGTCGCGCTGCACCTTTGGCAGTTCTATATGCGTGCGGTCGCCGCCCTTGAATCCGTCGATGTTGACTGGCATCTCCTCTCCTTCGAGAGCAGCAGCTATGCCTCCCACAAAGACAACCTTGTCAATGCCGTCCAACTGTCTGATGACAGCCGCATAGTCTATAGGCTGCTCCTTGGCAATATTGATTTTCATGTTTGCGCCCCATGTCTTCACATAAGCGAAGCGCACCTCTATCTTATACGACTTGCCAACCTCTGCATTGATGACAGTACGAGTAGGGGTGGTGCGCCATGTGTGGAACTTCTGTTTGTTCTCACCATCTATATAAAGTGAGAAGTCGCCACATCCCTCTACATTGACCACATATTCTCCTGCTGCCTTTGGAGTGAAGACTGTCTCATACTTTGCGGAGAAGTCCTCTATTTTCACGCCAGGAGCGAAGTTGTGCATGCCAGCGGTAGTGACTGCCACAGGTGCGGTGTAATACTCTGTGGCAGCTGGTTTTCCTTCCATGCCCACATTATTCCAGAATGTGCCTTTGAGTCCTTTCGTGCCATCTATGGCACAAGATGATGCCATGAGGCAATCCATAACCTTGTCGTAGGTGCGGTCGCATCCAGGATTATAGTATATAGCCTTCTTCTTTGACTTGATGCCATCGAGAATAGTGATGGTATGGTTTGGCGTGCCATTGTAGTTGCCCCACATAAGAGGCTCATCGGCAGCGTTAGGACCAAGTATGGCTATCTTCTCCTTATCCTTTGCGAGCGGCAGCACATTGCCCTTGTTCTGTAGGAGCACAATGCACTGGCGGGCCATGTCGAGAGCTATCTGTCTGTGCTCCTTGGAATCCATGGCTGAGTAAGGTATCTTAGACCATTCCACAAGTGAGGGGTCATCCATCTCGCCAAGGTCGAAACGTCCCTCAAGCAGGCGGATGACATGCTTGTCCACCTCAGCCTCTGATATGAGTCCCTGCTTGACCGCCGCAGGTATGCTCTTGTATGCGTAACCATATCCGCACTCCACATCCGTGCCGGCTATGGTTGCCTTGGCTGATGCATGTGTAGCATCAGAGGACGACTTATGTGAAGTGTAGAAGTCAGAGATGGCTCCGCAGTCACTTACCACAAGATACTTGAATCCCCACTCGTCACGCAGTATCTGCTGGAGCAGCCTGGTGCTGCCGCAACAAGGGTCATCGTCCAGACGCTGGTAGGCACACATCACTTCGCGCACCTTGGCTTTCTGTACCATAGTCTTGAAAGCTGGCATGTACGTCTCCCACATGTCGCGCGGCGATATGTCTGTGAGGTTGGCTGTGTGGCGAGTGTACTCTGGACCGCTGTGCACGGCATAGTGCTTGGCGCATGCCCACAGTTTTCGGTATTTTGCGTCCTCCGGGCCTTGCAGACCCTTGACTACCTGTGTGCCCATCACGCTGGTGAGGTACGGGTCCTCGCCATATGTCTCTTGTCCGCGTCCCCAGCGAGGGTCGCGGAAGATGTTCACATTTGGAGTCCAGACAGAGAGACTGTGGAATTTTTCATCTTCACCGCCATTGAGCATGCGGTGGTTGTACTGTGCACGAAACTCGGTGCTGGTGGCGTCAAACACCTTGAAGAGCAAGTCTGGATTGAACGAGGCGGCCATGCCGACAGGTTCAGGAAAGACTGTGACATTTCCCATGTTGGCTGCTCCATGGAGGGCTTCGCTCCACCAGAAGAACTTCTTGATGCCCAAGCGCGGAATGGCAGGACTTTCGTCAAGCATGAGCATGGACTTCTCCTCAAGTGTGAGGCGCGAACAAAGGTCTGTGGCGCGTTCATGAGCGCTGAGACGGGAATTCTGGTATGGCATCTGCTGTGACCATACGCTCGCGCTGACGGATAGCGTCAGCACAAATACTGATAGGAATCGTTTCATTTATACAATTAGGTGTTATATTTATAATTAGGTGTTCTATTAAGCAGGTGTTATTGTAAGTAAGTGTATACCTAAGCAGCTGCTATACTGAGTAAGTGTATACCTAAGCAGCTGCTATACTGAGTAAGTGTATACCTAAGTAGCTGTTATACTGAGTAACGGTTATACTAAGCAGGTGTTCAAAGTTTCATCAGAATATCAAATTAGATTATCCTTTTTATGGAATAATAAGGAGCAGCGTCATCAGTCCGCAGGCTTTAGCTTGGCGTTTTTCTTCACCCAACAGCAGGAGAACGCATAAGGTTTCAAGGATGCAGGAACAATAAGCGCCGGCAGAACAAGCCTTTGCACTTGTCCTGCCGACGCTCATGCCGTGCTATATATTACATGCGCTCAGGCATCTCTATGCCCAGCAAGCCCATGCCGAGGCTCACGACCTTGGCCACCGCCTTGGCAAGAGACAGGCGGAAGAGCTTGAGCTGCTCGTCCTGCTCGCCGAGGATAGTGAAATCGTGATAGAACTGGTTGAACTCCTTTGTGAGCTCGTAACAGTAGTTGCATATGCCAGATGGATTGTAGTCAGTGCCCGACTGGCGGACAGCCGTGCCAAACTGGTTGAGCTTCTGGATGAGCTCAGTCTCCTTGGTGGATATTGTGATGTCCACAGGCAACTGCTCTGGTATGTCGATGCCCTGCTCCTTGGCCTTGCGGAGGATGCTGGCGATACGTGCATAGGTGTACTGGATGAATGGACCAGTGTTGCCGTTGAAATCGATGCTCTCAGCTGGGTTGAAGAGCATGTTCTTGCGGGCATCCACCTTCAGTATGAAGTATTTGAGCGCTCCGAGACCGACCTTGCGAGCCACCTCACGCGCCTCCTCATCAGACATCTGTGTCTGCTTGACACGATCCTTGCTTGCCTCATAAGCGTCAGCTATCATAGCCTCCATGAGGTCGTCAGCGTCAACGACTGTTCCCTCGCGGCTCTTCATCTTTCCGTTAGGCAGCTCCACCATGCCGTAAGAGAAGTGCACAAGGTCCTTGCCCCACTTGAATCCAAGCTTGTCAAGCAGTATGGAGAGCACCTGGAAATGATAGTTCTGCTCGTTGCCCACTACATAAATCATCTTGTCTATAGGGTAGTCCTGGAAACGGAGCTTTGCTGTGCCTATGTCCTGTGTCATGTACACAGATGTGCCGTCGCTGCGGAGAAGAAGCTTCTCATCCAGTCCCTCTGCTGTGAGGTCAGCCCATACAGAACCATCCTCACGACGATAGAAGAGGCCCTTCTCCAGACCTTCCATCACCTTTTCCTTGCCCTCAAGGTAAGTCTGTGACTCGTAGTATATCTTGTCAAAGCTCACACCCATCATCTTGTATGTCTCGTCAAAGCCTGCATACACCCACGAGTTCATCTTCTTCCAGAGAGCACGCACCTCAGGGTCATTGTTCTCCCACTTGACAAGCATTTCATGAGCTTCCTTGATGAGCGGAGCCTCCTGCTTAGCCTTCTCCCTGGCAGCCTCTTCATCCATACCTTGGGCTTGGTACGTCAGCACGAGGTCATCACATTGCATCTTATAGTGCTTGTCGAATGCCACGTAATAGTCGCCAATGAGGTGGTCGCCCTTCTTGCCAGACGACTCAGGAGTCTCTCCATGGCCCCACTTCATCCATGCAAGCATACTCTTGCAGATGTGTATGCCACGGTCGTTGACTATATTGGTCTTCACCACCTTGTTGCCGTTGGCCTCAATGATGCGAGCGAGAGCGGCTCCGAGAAGGTTGTTGCGCACATGTCCGAGATGAAGTGGCTTATTGGTATTGGGTGATGAGTACTCAATCATCACAAGCGGACTGTCTGCTGTCACAGGCTTCATGCCGAAATGCTCGTCTGCATTTATCTTATTGAGAAGCTTTATCCATGGCGCATCGCTGATGACAAGGTTGAGGAAGCCCTTGACAACGTTGAAACGGGCTACTACATCACCTACGTTCTCAACAAGATATCCGCCTATCTCATTGCCCACCTGGTCTGGAGCCTTACGGGCAGCCTTTACGAATGGGAACACCACCACTGTGAGGTGTCCCTCAAATTCTGCCTTTGTCTTTTGCAACTGCACCTGCTGCGCTGTTGCGTCCACATCGTACAGCGCTTTTACAGCTGCCTGCACACCTGCTATGATTTTCTCTTCTATAGTCATAATTTTCACTGATTTGTCTGCAAAGTTACGATTTTTTTCTTTTACTTCTTTAAAAAAGGCAAAAGAAATGGGATGGCAAGTGCTTATTGTCATCCCATTCCACTATTCTATTCAATTATTATGTTGTTTTTTCAAATTCATCTGCGTCCGCCACGCACCACGCCTTCTCCTCTCGAACTGCCGTTTCCTCTGGAAGATCCGCTGTCTGACACACGTGTGGCAGATACTCTGGAAGAGCTGCGCATATTGTTGTCGCTGCGTGTCATGACAAAGCCTGAAGAACGTGTAGGCGCTGATACGTTGCCACGGCCATTATTGCCACGGCTGCCATTGTCTATGCGGCCATTGCCTGGACGGTTGCCATTGTCTATGCGGCCATTGCCTGGACGGCTGCCATTGTCTATGCGGCCATTGCCTGGACGGCTGCCATTGTCCATGCGTCCATTGCCTGGACGGTCAAAACGGTTGTCGCCACGTGGCCCCTCTGGACGGAAACCGCGGGGAGGCACCATGTTGCCATGCATATCTCTCGGAGCCATTCCACGGAAGAAGTGGCCTCCTGCATACCCGCCATGGAAAGGACGGGGCGCTGAACAGAAGAAATGTCCCCTGCCATAGCGATCGTAGTCATAGACGCTAAAGTGCCAGCACCTGTTGGCAAAGACTATCGGACGATAGAAGTAGCTGTAGCCTATGACCCTGTTCCATACCACATTGCCGAGAAGGGTGCGGAGAGCCACGTCGCGGGCATCGCACACAGCCATATAGTCATCGTAGTAATATCCCATTGCCACATCATCGAGATAGCTGTTCACTCCCCAGATGTAGTCATAGTTGATACGGTATATCTCATCTATGAGGAAAGGATCTCTTATGCCGAGTGTGTAAGCCATGCGGTCTGTGAGGAAACGCGCATTGTTTCTTACCGCAGTGACGCTCATGCTCTGTGCGCTTGCTATTGCAGAACCTATCGTGATGAAGATAACTGCGAGTAATGTTCTAAGAGTCTTCATAGTCGTGGTGTTTTATTGTTCATGAATACTTTCTTTCTTGTTTCTGCGGCAAAGGTACAGCAAAAAGAATCCCCTTGCAAATACTATTTTCCTATTCGCAAGGGGATTTTCCCTAATCGGCAAAGGGAAGTTCGAGCTGAACGGCTTCGCCTGTAAGATTGAATGTCATTCGATGATATGGGCTAACTCCATGCATCTCAATGCCTTTACGATGCTCCTTGGTAGGATAGCCAGCATTGTGATCCCACCCATAGTAAGGGTATTCCTCATGAAGCGCACGCATGTAGTCATCCCTATAAGTCTTAGCCAATATGGATGCCGCTGCGATAGACAGGTACTTGCCATCGCCCTTCACTATGGTGGTGTGGGGCACCACTGACGGACAGTCGGCCTGAGCAGACTTGTCGCTGTAGTCATAAAACCTGTTTCCATCCACTATGATATGCTGAGGACGCACGCTGAGAGCGTCAAGGGCGCGGTGCATGGCGGTGATGCTTGCACGCAAGATATTCATCTTGTCTATCTCCTCAGCCGTCACTATGCCAAGAGCCCAAGCCACAGCATCTCGCTGTATCTCTTCCCTAAGGGCATAGCGCTGCTTGGCCGTAAGCTTCTTGGAGTCGTTGAGTTTCTCATTGCTGTATTGTGGCGGCAAGATGACAGCAGCGGCATAGACACTGCCAGCCAAGCATCCTCTGCCAGCCTCGTCGCATCCAGCCTCTATCACGCCCTGCTTGAAATATGGTAACAACATTATTTCTTTTTACTGAAAAAGGCAGCATAGCCAGCCAAAGGTATATGCCCTTGATTAGCGATGCTGCCTGATTATCGTTAATGTCCTTAATCAGCTGCCCTTTGAGGGGCTGTGTTGCTCATCACATTTATTTAGGCTGCTTGCCGATGTATGCGAGGATACCGCCATCGACATAGAGCACGTGGCCATTGACAGCGTCAGAAGCCTTTGAAGCGAGGAACACGGCTGGGCCACCAAGCTCGCTTGGGTCGAGCCAGCGTCCGGCTGGTGTCTTGGCGCAGATGAATGAGTCGAATGGATGGCGTGAGCCATCTGGCTGACGCTCACGGAGAGGAGCTGTCTGTGGTGTGGCAATGTAGCCTGGGCCAATGCCATTGCACTGTATGTTGTACTCTCCATACTCTGAGCAGATATTGCGTGTGAGCATCTTCAGGCCGCCCTTTGCCGCAGCATAAGCTGACACTGTCTCACGTCCGAGCTCGCTCATCATAGAGCATATGTTGATGATCTTTCCCTCACGGCGCTCCATCATCTCTGGCAGCACAGCGCTTGCGCAGATGAATGGGGCAACAAGGTCGATGTCGATGACCTGCTGGAACTCTGCTCTCTTCATCTCGTGCATAGGGATGCGCTTGATGATGCCGGCATTGTTGACAAGGATGTCAATCTGGCCCACTTCCTCATGGATTGTCTCCACAAGTTTCTTGATAGCCACCTCATCTGTCACGTCACATACGTAACCCTTCACATTAGTGATGCCTGCCTCCTTATAGTTGGCCAGACCACGCTCAAGAGCTGCCTCGTTGATGTCATTGAAGATGATTGTCTTTATGCCAGCCTTAACGAATGCCTTTGCAATGTTGAAGCCAATGCCGTAAGATGCGCCTGTGATCCATGCGTTCTTACCCTCAAGTGAGAATTGTGAAAAATCTGCCATAATACTTTCGGTTTATAATTAGTTTTGTTGTTTTAGTTTTTGCAAAGATAAGGTATTTTTCCGTTTCTTGTATCTTTTTTTTTGCAAAAACACTTTCCAACATACCATTTACTGAAAAATCAGAAGTAATAAGTAGCACCCAACTGCATTTTGAACAAGTAGTCATTGGGGTCGGAAAAATCGATGCCGTCAAACTTATCGCCCATCATACTGCAGTTGGTCTCAAAGTTTACCGACACTTTCTCATTGATACGGTAGTCCAGGATGAAGCCTACCATGCCGTAGAAGCCTGTGTTGCCTCCCTCGCTCGCAAGTGCCATAGGATAGGTTTCGTTGCCGCCAAACAGGGCTTCGTCGCTGGTGAGCACGTGGCCAGCCTTTTCTTTAAGCTTGTAGTCTGATGTGGAATAGAGCCCGAGACCCACCACTCCTATCACATGGAACGGGTCTGTGCGGTGGTTCACGCTGCCTCCTGTGAAGTCGAAGAGTCCGTCCACTCTGGCATGAAACACGTTGAAGCCATAATAGCCGTTGTTGCCGAAGCTGCTCTTGAAGCCCTCGTTGTTTCTCACCATCTCCTTGTCAACACGGTTGTATGACTTGCCATAGGAGAAGTCAAGACGCGCTCCAATAGATGGGGTGAAGAACTTGCCCACATACACTCCGCCCTCCAGCCCGAGAGCATCCGAGAGATACTTGAATGGCGGGTGGTCTGTGCTGTTGTCGCCGACCACAAAGTTAGTTCCTGCATGAACGCCTGCAAACCAGTTGCGCTCCATGTCCTGTGTGTTTCTCTGTCCCTGAATCCAGAGTTGTGCGCTTGCTGCTGTTGCAACCATCAGCATCACCACGAGTGTGTAGAGTTTTTTCATTTGTTATATTCATTTGTTCCTCCCGCTGTTTTTCTTTCAGAGAAGGATAGTTATTATTCTTACTATTTCTGGCTATACCTTATTTCTGGCTATTCTTGATAATGCCATATGCCTGGTCGAGCAGACTGAAGAGCTCATCCTGGCTCTCGGCGCGCAATATCTTTATGCGCATCTGCCTGAAATCAGGTATTCCCTTGAAGACGGGGCTGTTGGCAAGATGCCTCCTCACGTGTATGATGCCTCCGAGTTCGGTACGCTTGCTTTCCTTCAGAGCATTGTCAGCACGCAGAGAATACTCCACGCTCTTTGCCACCTGGCGCTTGAGCACGCCTATCTTCCATTCCAGGCTCATGCTGTCGTCATGCACGCCCTTGTCAAGGTATGAGCGCACATCCTTGAACAGCCATGGCTGGCCAAAAGTGGCACGGCCTATCATCACGGCATCAACGCCATAGCGCTCAAAGGCGCTGGCCGCCTGTTCTGCCGTGCATATGTCGCCATTGCCTATGATAGGCATGGTGATGCGCAGATCCGACTTCACCTCGCCAATAAGAGTCCAGTCGGCTTCGCCCTGATACATCTGGCTGCGTGTCCTGCCGTGTATGGTGAGCGCAGCCACTCCGCAATCCTGCAGCCTTAGCGCCAGCTCATGTATCAACGGCGAGGCGCCATCCGCATTTGCGGCAAGGCGTTGCCAACCATCCGGCACGTCATACATTGACGGCACGTCCCATCCCAAGCGAGTCTTTACAGTGACAGGCAGGTTCACCGCCTTGACCACCTCACGTGTGATGTCCAGCAAGAGCTGAGGATTGCGCAGCATGCCTGAGCCTGCTCCCTTGCCAGCCACTTTCTTTACCGGACATCCGAAATTGATATCAAGGATGTCGGGATGAGCCTCACTCTCCACTATCTTGGCCGCCTCTACCATACTCTCCACATCTCTGCCGTAAATCTGAATGGCCACAGGACGCTCCTCATCGTCCACACGTATCTTTTCAAGCGAGCGGTTGACATTGCGTATCAGAGCGTCAGCGCTCACAAACTCAGAATAGACCATGCTTGCGCCAAACTCCTTGCAGAGCAGACGGAAGGCCTGGTCTGTCACATCCTCCATAGGAGCAAGGACTACAGGTTTGTCACCTAAATCTATGTCTCTTATCTTCATCCGTATGATTAAGTCCTACAAACATGCATGAGTAGGTGTTCAAAATTATTTTATAAGTAGGTGCTCACAATTATTTTATAGTATCGAAGTAAGCCGCTCTCATAATCATGAGCACCTACTTAACGAAACAAATGCGATGCACGAGGAAGGTGGCATTATAGCCCCTTCACCGCACATCGCATCGTAGTCTCATGTATTCACTTATTCTGTCTCAGAAAATTCATCTTTGCCAACACCGCACAGAGGACACTCGAAATCATCTGGCAAGTCCTCAAATGCTGTGCCTGGAGCTATGCCAGCCTCTGGCACTCCCACTTCAGGGTCATATACCCATCCGCACACATCGCATACGTATTTTTTCATGTATGTCTGTTTTTTTAGTTACTTACTTTCTTGCAGAATAGACATTCCGCGTTATTAACTCCGGCTTGTCCTCAAGACGATGCTTGTCTTGTCCATAAAGCATCATGTCTTGTTGTTCAAGCCACATGACGCTCCATCTTACTTGAAGAACCTGTTCCACAAGCCCTGGAAACCTGCTCCGTGGCGAGCCTCGTCCTTAGCCATCTCGTGGACTGTGTCGTGGATTGCGTCGAGGTTGAGCTTCTTTGCCACCTTGGCAATGTCGAGCTTAGCTGCGCAAGCGCCTTCCTCAGCCTCCATACGAGCCTTCACATTTGTCTTTGTGTCCCATACCATGTCGCCGAGAAGCTCTGCAAACTTAGCAGCGTGCTCAGCCTCTTCGAGAGCGTAACGCTTGAAGGCCTCTGCCACTTCCGGATAACCCTCGCGGTCGGCCTGACGGCTCATTGCGAGATACATGCCCACCTCTGTGCACTCACCTGCGAAGTGGTCTTTCAGTCCCTGAAGCACGAATGCACCATCTTCTCCCTCTGGAATGGCCTTTGCTACGCCAAGCTCATGCTCGCAAGCAAAATTGAGTCCTTCTGTTTCCTCCTTCAACTTGAACTTTGATCCAGGAACCTTGCACTGAGGACACTTCTCTGGTGGATTCTCACCTTCATACACATAGCCACATACCGGGCATACCCATTTCTTTGCCATAATAATAAATCGTTTTTAGGTTTGACTTTTTCTTTTACCTGTGCAAAGATATATATTATTTGGAATATAAAAAATATTTGCTGTTCAAAATGGCAACAATTTACTTTTCTTTTTCGACTTTTCACCATTTTCAGCCATCAGCCATGCCGCAATGGCCACATTTCACCATTTTTCACTCCATAGACACGCTCGTGTATCGTGCGCACCATCTCTGCTACAGGAGGCAGGGGCATCTTTTCCTCCTTTTCGGCAAGCATAAGCCTCAGTTCAATGCCTGGCACCACTCCATAAGACGGCTGCATGTACCTGTCTGGCAAAAGGCGGAAACCCATGCGCATGTAAAAGCCTACCCGACGCCTCGTGATCTCGTCGACAGGCGGCTCTACCTCAAGAATGACAGGCACATCATTCTTCGCTACCAGTTCACTGATGATGCTGCCGCCCTTGCCTTGTCCCCTGAGCGACGCGTCTACAGCCAGATATTCCACATATATAAATGTGCTGAAATGCCAGTAGCACAGCATGGCCTGATCATCATATGTGACAAGATGCATGGCTGGCTCATTGGCCAGCAACAGGCGAAACCACTGCATTGGCCTGCGCTCATTCTCCGGAAAGGCCTCCGTATAGAGCTTTTCTATGGCAGGCGTAATCTTATTGCCATTCATAAGCAGGTGTTCAAAATTATCTTATAGCATCAAAGTTAGGCACTCACACCTGTCTCAAATAGGTGTTCATAAATATGACAAGCAGACATGGCTGACAAGCTTGAGCGCCCACATAATGTATAGTATGTTTTTTCCTTTACAAAAGTCTATGGAATGTAACTAACGTCTATGTAATGTGACTAACGTCTACGGAATGTAACGTCTCATTACTTCGCCGCAGCAGACGCTTACAACAGAGCCACAGCCCTCTTAAAGGCATGCTCGAAATAATATCCAGACGCTATCCTCTCACTCACCCTCATCACATTCTGCTTCATCTGGCGGTATTGCCCATCTGTCACGCCGCTCAGCACGGTGTCGATGTCACAAAGCGAGTCTACAGTGATGCCAATGCCGTTCTCCTCCACAAAAGAAGCCAGTCCGGCTGTCTTAGAGATGATGACAGGAGCATGGCAGCGCAGGTAGAGCGACACTTTGTGTGGATTGTTGTACGACATGTATTCGCCTATCTTTCCCTTTCCTTCTGTCAGCGACTCTCCATACCACGAGAGCCCGAAATCACCTTTGTTCATTCTCATCAACTCCACATCAACAGCATACCCCTCATACTCAGCCCTTGCATCCTTGTGCATCAGCTCCTCATGGTAATGGTTGCCATACAGGTAAAGCCACGACTTGCTCAGGCTGTTGGACAAATCATACACAAACATGTTGCTCTTGGGATTCATGTTGCCAAGAAAGAACATGGTCTTGCATCCGCCGCCAGGCATGGCGCGCTCTGACACCACAGGCACAGGAGAGAGATAATCAAATATGCCCAACGTGGTGAGCCTGGCAGGACAGCCTTGCTGCTCAAGCCATGATTTCATCGTCTCATTGTGGGCAATGACAACATCGCTGTGGCCCAACCGAGCCATCTCCTGAGCAGGTGTGAGACGCTTGCTGCGGAAGGAGTTAAGGTCGTGTATCTGGGTGATGACCTTGGCGCCCTTCATATGGGCCACATCGCACATGGCCTCATAATATTTCTTCAGCGGATACTGAAGCACCAGCACATCGCCCTTCTTTATCAGACACATGGCCTTCACAATGCCAAACAGATTGCGGAAGAAATGGCGCAGCACACCCTTGCCCACCGTATGAGCCAAGCCTATATTGACAAAACCCATGCGCTGCATCGTGGTCTCAATGTCTGTCTTGGCCTTATTGCCAGCCGATGTGATGTCTTTGTAGTTGCGGGAAATATAGCAATATCTCATGTTTTTCTTTCTTGTTTCACTGCAAAGGTACAATTTTTTTTATAACTTTGCAACCAATTAACCCTCATGTATTTCGTTTATGCTCTCAAAAGTATACTACAAGCTGCACAGCGGCAAAAACAATAAGTTCACTTATCTCCTTAAAAACTACTTGCGGCTTCTTGTGCCCGATGCTCTCTACAGAAGCAGGCTGGAAAGCACACTGAAACGTGTCGACACACGAGAGGACAAGGACTATATACTCAGACGGGTGGACTACTACTGCCGCCTCACACCGGGAGCGCAATTGCCGGCTGATGCTCCTTGCATTGGCAAGCATGACAAACGATGGCATAAGGTGTACTGGTTTGACACCCGCGAATACACGCGGTGGTTTAAGCCTGCACTGCGCTGGGTGTTCCGTCCAGGAGACATCAACTTCATTCCCGACACTCCTTCTATCGTGAAGAGCCGGCCTGTGGCTGGAGACAACGCCAACGGAGTCATCATGAAGCTCAACAAGGTGCGCCACTTCATCTTTGTCAAAGACACAATCCCTTTCAAGGCGAAAAAAGATATGGCCGTGTTCAGGGGCAAAGTAAAGGACAAGCCACAAAGAGTGGCTTTCTTTGAGAAGTATTTTAGCAATCCTGCATGCGACCTTGGTGACATAAGCCGCAACTATCCCGAGCACAGGGAATGGCATGTGGAGAAAATGACCATAGCCGACCATCTGAGATACAAGTTCATACTCGCTCTTGAGGGCAACGATGTGGCAAGCAACCTCAAGTGGGTCATGTCGTCCAATTCTGTGGCGGTCATGCCAAAGCCCACATGCGAGACATGGTTCATGGAGGGCACCCTCATCCCCAATTACCACTATATTGAGATTAAGCCCGACTTCTCCGACCTGGAGGAACGTCTCAACCACTACTCCACACATCCTGAGGAGGCTGAAGCAATCATCACACATGCGCACGAGTATGTGGAGCAGTTTAAGGACAAAGAGCGAGAGAAGCTCATCTCCCTTCTCGTACTGGACAAATATTTCAGAATGACAGGACAGAGATAAGCAGGTGCTCAAAATTATTTTTTATAGTATAGAAGCAAGCCGGATAATAACGAAGCAAGCCTAATAATAATCATGAGAACCTGCTTAAGAGAAAGAAAACCGAGGTTACACACATCACTGTACGATTAAGCATGCACCACATTACACTATGTGCTATTGAGCTTATACACATAAAGAAATCAATATTGTAAATGAAGATAGAAATCAATCCGCGCTACGAGCACCTGCGTTCGTTTGTCAAAAGCATTCCAGAAATCTTCGATCACTCTGGCGAACTGGTCTACGACAGTCGCAACAAGGTAAGAATATTCACAATAGAAGGCGAGAAACTCGTGGTGAAACGCTTCAAGACACCTCTTTTCTTCCAGCGCTTCGACTACACCTTCATACGTCCGAGCAAAGCCAGACGCGCCTACATCTTCGGCATGCGACTGATCGAACTGAATATCAGCACCCCAGAGCCTATAGCCTGCATCGAAGTCTATTCCAACGGACTTTTCCTCCAAGGCTATTTCGTCTCCACCTACTGTGGCGACCCCGACATGCGCATACTGCGTGAAGAGCCTGACGGACACGAGCGCCTGATGCTTGCCTTTGTGCATTTCCTTATCGACATGCACGAGAAAGGTTTCATTCATGGCGACACCAACCTGTCCAACTTCCTTTATCACGAGGATGACTCAGAGTATGGCTACCACGTCACTACTATCGACACCAATCGATCCACCTTCAGTCCGGCACCTACAAAAAAAGCCTGCCTGAAGTCTCTCATGCGCATCACACACGAGCGCAAAGCTCTGCATAAGATTATCAGACTCTACGCCAGGCTGAGAAACTGGAACGAAGAAGATGCTACAGACTATGTGGAACAAAGGCTCACAGCCTTTGAGAAAAGAAAGGAGATGAAAAGGAAAATAATAAAGTGAGGCAAGCTTGGCATGTGCGACATAAGCTTTGTCTTCTCACGCGTACGCGCGCACGTATAAATGTTTTTTCAACAAAAAAGTGTCAAAGTATCATTATAGGCCAAATCTTCAACTTTATCATTCTAATATACAAGCTGTTACACATAATGATACTTTTCATAAAATTGACAGAGAAGTATCATAAAAGTGTCATAGAAGTATCATAGAAGTGTCATAGAAGCATTATAAAGCATAATAAAATGTCATAGAAACATCATTTTGACACAGCATATATAGCGTTCGCCCATCCATTCAGCGTCCTTTAGGCATGTCTGCCAGTTGGTCTGCGACAGAACGCCACGCAGTCAGCCTGTGAACAAGCGCTTGGGCAACGGATGAACAAGGCTTGGGCAACGAGTGAACAAGGCTTGGGCATCGGATGAACAAGGCTTGGGCATCGAGTGAACAAGGCTTGGGCATCGAATGAACAAGGCTTGGGCAATGAGTGCCCAGGCTTTGGGCAACGGATGCCCAAAATGAGAGACACATTTTGGGCACTTGATTTCATTCATCAACAGGCATAATTAGGGATTTACTACCTACAATAAAAAAAGGCATGCGCGTTTGCGCATGCCCTTTTTCTTGTATATAATAAATATATGTACTTATATTAGTCAGCAAGCTTAGCCTTGATGAACTCGCGGTTGAGACGTGCGATGTTGGCGATAGTCTCGCACTTAGGGCACACAGCCTCACAGGCACGTGTGTTAGTGCAGTTGCCAAATCCAAGCTCATCCATCTTAGCCACCATAGCCTTAGCACGGCGTGCAGCCTCTACGCGTCCCTGTGGGAGAAGAGCCAGCTGGCTCACCTTTGAAGAGACGAAGAGCATAGCCGAACCGTTCTTGCAGGCAGCCACACATGCGCCGCAGCCGATGCATGAAGCGCAGTCCATAGCCTCGTCAGCGTCCTTCTTAGGGATAAGGATAGCGTTGGCATCCTGTGGAGCTCCTGTGCGGACAGTAGTATAGCCACCAGCCTGCATGATCTTGTCAAACGCTGTGCGGTCTACCATACAGTCCTTTATTACAGGGAAACCTGCTGAGCGCCATGGCTCAATAGTGATAGTGTCGCCATCGTTGAACTTGCGCATGTAGAGCTGGCAAGTTGTGGCTCCACGCTCAGTCTTGCCGTGTGGAGTACCGTTGATATAGAGTGAGCACATGCCGCAGATGCCCTCGCGGCAGTCGTGGTCAAATACGAAAGGCTCCTTGCCTTCCTCAATAAGCTGCTCGTTAAGGATATCGAGCATCTCAAGGAACGAAGTATCACCAGGGATGTCCTTCATTACCTTCTCTTCAAAATGAGCATTAGTGTCCTTAGGACCGTTCTGCTTCCAGTATCTTACTGTGAATGATGTTAATACTTTTTCAGCCATGGTGATTAGTTCTTGTAGTTACGTGTTTGTACCTTAATTGCCTCATACTCGAGCGGCTCCTTGATAAGTGATGGAGCGGCAGCGTCTGTGCCCTCATACTTCCAGCAGCCGACATAGAAGAAGTTCTTGTCGTCACGCTTTGCCTCACCTTCCTCTGTCTGGTGCTCCTCACGGAAGTGGCCACCGCAAGACTCCTCACGTGAGAGGGCGTCGTAAGCGATGAGCTTACCCATAGTGATGAAGTCGTCAAGGTGGATAGCCTTGTCAAGCTCCACGTTAAGTCCTTCGCGGCTTCCTGGGATGAAGAGGTTGGTGTCAAACTCCTTGCGAAGCTCGTCGATGAGCTTGATGCCCTTCTCCAAGCCTTCCTTTGTGCGTCCCATGCCTATGTATTCCCAGCAGATGTGTCCGAGCTCCTTGTGGATAGAGTCCACAGAACGCTTTCCCTTGATGTTCATCAGCTTCTGGATGCGCTCCTCTGTAGCCTTCTCCACAGCAGCAAACTCAGGTGCGTCTGTTGAGATGCGTGGCCAGATAGCCTGGTCGGCGAGATAGTTCTGGATTGTATATGGAAGAACGAAGTAGCCGTCTGCCAGACCCTGCATGAGGGCTGATGCACCAAGACGGTTGGCTCCGTGGTCTGAGAAGTTGCACTCACCAATGGCGAAGAGTCCTGGGATAGATGTCTGCAGCTCATAGTCTACCCAGATGCCGCCCATTGTATAGTGGATAGCTGGGAAGATCATCATTGGGTTGTAGTAGTCAACACCATTGACTGTAGCGCGCTTCTGTCCTGGGTTAACGTCTGTGATCTCCTCATACATGTCGAAGAGGTTGCCATAACGCTGGAGGATAGTGTCGAGGCCAAGGCGCTGGATTGACTCAGAGAAGTCGAGGAACACGGCGAGACCTGTGTTGTTGACACCATAGCCCTTGTCGCAACGCTCCTTTGCTGCGCGTGAAGCCACGTCGCGTGGAACGAGGTTGCCGAACGCTGGATAGCGGCGCTCCAGATAGTAGTCGCGGTCTTCCTCTGGAATCTCATATCCCTGCTTTGTGCCTGCCTGGAGAGCCTTAGCGTCCTCAAGCTTCTTTGGCACCCAGATACGTCCGTCGTTACGGAGAGACTCTGACATGAGTGTGAGCTTAGACTGCTTGTCACCGTGAACAGGTATACATGTAGGGTGTATCTGCACGTAGCATGGGTTAGCGAAGTAAGCGCCCTTGCGGTAGCATGACATTGCAGCTGTGACGTTGCAGCCCATGGCATTTGTTGAGAGGAAGTATGTGTTTCCGTATCCGCCTGTAGCTATCACGACAGCATTGGCAGAGAAACGCTCCAGCTTGCCTGTCACGAGGTTCTTTGCGATGATGCCGCGAGCCTTGCCGTCAACGATGACAACATCAAGCATCTCATAGCGAGTGTAGAGCTTCACCTTGCCAGCCTTCACCTGTGCTGAGAGGGCTGAGTAAGCGCCGAGGAGGAGCTGCTGACCTGTCTGACCCTTAGCGTAGAATGTACGAGACACCTGCGCTCCACCGAATGAGCGGTTGGCCAATGTGCCGCCGTACTCACGGGCGAATGGCACACCCTGTGCCACGCACTGGTCGATGATAGAGTTGCTCACCTCTGCGAGGCGGTACACGTTTGCCTCACGGGCGCGGTAGTCGCCGCCCTTCACTGTGTCGTAGAAGAGGCGATATACTGAGTCGCCGTCGTTCTGGTAGTTCTTTGCTGCGTTGATACCTCCCTGTGCTGCGATAGAGTGAGCGCGGCGAGGAGAGTCCTGGATACAGAAGTTGAGCACATTGAAGCCCATCTCGCCGAGAGAAGCTGCGGCGCTGGCGCCTGCCAGACCTGTACCTACAACGATGACATCAAGCTTGAGCTTGTTCTTTGGGTTCACCAAGCGCTGGTGTGCCTTATAGTTAGACCATTTCTCAGCTACTGGTCCCTCAGGAATTTTTGAATCTATATTGATAGCCATAATATTCTATGTATATGTTTTGTTTATGATTTTACATCCAGAAAGGAAGCACCTTGCCGTCAATGCCGCCAAGGCAGTCTGGGCAGAGGGCGAATGCGATAGCTACGATAGCGAAGAGAGCCATCACCACTGTTGACCATATATAGCCAATAGTCTTCCAACGGCAGAACCATGTGTGTCCGCTCCAGCCAAGTGTCTGCATGGCTGACCAGAATCCGTGTGTGAGGTGGAACCAGATGGCTACTATCCACACGAGATAGATGATTGTGAATACAGGATTGGCGAATGTTGCCTTTATCCATCCGAAACCGTCTGTTGGAGCGATGCTGAGCTCTGTGCCAGCTATCTCAGCCCACATCATGTGTGCCCAGAAGTCGTGGAGGTGGAGAAGCAGACCAGCGAGAACGATAAAGCCGAGCACAAGCATGTTCTGGCTTGCCCACTCTACCTTCTCTGGCTTTACTGTGATGTCATACTTGTTGTTTCCACGTGCCTTTCTGTTCTGGACAGTAAGGATGAGGGCATAGACGAAGTGGACTGCCATGAGGAACGCAAGAGCCGCTGTTGCCGCGATGGCATACCAGTTCGAACCGAGCAGTTCGCAAATCTGGTTGTACGCGCTTTGGCTGAAGAGCGCCACTACGTTCATGCAACCATGAAACGTCAGGAAGAGGATAAGCGCCATGCCCGATACAGACATGATGACTTTCCTTCCGATTGAAGAATTACATAACCACATAAATTGTTTTTAAAGTTTAAGTTATTAAATTGAGTTTGTTTTATTGTTTCATATAAACCTTTTGTCCTCCTATGATGTTGATGCCGCCCTTGTTGCTGATGGCTTGCTTGCGGCCTTGCGCATCGTACACGGAAACCTTCTCTGGCATGCCGGACATACCATTTTTCCAATCCCTTATTTCCGTTGCATCATTTTGAGAGCCGCCAGCCGATGTCATGTGCATTGTGTATTTGCCGCATTGTGGTGCTGGCACCCCTGTGAGAACAAATGAACCTTTTACGCCACCCTCGTCACAATCAGTTGCAGGACTGAGTTCATGACTATATACAACGTGGAAATCATCGTTTTTTCTGTATAGAAGATAATATAGACGATTTGATGTACGACATTCAAAATCCACATTCAACCTCCCGTTCTCGTATGAACAAGTAAAGATTTCTTTTCCAGAATACAAATCATAGTCTTCTGAGTAACCTGTGTCAAGAGTATAAAACGGGTCTGAAGCAAGCGTCTTTATTAGATTATGACCTACCTTATGCGCAATCCATAACATCTTATATTTCCGCTTCTCATTTAGTGGGAGAATCATCATGTGATTTGAAAGCGAGCCATATTCCTCAAGCCATTTGTCGCGGAAACATCCATCCAAAGAGCATACGTTGAGGAGTTTTTTCTTGCTCAATGCCCCCTCTCCCATAAATGAAATATTCACAAGAGTGTCTTTCACTGATTCCACAATCCACTCCACTCCATTATAAGTTGTGAAACAGTTTCCTGCAGATAGCGAAAAGTCAAAAGCTAAACGCTCTTCATTCCTATTGAAATCATATATGTAAATGTTCTTATCAGACCATCTTAATCCATAACTTAATTTTTCATTATATCTGTATCTTTTTCCATCAGAGTTCCTTCGGAATATTCTTAAATACTCCAATCCGTTGGTTCCCTTTTCATTTTCACCAAAATACTCTATGACTTCAGGCTCCTTTTCACCATCAAAAGTAGCTATTGCCCATGCATACTCATCCTCATCTTCATCCTCATATGTTAATTTTTCAGCATTAACAACAGCAGTGCTTGTACATAGTATAAGCGACATAGCCATTCTCAAAATACACTTATTCATATACTTACTTGATTTTATATGTTATATGTCGTTTTTTATTTTAAATGTAGTGCCTAATGGAATGAATGTAGAATTCTTTATCTCTGTAAACTTTGCCTTAATCGTAATATTCCCAGGCCCTATAACCACAGCTCCCTTATCTTTCCTATCTGTTACATCATTTCCAATATAAACATTATTGGCATAAATTTCTCTTGTGCCTGTGACTTTTTCATTCTGAACATAAATCACAGTAGGAGTGTTTATGACCGATTTATATGCATCGACAAGGCCATACCCATAGCCTGTGTTCCAAGAACCATACGTCTCCGATTCACTAAAATCCACATCAGGCAGTTTCTTTGTATTGCTACATATGATGCCTTCAACTTGGTTGACCGTCAGCTCTGGATTACGTTCTAATATCAACGCCGCAATTCCCGCCACATGAGGGCTGGCCATGGATGTACCACTTTTGTACCCTGTTATATTGTTAGGCAATGTTGACAAAATGTTAACACCTGGAGCTACAACATCTAATCCTTTCTATATAGTTGACGCCAACAGTACCGTCTTTCTGCTCGTAAACCAACTCTGGAAAACACTCCCTCAATTTTTCTATATCCAATCCATAATGCTTTCGCTCTGCTGCCAATGTCAAAATCTCGCTTGCGGGAGAAACAACACTCGCTGTGTCAGATGCTGCATTCATAGCACTTGCAGTCCCTGCGCAGTCATCAACGTAATAGCATGTGGCGGACAGCTTTGACAATCTGTCGGAGAAAGCATTGTCGTTGTTTTCTTCTGACAGCGCAGTCACAACTGAGGAATTTGAGGCTTTGTTTATTAAGACACCGCTTATTGAGCCTGTCACAGTGAGGTTGCCATTCACTTTTGTCGCACCATTGAAATAGCCCGCGTAACGGCCGTCCACACATGAGCCATTCTCTCTATGCGTAGCAGTGCCGTAGACACCAGCGCCATTGTTTGTGCCATTCAGCTGGCCATATACACCATAATTCCATCCACTAGTGGCATTGCCTGCAATTCCAAGCACCCCATAAGTTCTGCCTGAAGACTGCGCCTTTTCTATCTCTGACACCCCCGCCACTCCTGTCTGAAAATTTGCGTGGCTGCAAAGGCTTTTGCCATACAAGCCGTAGGACCAGTTAAGATATTGACCCTCCGACAGGCCAAAGATGCCCCGACGAGAGCCTTTCACAGCGGCCTCATACCCTTCCTTGCCCTCCACAATAGAGAGTGTGGAAACAGGTGTCACAGAACTTGGCGTACCTATTCCTACTTTGCCATCTGAGTATACAGAAAGCTGCGCACCAGCTTCATTTGCAATGCACGCAAAAAAAACAATTGCAAATATGATTTTCCTCATTATTACAAAACGCTTATTTTTCACTTTTTGAACACATCTCAACTTGACGGATTCTCTCTATTTTATCCGACTAAGCATCGTAGTGCAAAGATACCCTTATTTTTCCAAACTACCAAAGCCTTTTTTAAAAATGTAGACTCTATGAGGCGCATTTATCTTTTTGTACCCATTTTTAGGTATTGCTGTGGCAAGTGGAGTTTCTCCTCCAATAGCTCACCTCGTTGCCGAAGGCTGTGGTCCTGCCCACAAGCACGGCTTCGCTTCCGAGATGCGGCGCAGCCACCTTTCCGCAAATGTTGACAAGTCCTCGCTCCACGTAGCACTCGTCCCACAGGCCGCTGTTGATAAACGACTGGAGAAGCTGCGCCCCGCCTTCCACAAGCACTGTCTGCACGCCTTTCTCCCACAGGGTTTTCAACATGCTGTTGATATCTGTTGATAAGATTTGCTCAAAGCCTTCAGGCATGTCCAATTTGCTGGAAGACACGACAAAGCGTTTCGGAGAATCGCCATGCCACTCCCTTACAGTGAGCGAAGGATGGTCAGTTATCAACGTATTTTTCCCAATCATAATAGCCTGATTCTCCGCTCTGCGTTTATGGCAGAGCATCTGTGTATAAGTGTTGGAAATATGTCCGTCAATAAATCCGTCAGCCGACTCTGCCCACTTCAGTGTGACATGCGGACGATGCTCGGAATGGAATGTTATGAACCGTGAGTTAAGAGCCATGCACTCCTTCTCCATCACTCCCACCGTCAACTCAATGCCAGCCTCCCTCAGACGGGCCAACCCACGGCCCTGCACCTTGGCAAAAGGGTCCATGCACCCCACCACACAGCGCTTGAAACGCTTCCTTACCAGCAGTTCGGCGCATGGAGGTGTCTTTCCGTAGTGGCTGCAAGGCTCCAGACTCACATATATGGTGCTCTCAGGGAGCAGATGCTCATCCTCTGGCCTTACAGAGGCACAGGCATTCACCTCGGCATGCCCCTCACCGCATCTCACATGGTATCCTTCGCCTATTATCCTGCCTTCATACACTATCACAGCTCCGACCATGGGATTGGGCTGCGCGTTTTTCATTCCATTTCGAGCCAGCTGAATGCACCTCGACATGTATTTTTCATCTGTTGTCAACATCATATTGATATGTTTATCATCAGTACTTATTATTACTTATCAACAATTGCAAAAGTAGTGAAATTATTCCAATGAACCAAACTCAGAAAAGATTTAATTATCAATTCTTTGCTATATCATTTAATTTTACTATATTTGCATCACATTAGAACAGTATCAACATACTTATCCACAAATATCAATAACAACTGTGAACATTCTGTCAACAGTATTGTTGACATATATGGCAAATAAAGACAAGTACCCATGAGCGATGGTAATTTCAACAGGCAACTCCTGCCAAAAACAGAGTTGTCCTCAGGATTGAGGGCTGGAAAAGCCCAAATGAGGATGAAGGCTGAGAAGGCCTTGGAGGAGATTCTCGACACGTATTTGAAAGGGGAGAGTGATAGTGTGAAACTTGCTATCAAACAGAGGTTTGCAGAGTTACTCAGATAGTGATGGCAACGATGGGCAAGCCTTTGTTGTTGATAACTATATTGATAATCCTGTTAATATCTGCATTATAAGTCACAAACAACTTTTAATAACTTTCCTTGCATATTTGAATTTTATTTTAGTGCAATAGCTTTTCATATATCAAAGAAAAGTTATTATTTCTTTTCATCAATGTTTCAATAGGTTATTGCCACATTCTTGACATACGTAATCTATTGAATATAAGCATAGATAACCTATTTGCACACATTGTCAACTGGCTATAAATATCAACATAGAGTTTTTAAAAGAATAAGAACTAATTAAATGAATATAATAGTTCATTGATGCTACCGAACAGAGAGAATGCCTGGAAGCAATTATTGCTTTCAGGCATTCTCTTTGTTGCAGGCAAGCTGTGTTGAACACGATGCCTCTATTATGACCATAGGTGCTAATTTAAATAAAAGTGCTAAGCAGGCGCACCTATCCAGCATGTCCCCTGCCGAGGCACGTCAGGTATGTGAATAATTAAGGTCACCTGCTCTTTATTTCCATCTTTTTTCCAGCCTTTCAGCTTCTTCCTCCGTGATGTATGTGACAGCGCCATGTTTTTGCTCGCTGAAGTTGGTGCGCTTCATCGGTGAGCCTGGAGCGTCGAAATAGCCGACGGGAGTGTATGTGAAGAAGTCGCGTGTCTCCACGAAGCCGAAGTTCATAGGCTTCACGCTGTAGTTGTCATACATCACCACATAAGTGTCTGTGCCAAGTCTCTTCCAGCAGTTGGGAGCCTCATGGCCGCGTCGCTCGCCGTCCTGGTATGTGTTGTCAAACGTGTAAGGACCTGTCAGGTGCCTTGATGTGGCGTGCTTAGGTGTAGCGCCTTTCTCGTGGCTCACATAGAAGAGGTGGTAAGTGTCGCCCACTCGTATGATGTCGCTGTCTATGATGTTGTACGCCTGTCCTGGAGCTTCTGCCAGCAGTTTTGGCTGGCCGATGATGGCATTGTAGTCATTGTTCACGTATGCGTAGTAAATCTTGTTCTTGCCGTTTCCCTGGCGTGTGGTGAAATGAATCATCAGTTGGCCTTTCTCATCGTCATAGACAGTCTCCGGAGCCCACGTGCATCCCACCTCCGACCATTTCATGTCCTCTTGGTCTGGCAGGGTGAGGAAGTCGATGCTGGCGCGTGTCCAGTTGATGAGGTCATATGACTTCATCAGCACGAGGCAGTGGTTGTTGCCCCACGCATATTTCTTGCCGTCGCGCTCCCATTCCGTCTTGCGCTTTCCGTCTCTTTGGCCAAACACGTGCAGGTCAGTCATTGAGAGATAGAAAGCTCCGTCGGGCCCGCGGAAGATATGGGGATCGCGTATGCCATGCTGTGTGGCTATGGTGTCGCCATCAAAGATGGGTTTGTCGCCATTGAGCGCTGTCCATGTGTAGCCATCGCGGCTGATGGCCATATGCAGTCCGTGGTCTTGGTCTTTATGGTACACCATCAGGTATGCGCTCAACTCCTGCTTGCTTGAGTCAAATATGCCGGCAGCGCCCTTGGCTGTGGCTGGGATAGGGTTGATGCGGCCGTCGTTGTCGTAGCCCATAGGCTCGGCGATGACGCTTCGGCTGTAGCTTGTGCCGTCGGGCAGGCCTCCGTTGTGTGAGAAGAAGAGCCACTGTCCTTTAAACTGTACGATGGCCGGATGAGTGGTGTTGGAATTGCCTGCTATCTCGCTGATGATGCCCATTGGCGTGTAGGGTCCTCCTATGTTGTCGCTCATGGCGTAGGCAATCTTCTCTGGCCATTCAGAGGCATAAGTGAGATAATACTTGCCGTTGCGCTTGTGCACCCATGGCGCCTCTGTGAAGTTTGGCACGTCTATCCGGTGCACCTCACCGTCTATCTCTGTCATGTTGTCCTTCAGTTTGGCGTAATAGCACTCCCTGTTGCCCCATATGATGTATGGTGTGCCGTCATCGTCGGTGAAGATGGCAGGGTCGATGCATGCCCAGTTGTGCTTGGAGGCGAAGCAGTCTTCGTTGGTGAGGAGCGGCTTGCCGATGGCATCCTTGTATGGGCCTGTGATGTTGTCGCTCACAGCGACACCGATGCCGCACCAGTTGGTCGACACGTACCAGTAGTATTTTCCGTTGCGCTTGGCCACGTGTCCAGCGTAGGCCTGCTTGCTTTTAGCCCATTTGAAATCGTCTATGTGCAGCGGTGAGGGATATTCGGTCCAGTGCTTCATGTCTGTGGTGGAGTATAGCAGCCAGTCTTTCATGACGTAGCCCTTCTGTCCGCCCTCCATGTCGTGTCCTGCGAAGAGCCACAGCGTGTCTCCCTCAACCATCACTGCAGGATCGGCCGTGTGCTTGTCGCGTATGATGGGATTGCCGTCGCTCACGAAGTCATGCTTCAGCACGTGTCCCCATTTGTTCTGCAGCCTCTCCAGTTCATCGGATGTGACAGACATGACGGTGCCGTGACGCGGGAAGAAGTCTTTGCGGAACGACTGCGGCTTCTGCGTGAATGTGATGAGGTCTCTTGATGTCTGGTACTCATAGCGTCCCGAGCCATAGAGGTCATACATGAGCACATACTCATCCTTGTCGTTGAGCTTGAACACTCCGCTGCCTTCCACGCCAGTCTTTGTGTCAGCATAGGCGTCAAGATACTTGAAGTCTTCCTTGTATGGGCCTGTGAGCCGTTTGGAAGTGGCTTGCTGTATGCCGTTTTTCACCTCCTTGCCGTTCTCATCCTTGGTGTTGCCTTTGTAGAACAGGTGATAGGTGCCGTCCTTGAGTATGATGTCGTTGTCGATAGAGCCGTACTTGGCTGCGAAGAGAGGCTTAGGCTCGTTCTCGAAACCAGTGAAGTCTTTGTTGGCATAGGCGTAATATGTGATGAGGCTCTTGCGTCCGTCGCCTGTGCGCTGCAGCGTGAAATACACCATGTATTTCTTAGCTTTGCGGTCGTAGATGGTCTGCGGTGCCCACACCCAGTATGCGTCGCTGAAGGCAGGCCAGTCCTTGGCGAGATGCACCTTGCCGTGTGTCCAGTTGACCAGGTCTTTAGACTTGAGCATCACTATTCCAGGATTGTCCTTCCATCCGTTCTTGGCCACCATCATGTCCGTGGCCACGATGTAGTAGCATCCGTCATCGCCGCGCAGTATGTGCGGGTCGCGTATGCCTCCGCTGTTGCTTATGGTGTCGCTTGCGATGACAGGGCGGTTGCCGTTCAGCGCATACCAGTTCTTTGCGTCTTCGCTGATGGCAAAACGAAGTTGTTCCTGTTGCTTGGCATCGCCTCCTCCCTCGAAGTAGGCGAAGAGGTAGCCTGTGAAGGCTGCTTTGTCCGCTTTCTTTTTCTGGGCAAACGCCTGCATGGTAAGCGCGAGTGCGATAAGCAGCAATAAAGATATTTTCTTCATAAGTTAAAAAAATGGTTTGTTAGTTAATATAATTGGTATTGAAATGACAGCTTATTTCACCGTGTGCATAGCAGTGTGTCAGAATGCTAGTGATAAGCAATAAGACTGCAAAATTAAGAAAAAATACTGAGTTGTACATCTGTTGCTGCGAAAAACTGTAAGAAAATCTCTGTAGACCTGCTGTTGGCATTGAGAATAAACTAAGTCTCTGCTATATATATGAAAAGAGCCCCAGATGGTAAGCACTCAGCAATCCTAAGGATAAGCACATGCAATCCTAAGGAAAAGCACATGCAATCCTAAGGAAAAGCACATGCAATCCTAAGGAAAAGCATCAGCAATCCTAAGTATGCCAATGAGAGCATGGCACTAATAGGCTTTCGATGCAGGCGTGTCCATGCCTCGAAGGCCAAGCGCCGCTACTGCCAATGCACATGACACGTTGTCACAGTCTGCTGGACTCTTTGTCAGCCGCTCCACGCTGGTACAACATTTGCTATTCTGTAAAACCGGACACATGACGCTAAGACGCCAGTCCAGACTGTCAAAGTAAAAAACTTAAAAACATAAAGACTATGAACATTCAACCATTAGCAGACAGAGTACTCGTACTCCCAAAGCCTGCAGAAGAAAAGACTGTAGGCGGTATCATCATCCCAGATACAGCCAAAGAGAAGCCGCTTCAGGGCGAGGTAGTAGCCACAGGCAATGGCACAAAAGATGAGGACATGATTCTCAAGGTTGGCGACCAGGTGCTCTATGGCAAATATTCTGGCACAGAGATAGAATACGAAGGAGAGAAATATCTCATGATGCGCCAAAGCGATGTGCTGGCCATCATCAAGTAGTGTCCTGGCGTTCTGTTCAGCTCAATCATAACACTCTGCATCAATAATAATATAATAAAATGTGAGTCCGCCATTGTGCGGCACAAAATAAACATACAACTATGGCAAAAGATTTGAAATTCAATATAGAGGCTCGTGAGCAGCTCAAGAAGGGCGTTGACGCTTTGGCCAACGCTGTGAAGGTCACACTTGGTCCTAAGGGACGCAATGTCATCATCGAGAAGAAGTTTGGTGCGCCACACATCACCAAGGATGGTGTCACAGTGGCAAAGGAGATAGAGCTCGCCGACCCATTCCAGAACACAGGAGCACAGCTTGTCAAGAGCGTGGCTTCTAAGACAGGCGACGACGCAGGCGATGGCACAACAACAGCTACAGTCCTTGCGCAGAGCATTGTGGCTACAGGCTTGAAGAATGTGGCTGCCGGCGCTAACCCAATGGACTTGAAGCGAGGCATCGACAAGGCCGTGGCAAAGGTGGTGGAGCATGTCAAGGCTCAGAGCGAGCAGGTAGGCGACAACTACGACAAGATAGAGCAGGTGGCTACTGTCTCTGCCAACAACGACAGCGAGATAGGCAAGCTCATTGCCGATGCCATGAAGAAGGTCTCTAAGGACGGCGTCATCACTATCGAGGAGGCCAAGGGCCGTGAGACAACTATCGGAGTGGTAGAGGGAATGCAGTTTGACCGCGGTTACCTCTCACCATATTTCGTCACCAACACAGAGAAGATGGAGTGTGAGATGGAGAATCCTCTCATCCTCATCTACGACAAGAAGATATCCAACCTTCAGGAGTTCCTGCCTATCCTCAACCCTGCAGCTCAGACAGGCCGTCCTATCCTCGTCATAGCAGAAGACGTGGACAGCGAGGCACTCACCACACTCGTGGTCAACCGTCTGCGCGCCCAGCTCAAGATATGCGCTGTCAAGGCTCCAGGCTTCGGCGACCGCCGCAAGGCCATGCTCGAAGACATAGCGGTCCTCACAGGCGGCGTGGTCATCTCAGAGGAAAAGGGCTTGAAGCTTGAGCAGGCTACAATCGAGATGCTTGGCTCGGCCGAGAAGGTCACAATCACCAAGGACAACACCACTATCGTTGGTGGCAAGGGTGACAAGGAAAACATAAAGGAGCGTGTCAACCAGATCAAGAACGAGATAGCCAACTCTAAGTCATCTTACGACAAGGAGAAGCTTCAGGAGCGTCTGGCCAAGCTCTCAGGCGGTGTGGCCGTGCTCTATGTCGGCGCAGCGTCGGAGGTGGAGATGAAGGAGAAGAAGGACCGTGTGGACGATGCTCTCTGCGCCACTCGCGCAGCCATTGAGGAAGGCACTATCCCTGGTGGCGGTGTGGCTCTCATCCGTGCTACAGAGGCACTTGAGTCGCTCGAAGGCGAGAATGCCGACGAGACTACAGGCATCAAGATTGTCAAGCGTGCCATCGAGGAGCCATTGCGCCAGATTGTGGAGAACGCGGGCCTTGAGGGATCGGTAGTGGTAGAGAAGGTTCGCAACCAGAAGGGCGACTTCGGCTACAATGCCCGCAAGGACACTTATGAGAATCTCCGTGAGTCGGGAATCATCGACCCAGCCAAGGTGTGCCGTGTGGCTCTTGAGAACGCTGCTTCTATCGCAGGCATGTTCCTCACTACAGAGTGTGTCATCTGCGACGCCAAGGAGGACAAGCCAGAGATGCCTATGGGCGGAGCTCCAGGCATGGGCGGCATGATGTAATAGTTGCATCAGGCGGTGACCCTGCCCGACAGCAAGAAAATAGTAAAAACCACATAGATATGTTGGGGGAGCATGGCTGAATGCAGTCATGCTCCTTTTTTGTTCTGTTTGTTTTCGTTTGTGTGTGAATATACCATTTTCATGCCTTTTTTTATGTGTTTTAATAAATAAAAACATTATAAGTTGTGCGTATGGGAAATATGCCGTACCTTTGTACCGTGAAATCAATGAAATAATTCACGAATAAGTAAAGAAGAAAGAAGTTTTTTGGAATGGATAGTTTCGATTCAATGTTTCTGTTGCACATGAGCTGTTTCGGAAGCACGCTATTGATGGCACTTATACTTGCCTTCTCACGCCTGCAGATCCGATGGGTCAATCACAGGTATGAGCGGTCAAGATGGTTGCTGTTTGCCACGATGCTGATACTGTCAGCCCATTTCTTCTTCCAACTCAAATATTGCTTCTACAACTCAGGAGACGAGGTGGGCGGAGCCATCAACATCATGATATACGTGCCTGTGGCCTTCACCATCTTCTATTCCATCCTAAGCCTGCAATGCTCGCAAAACACATCGCTGAAGTTTCTTGAGCTCGGATTTCTGGTCTATGCGCTCATAGCTATCGTCTTTGGCTTGGGATGCTGGCGGAATGGCAGCCTGCGCATAGGCTGGATGCAGCATGTCATGGTTGGCATCTTCATGCTGTATGTGGTCTATCTGTGCATATCCCCAGTTAGGGAGATATGGCGGCGCAGAAAGATATTCGAGTCGGTGACAGGTTCCGACATCTTGCCATACAACCGCTATATAGGCACAAGCTATCTGCTTATGGCAGGCTCAAGCATCATGCTCGCCCTCTCCCTGACCAACCGCGGCATGCTCCTGATAGTGGGTCCGGCGGTGCTGGTCTGCCTGGCTTTCTATGTGATAAGCTTTGTTGCCTTAGGCTTCAACATCATTCCCTCAGACGAACTGGTTGGCGATTACGGCTCGCCCGACGTGACAAAGAGGGTGCTCTCTTCAGGCGAGAGCAAGGGACTGCTTTCCATCTTCAGCACCGACAGCCTAAGTGATGAAAGGGCCAAGGAAATAGGCATGCGGCTTGACATATGGTGCAAGTCGGGCGGATTCCGCGACAGCGCCATCGACATAGTGACGCTGGCAAGCCGCATCAATGTGCCGCGCAAGGAGCTTTCTGTCTATTTTGAGAAACACGTGCACCGCAGCTTCCGCACATGGCTCAGCGATGTGCGTTTCACGGAGGCCCAGCGCCTACTCAGGGAAACACCAGATGTCAAGAATGAGAAGATATCATCAGAGTGTGGCTTCTCATCACATGCCCACCTCTACAAGATATTCAAGGCGAGAACAAACATGTCGCCCAAACAATGGAAGGAGAGCCTTTGAGGCTCTTCTTCCTTTTTTTGTTGTCGCATGTGGCTGGAAGATGGAAAGCCATGGCGGAGAGCGGCTTCTGCATGCGGTGTGGATGGCTCGAACAATCATATGGAAATCTTTTAAAATGCCCAAAAAGACTGCGGTAGCTTAAATATATCCATCGGTAGGGCCGACTATATGATAATAATGCTTAAATTTGCATGTGAAAGCTTGCTTTACATTAGTATATATCGCAGATAAAAAAGAAAAATGTTTATGGATAAAGGTAATATGAGCATCCTCACAGCCAGGTGGCTTATGGCGCTTGCCTGCCTGTCGCCGCTTGATGTAAGCGATGCTTGTGCCCAGACAGATACTTCTGCTCCTGGCCATGCGCTCCATGCAGCCGATGCCAAGCCTGCTGTGGTGAAGGGCAGGGTGTATGATGAGGTGGACGGCCAGCCTATGCCAGGTGTGGCTGTCTATATAGAGGGCACATCGCAGGGCGTGGCTACCGATGTGGATGGCCGTTTCTCCCTGCCTGTCGAAAAGGCTGGATGCAACATCGTCTTCTCCTTCATCGGCTACAAAAAGATGCTTGTGCGCTATGACGGAAAGAACGGCGCGGCATTTGCCAAGGTAGTGATGAAGGTGGAGGCACAGGATATAAAGGATGTGGTGGTGACTGGTGTCTACCGCCGCAAGAAAGAGAGTTTCACAGGCTCTTCCACCACCTTCAAGATAGAGGAGCTGAAGAGTGTGGGAGCACAAAACATATTGCAGAGCCTGAAGACACTCGACCCCTCGTTCAAGATAATGGACAATAACCTGACAGGATCCAATCCTAACAAGATGCCTGATGTGGAGATAAGGGGCAAGTCGAGCGTGGTGGGATTCAAGGAAGAGTATGGCACCGACCCCAACCAGCCGCTGTTTATCCTTGACGGCTTCGAGACAACGCTTGAGACTGTGATGAACCTTAACATGAACCGTGTGGCATCTGTCACCCTTCTGAAAGATGCCGCTTCCACAGCCATCTATGGCTCGAAGGCGGCCAATGGCGTGGTGGTCATCGAGACGAAGGTGCCGGAGAAGGGCAAGCTGCAGGTGTCGTATAAGGGAGACTACTCTCTGGATTTTGCTGACCTGACGGACTACAACCTGATGAACTCCCGTGAGAAACTGGAGTTTGAGAGGCTGGCAGGCGTGTATCGCGACAACACCAATGACCCTTTCAACCAGATCAAGCTCGACGATCTTTACAACTCCAGGCTGCGTGAGATAGAGCAGGGCGTAGACACCTACTGGCTTTCAGTGCCTCTGCGCACGGGTTTCACCCATAAGCATAACATATACGCGGAGGGAGGCGAGCAGAACATACGCTATGGCATAGGACTTAACTATGGCATGGTGAACGGAGTGATGAAGGGCTCGGACCGTGAGACTCTCGGAGGAAACATCGACCTTGTGTACCGCACGGGCAAGTTCCAGTTCAGCAACAAGCTCTCTGTCGACTATCTGGAGACCAACGACCCGGCTGTCTCTTTCAGCGAGTATGCTCTTGCCAATCCTTACTACCGCAAGTATGGAGCCGATGGCAAGGTGAATAAATACCTGTATTATCCGGCAGACGGGCTCAACGACAATCCTGTGTCCAACCCTCTGTGGAATGCCCATCTCAACAACTATGACAAGGGGCAGCGCACCGGATTCACCAACAACTTCATAGCAGAGTGGTTTGCCACAGACGACCTCCGTCTGCGCGGAAAGTTTGGAATCACCAAGTATGATGACACGCAAGACACACGCCTCTCACCGGAGCATACGCAGTTTGACGATAAAGATGAGACGCAAAAGGGGCTCTTCACTCATACCCTGCAGAAGTATCTGTACTACGAGGGTGACGTGTCTGCCACATATGGCCGCCTGTTCTCAGGCAAACATCAGGTGAACGCTGTGGCAGGATTCAATTTCAGCAACACGGCAAGCAAGTCTAACGGCTATTCAGCCACAGGCTTCACCGATGACATGTTTGCAGCCCCATCTTTCGCCAACAGCTATCCATCTGGAGGCAAGCCAAGCTATACGGAGAGCGTGAAGCACGCGTCAAGCTTCTATCTCAATGGAGGATATGCTTACGACAACCGCTATCTGGCCGATGTCAATCTACGCAGCGACGGTGCCTCGATGTTTGGCACAGACAACAGGTTCCGCACCACTTGGTCTGTTGGACTGGGATGGAACATTCACAATGAGGAATGGATGCAGCGCAACAGACTCTTTCAGCTGCTGAAGCTGCGTGCCTCTGTGGGCAATCCGGGCAACCAGAACTTCTCTGCCTATCAGGCGTACACCACTTACATGTTCAATAGTCTGATGACCAATGTGTTTGGCACAGGAGTGGTGGTGAGCGGACTGGGCAACAAGCAGCTGGCATGGCAAGAGACAATAAACTATAATGTAGGGGCAGACGTGACCACCCTTGGCAACCGCCTCAATGTCACTCTCGACTACTACATAAAGAATACAGACCCGCTGCTTGCCATCATAACCACACCTGGGTCTATGGGTGTGACAAGTGAGGCTCTCAATGCAGGCAAGCAGAAGACTCACGGATGGGAGGCGACTGTGAAGTACTCACCAGTATATATGCCTGAGAGACGCATCAACTGGAACATCTCTGTGAGCGCCACACACTCCAAGTCGGAGTATGCCAATATAGGCAACGCCTTCAGCGCGCTCAATGAGAGTGGAAAGGCTGAGCTACACAGCACCACACGATACTATGACGGAGGCAGCCCTACTGCCATATGGGCTGTGCGCTCTGCCGGCATTGACCCTGCCACGGGAAAGGAACTTTTCATCAAGAAAGACGGCAGCTACTCATTTACATACGATGCGAGCGATGAGGTGGTATGCGGCGACACAGAGCCAGACGTGGAGGGACTGATAGGCACCACCTTCTATTACAAGGGATTCTCTTTCGGATGCTATTTCCGTTACCAGGTGGGCGGACAGCAGTTCAACAGCTCGCTCTTCGACAAGGTGGAGAATATAAGTACGGCCGACGTGTACAACAACCAGGACAAGCGGGCCCTTTATGACCGATGGAGCGCAGGCAACCGCGAAGCTCTCTATAAGGGCATCTCTATGGTGCAGAAGACCGACAAGTCATCGCGTTTCGTGATGGACGACAACACGCTCACTCTCGAATCGCTCAACGTGGGGTATGAGTTTCCGCTCGCCGTGGCCAAGCGGCTGGGCGTGCAGGCCCTCACTGTGCAGGCATGCATGAACGACATCTTCCGCTGGTCTACCATCAAGGCAGAGCGAGGCATAGACTATCCGTTTGCCCGAACGGTGTCGTTCTCTCTTGGCGCAACATTCTAAACTTACAAAAGAAGCGTTACATGAAGAAAAAAATCTATACTATGCTGATGGCGGCATTCTGCCTTGCGCTCATGTCGTGCGACGACTGGCTGGACGTAAAGCCATACGACAAAATATCAGAGAACGAACTCATGAAAAGTGAGGAGGGCTACCAGAAGATGCTGAATGGCATATACATAGACCTCAATGACGAGGCTCTCTATGGCAAGACTCTCTCGGTGGAGATGCTGGAAGTGATGGGCGGAGCATATGCCATAGGCTCTGACAACAGCGTGTGGGGCAACTATAAGGACCTTGCCTCCTACCAATATGGCACAGAGTATTGGCGCGGACGCCTCGACCAGACATGGAACAAGGCTTATGCGCTCATACTCAACTGCAACAAGATTCTTGAGAGCATAGACGACAAGAGCAGCCTCTTCTCCAGCGGCAACTACTACATGGTGAAGGGGGAGGCCATGGCTCTGCGTGCCATGCTGCACTTTGACATGCTGCGTCTCTTCGGCCCGGTATACTCGAAGGACAGCGAGGCTACGGCCATTCCTTATTACACAAGGGTGACCAACACGCCTGAGCCGCTGCTTTCCGCCGCTGATGTGGCTGAGAAGGTGATAGATGACCTTGAGAATGCGCGTGTGCTCCTGGCCAACGACCCTGTGAAGACGGAGGGCACCATGATGAGCGGGGCTGCTGACGGCACCAGCAATTTCACGCGCTACCGCGCCTTGCGGCTCAACTACTACGCTGTTGAGGCTCTCTTGGCGCGGGCTTATCTCTATGTGGGAGATAAGGAGAAGGCCTTGAAATATGCCACGGATGTGATAAAGACAGTGGACTCAGGCATCTTTTCGTTTGTGGACAAGAGTCTGGTGGTGGGTTCGCCTGCCGACCCTGACCGCATTTTCTCATCAGAGGTCATCTTTGCCTTGAGCAACACAAAACGTGGCAATATCTTCAAAAGCTATTATGACCCGTCGCGCCTGCCTAACTATGTGTTTCGCATGGACAACGGACTGATGGACAATATAGTGTATGGAGGCGCAGCGCAGACAGGAGGTTATCCTGATGACTACAGATACCGTGCCAACTGGATAGCTACCGGAAGCAACAGGTACTTCTATAAGTATAGTGACATGGTGGCAGATGGAAGCATACAGAACACTATGATTCCTATGCTGCGTCTCGGAGAGATGTTGCTCATTGCAGCGGAGAGCCAGGGTGACCAACTGTCGGCTGGCGTGCAGTATGTCAATCTGCTGCGCAAGAACCGTGGCGTGGCTGGCTTGCAGACACTCACCCCAGACCTGCTGAAGTATGAGTACATACGCGAGCTTTATGGAGAGGGACAGCTATTCTATCTCTACAAGAGGCTCTACAGCGACATCATATCGTCATCGTCAAGCAGCAAGAACACCAAGGCGAGCGATCTTGTGTTTGTGGTGCCGCTGCCAGACTCTGAGACTGACAACAGGTGAATCGGCAAGTGGATAGCAGAACTGTGCTTGCTGGCGATGAGGCAAGAGTGCGGTTCTTGAAAAAGTGAACGCTTAATAAAGAATAAGACATGATGAAGAATAAGATAGGATATTGTTTTGTGATGCCGCTCATGGCTTTTGTGCTGGCTGTGCCGCTGATGACGGCTTGCAGCGAGCAGACGCCAGATAACTTTCAGGACATAAGCGGCGTCTATCTGAATAACCGCACCAACACCAATGTGCTGCAAGACTCTACTGATGTGACGTTTGTATATCAGAAGGGAGACGAGATGCAGGTGCCTGTCAGGGTGCAGCTGGTGGGACGTCCGGCAGATGAGGACAGGGAGATAGGCATATCGGTCTATTCGGAGGATGCCCAAGAGGGCACAGACTATGTGTTGCCTGCCAAGGCGGAGATGCCTGCTGGAGCCACAACGGTGGACTATACTGTCACGCTGAAGCGCACTCAGGTTCTGAAAAGCCAGAAGAAGCATGTCAGGGTGGCTTTGATAAGCAATGATAATTTCTCTTTGCCTGTGACAAAGGAAGACAATGCCAATGGCGTGGAGGTGACTACGCTTGCCTACACGATAGTCTTTTCCGACCAGTTTACAGCAGCTCCGAAGGCTTGGGAGGAAGACTTGCTGGGAGACTTCACGCAGCAGAAGTTTGAACTGGCCTGCAAGGTGCTTGACCTCGACCCTGCTGCTTTCAATGACGAGAGCCAGATGACGCTTGCCATGCAGTCTTATGTAAGTTCGGAGATGCAGAGTTATGTGAACGAGCAGCAGGCTCTCCGCAACAAAGGGGAGAAGTATGACACAGACGCTTTCGACAGCAATGGCAATGCTCTCCTGTTTGCTGCCAAATGAGCGAGTGGAAAGAACGACTGCATGACACGGAGCTGCGGAAAACATAAGCGGCCGTGTATGGAGTTGTGAACAGTATGAAAAGATATTAACATTATTAACAACGGCTTGCAGAATGAATAAGTTGATGATACGCAAAACAATAGAAAACATGGCTATGGTGATAGCCGTGCTTATGGGGCTGCTGGCGGCAGGATGCTCGCAAGACGAGGGCAACTACGACTACCACTCTCTCAATGAGCCTGACATCACAGGCCTGCCAGATAAGATATCTGTGCTTATACATGATGAGCTGAGTCTGGATCCATCACTTGGCGATAACATCACAGACGCTGATGCTTACACTTACGAGTGGAAAGTGATAAATAATGCGGGTGACAACGAGGTGACGACGCTCAGTAATGATAAGCATCTGCGCGAGGAAGTGACACTCAACGCTGGTGAGTACAAACTCTATTTCACTATGACGGAAAAGAAGTCGGGACTGTTCTGGAGAAAGAGTTGCTCGCTCACAGTCAGCGACTCCTCGTCGGAGGGATGGATGGTGTTGTGTGACGCTGATGGGAAGGCGCGGCTGGACATCATCTCTGACGTGACAGGAAAGACTTACGCTGATGTGCTCAGCGGCAGCGGAATGCCTGAGCTGAACCATCCATATGCCATACAGTATGTGCCGCGCAATGGCAACAGCGACTCACCTTTCTACCTCTTTACCGCAGATGGGGCTACGAGGCTGTCGAAGAACAATTTTGCGTGGAAGAAGGAATATTCCTTCAAGTATGAGGTGGCTAAGTCGCTGGAGCTGCACCCTCATGGCATGGTGAGCGACCAAAGCGGCATGATGAGAGTGTGCGTGAGCGATGGCGTGGCTTACACGGCGGCTAACATGGGCATACAGGGACTCTTCGCCTCTGCCAGCAAGACAGGGCGTATGGCTCCGTATGTGGGTTCTAATGTGGGAGCCACATCATATGCCTCAATATATCTTTTATATGACGAGGAGAACAGGCGATTCATGTCGTGCTGCCCCTTTCTGATGGGACTCTCGCTTTCTGACAAGTCTTGCCACACCATGGAGGAGATGGAGAGCATAGCCACAGGCTATAAGGGCAGCGACATGGTCACAGGTTCCGCTTTTGATGAATATCCCGAAGGACTCGACTTTGTGTATATGGAGAATACATGCTATGACCCTGGCAACGCTAAGATGGGTGTGACATACACGCTGCTGAGGGATGGGCAGAAGCTTCTTCTGTATGGCATACAGCTCGGCGACATGCTATGCTACGCTGACTGCACTTTCGCTATTGGCAAGGCTTATTATGGCGATATGAGCGGCTGTGAGGGCATTTCGGAGGCTGAGCACTTCGCCTTTAGCTCGTTGAGAAACTACATGTACTACTCTGTCGGTGGCACTGTCTACCGTGTCAACCTGTCGGAGAAGCCGCTGAAGGCGGAGGAGCAATTTGAGCTTGCTGGTGAGACAGTCACAATGATGAAGTTCAACCTCTACCAGAATGCCGCGTCTATCCACGACTACGACTTGGTGGTGGCATCGGAGAAGGGTGGCGAAGGCACTCTGCGCATCTATAACGGCATAGTGACGGAGGGCGATTTCTCTTCTGTGAAGCCTAAGGTGTACACTGGTTTTGCGAAGATTGTTGACGCTACTTACCGTGAGCGCACCAACTGATGGGTATGGCTGATCATTTCCACGATTCATGGCAATATCGTGAATCATGACAATAAGTTTTGCCGATGAGAGATACTTTTCAGATTCTGCCTGCAATGGTATGAGGATTGTTTATTATAAAAGCATTTAATTGTTTGTTGTTAAAAGCACATAAAAGAAGAAAAATGACTATGATGAAAAGAAGGATGGCATATATGCTGCTGCTCCTGACACTGGCAGTTGGCATAAGGGCAGCAGAGGGCTTCAAGGTACATTTCGATGTGAAGAACCCTGTGGCTGGTTCGGTAGTGCTGGTCTATCACATGAGTGTGAATGAGTTTCCGCTTGTGGAAGGCAAGGCCACGGCAGATATTGAGGGCATGGACGCCCTCTATGCCAAGGTGTATTATGGCGAGAAATTCAAGAATATATATTTGCATAAAGGTGACGAGATGACTATCTCGTTTGATGCTGCCGACTTCGACAACACCTTCTCTGTGAAGGGTGGCAATGAGAAGGCGGTGGACTATCTCAACAAGATTCAGGTGGTGGGACTGCCCGATGACAACTATTCGCTGCCCTGGGAGCAATTCCGCAAGGCCGTGGAGGCCAAGATGGCCTCTATGAAGCGTCTGCTGAAGGCGCGCAAGTTTGCCGCTGATGACAAGTTTGTGAAGATGGAAGAGGGGCGCATCACGTATTTCTACGCCAACGCCATGCTGATGTATCCTGTCAGCCATCTTTATCTCACGCAGGACACCACCATGGTGCTTGGCGATGACTACTACAAGACGCTGAGGCAGTATGTGCGTGAAGATGCCGACTTGGCCGACATTGACGAGTACCGCAACTACATGATTGAGACCTCACATGTGCTCGATGAGGAGAATAAGGATGTGCGCCAGTACTACCAGAAGGTGGTGGCTGAGATGAACTATATGGGTGAGCACTTTGAGAACGAGAAGGTGCGCGAGTCGCTCATTCATCATGTGGCTTTCACTTATGTGGAGGGCAACGGCACAGACAACATCACAGACCTGCAGAACGTGTATTACGCTTATGTCACCTCGCCTCGGCTGAATGAAATATTCAAGCAGGCTTGCGCCAAATGGGACAAGGCTGCCGTGGGCCGTCAGTCGCCCGACTTCAAGGGCGTAGACATCAGCGGCAGGGAGATGTCGCTGCGTGAGTTTCGCGGCAAGTATGTCTACATAGACATGTGGGCTACATGGTGCGGCCCTTGCCAGAAGGAGCTGCCTTACCTGAAGAATCTGGAGAAGAGGTATGATGGCAGGAACATAGCTTTTGTGGGGCTGTCTATTGACAAAGATAAGTCTAAGTGGGAAGCGCGCGTGAAGAGTGGCGAGCTGGCGGGCACACAGTTGCACATAGGCACAGGCTCGCAGTTTCAGGCTGACTACCGCATCAACGGCATCCCGCGCTTCATTCTCATTGGTCCTGACGGACGCATAGTCAATCCTGACATGACTCGCCCTTCGAGCGACGACACGGTGAAGATACTTGACAGCCTGAAGGGACTGTAGGCCAAGAAGTGACAGCCGCAGGCAACACGAAGATTATAATCAATCAACTTATATGTTTAACCCCTAAAAAGAAGAATCATGAAAAAAGTGATTTCATTGATGCTGATGTTGTGTGCCATCATCACCTTCTCAGCATGTTCATCAGACGATGATCCAGTAAAGAACCCATTGACAGGTGTGGTCATCCCAGCAACAGCCCAGATAGGCTCAGAGATGACTATCCAGGGACAGGGCTTTGCTGACGGACAGTCTATCCAGCTCCAGCTTGTTGACGGGACACCTGTTGTCGTCAGCGCAAAGTTTTCTGCCAACGGAGCTACTTTTGAGGTGCCATACACTCTCACCGAGGGCACGGCAAGCGTAGTGCTGAGCGACGGCAAGAACAGCTGGCCTATTGGCACCGTGGCGCTGACTGCCCCTGCCGTACCTGTGACAGCTGTGGCTGTGCCTGACGAGATGGCTCTTGCTGCTGGCAAGGTAAGCGTCAGCGGCATCGGTTTCCGTGAGGGCGATGTGCTGGAGTTTGCTGATGCCGACAATGCCTCTAAGAGCAGAATGGATGTGATTAAGCGTCCAAACTTTGTCGCAGTCAATGTGACTGCCGATGGTGCCTCTTTTGATATGCCAAGCATAGCTGAGGGCGAGTATGAGGTGGTACTGCATCGTGGCGCAAACATGTGGGACCTTGGCTCTGCTTATGTCTATCAGCCAAAGCGCATAAAGAGCGTGTATTTCGAGAATGGACTGCTGGCTATGATTGGCGCGACAAGTGTCACAATGAACTTCTCTTATAATGAGGATGGCACTCTCAAGGCCATTGACTCTCAGGAAGGCCTCTCTTATAGCTTCTCTTATTCTGGCAACACAGTCTCTGCCACAAGCCCGCTCTCCGACAAGCCGCTTGAGTTCACTATGGAGAATGGCAAGGTGGTCAAGAGCCTCGCTGCATACGCAGAGGACGAATATCCTACGACCAAGTATGATTACTGGACTTATAATGATGACAACACGCTTGCCTCTGTATTGAATAAGGACAATTGGTATCGTGGCCTTCAGCTCACGTCGGCTGAATACAGCGACAAGAGTCTCTCATCTTTGTCTTTTGGCGGCGATGTGACATTCAGCCCAGCTAAGGTGCACGCCGTTCCTGGCACTATTGATGTGCGCTATCTCCTTGACATGTTCTCTTACATCTACCAGGGTGAGGACATCTTTGTGGGCATGTTGCTCAACAGCAGCGTGAAGACTTCATCCTACTTCCCTGCTATGGAGCATATCGCATACATGGTTCCAACTGACACAGGTGATTATGAGAACAAGGTGGCTGATGTCAACCTCAACGCTTCTTTCTCAGACAACGTGCTCACCATTGATTTCCTCAGCTTCAAGGATCTGGAGAATATCACGGGCACATATGGCAGCAAGATTGTCGTGACATACGAAAACAAGTAACCATCGGGCAGCAAGCCTGATGTAGCATATAGCATGCTTCTGTCGTTGCTATAGCCAAGTGTCATATGGGCTGTAAGCACAATGGAGCATATTGCCAAGGGTGAGCGAAGCGAGACCCTGGGATATAATCTGCAAAATAAGCAAGTCGCCCTGCAAGGGCAAAAGTTCTATTGTTATCAGGACTTTTGCGCTCTTGCAGGGCGATTGGCGTTTCAGTAGCGCTGAGTTGTGTGGTACGGTCTGTACCTGCTTCCAAGCTTGCGGGGCGATTGACTTCTCAGTAGCGCTTACGCTATTATTTGACCTGTATGTTGGAAAGAGTCACAGCCCAGTCAGCAATATCCAAAAAAAAGATAGCAACCGTGCATGTTGCTATCTTCTGAACTTCATGTATGCAGGCTCTACTTGCCCTTGACTATCTTCTTTATCTCGTTGAGCTTGTTGAGAGCCTCAAGAGGCGTGAGGGCATTGATGTCGAGATTGAGAATCTCATCGCGCACCTGGCATAGCACAGGATCGTCGAGCTGGAAGAAGCTGAGCTGTACGCCAGCCTGTGAGGAGGCGGTAGGGATGCCTTCGGGATTCGGTCGGCTCACGCCGTCTCCAGAGTTGTTCTGCTCCAGTTCCTTGAGCACTTGCTCGGCTCGCTTTATGATGACGGGCGACATGCCTGCTATCTTGGCCACATGAATGCCGAAGGAGTGCTCGCTGCCACCAGGCACCAGCTTGCGCATGAAGATGACTTTGCCGTTGACCTCTTTCACGCTCACGTTGAAGTTTTTCACTCTCTGAAGCGATTTCTCCATCTCGTTGAGTTCATGGTAATGGGTGGCGAAGAGTGTGCGGGCGTGGGCCTTGGGATTCTCGTGGATGTATTCCACTATAGCCCACGCTATGGAGATGCCGTCGTAGGTGGATGTGCCTCGTCCCAGTTCGTCGAAGAGCACAAGCGAGCGCGCGCTCAGGTTGTTGAGTATGCTTGCGGCCTCATTCATCTCGACCATAAAGGTCGATTCGCCCACGGATATGTTGTCTGATGCCCCCACACGTGTGAATATCTTGTCTGTCACGCCTATCCTGGCACTGTCTGCCGGCACGAAACAGCCTATCTGCGCCATGAGCGTGATGAGGGCTGTCTGGCGTAGCAGGGCTGACTTACCTGCCATGTTAGGTCCTGTGAGGATGATTATCTGCTGCGTGTCGGAGTCGAGATACACGTCGTTGGCCACATACTGCTCGCCTACGGGCATCTGCCGCTCTATGACGGGATGGCGTCCCTGCTTGATGTCTATGACCATGCTGTCGTCCACCATGGGGCGGTTGTAGCGGTATTCCTGCGCAGCTGTGGCGAAGGATAGGAGGCAGTCTATGTGGCCTATCATAGTGGCGTTTTCCTGAAGCTTGGGCACAAAGTCGACGGCCCACTTGATGAGGCTGGCGTAGAGCTCGGCCTCAAGGACGCGTATGCGGTCCTCCGCTCCGAGTATCTTCTCCTCATATTCCTTGAGTTCCTGGGTGATGTATCGCTCTGCCTGCGCAAGGGTCTGCTTGCGTATCCATTCCTCCGGCACCTTGTCCTTGTAGGTGTTGCGCACTTCCATATAGTAGCCGAACACGTTGTTGAAGCCTATCTTCAGGCTCGGTATGCCTGTGGCCTCGGCTTCCCTCTGCTGTATCTTGATGAGATAGTCCTTGCCTGAGTATGCCATCTGGCGCAGGTCGTCGAGCTCAGGGCTCACTCCGTCTGCAATCACGTCGCCCTTGGCGAGGAGGAGTGGGGCAGACGGGCTTATCTCATGCTCTATCCTGTCGCGCAGTTCGGCGCAGAGGTCAATATGGCTGGCTATGGCTTTCAGGCTCTCGTTGTCGGCTGCGGCGCAGGTGCTCTTGATAGGCTCTATGGCTTTGAGGGCCTGCATGAGCTGCAGCAGGTCGCGCGGAGTGACACGTCCCACAGCCACCTTGCTGGCTATGCGCTCCATGTCGCCTATCTCTCTGAGATTGTCTGCTATGACATTGCGCATGTCTGGATGGCGGAAGAATGACTCCACCACGTCTTGCCGCTCTGTGATGGTCTTCACATCCTTGAGCGGAAAGAGTATCCAGCGGCGCATCTGCCTGGCTCCCATAGGGCTGACGGTCTTGTCTATGACGGAGAAGAGGCTGCTGCCTCCCTCATTCATGGAGTAGACAAGCTCCAGGTTGCGCACGGTGAAGTTGTCGAGCCGCACATAGCGGTTTTCCTCTATCTGCTGTATGTTGTGTATGTGTGAGAGATGTGTGTGCTGCGTCTGCTTGAGGTACTCAAGTATGGCTCCTGCGGCCACGGTGGCGTTCTTGAGGTGCTCGATGCCGAAGCCTTTGAGGTTTTTCACTCCGAAATGCTGCAGGAGTGTCTTGCGTGAAAAGTCATCGGTATACACCCAGTCGTCTTGTTCGAAGGTGAAGTAGCGGTCGCCGAAGCAGTTTGTGAACATGTCTTTCTTGCCGCGCTCGAAGAGCACCTCTTTCGGCGCAAAAGAGGTGAGCAGTTTGCCGATGGTGTCTGCCGTGCCTTCTGCGCAGAGAAACTCGCCCGTGGAGATGTCGAGAAAGGCGAGTCCGCAAGAGGCTTTGCCGAAGTGGACAGCGGCAAGGAAGTTGTTCTCCTTCGTATTGAGTATGTTATCCGACATGGCCACGCCCGGCGTGACGAGTTCTGTGATGCCTCGCTTCACAAGTTTTTTTGTGGTCTTGGGGTCTTCCAGCTGGTCGCATATAGCAACACGCTTGCCAGCCCTCACCAGCTTGGGAAGGTAGGTGTCGAGTGCATGGTAGGGGAATCCTGCCATGGCTGTGCTGTTGCCGCTGGTTCCTGCTCCGTTGCTCCGCTTGGTGAGGGTGATGCCGAGGATGTCGGATGCCACCACTGCATCGTCATTGTATGTCTCGTAGAAGTCGCCACAGCGAAACAGCAGCAAGGCTCCGGGGTGCTTTGCCTTCAGATCATAGAACTGTCTCATCATCGGGGTGAGTTCCTCTTTCTTTGCCATCTTTCTCTTTTGTCTGCTTTTGTGCCGTTGTTAATCGCAAGTCATTCCGCTGCTCGACTATGTGGCGTGAGAGGCGGAATGACGGTTGTTTTTTTTCTATATAATAAGGTTTTTGGCTATGCCAGGCTCTTTTTGGAGCCGAGGTTATGCCTCTTTGTTGAGGTAGTTGCAATAGATGCGCGCGGCAAGCTCGACCATGCGCACGCAGGGACGCTTCTTGTAATACTCGTCTGTGCGTGCCTCTGGTGTGGCCACAATCTGTATCTCGGGCAAGGTGCCGTCGGCGCGTTTCTTGTTGAGTCCGAGCAGTTCCTTGCAGATAAGCGAGCCTGTCGCCTCGCGAAACTCTGCGGCGAGTGCCTGCACCACCTCATAGTTGCGTTTCTTCAGCTCTATGTCGGGGTAGTCGCCTTTCACCTCCAGTCCTGCCAGCATGAACATGCCGCAGGCCGCTCCGCATGTCTCTCTCATGCGGCCTATGCCTCCGCCGAATGAGCCTGACACGTGTGCGGCAAAGTCAGCGTCCATGCCGTATATGTCGGCGAATGCCACTACTACAGACTGCGAACAGTTGTATCCTTGCTTGAAGAGTGCCACGGCTTTTGCCACTCGCTCTTCTGTATTTACTCTTTGCATCTTTTGTATTGCTGTTGTGCTTTGTTCTTGTCGTTGTGCTTAGCCTGTCCCGTTGCTATGGGATAGCTACTTCAGGCTTGCGCTTTTAAGTGCAAATATAGCTAAAAAATCCCGAATTGAGTGGGGCTCATGGGTATTTTTATAAGGAGGTGTTCAATATTGTTTCGGCAGGTGTTCAATATTATTTAAAGCTGTACGTTTTTGTGGACACTAATAAAGTGAGTTTGCAGAAAGGGCAGGGAGAAGACCATTTCAAGCTGTACGTTTTTGGGGGACACTAATAAAGAATTTCTTTACAATAGAAAAATAATTTAGTCATTTATGGTTCTTTCTTGCCTCCTTTGCCTGTTCCCATTGGCATAGGGTCAACCTCTGTGTTCTTGTCTTCCACTTCTATCTTCCGCTCGCTCATTGTCGTCACTTGCTGTTGGTCAAGGTCAATGTACTCCTCCGATACGTCTGTAAATATGAGATGGGTGCGTAGTCGCATAGCACATGCGCCGTGGAAGATAAGACAGCTGATAGCTGCCTTCAGGCGTGCATGTGCTGTGCGTCTTCGCACCCATGGCTGTGTCATCTATGGTTTACATCATCTGTTCTTGTACATGTCGTCATAGTATTTCTCATACTCTCCGCTGGTGATGTTGTCCATCCAAGCCTCGTTCTCAAGGTACCATTTCACGGTCTTCTCTATTCCCTCCTCAAACTGCAGCGATGGTTCCCAGCCGAGTTCCTTTTGGAGCTTTGTGGAGTCGATGGCATAGCGTGCATCGTGTCCGAGGCGGTCGGTCACGTGTGTGATGAGATCCATGTCTTCACCCTCCTTGCGTCCGAGCAGACGGTCGACGGTGTTGATGACAACCTTAATGATGTCGATGTTTTTCCACTCGTTGAAGCCGCCTATATTGTAGGTTTCAGCCACTTTGCCGTTGTGGAAGATGACATCTATGGCGCGCGCATGGTCTACGACATAGAGCCAGTCGCGCACGTTCTCTCCCTTGCCATAGACTGGCAGAGGCTTGCGGTGGCGTATGTTGTTGATGAATAGAGGTATGAGCTTCTCTGGAAACTGGTACGGACCGTAATTGTTGGAGCAGTTGGTCACGATGGTTGGCATGCCGTAAGTGTCGTGGAAAGCGCGTACAAAATGATCGGAGCTGGCTTTTGACGCACTGTATGGAGAGTGAGGGTTGTACTTTGTTGTCTCGTAGAAGAAGTCTGTGCCGTAGGCCAGATGGTGCTTGCCCGATGACGCTGTGGTAGTGAATGGAGGCTTGATGCCCTCAGGGTTGGTCATCTGCAAGGCTCCGTAGACTTCGTCTGTGGATATGTGGTAGAAACGCTTGCCCTCATATTTCTCTGGCAGGCTTTCCCAGTAGAGCTTGGCGGCCTGGAGCAGGGAGAGTGTGCCCATCACGTTTGTCCTGGCAAAGGTGAAAGGATCCTTGATGGAACGGTCCACGTGGCTCTCGGCTGCAAGGTGTATGATGCCGTCGATATGCTCGTCTTGCATGAGCTTGTAGAAGGCGTCGAAGTCGCATATGTCCATCTTGACAAACTTGTAGTTGGGCTTGTCCTCTATGTCCTTGAGGTTGGCGAGGTTGCCGGCATAGGTGAGCTTGTCGAGGTTGATGATGTTATATTCAGGGTATTTGTTTACGAAAAGACGCACCACATGGCTTCCGATGAAGCCTGCGCCGCCTGTGATGACAATGTTTCTTTTTGTTCCCATAGTGACTGTTGAGTTAATTCTTTTATGTGTTGCACATTTAAAATGTGGCACAAAGGTAAGGAAAATATGTGATAACAGAAAATATATGAGGGAAAATCAGCATGTTGGGCTGTGAATAGGCGTGGAACGATGTGTGAAAATAATGGTGTGGAGATAAATGGCAACGTGAGGGACAAGTAGGACGATGCGTATATGTAGAGGTACTCGATTGTGGTGGGTGCAGGTGGTGAGATGCACATGGTTCCTTCAAACATAGGAAATTCTGCTTTAAGATAGAGCACGCAGATATAAGAATTGTCATGAGCACATAATTACAAAAAAAAGTTTCCCTGAGGGCGCGGGGCTCTCAGGGAAACTCAGTTCAAGCATATAGTTTATTTGATTTCTATGCTGGTGTTCTTTTTAGCTTTTTCCTCTTCCTTGACTTTAGGAATGTCGATGACCAGCACACCGTTGGTCATCTTAGCTGATATAGCGTGCTTGTCGGCATTGTCTGGCAGAGACAACATCTGTTCGAACTGGCTATAGCCAAACTCGCGGCGCAAGTAGTTCTTCTTGTCGTCCTTGTTGTCAGATTCGGTCTTCTTCTCCATCTTGATGGCGATGCAGTTGTCGTGTGTGAGATGGACGTTGAAGTCTTCCTTTGTCATGCCTGGAGCAGCTACTTCAATCTTGTATTCGGTTGCTGTTTCAGAAACGTTCACGGCTGGTGTGTTGCTGAAAGCTTTTGATGGAAACCAACTGTCGTTGAGCATGTCGTTGAATAAAGCTGGGAACCATCCCTGATTGCGATTAGAATAAACTGTAGGCATCATAATCATATCCTCCTATTATTAAGTTGTTTTTATTTCGTTTGTTTGTATTCGAATGGCTATGGATGCCAGCCCCTCTTGGGCTTTTCTCTTTTGCCGTTCTGCCTTATGATAAGACAATTATTATGCCTAACTGCCATATTGTCAATATTTTTAATCTCCATTAAACTTGTGCCCCTTTCTTTAAACTTCGTTAATCATCAGGTTATGCATGGACTGCCTTCAAGGTATGGATGCTATGGGAAAGGTGAAAATTTGTCATGTGCGAGAGGGTGGATTGGTGGAGAGGTGAGCTGATACCTGCCGATGATGACGAGTGGTCTGCTTGGCGTGTTGTGGCTGTGTGTGCGCTAGAGCCGCGAGGTGCAGATTGTGGGTTGCTGATGTCATTGATATTTGTCAAATCCATTTCTGTAGGGGGATAAAGGCGCAGCATGCTTATTATTTGTCATGTAAAGTTTGGAGGGTGTGAATATAAGTTGTATCTTTGTAAACTGATTGATTTATTTATGACTAACTTTAAATACGGGATGAAGAAGAAAAAAACTGCAATATGTGCTTGTCTATGCACAACTTTGCTCGCCATAACATTTAATGCCTGCGAGACTAAAGAGGAGATGCTGGGCGACCGTCAGGGCAATCCTATGGCCGACAGCGTGTATATGTCAGATTTCTATGTAGGAGGTGACTTGTCCTATACGGCAGAGCTTGAGAAGGCAGGAGTGAAATACACGCTTGGGGGTAGAGAGACAGATCTGTTTGGCATATTCAGTACATATGGAGCCAATATGGTCAAGCTGCGCCTGTGGAACAGTCCCACGCGTGAAGAGTATTCAAACTTAATCACGTTTGTGGAGAGTGCCAAGCGTGTGAAAGATGCGGGCATGAGCCTGCTGCTCGATCTGTATTACTCGGATTCGTGGACTGTCACGGAGAAAAACACGGCTCCTGCGGCATGGACTTCTATCGTCAATGTGCCTGGAGAGTTGGCCGACTCGGTGTATCAGTATACATACAACACGCTCTCTGTGCTTCGCGACAGCGATGTGGTGCCTGTAGCCGTGCAGATAGGCAATGAGGCCAACGACAATGTGCTTGTGCTGAATGGCAATGACAAGCATTCTCTTGACATAGAGCGCAATGTGCTGCTGCTAAACGCAGGCATCAGGGCTGTGAGAGACTTCAATGACAAGTATGACCTTGACGTGAAGGCGGTGCTCAACATGTCGCTGGAAAATGCTGACGTACTGAAGCTGATGGAGGAATATGCGAGGGGAGGCCTGTGCCAGTTTGATGTGCTTGGCGTGTCATACTATCCACAGCAGTATGTCTATTCTCTTGACAAGCTGCGCCGCGTGGCTACAGATGTGTATAAGAAGTATGGGGTGCGTCTGCTTATAGCAGACACAGGCTGCATATGGACTAAGCTATGGAAAGATAACAGTTCCAACAAGCTAAATTCCATGCCTATAGGTGCTCCTGATGTGGCTTGCAGCCAGTTGCAGAAAGACTTCTTCATGGAGCTGAAGCGTGTGGTGCGTGAAAACTTCGGCTATGGTGTGCTGGCATGGGAGCCTGAGTGGGTCTCTTCCGACAAGCAGACCAGATGGGGCAAGGGCTCAAGCTGGGAGAACGCTGCGTTCTTTGACTTCAACAATGAAGTTCTTCTTCATGGAGGTATGGATTTCATGAATGAAGACAACGGCAGAGTCACTTTCACGGTCGACATGAGCGGCGCGGGAGAAGGTAGGAAGGGCTATATAGCTGGTTCGTTCACAGACAACGGTGCTGGCGAATGGCAGATTTTGCCTATGGAGCAGGTGGACAACACTGATGTGTATTCGTTTACCACATACCTGTCCTATAGCCAATGTACTGAGTATTATTATCTCAGCGACACCACGTGGGTTTCAAAGGAAGGATTCGTCAGGAAGTATGTGCACCCTTATGGAGTGAAGGATGCAAGGTGTGCTGACGTGTGGAACAGGGAATGATCAACAGGGACGTATATGAAGAGGATAGGTTTACTTTCAGACACTCACGGATGGTGGGACGAGCGGTATGTGAAATACTTCAAGGAGTGTGATGAGATATGGCATGCGGGCGACATTGGCACTATGGAAGTGGCCGACCGCCTGGAGAAGATAGCTCCGCTTAGGGCTGTGTATGGCAATATAGACAGCAGCGATTTCCGCTACAGGTTTCCTCTTGTGCTGAGGTGGCGGTGTGAGGAGGTGGATGTGATGATGAAGCATATAGGCGGTTATCCTGGCAAGTATGACGCAAGTGTCAGGAAGGATATTGTTGCCAATCCTCCGCAGCTGTTCATATCGGGCCATTCTCATTTGCTCAAGGTGAAATATGACCCTGTGCTGGACTTGCTGCACATCAATCCTGGAGCGGCTGGCATGAGCGGTTTTCATGCTGTGCGCACGCTTGTCAGGTTCAATATTGACGGCAAGGATATTAAGGATCTTGAGGTCATCGAACTGAATGACGAGAGACACTGAGAAGAGGCCGTATGGGTCATAAAAAGAAGCGAATAAGCCATGTGGAGAGTTCTCCTTTTGGCTTATTCGCTTTTTAGCTTATAGTGTGTGTGGATGTAAGGAGGGAGTCTGTCTTGTGGTGTAGGCTCTCTTTTCATTCCACGTGTGTGTTGTCCTGTTATTTTTTGTTCAGGAATGTTTCTGTGAGCTGGTTGTCCAGGTCGGATGCGGATGTGAAGTTGAGCTCTATCTTCATGCCTTTCTTTGCGCCTGCCTTTTCTATATATGTAGTCCATTTTGCGCCATTGATGACAAGTGTGGAGCTGCTGAGGTGTGAGTTGAAACTGGTGAAGCCCTCAGCGTCATTCTGGATATTTAGCGCAGGAGCGTAGAGTATCACTATATTCTCGTTGTCGGATGGCTGGTTGCCGTTAGGTTTGGCTGCCACCTCATATGTCAGTTTCTTTGGGAATGTCTTGATGGTCTCTACGCTGAAAGTGTACAGTCTGGCTTCGTCGCCATTGTTTGCTATAGCTGAAGCAGAAGTGGTGTAACTCATTTTGTACACATTACCAAATGACATGTTGTTGTTCACAGTAGTGTTGCTTGTGGTGAGCAGGGTAGAGTCGCCGTTGGCATCTATGACATAGATGTCCATGTATTTCATCTCGCTTGCGGTCACGTAGAAGCCTCCTTGCACGGTGGCTGTGGTAGCTTTCTTCACGGGGTCAGTCTTAGGAGAGTCGTTGTCGTCGTCGCCGCATGATGTGAAACCGATTGTGGCTGCGCCTGCTATAAGCATGGCGTTGAATAGTAATGCTGATTTTTTCATTTTGGTAATGTTCTTATTTGTTGTTGTCATGATGCAAATATAAGGAAATAATGATAGACTGTAAAATTATGGGCCGTTTTTTTATAGTAATAGCATCAGAAAAAGCATTCTGGTACTTGTTTTCGTGGACATGAATGGTGTGCAGATGGTTACTTATTGCCTGATGATATTGAAAAAGGCAGCCAGTGGCAGGTGGTCGCTCACGCCTCCGTGATAGGCAGGTCCTAAATATGTGCGGAAGGGCTTCACATTGCGCCTTATGTTGTCTGTCTCAAGCAGAAAGGGTAGGGCCAATGCTTTTGACGTGATGGAACTGAGGGTGGTGGTGCGGCAAAGTATGTGGTCTATGCACGACCATCGTCCCTGGAAATAGTAAGTGCCAGGACTGGCTCCTCTGGTCATGTTGTCAAGGCATCCCTCGCTGGTCAGCATCTTTATCTGTTTGGAGTTGTCGTCTGCGTTGAAGTCGCCCATCACGATGATGTTGGGATGCTGCCGCTGGTGGATGACAGAGTCAACATGGCTGCGCAGTATTGAAGTGGCGCGCAGACTTAGCGCTTTTGACTCGGCTCCGCCCAGTTTGGATGGCAGGTGAACCACATATACATCGAGTGTGTCGCCCGAAACGATGGTTCCTGTGGCATGCAGTATGTCTCTTGTTTTTTTGTTTGGAATGCTCACATTTATAGCATGATGGCTTTTTATGTGAAAGGTGTATGGCGAGTAGAGCAGGGCCACGTCTATGCCGCGTTCGTCTTCAGACGAGGTCATGACGTATCTGTATCCCATGTTTCGTAACGGTGTGTGCTTGGTGAGGCCGTCCATCACGTTTTCGTTCTCCACCTCGCACAGTCCTATCAGGTCTATGGGTCTGTTCTCGTTGGCTGCTGCTATGACTTTGCCCACGCTCTTCAGTTTTCTGAACAGCCTGTAAGTGCTCCAGCCTTTCTCACCGCCAGGCAGATAGTCGTAGTCGTTCTTGCCTTCGTCGTGTATGGTGTCGAAGGCGTTCTCTATGTTGTATGACATGATACTGAATGTGCTCTGTCCTTGTGTAAAGACAGAGCACATCAAAGATGTAGTCAGAATGAGTGTGTGGATATATCTCATAAAAAAGTATGTAACCTTATGTCAATGAGCCATGAGCCAGTTGTCGCCCCAACCGCATTCTGCTATGAGCGGCACAGAGAGCTTGGCGGCAGCTTCCATCTCTTGGGTGACGAGAGCTTGCAGCTGTTCTCTCTCCTCCTGCGCCACAGAGAAGTTGAGTTCGTCGTGCACTTGCAGTATCATCTTCGATTTCATGCCTTCGGCCCTCATCCTCTTGTCTATGTTTATCATAGCTATCTTGATGATGTCGGCTGCTGTGCCCTGTATGGGGGCATTGATGGCGTTTCTTTCCGCATATCCTCTCACCACGGCATTTCTTGAGTTGATGTCGGGCAGTTGGCAGCGGCGGCCGAAGAGTGTCTCCGTATAGCCTTTCTCTCTTGCTGTCTCTATGCTCTTGTCCATATATTCCTTCACCATGGGATAGGTGCTGAAATAGTCATCTATGAGCTGTTTGGCCTCGCTGCGGCTCACTTCCATGCGCTCTGCGAGACCGAAGGCTGAGATGCCGTATATGATGCCGAAATTGGCTGTCTTGGCTTTTCTTCTCATGCTTGGTGAGACCTCTTCCATTGGCACCTTAAACACCTTGGCTGCTGTGGCCTGGTGTATGTCATGGCCTGAGTTGAAGTCTTCGAGCATGTTCTTGTCTTGGCTGAGATGTGCCATGAGACGCAGTTCGATCTGGCTGTAGTCGGCAGAGAAGAATGTCTCTCCGTCGTCGGGGATGAAGGCTTTTCTTACCTCTTTGCCGTTCTCGTCCCTAACGGGTATGTTTTGCAGATTCGGATTGCTTGAAGAGAGACGTCCGGTAGACGTGACGGCCTGATTATAAGATGTGTGTATGTGGCCTGTGCGTTTGTTGACCAATTGTGGCAGCGCGTCTATGTATGTGCTCAGCAGTTTCTTGTAACCTCTGTAGTCGAGTATCTTCTCTATGATAGGATGCTTTGACTTGAGGGCGAGAAGGGTAGCCTCGTCGGTCACGTATTGCCCTTTCTTGGTTTTCTTGGCCTTGCTGTCAAGCTGGAGCTTGTCGAAGAGCAGTTCGCCAATCTGTTTTGGAGAGCTGATGTTGAGGTCGGCCCCAGCTATTTCCCTTATCTCGGCTTCTATGCTTTGCATCCTGTCGGTGAATGTCTTGGATGTCTCGGCAAGTGAATGGGTGTCCACTCTCACGCCGTTTTCCTCCATGTGCGCCAGCACTGGTACTAGTGGCATCTCTATTTCCTCGAAGAGCTTTGTGAGTCCTTTTTCCTCAAGTTCCTTTTCCAGCACGTTTTTCAGGCGCAGAGTCACGTCGGCATCTTCTGCTGCATATTCATACACTTCTGTTGGAGTCAGCTCGCTCATCAGTTTTTGTTTCTTGCCCGAGCCAATGAGTTCGTTGATGTGGATAGTCTTGTATTTGAGATACACCTCAGCCAGGTAGTCCATGTTGTGACGCAGTTCTGGTGCGATGACATAGTGGGCTATCATCGTGTCGAACATCTTGCCTGTCACGTGCACGCCGTAGTTGGAGAGCACGAGCATGTCGTACTTGATGTTTTGCCCCACTTTCTCTATTTCTTCCGACTCATAGATCGTTTTAAATTTATTAACAATTGAGAGAGCCTCCTCATACTTTTTGCCTTTCCAGTCATCGTGTGCCGGTACAGGAACGTAGTAAGCCTCGTTTTCGGTCACGGAGAAGCTCATTCCAACGAGTTTTGCGTCCATTGCATCGACGGAGGTGGTCTCTGTGTCTATGCTTACAAGCTTATTTGTAAGTATTTTTGCAATAAGCTTGTCTATTTCATCCGCATTATCAACAAGATAGTACGAGTGATTGACTGATTTTATGTCTTCGAGGTTCGCAAAAAATAAGTCTCCCGTGGAATTTCCCGAGAAAAGGCTATTCTCATCACCCTTATTTTTTGCAAGATTGTCCTTTGAAGGTTCTCCTCCGAAGAGGTCGCCTGTGAAGAGGTGGCTGTTGGTCTTGCCAGCAGGCGCTTGCTTTGTTTTGACGCTGTCGGGAGCCGAACCGAATATTCGTTGCAGAACGGTACGGAACTCCAGTCGCTCGAAGATGCTTCTCAGTTCGGCTTCATTCTTCTCTTCTCTCTTCAGGCTACTGAGGTCGAGTGTGACTGGCACGTCAGTCTTGATGGCAGCTAGAAACTTCGACATCTTGATTTCCTCCACATGCTCCTCCACTTTCTTTCTCAATGCTCCCTTTATCTCGTCTGTATGCTCCAGCATATTTTCGGTGGAACCGAACTGATTGATGAGTTTGACGGCAGTTTTCTCTCCCACGCCAGGACATCCAGGGTAGTTGTCGGCCGAGTCGCCCATAAGGCCAAGTAGGTCGACCACCTGGTCTGTAGAGCTGATGCCATACTTCTCTATGACCTCCTTCTCGCCAATGATGTCAAAACCTCCATCGTGGCGTGGCTTATATATGCGCACGCTGGGCGACACAAGTTGGCCATAGTCCTTGTCGGGTGTCATCATGTAGGTCTCTATGTCTCCGATGCTCTCGCTTTGCTTGGCAAGTGTTCCGATGACATCGTCTGCCTCATAGCCTTTCACCTCTATGACAGGAATGTTGTATGCGTTCAGGATGTCCTTGATGATGGGCACAGCAAACCGTATCGCTTCTGGCGTCTCCTCCCTTTGCGCCTTATATGGCTTGTATGCCTCATGGCGAAATGTAGGGCCGCTGGGGTCGAAGACCACGCCTATGTATTCAGGGTTCTCCCTGCCGAGCAGGTCTTCCAGCGTGTTTACGAAGCCTAATATGGCAGAGGTGTTCTCTCCCTTGCTGTTGATGCGAGGGTTCTTTATAAATCCATAGTATGCTCTATAGATTAAAGCATATGCGTCGAGTAAAAAAAGTTTATTCATGTATGTTTGTCATTTTGATTGTAAACTTACGAAAATTTTCCCAATTAGGAAGCATAATTCCAGAGATACTGTGGCATTTAAGCTAAATTTGGCTTTTTTATTTTGTATAACTCTTGATTTGCACTAACTTTGCATAGAATTTGCAATCATTACGGTAATGGAAATCATTCGTCAAATAAGAAAGCCGATAGAGGCTGATATGGAGAGGTACAGAGTACTCTTTGACAGTTACCTGAACCACTCAGATCCTTTGTTGCGTGAGGTGTTCAAGGCTATCAGCGAAAGGAAGGGGAAGATGATGCGGCCTATGCTCACACTTCTTGTGTCTAAGCTGCTGGGTGGCGAAATTGCGGAAAAGTCTCTTTATACAGCAGCCACTTTCGAGTACTTCCATACGGCCAGTCTGGTTCACGACGACATAGTCGACGAAAGTGAGGAGCGCAGAGGGCAGAAGTCGGTCAATTGCGCTTATGGCAACAAGGTGGCTGTGCTGGTGGGAGACTATCTGTTGGCCAATGCCCTCTTGTGCGCTTCAAGAGCAGGAAGTCTGCGCCTTGTGGGCATCGTGTCAAGGGCGGCGCAGAATCTTGCAAGCGGGGAAATTCTTCAGCTTGACAATGTGAACAATCAGGACATCTCAGAGGCTGTGTATTTTGACATAATAAGGAATAAGACAGCGGCTCTCTTCTCGGCATGTGCAGAGGCTGGGGCATTGTCTGTTTCTGCTGATGAAACCGATGCGGAGCGCATGAAAATGCTGGGTGAGTACATAGGCATATGCTTCCAGATACGTGATGACATCTTTGACTACAGTGATGACGCTTCTATAGGCAAGCCTACTGGCAACGACATGAAGGAGGGCAAGCTTACTCTTCCTGTCATATACGCTCTTCTTACTGCTGATGACGAGCGTATGATGGATATAGCGCACAAGGTGAAGATGGGCGATGCGTCACAAGACATGATTGATGAGCTTGTGGCTTTCACCAAGGTCAATGGCGGCATAGAGTATGCTGTTAAGGTGATGGATGATTACGCTATGAAGGCCAAGTCTCTGCTTGAGGGCTATCCTGATTCGGAGGCAAAGGCTTCTCTCTTATTATATGTTGATTATGCGATAAAAAGAATACTATAGCACAATATGCAGATTCCCCTGGCAGCCATGCTGCCAGGGGAATTTGATTTTATGGACAGTATGGAAATGGCGGTTGCCATTTCTTCTGAAATGTATAACGGTAGGATGCTTGTCTCTTACAATAGACAAGCGAAACAGTCTTGCGTTTCTTATGAAAAGTATAACGGTAGGGCGAAGCTGAGTTCTTTTGCGGCTGGCCATCAGAAGAATTTCACTTCTTCTCCCTTTATATCTGAGAGGAGCTTGTTGGCAAGCGAGCTTGTGCCCAGTCTGAACCACTTATTCGTGAGCCATTTCTCTCCAAGCACCTGCTTTACTATGGTATAGTAGGCGAGTGCGTCCTCTACAGTCTTCAGTCCACCTGCAGGCTTGAATCCTATCTGTATGCCAGTAGTATCGTAATACTCCTTGATGGCTTGGCACATCACCAGGGCGGCCTCTGGAGTGGCTGCAGGATTGAGTTTGCCTGTTGATGTCTTGATATAGTCTGCTCCAGCGTACATGGCCAGTATGCTGGCTTTTTTGATGTTGGAGGCAGTCTTCAGGCATCCTGTCTCCAGAATGACTTTCAGAGGCTTCTCGCCGCACACGTTCTTTATTTCTTCGATTTCATCGCACATGCCCTCATAGTCGCCATTGAGGAACTTGCCCACAGGCATCACGATGTCAATCTCTGTGGCGCCCTCGCTGATGGCAAGTGCTGTCTCGGCTACCTTCACTTCCATGAATGTTTGTGACGAAGGGAATGAGCCTGCCACGCATGCTATCTCTACATCCTCGTTTTCAAGTGCGTCATGGCATACTTTTGCATAGTTGGGATAGACGCATACGGTAGCCACGTGTCCTAATTCTGGGTAAACGTCGTCAAACTTGTTCACCTTCTCTACAAAGCGCAGTATGCTGTCTTCATTGTCTGTTGTCTTTAGGGAAGTCAATTCAACGCTGTTGAGGAGAAAAAGCTTCACGTCTCTTGTGTCATTCTCCTTGAGGTGCTTGCTGAGCAGGAGCTCTGTCTGTCTTTTCACCTTGTCGTCGTCCAGGTCAGTATCATACTGGCTTAGGGCTTTAAAATACTTGTTTTCTTCCATAGTTATTTATTCTTTGTTTTTCGTGTCCATGCATATGGTGACAGGGCCGTCGTTGAGCAGATCCACCTTCATGTATGCTCCAAATTCCCCTGTGCCTACAGGTTTGCCAAGATGTTCTGACAGCACGGCGCAGAAACGCTCGTAGAGAGGCTTGGTCACTTCATGGCTGCCAGCTCTCAGATACGATGGTCTGTTGCCTTTCTTATAGCTCGCCCATAGGGTGAATTGGCTCACTACAATGGCGTCTCCGCCTGTTTCCATGATAGACCTGTTCATCACTCCGTTGTCATCGTCAAAGACTCTCAATCCGCAAATCTTCTTTGCCAGCCATTGTATGTCTTCTTCTGTATCGGCATTCTCACATCCCAACAGGATGAGATAGCCATTGCCTATCTTTGATTTCACTTCGTCGCCTATAGTGACAGAAGCGTGTGTCACTCTTTGTATAACTGCTCTCATTTGAATGTATGTATGGTTGTTGTATGTGTAGCTTGTATGTACGTGTGGTTTGAATGTTCGTGTAGCTTGAATCTATGTATTCTTGTTGTCTGTATGAATAATGAATATTTGTGTTCTTGAATAAATGTATTGATGGAATCGTGGCGTGTGCTCTTATCATGAACGCTGCCCGTAGTGCTCCTGTATCAGCTTAGCCTTGCTGGCTCCAATTGCCTCTGTCAGTTCTTCCAGACTAGCCTCTCTCACGCGCTTCAGACTCTTGAACACCTTGAGCAATGTCTTCTTTGTGGCGTCGCCGATGCCTTTGATGCTGTCAAGTTCCGACTCTGTGTTGTGCTTGGCCCTCTTGTTCTTGTGGAATGTTATAGCGAATCTGTGCACCTCGTCCTGTATCTGCGTGAGCAGACGGAATAGGGGGCTGTCCATCTCCACGCCAACCACCATGGGCGGAAAGCCAAATAGCAGCTCGTTGGTCCTGTGATGGCTGTCTTTGGCAAGACCGGCAATCGGGATGTCGAGATGCAGCTTGTCTTCGATAACCTTCCTCACCACTTCCATCTGTCCCTTGCCACCATCCGTGATGATAAGGTCTGGCAGCGTCGTGCCTTCGTCGACGGCACGGCTGTATTTGCGGAATACTACCTCGCTCATCGAGGCATAGTCGTCGGGACCCACAACTGTCTTTATGTTGTATTTCCTGTAGTTCTCTTTCGACTTCTTTCCGCCGATGAATACGACGCAGCCAGCCACAGCGTCTTGGCCCATGATGTTGGAGTTGTCAAAGCATTCGATGCGCATGGGCAGCTTGGGCAACTTGAGCTTGCGCTGGAGTTCCTTCAGTATGTTGATGTTTCTCTGCTCCGGGTTGAGCTTGTCCTCTTGCTTCAGTGCGTCTATCCTGTACTGGCGCACGTTGGATTCGGAGAGAAAGAGCAGTTTCTTCTTGTCGCCAGCCTTTGGCACGATGAATTCAACGCCGTTGAGATGGAAGTCCTGTTCAAATGGAACTACAACTTCCTTGGAACTGTTGCCGTATTTCTCTCTCATGCTCACGATGGCAAGAGCCAGGATTTCCTCCTTTGTCTCGTCCAGCCTCTTCTTGTATTCGTTTGTGAACACTCTTGTGATGCAGCCGTTCACTACGTGCATGTAGTTCACCCATGCCTTGTTCTCATCGTCCTCGATGCTGAACACATCGATGTTTTGGTTGGTGCTTGTGATGACACGGCTCTTGCTGTCGAAATCTTTGGCCATGATGTATTTCTGCTTTACGGCTTCGGCTTGTATGAACTCTTCGCGCTCAGCCAGCTCCTCCATTTCCTGAAGCAGCTTCTTGCATAGCGCCCGTGTGTTGCCGCTCAGGATGTCTTTGATTTCGTCTATTTGCTCTATGTAGTTGTCTCTTGACTGTAGTCCGATGCAAGGAGCCTGGCATTTGCCTATGTCGTAGTACAGGCAGCTTTTCACTTTCTTCTCCCTTATCTTCTCCTCTGTGATGTCTGTGTGGCATAGCCTTACGCTATAGAGTTTGTCGATAAGTTCAAGCATGGCGTTGAGTGTGCCCTGGTGGCTGAAGGGACCGTAGTATGTGCCCAGGCCCTTGTCTATGTTGCGTGTCTTGATCACGCGCGGCAGATATTCGTTGGTGACACATACGGAAGGGTAGGTCTTGCCGTCCTTGAGCAGGATGTTGTAGAACGGCTGGTGCTCCTTGATGAGATTGTTCTCTTGGATGAGAGCGTCCTCGTCGGTAGGCACCACGATATATTTGATGTCCTCAATCTTGCTTACAAGAATCTGTGTCTTTCGGTTCTTGGGAGAGTTGTTGAAATATGAGCTGACTCTGCGTTTAAGGTTTTTCGCTTTGCCCACGTAGATGATCACGCCATTCTTGTCGAGATACTGGTAGCATCCAGGTTCCTCGGATAGGCTGTTCACGATGGTCTTGAGTCTTTTTAGTCGCTCGCTGTCTTTGGTCATTTTTGCTATATCTGTGCTTCTGTGGTTTGTGCCTCTTCTGCAGGTGTTCAGCCAGAGCATCATGCTGGTCTGTTGAGTGCCTTAGTTTAAGCGTTGCTTTGTTTCACGTGAAACAAAGCAACGCTAAACCTTCAAAAATCAGCCTGTAACAAGTCGTGCGCTATACCTCTTCGTCAAGCGCGCAAACTTGTGCAACAGGCGTGTTCCTGGTCTTGCAGGAACGTGCGGGAGGCGGATGTGTTCTATGAATGGAGAGTCCGGTCTCCATTTTTTTACATACCGCTCTTTCTATACATTCAGCAGGGTGGTGATCTCTATGCCGTCGCCTATGAATTCTCTTCCCTTCAGACCCTCGTCTCGGATTTCGATAAGGAAGTTCATGTAGCAGGCTTTAGGCTTGAACCTCTCCACAAGTTTCCAGGCTGCCTTGGCTGTGCCGCCTGTGGCGAGCAGGTCGTCGTGGATGAGCACCACGTCGTCCTCGCTAATGGCGTCCTTGTGCATCTCGATGTGGTCTGTGCCGTATTCCTTGCTGTATTCCTCGCTTATGGTGTCGGCAGGGAGTTTGCCTGGCTTGCGGGCGAGGATGAAGCCTGCGTTGAGTTTTCTGGCAAGTATGGCACCCATGATGTAGCCGCGTGTCTCCAGTCCGACCACTTTTGTGATGCCTTTGTCTTTGTAGATTTCGTATAACTCATGTTCCATTATCTCCAGACTCTTTGCGTCCTTAAAGAGAGTGGTGACGTCTCTGAAGTTGATGCCCTTCTTTGGGAAATCATAGATGCTTCTCAGATGCTCTGTCAAGTATTGTCTGTTGGCGTTGTTCATGTTGTTGTGTGAGTGTTATGTTGTTTTATGGTTTATTGTTCGTTTGATGTAGCCGCCTGGTGTTATGCACATGTTTTAATGGTTTAACAGCTTTCTCTATTTTGTTGATTTGACAATCGATAAGACGAAGTTGTTTCACGTGAAACATGCGCCGCGGCTCTTGCGCTCCAGTTTGGAAGGATGTATATGGGCGCATCGTGCGGAGGCACTTATCTGCCCATCAGTACAAGCATCGTGTTGATGTCTGACGGCGAGACTCCAGGAATGCGTGATGCCTGTGCGAGAGTCTCTGGCTGTATGGCCTCCAGCTTCTGTCTTGCCTCGATAGAGATTTGCGTCATGTTGGGATAGTCGAATTTGCCTTGTATCCTGATGTTCTCCAGACGCAGCATCTTGTCGGCCATCTGCTTCTCCCTGGCTATGTAGCCTTTGTACTTTATCAGAATCTCAGCTGCCTCTATTATCTCGGCCCTGCGGTTGTCGGTGCCTATTATCCGGTCTACCTCTTTTGCAAACGGTGTGATGTGGCTGATGATGTTGTTGATGCTTATCTGAGGGCGTCCGAGGAGTTCCTCAAGCTTGCATCCGTGGCGGAGTGGAGTGGTGCCGAGTTGCTCAAGTGCTGTGTTGATGAGGGTTGGTTTGAGGGAAAAGCCAGAGACAAACTTAACGATGTCTTCTACTTTTTCTCTTTTGGCCTTCATCATCTCGTAGCGTTCGTCGGAGGCCAGTCCGATGCTGTGGCTGCGTTCTGTCAGGCGAATGTCGGCATCGTCTTGGCGGAGGAGTATCCTGTATTCCGCGCGTGAGGTAAACATCCTGTATGGCTCGTCTACTCCTTTGGTGACGAGGTCGTCGATGAGTACGCCTATATATGCCTCGTTGCGTCCTAACGTGAAAGGTTTTAGGGTCTGGCTGTCGCATGATTTCTGGCTGCCGCCTGACTCCAAAATGCAGTTTTGGGCATTGATGGCTGCATTTATTCCTGCCACCACACCTTGTCCAGCCGCCTCTTCATATCCCGTGGTTCCGTTCACCTGTCCCGCAAAGAACAGGTTTCTCACGACCTTCGACTCGAGAGAGTGCTTCAGTTGTGTCGGGTCGAAGAAGTCGTATTCGATGGCATAGCCAGGGCGGTATATTTGCAAGTTGCGGAATGCCGGAATCTTTCTGAGGGCGGTCAGCTGTATGTCGAGTGGCAGGGAAGAAGAGAATCCGTTCAGGTACATCTCGTTTGTTGTCTCTCCTTCAGGCTCAAGGAACAGCATGTGCTCGTCTTTGTCAGGGAAGGTGTGCAGCTTGGTCTCGATGCTTGGGCAGTATCGTGGGCCAATGCTTTTAATCTGTCCGTTGTAAAGCGGCGAGTCGGCAAAGCCAGACCTCAGCGTCTCATGCACCTCCTTGTTAGTGTAGCAAATCCAGCAAGGCAGGCTGTTGCGCTCGCTCACGGATGCATGTTCCGTGGGCATGTAAGAGAACTTGTGGAAACTGTGGTCGCCATCCTGGCGCTCCATTAGGGAGAGGTCCACGCTGCGCTTGTCTATGCGTACAGGCGTGCCAGTCTTCATCCTGCCAGCCCTGATGCCATGTTTGGTGATAGATTCTGTCAGTTCAAGCGAGGCAGCCTCGGCGCACCTTCCTCCTGGTATCTTGGTGCGTCCTATGTGCATGAGCCCGTTGAGGAATGTGCCGGCTGTGATCACCACACATTTTGCCCTGAACTCGGCATCGTAGTATGTTCTCACGCCTGCCACATCTCCGTTCTCCACCAGGAGTTCCCTCACCTGGTCTTGCCATATGTTCAGATTGGGTATGTTCTCCAGTATCTCTCTCCATGCCCAGATGAATTTGGCCCTGTCGCATTGCGCTCTCGGACTCCATACGGCAGGTCCCTTCGACATGTTAAGCATGCGAAACTGCAGGCTGCACCTGTCGGTCACGATGCCGGTATATCCGCCCAGAGCGTCAATTTCTCTTACTATCTGTCCCTTGGCTATGCCGCCTATGGCAGGGTTGCACGACATCTGCGCAATCTTGTTCATGTCCATCGTTATTAGGCATGTCTTCGCTCCCATGTTGGCGGCAGCTGCAGCTGCTTCGCATCCTGCGTGGCCAGCTCCCACCACAATCACATCATAATTGAATGTCATTTGCTTGTTTATGAAGAATTTTTTCTTTATGCAAAAGTACTCTTTTTCTTTGACAGTCACAAGTAATATGTGAAAAAAACTAAGTCAAGTGTTGCCGCTATGACATGAGGGATGAAAAAAAGCAATGAAAGCTTTGCCGCTTGGCATAAACAATGTATATTTGTAACAAAAGTGCAATAGTACAGCTATATGGAAAGAAATATCACAAAAGAAATATGGACTCCGCAGATGAAGGATTTCATTCAGGAGCACATCAATGATGATGTCTCGTCTCTTCTTCTTGCGGCCAAGCGTTTCCAGGGCATAGATGTGCCCTTCGCGTCGGAGCAGATAGAGGCAAGGCGCAGACTGAAGGACAAGCTGCCAGAGTGGTACTCTGACGCCGACATCATCATGAGCGGACGTGTTCCAGCGGAGCAATGCAGTTCCGAACAGACGGCACGCTTCAAGCGCAACATCATCACGGGGCGCAGCCTGTGCGACCTCACGGGAGGAATGGGTGTCGACTTCTGGTACATGTCGCAGGGCATGGAGCGGGCTATCTATACGGAGCGTAACGCCGCCCTTTGCGAGGCGGCGGAGCACAATATGGCTTCGTTGGCGAGTCGGCTGTCGCGGGGTGGCGCGTCCGCCGCCTGCTGCGGCCATACGGCAGCCGCCACGGCCTATGAGTTCAGATGTGGCGATGGCCGTGACCTGCCTCTGCCCGATGTGGATGTCATCTATCTCGACCCTGCGCGCCGTGCTGTGGATGGAAGCCGCGTGTATGCCATAGAGAATTGCGAACCTAATGTGATAGCGTGGCAAGACGAGCTGCTGGCGCACGCTTGTTCGCTTGTCGTCAAGCTGTCTCCCATGGTGGACATATCTGATATGCTGAGAAAGCTTAAGCGGGTCACAGATATCTATGTCATAGGGGTGCGCAATGAGTGCAAAGAGATACTTGTCAAGGCACAAGGCAAGGATAGTGAGAGTGAGGCGGCCGACTCTTCCGTGCAGATGCATTGCGTGGACTTCATGCCGCATACAGTCATCTGCTTTGACTGCGCCTTCCCCGACGCAGCCCCTGTGAGGATAAGTCACTGCGGAGTGCATCGCTACCTGTATGAGCCAGATGTCACCATCATGAAGTCGCAGGCCTTTGGCAGCCTGTGCGAGCGCTATGGGGTAAGCCAGCTTGACTACGAGACACATCTCATGACAGCCGACATCCTGATAGAAAATTTCCCGGGACGACGCTTTGAAGTTCTCGAGCGCATCCCGAACGCATCCAGAACACTCAAGCAACTGCGCCGCTCCATTCCGAAGGCCAATATAGCCACGCGCAACTTCATTCTCACGGCCGACCAACTGCGTAGCCGCACAGGCATAAAGGACGGGGGCGACGTGTATCTCTTCGGCGCCAAGGTGAGAGAACAGGGCGATGTGCTCATCAAATGCCGCAAGGCATAGGAGACTTTGCGCGAGGCAACATATGCCGCCGTTGTCATCACGCATGCTTGATTTTGCTGTTATGCAGCCTTTTGTCAGTAAAAGAGCATGATTTTCCATGTAAAAGTCAATATCGTAAGAAAAAACGCATTAAATTTGTCACACCAATCCGAACGGATGGATATAGCATTTATGAGATAAAACCTAATCCTATGTTGAAAAATCTGCAGCCTGTTGTCACTGCGTCGCAAGATGACGCGTTTGCAATAGGCAGCATAAACAATAAATAACATGAAAGCAGAACTAACAAGATGCGGGGCAGAAGCTATTGCAAGGCTTACGGGACGAGTGGACTATGACGATGCTGATAAACTTCAGGAGATACTGGTCAGCAATATCACCCCATCAGCCAACCATGTGCTCGACTGCACAGATGTGGATTACATATGCGACGAGGGTATCCGCGCCCTGCTCGTGGCAGACAGGGTGTCGAAGGCGCGGCATGCAGTGTACACCATCAGAGGCATGAATAAAAACATCCTCAATAAACTGGACACGCTTGGCTTCATGCACAAGCTGTCGATAGAGCCTGCGCCTGACAGTCAGCTGTAGGACGGCCCGGAAATGTTGTACCACCTATGAAAATGACTTATGGAAATGAAACTTTTTTCTGATATGAAAAAGACACGTGCCTGTAACCTGCGTTGCCTGCTGGTGGCTGCACTCGCATGCGTCTCTGCCGCTGTAGAAGCGCAGCGCGTCGTGTTCATGCCGCAGTTTGACACGCAGAGCCAGTTCGCAGGATACTATGCAGCCAGCGAACTGGGCTATTACCGTGAGGCAGGACTCAATGTGCGCTTTAAGCGCAGCGACCCTTTCAGCCTGTCCGTCACTTCTCTCTACGACAGGCGATGCGACATCGTCACCTCAGAGGCTATCACAGCTCTTGTGGCAATGGAAAAAATGCCTCCTCTCGTCAATATCCTCCAGACATCGCAGCATTGCACCCTGATGGTCGTGGCAAGAAAACCTGGAGTCAAGTCGCTGAGAGACCTGAGGGGCTGCAGGGTAGGCACATGGAAATCCGGCTTCAGCGAACTGCCGCGCCTGGTAGACTATATATACCAGACGGGCATCAAATGGATAGAGACGACTGATGTGGTTGGGCTATATGCCAGCGGAGCTGTAGACGCCATACTCGTCAAGTCGTATAATGAGAAAGTGCAGATAGACATGTCCAATCTCTGCTACGGCAGTTCGTTCTCTTTCCGCGGGCGCGGCTATGATATCCCAGAGGACGGTGTCTATGTCACATACGAATACTACCAGCAGCATCCCATGGAGTGCAAGGCCTTTGCCGACGCCTCGCTCAGAGGATGGAAATGGGTGAGGGCCAACAAGGAGAAGGCTCTGGACATAGTGATGAAATATGCCGAGCGCGACGGCGTGCGCACAAGCCGCACCCTGCAGCGCGTGCAGCTCGATTCAATCATAGAGCAGCAGAAGGAAAAGAGTGAGTCCAAGCCGTCTTTCCAGCTTAATAAGAAGTCGTATGAATGGCTGTCTGAGCTGCTGTACCAATATGGCTTTGTCAACAAGAAAACTAACTACTCTAAATTTACCAAAGAAAAATGAGACGAATATTTATCACATTGCTGCACACCATCACGGGACGCGTTGTGACGCACGTGGCGCTCTTCTCCATAGTGGCCATGCTTATTATCTTCACGGTATTTCTGCACATGGAAAAGAACAAGCTGGAGGCAGGAGCAGCGCGTTACACGCTGGCGGAGATGGAAGCCATAGCCTTCCATATAGACGACGAGCTCCACTCTGTCGAGGTCACCATGAGCAACCACACATGGAGGCTGGCAAGCAGGCTTGACAACCCCGACAGCCTCTACTCAGCTGTAAGCTCAATAGTGGAGGACAACAGTCTCATCCACGCCTGCACCATAGCCTTCGTGCCAGACTACTACCCAAGCAAGGGACGCTACTACGCTCCATGTGCCGTGAGAGAGGGCAGCAGCATCGTGCCCAAGAACCTTAATGAGTATGAGTATGAATATGAATACCTCAATTGGTTCATCGTGCCTAAGCTGACAAAGTCCCCTTATTGGGGCGATCCTAAGAAAGAGTATCACGGCGGAAAAGAAACTGACGGTTCCGACATGAATGTTGTGACATACTCATGCCCTATGTACGACCCGGAAGGCAAACTGTATGCTGTGGCGGCGGTGGAGGTCTCATTGCACAGCATAGCGAAGATTGTCTCCGACATGAGGATATTCCCCAGTTCCTTCAATGTGCTGCTCGACAGAAGAGGCATGCACATAGCGCACCCCGACTCAGCCATGGTGCTTCATGAGGCTTTCTTTGCGGAGGCTTACGGCCATAGCGACGAAGCCTTGCAGACTATGAAGGATGACATGGCGGCTGGACGCTCTGGCTATATCCTCAACAAATGGAACGGCGATGACTATTACCTCACCTACAGAAGCCTGAAAAAGACAGGCTGGACCCTTCTCTCAGTGTGTCCGGCCAAGGAGGTCATCGTTGGCGTGGAGCGCTATGCCTTGTGGGCATCGGTGCTCGCCGTCGTGTTTGTCATTCTTGTCGTTGTGGTGTGCCAACTGTCTGTGCGTTTTGTCGTGCATCCTGTGGAAAACATCACAGCAGCCATGCGCCGCGTAGCTCATGGCAGATATGACAATGAGCTGGTGACATATAACCGTGTGGACGAGATAGCCCAGCTAAGGAATGCGTTCGTCTACATGCAGAAAGCTATTGCCAGCCAGAGCGACAGGATGCGCCGTGACATAGTGGCTGAGGAGGTGGTACAGACAGACATGCGCCTGGCCAGTGCCATGCGGCATGACATCTTGCAGGCTTCCTCCTCCATGGAGCAGGGTGAAAGCCGTGTGGATATAGGAGCGCGCATACAGCCTGCCAAGATATCGGCTGGCGACATGTATCAGCATCTTGTTGCCGATGGCAAACTTTATTTCATGATGATGGGCGTGTCGGCCAGGGGCACGCTGGCAGCATCGCTGATGTCTGCCGCCTGCCGCATCTTCCGTTCTGAGGCTATGCGTACCGACAAGCCAGAGGTGCTTGCAGATATCATCAACCGTGCTTTGTCTGAGTGCAATCCTGACTTCGTGTTCTGCCCCGCATTCATCGGCGTGCTCAATCTGGCTTCCGGACGTGTGTCTTATTGCAACGCAGGACATCCTGCTCCAGTCATGCTGACAGCCCATAGCGAGGCCGCTCTGCTTGAGGTGGAACGCAACATGCCATTGGGAGCATCTTCCGCTACGGTCTATGCAGCCCAGTCTGTGGTCATGCAGAAAGGCTCTGCGCTGTGTCTCTATAGCGACGGGGTGACTGATGCTGTCAATGCAGACATGAGCATGTATGGTGAGAAACGCCTTATGGAGGCGCTGAAGGCTCATGGCGACAAGACCTCTGCTGAGTTGGCAGACTTTGTCTTGGCTGATGTGCAGACATTTGCGGCTCAGGCAGACCAGCTTGACGACAGAACGGCTATGATAGTGCGGTTGGTGTAGATGAGGAACGGTAATGAAGGCGTCAGCTGTGTACAGATGATACAAGTAGTCGCTTGTAATGGTTTTATAGGCAATAATTTAGTAAAAAATATAAAAGGTAAAAGCGTTGACATGAAAATAGGAGGAGTATATGTTCATGGTATGTCCACAATACTTGTAATTCCTATCTTGCTCATGATTGCGATGAGCTGCACAGGCAATAGCGTAAGGATGGAAAGGTTGGGGCTCATAGACACTCTCATGGAAAGTAATCCTCATGCAGCTAAGGACAGTCTGCTGCGCATGGCTGATATTGACAAATTCAGTAAGAGGGAGAAGATGAAATTCCGCATGCTATACGCAAAGGTGCAGAACAAACTTTATGGTGATATGCCATCCGACTCAGCGTTTAATGAAGTGGTGGAATATTATAGGACCCGTGGCACATCCAATGAGAAGATGCTGGCTCTGTATCTGCTTGGATGCATATACCGAGACCAGAATGAAGCTCCAAAGGCTATCCAATGCTATAAGGAGGCTGCGGAATGTACGGATACGGTTGATGCAATGTGTGACTTTGCCACGCTTTATAGAATATATGGCCAGATGGCAGATATGTACAGCAACCAGTATTTGGATGAAGAGGCTTTAGAAGCATATGAACGTTACAGCTACTATGCAAAGAAGGCAGGAAACCTCTATGAGTATATACATGGCCGGGAACTTGTGGCTCTTCAGTATAATGAGATGGGGGACAGCCTCAAATCGTTGGTGGCTATGAAAGAATGCATCAGTCTTTACAAAAAAAATGGTATGCCAGAGGATGCGGCAAAAGCCATGCAGTCGATAATACATTACTATCTTTTCAGAAAAGAGTATGATACGGCTCGCAGCTACATGACTGTGTACGAGAAGGAGGCTCCCTTGCCTGGTGAATGTGTGGAGTCGTTGGCTTGCGGATATTACAGTTATTATAAAGCCATGTATTATGAGGGAATTCATGATAAAGATTCTGCGGAATATTATTATAGGGTGCTTGCGAAGAATGGGTATAAGTATGAGGGATATAATGGATTGTTGGCTATATATGCAGACAGGCAGGATGCTGATTCTGTCCGAAAGTACTCAAGGCTTCAGGAAAAAGCTTTTTATAATTATGTGTCTAACATACGCACAGGTGCAGTCATGCAGGCATCTGCTATGTATGATTACCACAGGTTGCAGATGAATATTCTTGAGAAAGAAAATGATGCGGAGCGACAAGCCTGGATTTTGGCACTTATTGCTGCAATAGTGGTATCTGCATGTGTGTATATATATATCGTATAGGAGGAAGATGGAACGGCTAAGCGCCGAGAAAGAGTCAAGAAATCTGAAAATACACGAATTAAGACAAAGCCTTTTGTGCGTTCTTCAAAAAGTTTCTCAGGTGAAGACAACATCAGCAGTAGCTATAAAAGAGAAGGATAAGGAAATAGATAAGCAAAATGTTATAATATCCATGTATCAGTCTGCTGAAAAAGATGTCAGAGAAAATGAGGTGTTGTATGATGCGACATTGAGAAGGTTCAAATATATAGTAAATCCTTGCTCTGACTCAAATATCCCCAAAGACGATGACTGGAAAATGTTGCAGGATACGCTACGTCATCAGTTGCCGGAATTGGACTCACTCATGTGTAGGCACAGACTCAGTCCTCATGAGATAAGGGTCTGTCTGTTGGTGTTTATGGGATTTTCCAGTGGTGAGATTTCTATTCTGCTTGATGTGTCTTCCCAGCGTGTTACAAACCTGAAGGCAAACATCAACGAAAAGTTGTTTGGGGAGAAAAATGCAAGAAAATTGTTTAAAAATATCCAGAATGCATATAGTGTAAAAAAATGTAAAAATAATTTATATCTAATAATCATATGTTTAGCTGTCGTGTGAAAAGAAAATGTAAAATGAATGTAAAGAAATACAGTAGCAAATTTGTGAATATTGATGTATAATGGTAACTTTGCGGAAGACAAAGAAAAATATAAGATGAAAAGAAATGTGTATGTGGTGATGGTGATATTATTGCTATCTGCAGTACAGTCAAGAGCGCAGTCGAATGGCAGCACAACCAAGCAACCAAAAAAAGAGGAAGTGGTGTTCCATCCTGTGGCAACGAAGCATGGTTCGAAACCATCAAGCCGTATGCCTATATTGATGATAAGTGCTTTTATGGATGGAGATGTATTGAGCTTAGGGAAAGAGCATGCTGGTGATGCTGTCTTCATTGTCTCAAGTGGGGGAATACCGATTTGTATAGGAACGGTGGATATAAGAGGATGTGTGGACATGCATGGAAGCATCACGGGGGAAGTGGAGATACAGCTTGTGTGTGGAGATGTGATATATTGGACTATTGTAGATTTATGATGTCGTCAGATATATAAGCCATGCATAACCAGATTTATAAAACAACATAAGACAGTCGACTTGTTATGAATAGACCTTACTATTAAAAAGGAGCGAGTGCTTATGCGCTATTAAGTAGGCGTAAACAAATGAAAGAATATGGGAGACATTAAGGTCATAAAGAGTAAAGATGTTCTTTCACCAGAGGATTTGCTTAGCATACGAGGTGGCTTGAATGAGAACCTTGTTGCAGAGGAATCCTCTGAATGTGGAAATTTCTGTTTAATCAATTTATGTAAAGACAATGCGTCAAATCCCAAACCACCATCAGGGAAATAATAACAAATGTTGATAAAATAAGAGAAACAAAAGAGTGCGTGCTTATAGAGTAGAAGCACGTGCTCTTATAAAACACAGAATTTTATAATGGAAAGATTGTTTGTATCAAGATTTGTGCATTTCTTTCGTACGAAAGATGGAACTCCACTTGCATATTGTTCCAAGACAAATTCTTTCATAGAATTGTTCGAGCAAATATATAGTCTATTGCAGCGGTGCCAGAGCGAGAAAATGCCTTTGAATGAATCCTCTGTAAAACAAGATGTCCTGCAGACACTTGTTAATGAGGGTTTTGTTGGAAAATGGACTGATGATGAAGACTATATATTGAGCAGTCAGTTCTTGACACAGACAGTTCAGCATGATAAAAGTAAATTGAATTTGGTGCTGGCTCCAACATTAGATTGCAATTTTGACTGCTCTTATTGTTTTGAGGGCAACAAGCATGGCGGCGTGATGAGTAATTCTACTATAGATAAACTACTGGATTTTATCGAGGGAAATGAAGGAAAGGACAACACAAGTCTTACGTGGTATGGTGGTGAACCTCTTCTGGCAATAAACGCTATAGAAAAGATACTGCATGGCATTGACAATATGGGGATAAAATTGCAAAGCCATTCAATAGTAACAAATGGGTATTATTTTGAGGGGAAAGCGATAGATGTGTTTAGGAAGTATACTTTGAATAATATTCAGATTACGCTGGATGGACGCAAAGAACGACATGATAAGTTAAGAAAGCAAAAGGGTTCGAAATCTCCTTCGTATGATAGAATAATTGAAAATATCGCACATGTTTCCAAGGAATTTCCTGGGGCAAGGGTGAGCGTAAGGGTAAATGTCGATAAGGGAAATGTAGATGATTATTATGCTTTGTTTAAGGAGATGAAAGAAAAAGAACGTCTTGATAACGTGGTAGTATATCCTGGAATAATAAGGTTGGACAATGCAGAAAAGACAAATATAGTCGAACCTGCTTTAGGGTGTTATGAATCGTCGTATTTATTTTATGACATATATTCAAAGGGCATGTTGGGGAAGGAGGTATATCCGTGCATGAGCCATGCACGGATATGCTGTGCCTCAAGTGCCAACTCTTTTATAATAGGTCCTTTGGGAGAGATATACAAGTGTTGGAATGACGTGTCTGACAAGACGAGAATCGTTGGTTGTATCGATGGCAATGATATAGTGAACAAGCAGCTTTATTACAGATACCATGTAGGTTGTGTATGGTATAATGACGCAGAGTGCCGCAGTTGTTTCTATTTGCCTATATGCAATGGCAAGTGTGCATGGTACAATGAACGCAACCTGTACCATGGAGGCGAATACAATTTGTGTCAGTGCATGCAGAAGGCTCCAGGATTATTGGACAAGTGCTTGGAGGATTATTACAAATTGTGCAATAAATAAAACTCATCAAATAAAGAATATGAAAAAGAATAAAATTATAATTATGTTTTTTCTGTCTCTTGTCTCACGCGCATCTTTTGGACAAAATGTGAGTGGACATGTGGTGGATGCTGTAGGCAGACCGCTGGAGATGGTTAATGTGGTGTTGCTGTCGTCTGTCGACTCAATGTTTATAGATGGTGTCAGTACGAATGCTGAAGGTAGATTCACAATGAATTCTCAGGGAAAGAAGGGATTTATCCGATGCTCTTCTATGGGATACAAGACATCAATGTTTGATATAGATGGCAAGGATACGTTGCGCATAGTGCTGGATGAGGATACTAACATTCTAAATGAGGTGCTTGTCAAGAGCGACAGACCCAAAATTCAAATGCGAGGCGAGGGAATGGTCGTTACCGTGGCTGGCAGCGTGTTGGAGAAGACAAACACGATAGAGCAACTGTTGGATCGCATGCCTAATGTGTCTGCACAAAACGGAAAAGTGGAGGTCTTCGGCAGGGGAACTCCAGAAATATATCTGAATGGAAGAAAGGTTTCGGGTCTTTCAGATATTCGTTATATAAAAAGTGACGAAGTGAAAGATGTAGAGGTTATCACCAATCCAGGTGCTCGTTACAGCGCTTCCGTGAAGAGTGTCATACGTATCACTACAAAGAAGCCCAAGGGTGAGGGCTTTGGAGTAGATGCTGCAGCGTATTTTTCCATGAATGAGGAGCAACGCACTAATGAATGGGAATCGCTGGATTTGAATTATCGTGAGAAGAAATTTGATGTGAGATGTTATTCTTACCTGTCGTATAATCATTTGCCGCAGACGAACGGTGTCGACCAGCTGATTGAAAATGATGGCATGAAGTATAGGCAGACAGCCTTGGCAAGGCAGGAAGCAACCCAATGTGAGCCGTATGTATACATAAGGGGCAATCATCTTCTTAATGACAGTTGCTCTTGGGGGGCAGAGGTCATATATGACACCTATACTAAAAATTCCTTTAAGGGATCTGTAGAGATGTCGACGTTGATGAACAGCATATTGAAAGAAAATTCCATTACGAATATAGTGGCTTCGGGAAAAAACACAAATGTCTCATCGAATATTTATTTTGTAGGAAAATTTGGAAATGTTGGCGTGGATTTCAATGCTGATTACTATTGGAATAAGGTAAAATCTGACAGAGATAACCAAGAGAACAATACAGATTATGAGTCTGGCGCATCCAGCACACAGGATGTGCTGACAAAATCTGACAACAGAAATAGTATGGCTGCCGCAAAACTTGTGCTTACTGCGCCTCTGTCTGGAGGACAGTTGTCTATTGGTGGAGAATACTCGAATACGAGCCGCCAGACTGGTTATGAGGGATGGCCCGCTTCTATTGTGAGCACAGTGGATGATGAGGCGAAAGAGGCTATGACATCTACTTTTGTAGATTATGCTCGTCAATTTGGCAAACTTGGCGTACAGTTGGGGGTGCGCTATGAATATGTGGACTTTAATTATTATGAGCAGGGCAAACTCGCTCAGGAACAGAGCAGAAATTATTCAAACGTTTTTCCTTCCTTATCTATGACGTTTCCGATTGGCAACACCCAAATGCAGCTGACGTATGCGCATGATATTGATAGGCCGTCATTTGGAAAGTTGGATGGCAGCGTGCAGTACGACAATAGATATGTGTACGAGGCAGGTAATCCATTCCTCCTCCCTACAAAGACATGCAATATAGGTTATGGTATGGCATGGAGGTGGCTTGGATGCTCATTGCTGTATTCCCACGTTTCTGATGATATAGTGTATTTGTTTAGCCAGTATGGCGATGACAGACTTGTGTCCCTCATGAAGCCGGGCAATCTTGAGGGCTATGATAAGATGCAGGCTTCTATCAGTCTGAGACCTGTGTTTGGGGCGTGGCATCCAGAGCTGGACATCTCCATGATGAGACAATGGCTCAATTCTGCTGATTATGGACGCTCGCTTTCTAACCCTGTAGGTACATTCAGTCTGAACAATACAATAGATACAAAATGGCTGACTGCCACCGTTGGAATTTTTGTTCAGACAGAAGGTAACAGCTCCAATGAGTTTATGAAGAGCAGATGGATGACAAACATTTCCTTATATAAAGGCTTTTGTAACGGAAAGTTGTCTGCGATTATAGATGCTAATGATATATTCGGTACGGGTGACTCTGAAAGAGTGGTGTATTCCGGCCGATTGCGAACAACGCGCATTAGTCAACGTTCGATAAGCCTGGTGTCGCTGACTGTGAGATACAGGTTCAATATGTCAAACAGCCGATATAAGGGCACAGGTGCTGGCAGCAAACAGAAGAATAGATTGTGAAGTATCAGTAGGTGCTCATTATTTTATAGTCAAACAGAATTGGTTTGAGAATATATTGTGGTATCATACCCGATGGTTAAAGGATTTGTTTTCTCATTCTATTTCTGTTTGACTATATAATACCAAAGTACATTGTTCTCATATCTGCTGTACTCTCTCTTGGCATTTTTTTCTATGTTTATCAGTCACTATTTCTGTATAAAATAAGATTGGCTGTGCCTCAGCATAGTAAGTAGGTGTTCAAAATTATTTTATAGTATCAAAGTAAGCCGCTCCAATATTTGCCACACTCTCTCTCGGTCATCTTTTCCTTCTGTTTATCAGTCACTATGCCCGCATAGCTCCTTCAAACAGAAGAAGAAACCTGCCTCAAGATAGAGCATGGCAAATATAAAAATAATTATGAGCGCCTGCTTAAGAAGAGCCATCCTATGTTGGTCAAATGATTGTTAACGATGTTCAGAGACTTTCCTTACATACGTCAACATGACTCCATGCAATGTGGCGTAGCTTGTCTGGCCATGGTTTGTAAGTATTTCGGAAGAGACGTCTCTTTGTCGTCTTTGTCGGAACTTTGTGGCATTACAGCCGAAGGTGTTTCTCTCCTGGCGATGAATGACGCAGCCTCTCAGCTTGGTTTTAGTTCTGTGTGCGCGAAAGTCTCTGTGTCGGCATTGGAAGACGCTCAGTTGCCCTGTATCCTATATTGGAATCGCAACCATTTTGTAGTGCTTTACAAGACGAAAGGAGACAGAAAGTATTATGTTGCGGATCCAGGGAAGGGACTATGCAAGTACACAAGAGATGACTTCTTGAAAAAGTGGCTCAGTGTGCATGATGATGAAGAAGACAAAGGCATCGCAATGTTTCTGAAGCCTACAGACGCCTTCTATAGGATGAAAGACAGGGCCGACAGCAGTCAAAAAAGAAAGTCTTTGTTTTTTTTGATAAGTTACATCATAAAGTATCGCAAACACTATGGAAGGATAGCGTGGGGGATGCTGGCTGGGTGTGTGATACAGTTTGCCCTTCCTTTCCTCACACAGTCTATAGTGGATGTTGGCATCGGTAAGAGAGATATAGGTCTCGTTTGGATTGTATTGCTGGGGCAGCTGATGCTCACAGCAAGCTACACAGCCATAGACATCGTTTGCCGCAGGGCATTGCTTCGCATATCACAAAGCATCAACGTATCTTTAGTAAATGATTTCTTTGTGAAGCTGTTGAAGTTGCCGATGTCATTTTTTGACACCAAGCTGACCGGTGACATCATGCAGAGGATGAACGACCATGGACGTGTGAACAGGTTCCTCACACAACAAATGCTGAGTGTCATTTTCTTGATGCTGACATTTGCTGCATTCTCCATAGTGCTGGCTTTTTATGATATACACATTTTTTCTGCTTTCATGGCAGGAAGTGCCTTGTATGGATTGTGGGTGTATGCCTTCATGCGGCAGAGAAAGACGCTTGACTACGAGCTGTTTGAGCAGGAAGCAGCCAACAGCAGCATGACATACGAGTTCATCACATCCATGCAAGAAATAAAATTGCAGGGCTGTGAGAATAGAAAATGCAGTGTATGGAAAGGTCGTCAGGCAGATCTTTTTGGCGTACGCATGCGGATACTTAAAATGCAACAACGGCAGGAAGCAGGAGGTGTCTTCATCCGTGAAGTCAAAAACATTGTCATCACCGTTATGGCAGCCACAGCCGTGATAAAGGGTGAGATGACACTTGGCATGATGCTTGCAGTGCAGTATATCATAGGTCAACTCAACTCTCCATTGGAGCAGCTGATGGGCTTTATTTACATGCTGCAGGATGTAAATAGTGTTTGCTGAATAATATTCAACTAACTGATGATTAAGTTTTTATAATAGTATTTGCTTGCGTATTTAACA
>CAKQRW010000005.1 GCA_934271655.1 uncultured Bacteroidaceae bacterium | reverse complement strand
CGAAGCCGTATCTTTCAGATAGATCATGGTGTCCCATTGCTCCACGGTAGTACCTGTCAGCATACGGTTCACGGTCAAGGTGATAGTCTTCTTACCTTGTCTTTCCAAGTTATCAATCTTGTCCTTCACATCACGCACATCCCGATACAAGCCTTCGTTTTCCACACCCGTGATATTTAGTATCTCATACTGTCCCAGATTTTTGAAATTCTCCTGATGCTCTCTAATAAGCAACTCCAAGGCATCGCATGAAGCACGATAAGGAAGCACACATACGATATGATGACAGAGCTTCCCTTTCTTGATTCTTTCATCATCAAGGAAACCAAGAAGATTACTATCCTCCTTGCTTCCATCTATAGCCATAAACAAGTCTAAGACTTCCTTTTCATAGACAAACTTCCGATGCAAGCCATTGGGATCCTTTATCGTTGACGTCGGTCTCAGCAATTCATTCAGGGCATATTCCACCTTGATTTTCTTCATCTCTTCCAGTCGTTTCATGGAAGATTCATTGACCTGAAAGGCAAAGCGAATCATCTGGGGAAATCCGTAATAAGGATTGTCCCATTCATTATACTCGTCTTTATCAAGATATTCGGCATCCCATTTCTCCTTGTCTTTGACAATATCAGAGAATTGGTAGAAAGCGATGATGTCCTTTTTTTGGAACTCGTTACCCATCAAGATGCGATAAGGAGTACCCGAAAGATGAACACGAACTTGAGCTTGCAATAACTTCAACTCCTCATTGTTTTCATAATCATCTGAGGAATCCGCATATTTCATCTCTCCTTTCAATTCCTTCTTGCTTCCACACAACACCTTTCCGTATTCCTCGGCACGAGCACCATAGTGGGTCTCGTCTATTATCAGCATATCCCATCGGCGGGAGAATATCTCTTGATGTTTAACCTTTATCTTCTCTCCACTCAAATCCTGAAGTGTGAGGAATACGACTGGGCGATGTCTTTTCTGCAAGGCATCGTTGACCGCTTGTGGATTTCTCGCCAACTTTAGGCTGTCAATGAAGTCGAAGCCCTCGAAGTTCTTGATTCCCTCCACGGTCTTCTTCCATTCCATCTTGACATCCGCCTTACCAGAAACGACAAGGATGGTCTTGTATTTATTACTGGACGATGCACAGCTCAAAGCTGTAAATGTCTTGCCAAAACGCATCATGGCATACATCAAGAGATTGCTTCTTCCCTTTTTTACAGCCTTCGTAAAGTTAGCGACAGTTTCCTTTTGGTTAGGGCGCAACTCAAGCAGTTGGTTCCCTCGCTTGTAGGTGAATGTCATCTTTGTAGGACGCTCATTGAAAGCATAGAATTGATATTTACCTTGATTGCTCTCGAAATCATCCTTGATGTCACGAATAGCCTCAGCCACGTCTTTGTCTGTGGCATACTCAAAGAATTCCTTGGAATAACAAGGCAAGTCCTTGATGTCTGTAGGGAGCAAACGATGGCAATGTCTCTCATGCTCCAAGAAGTAATGAACGGCAAAGTCACGGAAGTAGATTTCATCATCAACCTTTGATATGGCTGCATATTGCTTTTTCAAGTCAGGAAAATATTTACGCCATTCGGTCAGACGTTGCTCTATAGGACGATACGTATCGCCCACTTTCAGGTAATTAGGCACAGTGCCTGTCGTAAATGCATATATCTGAGGCTCTACACGCCCTATGATATATTGGTCAAGAATCGTATCGTCCATATTATTTCTTGTGTAATGTATAAAGTATTTCGTAAGGATAGTGGAGACCGTCTTCCCAGTCTTTCAACAAGGCGGGTATTCCGTTGTGCCCGGTTCTTTTATCCTTTTTGCACCCAGGACAAGGATGCGTCTTTATATTTCCATACAAGTCTTTCGTCACGACATCATGGCAAGTATTGGGTACCACACTCTTCAGACCGTCCATCTGAAAGACATTCCAAGAGATAACGTTGGCTATTTCCCTCACCTGTTCTACTGAAGGTCGTGTGCCAAACTTATACTCGAAATTATCAACGAAAGTATAGAGCAAGTTTTCCCTTGCCAAAAACAAGCTGTCGCCTTGCCATTCATAAGCACGTACAGACTGATAAGCATCAAGTGCATATTTAAACCAAGCATCCAAAGTCTCGGTATTCTCATTGACTATACGAAGCTTGCGATCCAAGAAACCGATTCTGTCTGCCAGAGGAATAGCGACACCTGTGGTAGAGTCATATCGGCTCACCATAAACGGTGCCTCGCCACAAGTAATCTCAAACCAAGTCTTCTCTACATAGTCATGCCAAGTCTTATCCTTAGGAAAGGTGATTTTCTCGCGCACCGTTCGCCATTCTCTTCCATCCTCGCCAAGTTCCTCATTGAAGACAATTCTTCTTCCGAAAAATTTTTCATCCACATTGTTGACCATATAGTTGCAAACCCAAGACGGCGTGAAGATTTCAGCCTTCTTCTTCACTCTCTTTTTCTGGACCTCCTTCTTCTTCAGCACACGAGGCATGATGACATCAGAATGCTCGCCAGTGATGAGTTCACGAGCGATTTCATCATAGTAAGAGTACCCCTCCCCCAACTGCTCGTAGTCGTGGGTGGCCCAAAAGATATGATGAACTTGCCCATCTTGCTTGTATTCCGTCACGGAATGGTCAGTGAGCAAGATGTCAAAGACCTCCTGACCAAAATCCTCCAACAGATTATTCTCTATGATTACTTCCTCGTTTGCCATTATATGTATATATGTAAATAACAATGCAAAGATAGTAAAAAGTTATGAATACGCCAAAAGGTTTTTAATCATCCATCAAATCCGCAACTCTCGAAGGCACGGACATCATACCGGCAAAAGAAGAAACTTGTTGAATCCAAATAAACAAAAAAACAGATTACAAAATCTTTTAAGTAGGTGCTCATAATTATTTTTATATTTGGCGTGCTCTATCCCCGGGCAGATTTTTCTTCTGTTTGAAGGAATTATGCTGGCATAGTGACTGATAAACAGAAGGAAAATATGACCGAGAGAGAGTACGACAAATATGGGGGCGGCTTACCTTGATACTATAAAATAATTTTGAGCACCTACTTATAAAGATATCTGAACTTGCAAATACCGTACATGCCTATAAAGCAAGACATTCCAAGAAAATCAGTCTGTCATGGCAACAGTATCATTGAAAGGATCAATAACGTCACGGTGGCCTTTCTATTCATTATGAGTATTGCAGCTTTCTGTCATATCCTGTAATGCAGGTAATATTATGTGGAATATATTTAATAGCTAAATGTATCTAATGTTGTAACTTTGTACTTGTATTTGCAATACAAGAACAAATTACCAAACATAAGAAACAATGAGGAAAATAACAGTTATTACAGGTAGTCCTCGCAAGCATGGCAACAGCACGATGCTTGCTGAAGCTTTCATCGAGGCGGCAAAGGAGAATGGCATAGAGGTTGCACGTTTTGATGCTTGCACAATGAACATCGTCGGATGTCGTGCTTGTCGAGCTTGCTACAAGAACGGACATGCTTGTGCCTTCGAACACGATTTTGATGCTGTGGCTGATTCCATTCTGGCATCTGACACCGTAGTGTTCACTATGCCTGTGTATTGGTTCTCTATTCCTGCTCAAATCAAGTCTATCATAGACCATTTCTACGCATTCATGGTTGGCGGAAAGAAAGAGCAAGTGAAAGGCAAGCATTGTATAGTGCTTACCACTATGGGACAAGCAAATGGACTGGGAGTTGAAGAGGGTGTCACTATTGGCATGAAGAGAAGTGCCGATTTCCTGGGCTGGACTTATGAGGAGCACACTTTTGGCAAGATGAATATCCCCGGTGCTATTGCCAACACTGATGCTATATCATTAGTTCAGGCATTGGCTAAGAGATAGGATGAAGAAATCGGAGAGAATAAAGAGCAGACAGGACAATAAGAAGAATATGGCATTCAGCAAAAAGCTGAATGCCATATTTTTATCCTCCTTTTATTCGCATTGTCTATTCTCATTATTGACATGTCTATTGACATATCTATCGACTTAGCGTCAATACCACATATTCAGACTGTGTGCCTATACGGAATTTTCCGCCCCAGATGCCCATGCCAGAACTGACGTAGTATTGCGTGTCGCCTTTTTTCAGTCCACCATAGGCTTTCTCATATAGGGCGTCTGTTATCCACGATGCTGGCCACACCTGCCCATGGTGGGTGTGACCGCTAAACTGGAAGTCGATGCCGCTATGCTCGGCCTCCTCCAAATGATAAGGCTGATGGTCGAGAAGAATGGTGAATTCTTTTGTTCCGCCATTGCCGTCTGTCGTCAGTTTTGCCTGCTTCATTATATCATGGAGCGCAAGACGGTGTGCATTGGTTCTGTCGTCCCTACCTATTACAGCGATATTGCCAATCTTGGCCACGCTGTCACGAAGAAGGGTTATGCCTGCCTTTCGGTAAAACTGCTGCGCAAGCGGTTCGCCACTATAATACTCGTGGTTGCCAAGGCAAGCGTACACGGGAGCCTTCAGCCGATGAAACTCCTCCGCCACACGTTCCTCCAGCAAAGGCCGCACGCTGATGTCTATGATGTCACCGGCTATAAGCACAAGGTCGGGGTGTTCAGCGTTAATCATATCCACCCACCGCTTGAACTCAGAGCGGCGGTTGTGGTAGCCCAAGTGGAGGTCGCTGAGAAGAACTATTTTTGCTGTAGACTTGTCGTTCAAAGCCACTTCCTTATTGGTCTTGATGTCTATCTGCTCCCTCACCTTATTATTATAGTGCATGTTGCCATATACAAAGACGAGGAACATCACGGCGAGTATGCCTAATGATGTATTGCCGTTGTTCACAAGCCATGACTTTGGAATGATATGCAAGAGTCGCCCCAAGTCGAGCGCGAGGAATGTCATCACCAGGTAGAGGAGGATAAAAATAAAGGAGTTTCCCACCTCGTACGCGACAGTAGCCGTGTCGAGCGGCATCTTTTCTATCGCTCCAGAAAAGCCAATGAACATAGAACAGAACAAAGCCACGAACAAGGCAATTGCAGTCCATCGCCAACAGTTGGCAAGAGGCAGCACGTGCCAAATGCGCCATGCGGTGTATGTTGCACCTATCAATGGCAACACAAGGAATATTATCAACCAAATGTATTTCATTTGTCTACAGATTTATTTTGTCACGGCAAAGGTATATCTTGCCGACAATGGAGGCACTTTACGCAAATGCATATCTGAGCCAAACAGTATCGCCCATACGCTCGATAGAGTTGAGCTTCAGCAATGTTGCAGGACGGTTGGCATCGCCAATACCATCAAACACAGATGCCATGCCTTTGCGTCCATCAATGCCGGGGCCTATCATGACGCTAACCTCGTCAAGCAAACCTGCCTCAAGAAAGGCTCCGTTGATATGTCCGCCACCGACAACCGCCATACGTTTCACTCCAAACTCCGTGTTCAATATATCGACAGCCTTTGCCAGATCAATATGATCTGTCCCTACGGCTATCCACGAGATGCCCTGCGTGGTGAGCGTGTCGAGATATTCCTTTGCGCAAGCTTCGGACGTGACAACAAGAAGGGGTTTGCCATCATGTACGTTTGTAGGCCACTTCAGTTTCCCCATCGTGTCTATTGCCACGGCATAGCCAGGCTCTGCTGATGTCTTGTGGAAAGCCGTTCTGCCGATAGGAGTACTGTCCTTTGCCACGAAAGGCTCTGGTTCGGCAAAATGAATCTGCATGGTCACGCGTCCCTCAAGTGTTGTGGGGCAATCCAATTGGTCGAGCGCATCGTAATAAACGTCTGATGGTTCTATCTGTTCGGTCATGGCACAGTCTATGCGACCATCCACCGACTCCATCATATGACTGATAATAAACGGTTTCATAATATTTTCTTCTTATTCTGTAGGTCTAACAAGATTTCTCCAACTCATGAACTGCTTGACCACATCTCCATCGTGATGGTCGAAGAAGAGGCTGTGCTTCGTGTCGAGCGACGCGATGGTCTGCATGTCCTCGGCATCCAACTCAAAGTCGAACAACTGAAGGTTCTCCTCCATGCGTTCCTTGTGAGTACTCTTAGGGATGATGATGACACCTGTCTGCAACAACCAGCGCAAAGCCACCTGAGCCACCGTCTTGCCGTGCTTCTCGCCAATCCGCGCGAGCACAGGGTTGGTGAACAGTCCGTTGCGTCCCTCAGCCAGAGGTCCCCATGACATGATGTGCGTGCCAAACCCCTTCATATACTTGCGAGCCTCTATCTGTTGGTTGAACACATGGGTCTCCACTTGATTCACCATCGGAGCAATCTCCACATTGGAGGCAAGGTCTATCAAATGGTCGGGATAGAAATTGCTCACACCGATAGCGCGCAGCTTGCCAGCCTTGTATGCCTTCTCCAAGTCACGGTATGCACCATAGCGATCGCAGAATGGCTGGTGCAGGAGCATGAGGTCTATGTGGTCAGTCTGAAGTTTGCGCAGACTCTCGTCGATGCTCTTCATGGTCTGTCCCTCGCCATAGTTGGAAATCCATACTTTAGACACGAGAAAGAGTTCGTCACGGCTCACTCCGCTCTTCTTCCAAGCCTCGCCCACAGCCTCCTCGTTATGGTAAGCCTGTGCGGTGTCAATCATGCGGTAGCCCACACTTATGGCATCCATCACGCATCGTTCACACTCATCTGGAGTCACTTGGTATACTCCATAACCCATTTGTGGCATCTCAACGCCATTGCTTAATGTAATCTTGTTCATAGTCTTGTGATTTTTTTCGTTCGTCAGACAAAACTTTTGCCTAAAGTCAGAAGCGCCAGTTGATGCCTCCCATAAACGTGGCTCGTGGCATAGGGAAGCCAGCCACTGTCTCATATCTCTGTGCCAGAATGTTCTCGCCTTTCACAAACAGATGCAAGCCTTTCGCCACACGGTAATCGGCAGTTGCGTTCCACAGCAGGAAGTGCTCCTTCTGCTCGTCTTTCCCTACGGCGGTGTAAAGATCTGCCACATACTGCAATCCGCTGTTCAGGCGGAGACGTCCTTGCTGCCAGCTGCCGCCAATGTACAGTTTGTGCTCTGGTGCGGAAAGCTGCGGATTGCTCATGTGCAGGAAACTGTAGTTTCCGTTGAGGCTCCAGTGTGTGCTGGCATTCCATGCGGTCTCCAGCTCAAAGCCTGAGTTTTCCGTCTTGCCTGTGTTCACGTTGAGCGGTCTGCCGTCGGTCATCTGTGTCTGAATCATGTTGTCGGCCTTGAGATAGAACACGTTTGCACCAATCATCAGTCGGTTGCCGAGCAAATGCTGACGATAAGACAACTCATAGTTCATCATACGCTCAGGTTTCAAGTCGGCATTGGCAGGACGGTACATATACAGCTCGCGTAGTGTAGCGTTGCGGAATCCCTTGCCGACGGTGGCACGCAGCGTGGCGTTATTAGGCAAGAGGAAAGCGAGGCTGCCTTGCGGCACCCACTCGTTGCCGCTCACGGCATGGTGGTCCCAGCGCACGCCTGCATCGAATACCATCCATGACGACAGGTTCTGGCGGAAGTCAACATACCCTGCCACCTCGTTCACGCTGCGCCTTGCGATGTCGGTCTCGCTGCCGTCGGCCATGGAGCGGTTCCAAGCATGACCGCCATAATGCATGTAGTCAACACCAGCCGTAGTGCTGTTGCCACGGAACAGCTGCCAACTCTGATAGAGCGAGAAGCCGCCCATGCGGTCGTTGTGCAGATAGTAGGCAGTGCGCGGATTGCCGCCAGCGTTGTAGCCGTCGTTGATATGGTGGTGTCCCCAGTTGTAGTACGCACGGAAGGCGCCGCTTGTGCTATTGTATTCGTTGGTGAGCGACACGGCTGCCATGCCGCGTGTGATCTTCATATCGTTGTCTATCATAGGTTTGCTCACTTCGCCTGGGTTTGATGCCTCGAAATAAGTCACATTCACGTCGCCCGACAGACTCCAGTTGGCTGAAAGGTCATAGCCGAGTTTCACAAAACCGCTCACCTGCTCAAAAGGCGAGTTGGCACGATGTCCGTCCGTGCGACCGTAGTTGGCCCCCACTATGCTAGAGAAACGGTTCTTGCGAAAACGGTTCATGGCAGTAGCCTCAACGGTGCCGTAGCTGCCACCCTGCAGACTGATGTCGGTAGACGAGCCGTCGGTCTGCATCTGCCTGGTGACGATGTTCACAACGCCGCCCATTGCGTTGGAGCCATAAATCGTAGACGCCGGACCACAGAGCACCTCTACCCTGTCGGCAAGCATCGTCTGATAGGCATCGGCAATGGGATGGCCGTAGAGACCTGCATACTGCGGCAGACCATCCACCAGCACGAGCAGGTTGGCTGTCGAGCCAATGCCGCGCACCTTTATGCCCCCGGCTGCTCCCGTGCTGACACCGTAGCCAAGCATACCGCGCGAGGTGACAAACATTCCGGGCACCTGTTCGGCAAGCGTAGGGAGGATATTGTCGCGATAGTTTTCCCGCAGTTTCTGTCCGTTGACAATTGATATGGTGAATGGCATGTGGCGCACGTCTGTCTTGTAGCGTGTGCCCGTAACCACCACCTCGTCTATCTTGTGCAACGCCGAGTCTGCCGGTTCTGCTGCCATGGCATTTGCGGCTACTGCGGCCGTTAAGACGACAGATGCTATAGTTTTCATTTTTCGTATCTTATGTGATTAAAGATGAGTATAAATATTTTAATTCTACTTTTACCAGAATTTATATCGTTTCTTGTTGCGTGCAAAGTTAGAGAATTTTTAAAGGATAGCATGTACCCGAGTTACGGCAAATATTAACATTTTCACCTAATGTACTTAATTTTTATATGTCCACAGACACACACGCTGTTTAATCACACATATATATATGTTGACCACATACGTGCTTTCAGTTGCAGACATACAGAGATGTCTGATTATAAGTAGGTGCTCATAATTATTTTTACATTTGGTGTCCTCTATCTTGCGGCAGATTTTTCTTCTGTTTTAAAGGAGCCAAACGAACATGGCGACTGATAAACAGAGAAAAAAAACCGAGAGAGAGAAAGGGGTAAATATGAGGGCGGCTTACTTTGACATTGTAAAATAATTTTGTGCATCCACATATACCCTTCTGCCGATGGCAAGTGGATGGATGCTATTCTCAACGGGGCTACTGTCTATTCGTTCATAAGCGTTCACTCCACGTTCACAAATATTCACCGTACGCTCATTTTGGTTCAGAAAACAGGCATGGAAAAAACAGTCTGACAAGCAAGGGATGTCATGTCGTACGACTATGCACCCTCATGTCGTACAACTATAGCACCTCATGTCGTACGTTCATAGCACCTCATGTCGTACGACATGACAACCTCATAAAAACAGCCCTCAGAAAGGGCTACAGAACATGATGAAAAGACGGCGCACCAGTAAAAACCTGTGTCAATAATGTGTGAAAGGTGGAGAAGGATTTGTATCTTTGTCCCCAACAAGCCAAAAGAAGATTGTGCAGCAAGAACCATTAGTAAAGCTTTTAAGCTATATTCTGCCATCAGAGTTTGCAGAGTACTTTGACCTTATGGAGGTCAAAGAGGAGGAGCGCAACCAGGAGCTTCTGCTCCATCTGTATCTTGACGAGAAGGACATCCAGCCAATTGGACTCTCCGACTTGCAACCTAATGGTTTCTATGCGGAATCTTGTATCAATGACTTCCCTATTCGTGACCATCGCACCGTGCTTCATGTACGTCGCCGTCGTTGGAAGGACGAGGACGGCAAGAGCTATAGCAGGAACTGGGAGTTGGCAGCTCAGGGAACACGGCACTCGAAAGAGTTTGCCGCTTTTTTAAAAGAATTGCTTGGATACATCCCCGATTACAGCAAGATCACTCCAGAAACCCTATCACATCAAGGGTGATGAGTTTGAGCGTGCATACAAGGATTTCCCTAGCGGCTTTAGAACGTGGAAGGAACTTTCTCACGCAGAAAACTGGCTTGTGTTTTACAATAACATAGGTCCAAATGTTTGCATAGACGAAACTTCCCTTTCAGACGGAGAGCTTTACACAATTGTAACCAACAAAGACGCACATGGTGGTAAGGGGGCTATCATAGCTATCGTCAAAGGCACCAAAGTTGAAGTCGTTGTGGAGGCTCTGAGGCACATCCTTTGGTACGAGAGGGCTAAGGTCCTCGAAGTTACTATGGATTTCTCAGAGAACATGCGTTCCATTGTGGAGCAAAGCTTTCCATATGCAACAATAACCATTGACCGTTTCCATGTCCAGAAAGACTACTGTGACGCCATGCAGCAGCTTCGAGTGAAGTATCGCCGCCAAGTTCAAAGAGCTGAGACGAAAGCACGTAATGATGCCAAGCTCCGCAATAAGAAGAATGCAGAAAGACGAAAGAAATACCTCGAAAAGAATGGTGGAAAACGAAAGGGAAACCAAGGACGCAAGCCGGACAGGAAAAACAGGAAGTACGAGCCGAAGAAGCTAGCCAATGGTGATACAGTCTGTGAATTGCTTGCACGGTCAAGCCACCTTCTTATGACTTCCTCTGACAAATGGACTGACACCCAAAAGAAAAGGGCTAAGATATTGTTTGAGCTATTTCCCAACTTGAAAACCGCCTATTCTATCACACATTCGCTAAGAATGATTTTCAGTAACAAGAATGCCACAAAGGCATCAGGCCTTCAAAGCCTATTGGAATGGTACAACAAAGAACGAATCCTCAAACAAGTCAGTGTAATCTCGCACTTCAAAGCCTATTGGAATGATACAACAAAGTGGATGCTTTTGGGGACAAGAACTTCTGTACAGTACAGTAGCTTCCTCTATCAAAGACAGACAGGGTGAGGTGCTCAGCTACTTTGTTGATAGAGCCACTAATGCTGCAGCTGAATCTTTTCATTCTAAGGTGAAACTTTTTAGGGCACAACTGCATGGTGTCATGGATGTCAAGTTCTTCATGTTTAGGCTAACTAACATCTATGCCTAAACACAGGATTATGCTAGTGCCCCATAAAGGTTCGATTGATACACTACCGCGGCACAAGAATGTAGCGCCGACACAAGTATTTCAATTCCATAAAGGTCCGATTGATACAATAGCGTCAAAGGTCGCCGGGGTAGTCGGCACTACCATTTCAATTCCATAAAGGTTCGATTTATACGCATCTGTTTCTTCGTTGCCTAATCCTGTTGCTGCCTTTCAATTCCATAAAAGTTCGATTGATACCCGATCCTGCTAAGTATGCGACTATTTCAATCCACGCACCCACATGGGGTGCGACGTATCAATGCACGTATGCCATACTCGATAGATTGTTTCAATCCACGCACCCACATGGGGTGCGACAGTTATCGGAGTTTTTAAATGGTAGATATCATAAGTTTCAATCCACGCACCCACATGGGGTGCGACTCAAATAAATCAGCATCAAAGACGACACGTACACGTTTCAATCCACGCACCCACATGGGGTGCGACATTAAAGTAGCCTACAATGTGGTCACCATTGTCAGTTTCAATCCACGCACCCACATGGGGTGCGACTCCATAAGATTTGCAGTGTGTACAAAAGACTTTATGTTTCAATCCACGCACCCACATGGGGTGCGACATCGAGCCATTTTTAAAAAATCACGAGAGCAAAAAGTTTCAATCCACGCACCCACATGGGGTGCGACCAGGAGGCATCATATTATATTGTGCAAGCAAATCAGTTTCAATCCACGCACCCACATGGGGTGCGACCGAAATGATCCGTGCTACAACTGCTAATTTGCATGTTTCAATCCACGCACCCACATGGGGTGCGACCTCATTGCCGATTGAATCGAAATCTGGCTGATAGTTTCAATCCACGCACCCACATGGGGTGCGACAGCCGCGAGACCGCAATTCGAACCGTTGTTCGAGGTTTCAATCCACGCACCCACATGGGGTGCGACTTACGCAAAAAGGTTTCGGGCGCAAGACCGTTAACGTTTCAATCCACGCACCCACATGGGGTGCGACTGGTTGAGGATTGTGTTAGTACCGTCACTGCCAGTTTCAATCCACGCACCCACATGGGGTGCGACAACACCGAGATTAAATGTTGTGTCTGACAAATAAGGTTTCAATCCACGCACCCACATGGGGTGCGACTGAACATGTCGTACTTGACAAGCCTTCGGCTGACAGTTTCAATCCACGCACCCACATGGGGTGCGACACACGCTCGGCAAAGCGGTTCATCTTTTGGTATTGTTTCAATCCACGCACCCACATGGGGTGCGACTTGCTCATCGGGTTCAAACTGCTCAATGGCAGCATGTTTCAATCCACGCACCCACATGGGGTGCGACGCCTGTATTCTCTACCCTTGAGATAGGGCAGATGTTTCAATCCACGCACCCACATGGGGTGCGACATACGGTCATACTGCGAATCAACAGACCTAAAGGTTTCAATCCACGCACCCACATGGGGTGCGACATAATGCGATAAGGGACAAAAAAAGCACGGGTAAGTTTCAATCCACGCACCCACATGGGGTGCGACGCTTTGCTCGCCCAAGCTATTTATCTGACATGGGGTTTCAATCCACGCACCCACATGGGGTGCGACACCATCTGTCGAGTAAAATCAAGAGTAGTCAGATGTTTCAATCCACGCACCCACATGGGGTGCGACAAGCGATAACAGAGCATATAAGTAGCAAGTTGAGACGTTTCAATCCACGCACCCACATGGGGTGCGACGAGTTATTACTGTTGTTTCATTGTTCCCGCTTGGTTTCAATCCACGCACCCACATGGGGTGCGACGTAGCCCTGTTAAAGCGTATTTCGGGCACTTCGAGTTTCAATCCACGCACCCACATGGGGTGCGACATCAACGCCATCACCCATTCCATCGGCAACATCCTTGTTTCAATCCACGCACCCACATGGGGTGCGACTCGACATGATTGATATGTCAGCCGTTTGATACGGTTTCAATCCACGCACCCACATGGGGTGCGACACAACAATCCTGAGGCAGATGTGCAGTATTGCCAGTTTCAATCCACGCACCCACATGGGGTGCGACACGTCCCAAAATGCGTTTACACACTCAATGCGATGTTTCAATCCACGCACCCACATGGGGTGCGACAGACTTTCCTGGAGCAGACATGGGGAGGCGTGACAGTTTCAATCCACGCACCCACATGGGGTGCGACTCTCCAGATTGCCGTAATAGTAGAGGTTGGAGAGTTTCAATCCACGCACCCACATGGGGTGCGACAGGCTGATGTGCATCAACAATGTGCAGACGGCGGTGTTTCAATCCACGCACCCACATGGGGTGCGACACAGCAACAAGGGAGCTGACAGGGAGATGTTTGTGTTTCAATCCACGCACCCACATGGGGTGCGACGCCTGTACACGGCAGGGCCTGACAAGGGAGACAAGTTTCAATCCACGCACCCACATGGGGTGCGACAGGAGCGTATGTCGGCACAGAAATGACAATCAAGTTTCAATCCACGCACCCACATGGGGTGCGACCGCATATTCAGCAAATGTCTGAATATTACACTACAAAGTTAAGCATTTTGCGAAGAATAACAAAATGTAAAGACAAAAAAAATACAATTCAATATAAAAGCACATAAAATATCAAATACCAGCAAGTGCGAACCTCCCATGTTTTATGCAACACTTGAGGTTCGCACCATCATTCCGCTATATAATCAATTCACCAGTAAAGTCAAGTCCAAAATCCTTGCCTATCGTTTCTATTCTGCGTTTCCAGTTATTCCCCAAAAGATAAAATCTCACACTGTCTTGCTCTTCATCGATAAGGTCTTTCAACTGACTTTTAAGTATAACGAACTGAGCCTCTGTGAGCACACATTCAAATACAGAGTTTTGAACCCTTTTCCCATAATTCAAACAGGCTTTTGAAACCTTTCTCAAACGCCTTGCACCATTAGGAGACGTTATATTCACATCATAAGTTATCAGTACAAACATAAGCAAACTACTTTATTAAGAATACGGGGTAATCATCCAAGTCTTTACGAATAAATCTCGCTAACAACATAGACTGTATATAAGGCAACAGACCTACGCTTACTTTTTCATTCAAATACGGATGGGTAATCTGTTCTTTCTTACGGTTTTGCCAGGCAGAGATAATTGTTTTGCGCCCTGAATCGGTCATTACGATTCCCTCGTCACCCTGTTTGAGAAAGTCCTTGATTGATATTTGTTTCCTGTTTATTAGTGAAAGGACAAGCCTGTCACCTAAGTAGGCACGCAACTCCTCCATCATGTCCAACGCCAACGATGCCCGTCCTGGTCTCAGCGTATGCAAGAATCCCACATAAGGGTCAAGTCCTACCGTTTCCAAGGCGGAGGTCATGTCATTGCATATAAGCGTATATACAAACGACAGCATTGCATTGACAGCATCCTTTGGTGGACGGCGGTTGCGTCCTTCAAAAGAAAAGTCATCCTTCTGATTCAATATCAGCCGTGAGAACACGCCGAAATAATAATTTGCAGCCTCACCTTCTATGCCCCTCACACTATCAACATTGTCGGCATTAAATACCTTACGCTTACACTGCAACAGATTTTCAGCCACACGCTCCACAGCCTCATCACTGCCATTGTCACGCACAAACCGCCGGAGGATATTCCGGTAGTTTTGTATCTTGCCGGCTATGAACAATTTGGCGAGATGCAAGGCATAGTTAGGCTCATCAGAATACTTGTATTGCGCCTTACGCAACAACACGTTTCCCCTTGTCGGACCCTGCGAGCGACTGATATACCTTCCTTGTGGAGAAAGAAAGGTAAGCCCTACGTTGTTGTCCGCACAAAGTTTCATCAGTCCCGGACTTGCTCCCATATAGCCAAACGTTACTATCTGCTCTATATTGTGGACAGGAATGCGGAACACCTCATTCTGCTTTACAGACACTACCACGTTTAATCCATCCTTGCTGAGATAGGCCTCCGGTGTGGTGACATACAAAGTGTTAAGTAATATCCTCATATAGGTTTTTGTTTAGATAGGTTGAAACTTTTGTGCAATCAGCCATTTCGGGCATACAGATATCCTTGAGCGAGCAATTGCGGCAATGGTGCTCCTTTATGGCAGGTGGCATCTTGCCACTTTTGAAGATGTCATGCATCTGAATGGCGCATTGCTTGGTCGTTTCCCTCAGATTGTCTGAGATGGCAATCGTTTCTCGGTGCTTGACTTCATCATAATATAGCGCACCATAAGGAATATTGATACCATACATCTCCTCCAAACATATCGCTTGTGCTGCTAATTGAACCTCATCCCTTTCATCCGGTTTACTGTGACCTCTTTTGTATTCCACAGGATAAGGTTTCCAATATCCTTTGTATCTCGGATGGGTTATTGCATCTTTCTCTGAGTCGGTAGGCAGCAGTTCCACGGCATCGGTTATGCCATAAAGCCCCAACTCCCTGGATGCGATATGGAGGGAGCGGAGGGTTATGACATCACCATTCTTCTGACGATAGAAAGGGTTATCCACATTCTGATGTAGGATATTCCCTTCTGTCGTCAGCTTGTTGTCAGCCCATTGCTGCTCAATATGAATCAAAGCCCATTGCCGGGGACAGAACATAAAGTGCTGTATCCCCGACAACATGAGCATTTCTTCTTCAGTATACATACGGATACTAAATGAGTTCTTCGACTGTAACACCAGAGAAACTCTTCTTCAATTCGTCATTGGAAGGAACGACTACTTCGTAGTCCGCAAATGAACGAGGATACTCAATGCCGTCTTTAAGTTTAATTTGAACAAGGTCAAACAACTGCCCAGCTCTAGCATTACCTAAAGGAGAGTCGTGTTTGAAAACGATTAATCCTCTTGGATTCATTTCACCTCTAGCCGCAGAATGATCATTCTCGAAAGCATTTATCAGTGCTTCAAATAAAAGGTCTTTATCTTCTTCAGAAAATCCTGTTTTAACAGCATCTGTGGCCGATATAAAGCCATGCATACGATAAAGTCCATAACTTACGGTATATTTATTACCAATAGTATTGTTCTTTTCCGAAGCATCGGTCTCTTTTGTGACGCAGCAACGAGTAACAGAGTTCGACTTTGAGAAAATAGGATCAATAGAGCGAGCAAAAGTGAACTGAACAGGACCGCGTACAACACCAAGACCCTTTATCTTCCTTTCACTTTTTTTCTTATTATTTTTTGCACCTTCTTCCTCAGAATCATCATCTTTTGCTTTCTCTTCGCCTGTACTCATAACTGCACCAAAAGTACGGATATCATAGTATTGAGCACACATAGCTTCTCTACCTAATTTGCCCGCTTTCTTTTCATCATCATTTGTTTTGTCTGCCTCATCTCTTTTTTCTTTGATTAGAAGATTCAAGACATTCCCTTCCCTGATAAAAATGTCATAAGGAGACTCAAGTTCCTTGAGAAGTTGAACATAGTTGCGAACTTTGCGCTTGATGCACACATCAGAGACTAAACCCTGATCAGTTTCTTCATCTGTGCGAGGCATGTTGTCAAAATCGGGGTCTCCGTTTGGATTTCCGTCTTTAACATCAAAGAGAAAGACGAAATTGTAACGATTCTTAATTGCTTCCATTTCAATGTTGATTAAAAATTAAATTCTATTTTTGTTTGTTATTACTATCATTTGATTTTTTGTTGTATTGGTAATAATATCCCAATGCAAACTCACCACGCTCTGTTATAGTGAACTTACTCGGAAAATGTTCTATTTGCGCAGCAATCTCAGCAATCTCAGTAACTGTTTTATGGCCTGCTCCCTTAGTCTTCTTCTCATAAATAGGGACATATTTTGTCAACAGAAGCCCTATGACTTGTGCGGGGGTATTGGATGCTGATGCAAAAAACCTATCTTTGATAGAACTGTTGACAGCACCCTGTGCCTTGAACTGGAGTTTGCAAATCAATGCGAACAAACGTCCACAGAGATATGCCTTACTTCCATTTTTTTCATCTAATTCATTCTTCATTTTGTATTTATTTTTATTATATCTATTTAAAACCAATCGAATTACTGTCGATTTCTCTTCGTTGAAGCAGCCATATTTTGATTTGTCATGCTCAATCTGGCTTAATACACTTTGAAGAATTACCAATGGCAAAGATGTATTTGTTAGAGCTGCATGCCATAGCATAGTTCCAATACGTGCTTTTGCCTTGAAATCACTCTGTGTAGGCCTAGCCTTCTTCTTTATGCAATTATAAAGAATGGTGTTTATCCCAGGATAGTACACTTCTCCATCCTTTATTGTTGCAATATCATCAAACCAATGTTTCAGATTGTTCTGATATTGTGAAACACTAACTGCCATCCAGTCTCTTACTGCGATTCGAGCTGCTGCAGAGGATAGAGTACAGCAATAGAAATAATTATCTACTTCTGCTTCTGCTCGTTTAGAATCACCTGTAGCTACAGAAGAAAACATTCGTTTCACTCTTTCGACTGTAGGTTGGCAAATATCAGACCAAGGGTCTATATTGTCATCTGGTTTCTTTGTCCAAAAAGTAATCAAAGTATCATCACTTAGTTCTATTGCATTCTTATACTCCTTTTTCTTTTTAATTTTGCCTTCTTTTTCTATTAGTCTCCATTCTGGTTTCGTCAGATATGAAAGTGCTTCAACATAGTTTCTGGCACAATTTGTACATATCCCAGAATTAATGTTTCCTGTCAAATTGTATGACTCAAATGCCTTCTCGTTATATGACACCAAAGTGCATTTTTTATCAGATCCAGGAAGATTGATTCCACCATGTGGCACGTCAAGAATAGGGAAAATGCTTTTTCCACAAATCGCACAAATTTGCCCAGTTGGCTTTAAGTTCATCTCATATTTTCTCTTAATGGCTTCTTGTACTATTTCTAGAGAAATTGGACGGAATGAACTAACCATAAAGGTCATATTTCCACCTTGGTCTTTCTTTGGCAATTTTTTATATGCCTCTAATGCTTTTTTTACTTCTAGCGGTTTGTTGTAGAAGGAGAATACAGGTGATAGTTCTTGTATATCTTTATATTGTTGTAACTTTATAATGTATTTGAGATACTTCTCGTTTGTATCAGATAATTTCTCCTTTTTCTCTTTCTCGATTTTCTCCTTATACTCTTTGGCGAGCTTCTCCTTATATCCTTCAGAGAGAAACTTTTTGTTCTCGTCTAAAAAGGATTGGCTTATATCTGTTTCTGTATATCCGTCACAACCCGATAAGGTTTCTTCTGCCTTGTCAAGTAATAGACGGACTTTACCTTTTTTGGCTGTACTTGGAATGTATTCTGTAATCAATTGGCAGTCACATTTTAGTAATTTTAGAAAATTTCCATCATTATCAATAACAATATCATAATTGCATTGACAAGGTCCTAGTGCCGGATGTAGTTTTGTTTCTCTTCTGCCTAATTCTACTAATTCTGCGAACATATTTCCTCCTTTCTGTTAAAGTCGAATAATATACGGTTTACGGCATCTTCACGCTTAGCACGAAGATGAGAAGTTGAAAGCATCCTTTCATTCAAATCATCAGGACAAACAAGCGTACTATTCTTCACTACGGCATTTGTCATATAGATAGGAGTGGCATTGTGATCCTTATCGTACCAAATGTCAAACAGCAGACTTCCTATTGGGTAAGTCAGATTAAGTTCTGCCGCCTTGACTTCGTCCTCTTGTGTTACAGGAAAGAAATCGCAAGAAAACTCACGAGTACCCAAATAAGGCTGATGCCAACACTGACCTTTCTTCAAACGTCGGTTAAACATCTGGCGATATTTGACAATTGGTTCACAGGCAGTCTTTCCCTCTTTATTATCTCTGTTTTTTACTTTCTGTATGTTATCTTCAGACATGTAAATTACAGCTTCGATAATATACTCTACATCTCGCAAAATGATACTGTTTCTTTGACAACGTTTCTTCATATCAAGAATGTCTATAGGCGCACCACTTTGAATGGAGCTAATTTCATTTCTCTTGAATGAAGAGAATGATATTGGCTTCAATATCTTGATACTTTTAATAACCCATTGGAACTCTGGCTTCCAAAGAATACATTCTAAAATTCCTCTAGCTGCTGAAGGTGTCATGCAAGGATAGGTCATGCGCTCTACTTTCAGTGCAGGTTGGGTAAAACAGGCATAATCGCCTTTTACCCTTACTTTTACTACATTACTATCTATCATATGCAATATATTTCATATTCGTTACTTAATCCATAATCTTCCGAATAAGCACCACTCCAAACTTTTACTCCGTTGGAAGATTCTGCTATTCTGTCTGCGTTTTCTCGTTCAAACTTACTATGTATCTGTATGCTATACTGAGCGATATGTTGATAATCCTTTCGAGTAAGAAATTCCTTTTTGATGATGTCTTTATACAATTGCAGACTTTTTTCGTCATATCGATATACAAACAATGATATCGTGTTACTGTCAATAATATGATACCTGTCTGCAACATTTTGGAACATCAACCTCTCACGTTCAGGAGTGATGTCGTCACCCGGGGCATATAGCTTTATGATATTTGTATAGTATTCCGAGTAGAAGTCTGCGTCTGTCAAACGACTTTCATTATTTTTATAACATAGTTGGGCATATTGCGCAAATGTTTCATATTCCTGAGATGGCTGTCCTTTTTCCTCCAATTGAAACAAAAACACCTTGCCGTTATCAAGTGTTCCTTCCCGATTGCATCTGCCAGCTGATTGTATAATCGACTCCAGTGGTGCAAGTTCACGGAATACTATAGGAAAGTCCATATCTACGCCAGCCTCTATTAGTTGAGTGGAACATAGAATCAGTTTCTCTCCATTTTTTAATTTCTTTCTAACACTATCAATCGTCTTCATTCTGTGTGTAGGAACCATGTTTGTTGATAGATGAAGAACTTGTAACTCACTTTTTTCTTTTAGCTCATCAAAAAGAGCTTTTGCTTTCTTTTTTGTGTTACATATAATGAGTGTAGAATCATTTTGTTCACATATTTTCTTGGCTATTTTGTCTATTGATTGAGCTTCGTAGTCTTCAATCGGATAAAACTCAACTCTTTTTGTGGCTGCAAATATCGCAGCAGGATTCTTGACCAAAGGTTTTATATAGTCAATTCCCTTGAAGTCGCTACGGGTTTGGAAATTCGGTTGCGTAGCTGTACAAAACAAGAAACTGCAATGGCAAAGATGCAACATGTCATTCAGCATATTCATTGTGCATTCGGCCAGAGAAACAGGTAATGTTTGTATTTCATCAAAAACGACAATCGAGTCTTGTATATTATGCAATTTCCTACATTTAGAACGTTGATTAGAAAAAAGAGATTCAAAAAATTGTACTGCCGTTGTTACAATAATTGGATAATCCCAGTTTTCTGTTGCCAATTGTTTTGAGTCTTTGCAATAATACTCTTCTTCTTTGCTTCCATTTTCTTCGTAAATAACATTTGAGTGATGCTCTAACACTACATTGTCGTCTTTGAAAATAGATTTCAATTCTTTTGCAGTTTGGTCAATGACGCTAATGAAAGGCAGAACAATTACTATGCGCTTAATATTGGAATGCGCTTTAGCATGATAAAGTGCCCAATTCAAACTGCATAGAGTCTTTCCCATTCCTGTAGGTAATGTCATTGAAAAGCATCCTTGAGGTTCTTTTGCAAGTTCCTGAGCATATTGTCTCACTTCTGTTCTTAATTTATTGAGTGGAGAAGTAATGGTAAATGAACTCAACTTAGTATTCAATGCTTTAATAAGAGAGTCAGCTTCAAGAACTTGTTTGGGACGTGAATCATATAGCTTTTCTTGAAAATGTCGCTCAGTATCAAGACTATCTGCATCAACAAGAGAACTATATAGAAATCGAACGAATAGCTCTTTATTTGTATCACCTTCAATTTCATTGAACGGTGCGTTATTACATGAAGGGATAAGCACACAGTCATCCTTTAAAGAATGCTGTATACCAAGCCATTTGGCCTCCTCATTTTTGCATGAGTCAAGAGTCTCGAACAGTGTATCTCTATTTGGCAACCCTGCATGATGTCCCAAGATAGGGAAGGCAATATTGATTAGCTTCTCATTTTTAGCCATGTACGCTCCCCATTTTGCATGAGGTTCTTTCTTTCCTCCTGTTCTGATATATTTTTGGAAGCCATCACTGTACTTTCCAATATCATGTATCACGCCACTATAAGTATATATATCGACAAACTTTTCAGACAAAGCAAACGACTTCATCATATCAGCAACCCCTTTGCAATGTTGCTTCATAGATTGTAGTTGACCTTTACTGTTTTCGGAATGTGCTATATATTTGGCTCGTTCCGTTTCTTGTGGCAACATTGATTTATAATCAGAAAAATCCATATCCTTCTTTCTTTATAAAAATGAACCTTTGTTTATTTCCTTTGCTAAGGCATATTTTGTTTTTTGAGCAATATTTTTAGCCTCCTCGTAGCACCCATCAATTTCTTCATAGGTGTATGCATTCCGAGCCTCAGCGATGCTTTCGGTTGTCACCTCTTCGAGCATGTCGAAGACAATAGCTTCATTCTTGTTTTGTTCCATATTATGATTACTCATTCTCTATTCTCGATTCAATTCTCCTCTCCCTGCCTATCGTCTCCGGGAACTTGTAGTCTCCCCACCCTGTCTCCCTGTCGTTCTTTTTGATGCGTTCGTCATACCACCAGTCGTAGTGTTCACGCGAAATCATCCGCATGTCCCAGGCTTCATGTACTTGTGCGGCAACGGACACGCCATACACCTCCTTGAGGTCTATCAGCTCTTCCAGTGTAAGCTGTGTGCGTTTGGCGCTGCCCATCTCATCGATAAACGTGTTCTTCGGAAACAGAAAGAAACTGGCGAACTTGCTGCATAGCTTCTCTATTTGTTTGTGTTCCAAACTTTTCGGAAAGATTAGGAGCAGATGTGCAAGCTCATGTGCCGCAGTAAAGCGGAGACGGTCTACGGTGGTCTTCCCAAGATTCAAGTCTATCACGATGAGCGGATGCTTCTTGTCTGCCCAAGTGCTCATTCCCCACACATCGTCCGGAAGCTCCATTGCCATAATCTTGATGCCTTTGCGCTCCAACAGCCGCAGAATACTTGGCAACGGTCCGTCGCCGCAGTTCCATCGACTGTGGAGAAGGTCGACTGCACGTATGGTGTCCTTCCGGCTCAGAAACTGGAGTCTTCGGAATGGGATTCTTGAAACAAGTGTGGATACCTGCTTTCTTCTCCTTGTCGAGATATTGCTCAGCCCAAAAGGAGAGCTTGGCTTCCGGGGCAGCAAATTCCTCGGCTGTAAGTTTTTCACCAGAGGTGGTACGAAGCATCGGCAGGTCTATATGCAGATTGGTGCCATGGAAATAATCCACGCTGATGTTGAGAGCCTTTGCCAAGGCTGCCTCAGCATCACGCTTGGGTCGCATGACGCCTTTTTCGTATCTGGAGACACTCTGTTTGGTGACAGCACCATCTGTTTGTCCTGCGAGTTTGTCCATACTGAGATTCATCATCAGTCTTGCCTCTCGTAATCGTATTGGGAATAAATCTTTTTCCATCTGTCAATTCATTTTGTTGACAAAGGTAATAAGAATAAGCGTAATTGTAACTATATACATATATATTTTTTTCTGAAATTGCTCAAAATTAACATTTGGAAACACCTTTCGAAGGTAAAAAGACATTTCGCCATCATTTTTAGGCGTTTGGTAAATAAGAAAGCTGCTGGCTTTCATTATGCAGCATAGAAGATTATATTTGCATCCACATATCTCCTATCATATAGCAATTCACTTACCACATGCATTTTCTCCACCCACGATATCCGCAAGTTCAGCAAAGTCGTCAATAACAAACTCAGCAGCTGACAGTTGCTGGCGAGTGCCATTGCCATAAGTCACTGCACAGGCGCGGACACCAGCAGCATGCGCCATGTCGATGTCGAAGGTCATGTCACCGACCACGAGAGCCTCAGTCTTCAAGGCTGGCAGGTCTGACTCCGCTCCGCCCATCTCACGCAGAGCCTTAAAGACCATGTCGGGTGCGGGCTTGACATGCTCCACATCGTCGCCTGCCACTATAGATGATATGCAGTCTGCTATGTCCATCTGCTCCACGTAGCCAAGCAACGAGATGCGGTAGCGGCTGCTTGTTATGGCAAGTTGCACACCCATGGCATGCAACTGGCGTATGGTGTCGAGCACATGAGGAAAGGCTTGTACCTTTATCTTTTCCTTGTTTTCCGCAAATATCTCACGGTAGGTATCTGCACAGCGTGCGCTCTCCTCCGTTCCGAGATGAAACAACGACTCGAAAGCCTCATCGAGGCGCATGCCAATGGTGCCGGCGCACGCCTCGTAGGACTTCACTTCGAGATGGCGACGGCGCATAGTGTCTTGCAACGTGCGGACGATGAGACTCTGAGTGTCTCCGATGGTGCCGTCAAAATCTAATAGAACATATTTTATCATGTCAAGTTCTTAGTCTTTTTTAGTAAGTATTGGCACATGGAAGTGAGTCTCTTTTCCATGCTAAGTGAGTCTCTTTTCCATGCTAAGTGAGTCTCTTTTCCATATTATGAAGTGAGTCTCATTTCCATGTGAAGTAATTCCATATGAAGTGAGACTCACCTCATGGAAATCAAATCTTAGCACATGCGGTCGCGGTAATCCTCATAGCCGTAGCGACGGAAAAGCTGGAAGGTGCCGTCAGAGCGGAGCATGCCTATAGAAGGATGGCCTATGCCATTGAACATATTGGTCTTGACCGTGGTATAGTGGATCATGTCCTCAAAGATGAGCGTCTCCCCTATAGCCAGGTCATGGTCAAACTGCCACAGACCCATGAAGTCGCCAGACAGACATGAGTTGCCTCCTATGCGGTAAGTGTGCGGCAGACGGCGAGCCGTGTCAAGGTCGTCCTGTTCCAGCGTCACCGCATGGCGAATGGCAGGCTTGTATGGCATCTCCAGACAGTCGGGCATGTGGCACGTGAAACTGGCGTTGATGATGGCTGTCTTCACACCGCTGTTCTCGACGATGTCCACCACCCTCGCCACGAGCGGTCCCGTCTGCCAGGCAAAGGCGCTGCCAGGCTCAAGCACCACCTTCAGGTGCGGATAGCGCGCATGGAAGGCGCGGAGAGTGTCGATGAGAAGCTGCACATCATAGTCCTTGCGTGTCATGAGATGTCCGCCGCCAAAGTTTATCCACTTGAGCTGCGGAAACCACCTGGAGAACTTATCCTCTATATGCCTGAGCGTGCGGGCAAAGGTATCGCTGCCAGACTCGCAATGGCAATGGATATGAAATCCCTCCACCCCTTCAGGCAGGGTGTCAGGCAAAGCATCGGCAAGTATGCCGAAGCGTGAGCCTGGAGCGCACGGATTGTAAAGGTCGGTCTCTATCTCGCTATACTCCGGGTTGACACGCAAGCCGACAGAAGCGCGTCCCTTGGCATGAGGATAGAACCGCTCATACTGCGAGAGCGAGTTGAAGGTGATATGGCTGGAGCAGTCGACGATAGCGTCTATCTCCTCTTCTGTGTAGGCAGGCGAATATGTGTGCGCCTTGCTGCCAAACTCACGCTTGGCCAGCATGGCCTCATAGAGCGAGGAGGCTGTGGTGTGGGTGATGTACTCACGGAAAATGGGGAAGCTCTTCCACAGGGCAAACGCCTTAAAGGCAAGTATTATCTCCACATCGGCACGGCGCGCCACATCGGCTATGAGGGCGAGGTTGCGGCGCAGGAGTGTCTCTTCCATCACGTAGCATGGCGACGGAATGTCATGTATGTTTTGTTCTAATAGTGTCATCTGTTGATAGTTTGATAGTTTGAGCATGCCTTTTGGTGCACGCAGAATTCTTTTTTCCACAATGCTCACTTCACATTGATGTTTCTAAAACGTTCATTCCACAATGCTCACTTCACATTGATGTTTCTAAAACGTTCATTCCACATTGTTCACTTCACATTGATGTTTCTAAAACGTTCACTTCACATTGTTCACTTCACATTGTTCATTCTAAAACGTTCATTCTAAAACGTTCATTCTAAAAATTCCATTCCAAAACGTCATTTCTAAAACGTCCATCCTACAATGTGTTCATTTCAAAACGGTGAACTTAGCGAATTTAAGCAGCAATATCTTAGTGCCCACGTTCTCAAAGTCGACTGTGGCCTTTGTGCCGTCGCCCACTCCTTCCACATTCACCACCTTGCCACGGCCGAAACGGTTGTGCTCAATGAACATGCCGGCAGACACTCCGCCTTGTGCGGCACCTTCCTGTATGGCTGGAGCAGGCCTCTGTGGTGCAGACGCAGCTGGCAAGTCGCTCGACGGAGCGCCGCCATGAGCCTGGCGACAGGCCGATGGCGCTGACTGCGGCGCAGCGAACATGTCCTGACTGCCAGCATTATTGGGACGGATAGAAGCACGTCGCTTCCATGGCAAGTCTATCTCGTCGGAAGCAGAACGTCGTGTAGCATAAAGTGTTTGCCTGCGGTCAAGATAGATGGAGTCGATATCGGATATGAAGCGGCTGGGAGCAGAGAACTCCATCTTGCCGTAGCGGAAGCGGCACTTGGCATAAGTGAGGTAGCACGCCTCCTTGGCCCTGGTGATAGCCACATAAAACAGGCGCCTCTCTTCCTCCATCTCACGAGGATTGCCCGACACCATCTGGCTGGGAAAGAGACCTTCCTCCAGTCCCACCACAAAGACGGTGGCAAACTCCAGTCCTTTGGCTGAGTGAATGGTCATGAGCGTCACCCTGTCGCCATCGTCATCCTTGTCTGTGTCCACGTCGCTGAGAAGCGCCACCTCGTTGAGATAGTCGGTGAGGAGCACATGCTCATTACCTTCCTCCTGACGCATGTCGCAGAAATTATATATGCCGTTGACAAGTTCCTCCACATTCTCCTGGCGCGCGAGATTCTCAGGCTGAGCGTCCTGGTAGATATCTGCCAGCATGCCGCTCTGCTTGATGATCATAGGGCCCACCTCGCTTACAGGCAGACGCTTTGCCAAATCGGCAAACCCGTCGATCATCATCTTGAAAGCCCCCACCTTTGCCATCGTGCCCTTTGACAGGTCAAGTCCGTACTCGCCAGACGCTCCTATGACATTCCACAGACTCGTCTCGTTCTCGCTGGCAGCATAGAGTATCTTGCCAAGCGTAGTCTGCCCGATGCCTCGCGCCGGATAGTTGATGACACGCTTGAAGGCCTCCTCATCATTAGGATTGACCGCCAGGCGGAAATATGCTATGATGTCTTTTATCTCCTTGCGCTGATAGAAAGAGAGACCGCCGAAGATGCGGTAAGGCAAGTGCTGCTTGCGCAGTTCCTCCTCCAGCACACGGCTCTGCGCGTTGGTGCGGTAGAGCACAGCGAAATCTGAATATGGGCATCCTCCAGTTGCGGCCTTGGAGCGGATGGTGTTGGCCACCACCTTGGCCTCCTCCACATCCGACGAGGTGTCGATGACATGCAACTTGTCCCCCCTGTCGTTTTGCGAGAACACTTCCTTGCGTATCTGTCGGCTATTCTTGCTGATCAGGCTGTTGGCAGCCTCAACAATATTCTGCGTGGAGCGGTAGTTCTGCTCCAGCTTGAAGAGGCGGGCATCCTCATATATCTTGCAGAAAGAAAGTATATTGTCTATATTAGCGCCACGGAAGCTGTATATGCTCTGCGCGTCGTCGCCCACCACACACACTCGCTGATGGCTCGACGTGAGTTGCCACACTATCTGATGCTGGGCGAAGTTGGTGTCCTGATACTCGTCCACAAGCACATACTGGAAGCGCTCCACCCATCTGGCGAGCACGTCGGGGTTTTTCTCAAAGAGCAGATATGTGTACAGCAGTATGTCATCAAAGTCCATGGCGTCGCTTTGTCTGCATCGCTTGGCATAAGCGGAGAATATGAGATGGATGGCAGGCAGGCCGTCATAGGCATCGCGCTGCAGGTTGGCGGGGTTGGCCGCATACTGCTCCGCCGTCACCAGCTGGTTCTTCGCGTTGCTGATGACACCCAGCACGTTTCCCACCTTATACTTCTTGTCGTCCAGTCTCATCTCCTTGATGATAGACTTCAGCAGGCTCTTGCTGTCGGCAGCATCATAGATGGTGAAGTCGGGAGGAAATCCCAGACGCTCATGCTCCGTACGCAGGATGCGGAGAAAGATGCTGTGGAACGTGCCCATCCACAGACGCCTGGCACAGCTCATTCCCACGATGTCAGCCACACGCGTCTTCATCTCCCCCGCTGCCTTGTTGGTGAAGGTGAGCGCAAGGATGTTCCATGGCTGGTATCCTTTCTCCAGCAGGTAAGCTATCTTGTATGTAAGCACACGGGTCTTGCCCGAACCTGCTCCAGCGATGACCAGCGCCGGTCCGTCGCAATACTCCACAGCCTCTCGCTGGGCAGGGTTGAACGTGTCGAGATATGTATTCATCGGCAGAGTCATTTCATTTTCTTAAATACGATGTCCTTCGGCAGCTTCACATACTTGCGCTCCGCCACCGTCTTAATGTTTTGCTCGTCCACGAGCCTCATGGTGAGGTCGCCCTCCTTAGTGCGCGTAAACTCCACGTCCTGTGCGTCTATGCCTATATCGCTCACCATGCGCACCAGCGCCTTCTTGCTGTCGGCCTTCTTCACCTTCAGCACCACCCACGTGCCGTTGAGGTTGCCCTTCATGTATCCATAGGTCTCATCGAAGTCGAGGTCCTTGAGGGAGATGTTCTTCTCCGTCAGGTTGAGGATGAGCACAGCATTCAGCTCCTTACAACTGTAGTTGCCGTTAAACTCAGCTTGGGCTGAGGCGCTTATGGCTATGATAGACGCGATAACAGCACAAAAAAGTTTCTTACATGATGTCATTTTCATAGTTTTTTTCCTTTTATTACTTTATTTTCCTTACAAATTTAAAACAAATAGGCCACACTCTCGTCATATAACCAAAGTTTTTTGTTAATTTGCAAATCATTTGGCTGTCAGCAACAGCCTACTGACCATTTCAGAGGCAACAAGACACCACGTCATGGCCAGACGGCACGCACCACCACAGCGCCGCAGTGGATTTGCCACAGCGCAACAAGTAATCATCATAACAGCACCACAAGAGACAATGAACAAGATAAGACTCATAGCAATAGACCTGGACGGCACGCTGGTGAGAACCGACCAGACCATCTCTGCCCACACCATCGATGTGGCCATCGAAGCGCAGGAGCAGGGAGTGAAGGCAGCCATAGTGTCGGGACGGCCCACATTCGGGGCGGCACCTGCTGCTGAGGCGCTGCGCCTGCAAGAGCATGGCGGCTATCTGGTCAGCTACAACGGAGCGGAGATATACGACTGCTCCACAGGCCGCACGCTCTTCGCCAACACGCTTGGCGATTCTGTCAAGCCCATCATCTATGACATAGCAAAAGAGAAAGGACTGGCCGTGATGACCTACATAGGCAAGGAGGTCGTCACGGAGCATGCCTACAAGGACAATGAGTACATACGCTACTCATCCATGCGCAACAAGATGCCGATACGCACGGTAGACCATTTTCTGGAGGATACGCAAGCGCCCATAGTGAAATGCATCATCGTGGGCGAGCCCGAGCGTCTTGTGGCCATAGAGGGTGTTCTCAACGAGCGCCTCAACGGACATGCCGACGCCTACCGCAGCGAACCGTTCTTTCTGGAGATAGTGCCTCACGGCATCGACAAGGCATCCGGGCTGGCGCAACTGCTGTCGGTCACAGGCATCAGCCGCAGCGAGGTGATGGCTCTGGGCGACGGCTACAACGATATCCCCATGATAGAGTATGCCGGTTATGGCGTGGCCATGGGCAACGCGCAGGAGGCCGTGAAAGCCAAGGCCCAGCTCATCACGCTCAGCAACAACGAGGACGGTGTGGCCGAAGCCATTGAGAGATACGTGCTCAACCGCCCATGAGACAAATCCACAGACCTCAAATCCGCCTATATCAAATCAGCTAACTCTTTATCCAGACAGCACCAACCGAGAACATCGGCCTACCCACCACTTGCACATGGCTCAAGCCTGTGCCTTAGGTCTGTACGAACACTAAGTGCCCTGCAAAGGCAAAAGTCTTAATGATCAAGAACTTTTACCTTTGCAGGGCACTTAGCTTATTTATTGGGCAAACAGCCCGGATGTCAACTCACTTGCCAGAGGCCATGCAACTCACAGTGCTTTCCAGCCTCTACTTATACGCCTTGTTCACTGCTGTGAGAGCATTCTGCGTCTTAGGGAAACCGATGTATGGGAGCATGCCTGTAAGCACAGCCACCATCTCATCCTTGCTGATGTTCATGTTGCGGCATCCGTGGCCGTGCATCTCAAGCTGCGGCTGGGCCACACCCATAGAGGCGAGCAGGCAGAATGTGACCAGCTCACGGTGCTGCATGTCTATTCCCTTACGTGTGTAGAAGTCGCCAAAGCAGTAGCTTTCCATAAACTCCACAATGTGCTCCTGTCCTTCTGGCGCTTCCTTCTCCATCTTGTCGGCTGTGCCTGCCCCGAAGATGCCGTCTATCCACTCACGTCCCTTCTCCTTGCGTGTCTCAGGAGTGGTGGTGCTCTGGTCGTCGAGAGGCAACTTGATGTCGTTGTCCTCGAAAGCCAGGTTCATCTCAAGCAGGAAATCGATGACCTTGGAGAATCCGACATAAGGCACCGTCTGGTAGACCACCTCGCGTATCTCTCTCGGCTTGATGCCCACATTGAGGCAGACATCCACATAGGTCTTGAACTGACGCATAGCGTTGCAGCCTATGGTGCTGGCCAGGATGCACATGGCCCTTGTCTTCTCAAGCACAGGTCCCTCTGTCAGCTTTAGCGCCTCGTCAAAAGCGAAGTTGTCAAACAGCTGTGTCAGTTCAGGGTCTTTCTTCAAGGTGTTGACCGTATTGCGCTGGGAAAAGAGCCTTCTTATCTGCTGACGCGCATAGTCACTTATTTTTATTTCCTTCATGATGATGGTATTTTTTTTGATTATTCTAATTGTTATTTTTTCACTACCCTCCTACGCCATCCTCATCTGGCTCACTCAATAGCCGTTCTCATCTGGCATGAAAAGATATGTTTGGCAAATATAGCACTTTTTTCTTTTAGCGAAAAGCATTTTTGCTTTTTTTATAAAAAAAACCTCTTAATAGTCTGCCTATGCGCTTTTAATAGTCTCTCATAATTATTTTGGATGCCCACTTTGCATTATTATGGACAACCACTTCACATCATTTGATGCACACACTTTACAATATTTGATGCACACACTTAGCACGTTTCCAGCACATATAAAACAACAGAAGAGTCGTGTCGACACGTTCCCAGTCGATACGGACATCACATTTGGCCGGGCTGTGGCAACTCTATTGTAAAAACAACAATGCGTAAGCCTTAGGATGACGATGCACAAACCTTAGGATAAGGACACGTAAAGCATAGGATAAGGGTACGTCAGGTACAGGATGGGGCAAAAGGAATGAATGAGACAAAAAGGAAAGATAAGACAAAACAAGAAAGAACAAAGGGACAGAAGGAAGGGTATGAAACAAAAAGGACAAAAGGGGCAAAAGGACAAAAAGGACAAAAGGACAGAAGGGCAAAAGGACAAAAGGACAAAAAGGACAAAAGGACATATGACAATTCCTTGTTAGATTTATAAAAATCACCTATTTTATGTAGTTTTACTACATTTTGTCCTTTTGTCCTTTTGTCCTTTTTGTCCTTTTTGTCCTTTTCTACAAGGTTAGCGCATGCCTTGCAGCACCATTCCCGTGTCCTCAGCCAACTCTTACAGTGGCTATCGCATTCAGCATGTATGGCAAGAAAGAACAGGTGTGGCTTTGGCAAGTCACCAGACACGCCACCCTTTTTTATCTGCCGCCAGCAGCACGCCAGCGCACATCACTCATAGAGATCTACATTGATGTCGAACGGACTGTCAAAGTCGGCCAGCATCTGATGCTTTGTGTCCTTTTCAGAAAGGATAGCCTTGTCTGTAGGAATCTTCCAGTCGATGCCAAGACTGCCATCCAGGATGGATATGCCGCCATCGGCCTCGGGATGATAGAAATTGTCGCACTTGTACTGGAACACGGCCGTCTCGCTGAGCACGGCAAAACCGTGGGCGAAGCCGCGTGGCACGAAAAACTGGCGGTGGTTGTCCTCTGTCAGCTCCACAGCCACATGCTTGCCGTATGTGGGAGAGCCTTTGCGTATATCGACAGCCACATCAAGCACAGCGCCCTTGACACACCTCACAAGCTTGCTCTGCGTGAACGGCGGACGCTGGAAATGCAGACCTCGCATCACACCATAAGAGCTCATGCTCTCATTGTCCTGGCAAAAGTCGATGTGCCTTACCTTCTCGTCGAATTCTCTTTGGCTGAAACTCTCGAAGAAGTATCCGCGAGCATCCTTAAAGATGCGTGGCTCTATGATGACCACACCATCTATCTCAGTCTTTATCACTTCCATAATGCATTATATTTTAAGTAGATGTTCTAAAATCATTTCATAGCACAAAGCAGGGTCGCCTTCAACATGCATGCAAGCACGCTCCTCCCGCGTACTGTCTTGTATCCCGCACACATGAAAAGAGACGGCTGCATGCGCATGCAAGCACGCCCCTCACGCCCATCTGCCGCCTGCACCTTAATGAGAGGGCATGGGCGAGGCAAGTCATGAGAACCGCGGCATAGCTCTCAAAAAAAACACGCATGCCATGAGCGTCTGCTTATTTTTCCACAAAGGTAGCACTTATCAAACAATTGCGCAACACTTTTGCCAACAAAAACGGCTCTTTCACCCACAATTGCCCGTCTGCACACACTTGTCAGCACATTTTTACCCACATAATATATAATGATGTTTTGATAGTTCATGAAAAAATTGTAACTTCGCACTCATTATGGAACAAAACATTCAGAAAGACAACAATAAGCCCGTGTACAGCCGAGACGTCATCGAGCTGGTGACTGTGGCTGTGGAATACTGCGCATTCGTAGAACAGGCGAGAGAAAAGACGCGCCAGGAGTTTACCGATGTCACAGCCAAAATACTTCCCCTGCTCTATCTGAAGGCAGCCGTACTGCCGCAATTTGCCACTCTCCAGGAGGAACGGTGGACAGAAGACTTCGTCACAGAAGCCGACTACGACTATGTGCGGGGCGGCATCGCCGCCACGATGGGAGAGAAAGACGACTATCTTGACGTGTTTGTCGAAGACATGAAATACAGCGAGTCGCCTATACTGGCCACCGTGAGCGAGAACCTGGCCGACATATACCAGGAGATGAAGAACTTCGCCATGCGCTACAAGAACGGAGCCAGCGAGGAGGACATGCTGGACGCCATAGCCGAGGTGAAGGAGGAGTTCAGGTATGGATGGGGACAGAAACTGGTGAATGTGCTCAGAGCACTGCACGAGGTGAGGTATTCAGAGGAAGAGGAAGACGACCTCTGACAACAGCCTCCCCCTACTTCGCAACACGGCACGGCCTGCCAATGTCCAGATAGACATGAAGACCATCCACAACGAACATGAATATCATCCACAACGAAACATGAAGACCATCCACGACAAATATGACAAAGCCCTGATACAGACGCTGCCGAGAGCCACGTTTCCAGGAAGGATAATAGTCATCTACACAGAAGCTGACACCGAGAAGGCTGTAGCCTACCTGATGAGGCAGAAGCTGGTGGGCATGGACACAGAGACACGCCCTTGCTTCAAGAAGGGAGGGCGGCACCAGGTGGCCCTGCTACAGCTGTCCACCAGCGACACCTGCTTTCTCATACGTCTGAACATGACAGGACTGACTGAGCCAATCGTACGCTTTCTGGAAGACACCAACGTCACAAAGGTGGGGCTGTCGCTCCACGATGACTTCAGGAGCCTGGCCCAGCGCCACGCATTCACTCCACAAGCCTACATCGAGCTGCAGCAGGAGGTGAAAGAGATAGGCATAGCCGACATGAGCCTGCAGAAGATCTACGCCAACATCTTCGGAGAGAAGATAGCGAAGAACCAGCAATTGTCCAACTGGGAGGCTGATGTCCTGAGCGAGGCGCAGCAGATGTATGCCGCCACCGACGCATGGGCGTGCATAAAGATACATGAGGAGGTGCTGCGCATGAAGCGCGACAACGACTACGTGATCGAATACGCCCCTGTGCCTGAGCCTGTAGAGAAGAATGCATGACAGAGGCATGCCGGGACTGAAAATTTTGAAAACCTACTTAATAATCAAAGAGACATGAAAAGTATATTTCTGAAAAGAGGCAAAGAAGACTCGCTTCGCCGCTTTCATCCATGGATATTCTCCGGAGCCATACAGAGCATGAGCGAGGAGCCGCAAGAGGGAGAGACTGTAATGGTCTTCACGAATGAGAACGAATACATCGCCACGGGCCATTTCCAGATAGGCAGCATCATGGTGCGCGTGCTTTCCTTCGACGGCGAGACCATCGACCAGGCTTTCTACGAGAAGCGGCTTGCCATAGCCAAGGATGTGAGAAAGTGCATAGGCGTGATCAACAGCAACAACAACACCTACCGACTCGTGCACGGCGAGGGCGACAACCTGCCTGGCCTGGTCATAGACATCTATGGAGCCACAGCCGTGATGCAGGCGCACTCTGTGGGCATGCACACCGACAGGATGATGATAGCCAGCGCCCTGAAGAAGGTGATGGGCGACGACATACAGAACATTTACTACAAGTCAGAGACTACGCTGCCATACAAGGCCGACATCGAGCAGGAGAATGGGTTCCTGCTCGGAGGCGACGCCAACGACATAGCCATAGAGAACGGCATGAAGTTTCATGTCGACTGGCTCAAGGGACAGAAGACCGGATTCTTTGTTGACCAGAGAGACAACCGCCGACTGCTGCAGCAATACTCGCAGGGAAGAAAGGTGCTCAACATGTTCTGCTACACAGGAGGATTCTCTTTCTATGCCATGAGAGGCGGGGCTGAACTGGTGCACTCTGTCGATTCGTCGCAGAAGGCTATCGACCTGACCAACGCCAACATAGCCCTCAACTTCCCCAACGACGACCGACACAAGGCCTTTGCGGAAGATGCCTTCAAGTTTCTTGACAACATGGACACGCCATACGACCTCATCGTGCTCGACCCTCCTGCATTTGCCAAGCACAAGGATGCCCTGCGCAATGCGCTGAAAGGCTACACTCGTCTGAACAAGAAGGCGTTTGAGAAGATTCAGCCAGGAGGCATATTGTTCACTTTCAGTTGCTCGCAGGCCGTCAACAAAGACCAGTTCCGCACAGCCGTCTTCACAGCTGCCGCCTCGGCCAAGAGGAAGGTGCGCATCCTTCACCAGCTGCACCAGCCTGCCGACCACCCTATCAACATCTACCACCCGGAGGGAGAGTATCTGAAAGGACTCGTGCTCTATGTCGAATAGGCGTGCACAGTCGGACATTCATCAAGTCGTTTGCGCACAACGCACAATCTCACACTCTATGTCGAATAGGTGTGCACAGTCGGACAGATGCGCATAGCGCACAAAGGGAAATCGGGAGACCGCACACGCATGTTTGAGCACCTACACATGACATGCGGCCTCCCTGTTTCCTTTCTCCACTCACACTCTTCCTGAATGGATTCATCATTTCCCTAAATGGATTCATCATTTTTCAAGGCCATATCATGAAAAAAAAGCCAGCCATCATCATACCAGACGGAGCAGACAAGGTGCTGCTCCATGCTTGTTGCGCCCCGTGCTCATCGGCCATCGTCGAATGGCTCACAGAGCATGAGATAACGCCTGTCATATTCTACTACAACCCCAACATCTTCCCTCTTGAAGAATACAACATACGCAAGGCGGAGAGCCAGCGGCACGCCAACACGCTGGGCATACACTGGATTGACGGAGACTACGACCACGACCTTTGGCTGAGCCAGATAAAAGGACTTGAGGCCGAGCCGGAGCGAGGCTCAAGGTGCTCAAAGTGCTTCCGCATCAGACTGACAGCCACCGCCATGCAGGCGGCCCAACTTGGCATCAAGGTCTTCGCCACTACATTGGCCTCGTCGCGATGGAAGAACCTGGAGCAGATCAACGAAGCTGGACTCCAAGCGCAAGCCGACGTGCCAGGCACGCTATTCTGGGCACAAAACTGGCGCAAGGGCGGACTCTACGAGAGGCGCAACACGCTGCTGAAGCAATACGACTTCTACAACCAGCTGTATTGCGGATGTGAATTCAGCATGAGGACTGGCTGCAGCAACAACGGGACCGCGGACATTTCGAAGCAAGGAGATTGTCAAGCGGACAATTCTTCGCTCTGCAACAACAACGGGACCGCGGACATTTCCTGTGGCATCCAACCTTGACAATGACTGAAATATGGGATGTCGGGCTGAAAAGCCAGCCATGCGCAGCCAACATAACAGCCAAGTGTGACGGACACAAACAGTTAACTCCAATGCCATCAGACTGCCATGTTGCCCAGCAAAAAAAAGCAAAAGTGCGTCCACTTCAAGTTTTTTTTGGTTAAACATGGTTAAACCTGACACATTAAACACAATATTATTTTGACACAAACAAACAAAATCATATCTTTGCACCGTGTTTTTCATGGTATTAGATTTATTTTAAGGTTAGTAAGGATTGCTTGTCGTGAGATAAGCAATTTTTTTCTGCCCCATTTTTTTCATGTTACCACATACATAGTATAGTTTTTTTTACTATCTTTGCACCCGATTTCAAGAAGAAGAAAAAACACATTCATAATTTCCGATAAAATATGAAGCACAAGACAAAGCTTGCACTTGATGACCTCACCAAGAGCAACATCTGGACAGTATCCCCACAAGAGCTGAGCCAGATGATTATTGACGCCAAAAAAAGAAGAGACGAATACGCTGACATCGAGAAGCATGCCACCAACATTGTCAAGACAGTGTTCGACATCGCATACCTGAAGCGCGAGGACACAGAGCAGGTCAACAAGCTGGAGAGCATCGGCTATGAGGTATTCTCCACACCAGACGAGAATGGCAACAACGCCATAGCCATCCGCAAGCATCCCATAAAGAAGGTCACAGACCTCACTTTGGAAAACATACAGCATCTGGAAGCATGGGAAGTGCTCAACCTCATCAACAACAACATGGGCACAGGATGGAAGGGACTGCCGCTCGCCATCCAGGACATCATCGAATCAGCCTTCTTCGTAGACTGCACGGTGATGCCAGCCAAGACCATGCGCAAGCCAGGCGGCATCATCGACCGCCGCAAGGAAGACGGATACGAGACTCTGGAGATAGAGCGCGGCACATGGATAGAGGGCATCTTCCTGAAGCCACGTCCAAAGGAGGAGAAAGTGCGCATAGACTACAGCATCAACGATGATGAAGACGGCAGGAGAAAGAAGCACAAAGACGATGACAGCGACGACTATGACGACGTCGACTTGCCAGAGGAAGAGGACGACGAGGATATGGACGACGACGAGCTGAAGCGACTCGACGGCAACGATGATGATGATATAGATGATGACATCATCGACGAGGACAACATACAGCTTGAGGACATAGACGACATCGAAGACATAGCCGACGAGGACTGATTGTCTTTAGCACATCAGGACCATGGCCATCAGGCACCAAAGTCTGTGCCACACCTTTTCCACAAAGCTACGGCTTGCCTGCCCACAACAAAGGATGGGGCAGCTACTTAATCCGAAATCACATATCAGCCATATCCTGCTGTCATGGCCGCATCCGGTATAATGCGCGTACCACCAGCAGAGACTGAAGGCACATACAAAGGGGGAACTTGCTTCACAGCAGGCTCCCCTTTTACTAATCACAAAAAAATAAATCGATTAAAATATAACTTTCCCAAGTGCTTTTGGCTACATCCCGAAGGAATCTCAAATTCGTCAGGCTACATCCCGAAGGAATCTTAAATCCGCAGGGATTACATCCCAAAGGAATCTTAAATCCGCAGGGATTACATCCCAAAGGAATCACCACAAATTTGCAGGGCTACATCCCGAAGGAATCCAGAAGGCCTAAGCACGGCCATCTTATAGCCACTCATCTCTCCATATCCTCATCCTGCGATTTCTCCAAGGTGAAGACAAATCCACGTCCCATGCCCCACAGCAAACAGGAAGCAGACATACAGAAAGATGTAAAAGCACTCGCGCCTGATGAAGTCAAGGAGAGTTATACGCTGGCCCGCATGCCCCATCAACCGCCTTCCATAGTCGGATATCATAGCTCGCACTATGACTACGCTGGCGACTACTACAAACAGCACTATCATCAAGATGATGCTCTCGTGGGAGATAATTGGAATTTCATAGTGTTTCATATAAATGTCATATTATATAGTTCACATAAACGATTTCCATGCCTATTTCATCGCTCAAGCGGCCTTCCTGCCACAGGCACTCATGCGTCTGAGGCAGCCCGTCCGCTTTTTCTTTTCACACCACAAAGTTATCCCTTTTCCATGAAACAAAATGTCCACTTCCCCAACAAATGTGTCCACTTAAAAGCGTTCAGGTGTCCACTTCAGCAGAAGTAGACACCTGAACAGGCGTATTTCCTATGATTTTTCCTGTCTGGCTCTCCATTCCGTAGGAGTCATTCCCACCCTCTCCTTGAAAACGCGGTAGAGGTAAGAGCGCGAGGAGAACCCGCATTCTGCCGAGATTATGTCGTTGCTGTAGCCTGGATTTTCTATCATCATGTCTTGCGCAGCCTTGAAGCGCATATCGCTCAGCCATACCCTGAACGTGCAATGCAGTCCCTCCTCAAAATATATTGACAGATGACTCTTAGGCACTTTCAGCGTATTGGACAGCGACTGCATGTTGACATCGCTGTCCTTAAACCCGCCGTGCTCGCACCATTCGCCGACGCGCGCCTCTATTTCCTTCATGCGCTCAGCCGAAAGCGATGCCTCCCTGCATGGCCTCTCTTCCACCGAAGCCTGCTTCTCCACACCCTGCTCACCAGGGTCATCAGCAGCAGCTTGGCCATCCTGCTCATCCTGCTCCACAAGAGCCTCAGCCGGAGTCCAGTTGTAGCCAAGCGAGATGAATGTCACGACAAAGAAAAGCACGGCAAACAGCAACAGAGGGCCGACAACAATCAGCGCCTTGGAGGACAATATGGCAAATGGCACCACAAAGGCTGACATGAAAAGCACAGTGATGCTCGAACGAGAGTAGCGCACATAAGGCACAAGGTCCATTGCGGTCTCGCTTTCCAGAATCCGCTTGCGCTTATGCATCTCACGCAAGACTATGGATATGGAATGGAGCACGCTCATGAAGAAGAGCGCTATCATCACATATATCCACATGCCTATGTGCATTCCTCCACCCTGCCTGCTGGCAAACGCGAATACAGCAAGATTCAGCACATACAAGATGATGTTGCCCGAGACAAACCTGAGCGTGCGCCTCTTTATTGCCACAATATTATATACTCCCACGGCATACAAGACAAAACACGGAGCGTAGAAAAGAATGTTGAACACAGCACCCGCATCGTCGCCCGAGGCGCGGATGCCGTAGTGCATCTGAAAGAAATACTGCGCAGCCATCAGAAGCATAGACACAAGCATCACCCACCGAGACTCCTCATACTTCCTGTTTATCCATCTCACATGAAGACGCGTCAAACCTAATATGAGCGCGTTCATCAGCATAAATACAAAGCACGCCAACTGCAATTTATATAATGTATCCATATTACCGTCTGTATAGTGTTATAGTTAAATCTGTATAGTGTTATCGCTAAAGTTGTTTTGCAATACAAAGATAATCTTTTTGTGCCAAACAAGCGCTCTTTTTCACCATTTTCCTTCATCTAAATGACTTTTTTCTACCTCACATTGAATTTTTGTCGCAATTTGTTTGGCAATATAAAACAAAATGCGTTACTTTGCAAGCGTTATCACAATAACAGCAAAACATCAAAAACAAGAACAACAATGAGACATAACAGCAATACATATTGGCGTTGGCACAGCTTGAGATACAAAACATCGCAAGTCTAAGAGCTGTAGCCATACGTGAACATGTCACACACATATACACACAAAGCTATAAGGAGCCTGTCGTACTTGCGATAGGCTCCTTTTCTTTTTGCCAGACATGACTGCCATGAGTGTCGAAGGCGCACACACGGCATCACCGACAAGAGCTTCCGTGCAATACGCGAAAAGAGTCACTTGCAACAGAAAGCAGATGACGACACAAAGCAATTTATTACACAAAAGCAGATTGCAAAAACAGAATAACTCACAATACAAAACACACAAATAAACAATATGACATACCAAATCGACGAGAACGGCTTCTACGGACAGTTCGGAGGAGCCTACATCCCAGAAATCCTCTACAAGACTGTAGAAGACCTGAAGAAGGCTTATCTGCCCATCATAGAAAGCCAAGAGTTCAAGGACGAGTATCATGCGCTGCTAAAGGACTATGTGGGCCGTCCATCACCACTCTACTTTGCCAAGCGCATGAGTGAGAAATACGGTTGCCAGCTATACCTGAAGCGAGAGGACCTGAACCACACGGGAGCGCACAAAATCAACAACGCCATAGGCCAGATACTCGTGGCAAAGAAGATGGGCAAGAAGCGCATCATAGCCGAGACTGGAGCCGGACAGCACGGGGTGGCCACAGCCACAGCATGCGCGCTGATGGACATGCCGTGTGTGGTCTACCAAGGCGCGCTCGACGTGAAGCGACAGCACGTCAATGTGGAGAGGATGAAGATGCTCGGAGCTACTGTGGTGCCTGTAGAGAGTGGCAACAAGACGCTGAAGGATGCCACCAACGAGGCCATACGCGACTGGTGCTGCCACCCAGAGGACACATTCTACATCATCGGATCGACCGTGGGTCCTCACCCATACCCCGACATGGTAGCGCGCCTGCAGTCGGTCATATCAGAGGAAATCAAATGGCAGCTTGAGGAAAAGATCGGAAGGGACTATCCAGACTTCCTCATGGCATGTGTGGGAGGAGGCTCCAACGCGGCCGGAACAATATATCACTATATAGATGACGAGAGAGTGAAGATCATTCTCGGCGAGGCTGGCGGACTGGGCATAGAGACCGGACAGACAGCGGCAAGCCTACAGGCCGGCACCGTGGGCATACTGCACGGCAGCCGCATCAAGCTCATGCAGACTGAGGACGGACAAATCATCGAACCTTACTCCATTTCAGCCGGACTCGACTATCCAGGCACAGGACCTATACATTGCAATCTCTACGACACAGGGCGCGCGCAGGTGCTGGCCGCCAATGATGATGAGGCTCTCCGCGCAGCCTTCGAGCTCACACGCATGGAGGGCATCATACCTGCGCTGGAAAGCGCACATGCGCTGGCTCTCCTGCCCAAGGTGAAGCAGCAGTTCAGCAAAGACTCCGTGGTGGTGCTCACCGTGAGCGGACGAGGCGACAAAGACCTCGACACTTACCTCAGCCACAAGGATGAAATAGACTGCTATTGAGCATCATAGCTACGCAGAAGCCACTTACAGCTACAACAAGACAATCACCACTTCACACAATTAGAAAACATGTACAACTATCATACAGCATCGAAAAAAGTGCTTGGCGACCTCAGCACGCCCGTGAACGTGTATCTGAGGGTGAGAGACGCCTATCCGCAAAGCGCGCTGATGGAGTGTTCGGACTATCACGACAACAAGAACAGCCGCTCGTTCATCTGCGTGCATCCCATAGCCAGCGTGTCGGTGGAGCACGGCATGGGCGTGTCGCGCTATCCCGACGGCACAGAGACAAGGTGTCCCATCACCAAGGAGTATGACACGGCCCAACTGATAACAGACTTTCTTGCGCAGTTCTGCATCGAGGGCGACAAGAAGGGTCTGTGCTCACTCTTCGGCTACACCACATTCAACGCCGTGCGCTATTTCGAGAACATCAACGTGAAGGACGAGACGCAGCAGCAGAACGACGCGCCCGACTTGCAGTATATCTTGTATAAAGACTATATCGTCTTCGACCATTTCAACAACAGTCTGACTCTGATAGAGCTGCTGCAAGATGGCGAGAAAGATGACCTTGACAAGCTGGAGCACGATGTCAACAACCGTCCGTACCAGACATACAGCTTCAGACCTACAGGAGAATGCACCTCGACACTCACCGACGATGAGCATCGCGAGAACATACGCAAGGGCATCAAGCATTGCCTGCGAGGCGACGTGTTCCAGATAGTGCTATCACGGAGGTTCAAGCAGAAGTATGAGGGCGACGACTTCAAGCTCTACCGCGCCCTGCGCAGCATCAACCCATCGCCATACCTCTTCTACCTCGATTTTGGAGGCTTCCGCATCTTCGGCTCAAGTCCGGAGACACATTGCCACATCGAGAACGGCAAGGCTTATATCGACCCTATAGCCGGCACTACTAAGCGCACAGGCGACGAGGAGCAGGACCGCAAGAACGCTCTCTACCTCAAGAATGACCCAAAGGAGAATGCGGAGCACGTGATGCTGGTGGACCTGGCACGCAACGACCTGTCGCGCAACTGCCACGATGTGCATGTGGAATCGTACAAGGACATGCAGTTCTACAGCCACGTCATACATCTCGTGTCGCGCGTGAGCGGCACATTAGACAAGGGTGCCAATCCTATCAGGGCTTTCATCGACACCTTCCCTGCTGGCACGCTGTCAGGCGCTCCCAAGGTAAGGGCCATGCAACTCATCTCAGAGTATGAGCCACACAACAGAGGTGCTTACGGAGGCTGCGTGGGAAGCATAGGCTTCTACGGCAACATCAACCAGGCCATTACCATACGCACCTTCGTGAGCCGCAACAACGAACTGTGGTTCCAGGCAGGAGGCGGCATCGTGGCCAAGAGCGACGTAGAGTATGAACTGCAGGAGGTCAACAACAAGCTTGGCGCTCTCCGCAAAGCCATAGCCATTGCATCTGAGATTTAAGTTAAGAGTTTTTTATCATTGACATACATGTGGTTAACACTATGAAAATTGTTATTATTGACAACTACGACTCCTTCACATACAACCTGAGCCACCTTGTGAAAGCTCTCGGTGCAGAGGTCACAGTATACCGCAACGACGCCTTCGAAATGAGCCAGCTGGAGGCTTTTGACAAGATCATCCTGTCGCCTGGACCTGGCGTGCCAAGCGAAGCCGGCCTACTGCTCGATGTCATCGACTCATACGCAGGCAAGAAGCCCATACTCGGAGTGTGTCTGGGGCATCAGGCCATCGGGGAACATTTCGGAGGGACGCTGACCAACATAGGCCAAGTGTACCACGGAGTGGCCACGCCTGTGCACCTGACAGCCAAGGACTACCTCTTCGAAGGTTTGCCAGAGACATTCGATGTGGGACGCTACCACTCATGGATAGTCGACAACAACGGCCTGCCCGACTGCCTTGAGGTGACAAGCGTGTCGGACGAAGGCTACATCATGTCGCTCCGTCATAAGGAATATGACATACGAGGCATACAATACCATCCGGAAAGCGTGCTCACACCAGATGGCAAGACCATACTGAGCAACTGGCTCAAGCATTGACAAGCATATACCCTGCCTACAAGCTCCGACATTTCCAATGGCAGCCGTGAGCAATCAGGCAGGACCCGTCAAGAGCACATACATACAAGACACATAAAAACAGGACACAAAACAATGAAACAATATCTCATCAAACTGACCGAGGGCGAGGACCTCACCCAGGAAGAGACACACAGCATAATGCTCAACATCGTTGAGGAGAAATACAACCAGTGCGAGATAGCTGCCCTGCTCATGGGGCTGCAGATGAAAGGTGTGACCGTGGACGAGCTCCTCGGTTTCCGCCAGGGACTGCTGGAGACTGGCAAGCGACTCGACTTCAGCGAATACAACACCATCGACATCGTGGGCACAGGAGGCGACGGCAAGAACACCTTCAACATCAGCACATGCGCGGCCTTCGTCATGGCAGGAGCAGGATACAAGGTAACTAAACATGGCAACGGCGGCAGCTCTTCTGTCAGCGGAGCCAGCAATGTGCTGCAGGCACACGGCGTGAAGTTCACAGACAACATCGACCAGCTGAAGCGATCGCTCGACACAGCCGGCATCTGCTACTTCCACGCCCCACTCTTTGCCTACGGAATGAAGTTTGTAGGCCCTGTGCGCAAGGCGCTGGCCACACCTACATGCTTCAATCTCCTTGGCCCTCTCGTCAATCCATGCACACCCAAGAACTCGCTCCTCGGCACAGCCAACCAGGCGCAGCTACGCCTCTACACCAACGCTCTCCAGCGCATAGGCAACAATTTCGGAGTCGTCACCTCACACGATGGCTACGACGAGATATCTCTCACAAGCGGATTCAAGGTATGCACCAACTATTTCGAGAAAGTGCTCACGCCTGTTGACCTTGGACTCTCCTACGTGAAACAGAGTGACATCTACGGAGGCGACACACAGGAAAGCGCGGCAAAGATATTCGACAGTGTGCTCGACGGCACATCTACCGAGGCGCAGAAGAATGTGGTGATAGCCAATGCCGCTTGCGGCATGAGCATCGTCACTCCAAGCATACCTATGTCTGACACCATTGCCATGGCGCGTGAGTCGCTCGATAGCGGCAAGGCGCTTGAGGCATTCAAAAAGTTTGTAGAGATAAACTCATAGTCTTGGCCGTCTCTTTCAGCAGCGGCACTCTCTTGCAGCCAGCCCTAAGGCACACGCAGATGGGGGCACAGCCAAGTGCCGTATGATTAAATAAACTCTTCAGAAGAGACATCACAACAAACACACGCACAGCACAATGGACATACTCGAAGAAATAGTAGCATACAAGCGCATAGAGGTTGAGCAGCAGAAGCAACAGCTCCCGCCAGCCACACTCTACCGCCAGGTGGAAGAACTCATCAGCAATGGCGCCTCGGCCACACGCTCCATGAAAGCAAGTCTTGCAGCCAGTCAGTCGGGCATCATAGCCGAGTTCAAGCGCAAGAGCCCATCTAAAGGATGGATCAAGGAGGAAGGCAGGCCGGACATCATACCTGAAGCTTACAGCCAAAGTGGAGCCTCAGCCATATCAATACTCACCGACGAGAAATATTTCGGAGGCAAGCCTGATTTTGTCACGACAGCGCGCCCTATGGTGAAATGCCCCATACTGCGCAAAGACTTTATCGTCGATGAATACCAGCTCTACCATGCCCGCGCCATCGGAGCCGACGCCGTGCTGCTCATTGCCGCCGACCTCTCTTGCGACGAATGCAAGCAGCTGGCACGCAAGGCCCACGAACTGGAACTGGAGACTCTGCTGGAAGTGCATTCAGAAAGCGAAATCGACCATGTGTGCGACTGCATCGACATGGTGGGAGTGAACAACCGCCACCTCGGCACGTTCCACACCGATGTGCAGACATCCTATTCGCTGGCCGAACTGCTGCCAAAAGACTACCTGCTCGTAAGCGAAAGCGGCATCTCAAGCCCTGCCACAGTCAGGGAACTGCGGCAAGCTGGCTACAGGGGCTTCCTTATCGGCGAGACCTTCATGAAGTGCCCCGACCCAGGAGAGGCGCTTCGCCAGTTTGTAAAGGAGGTGGAACGATGATATTGAAAGTATGCGGCATGAGAAACGCTGGCAACATCAAGGCCATCGACGAGATAGCAGCTGTCGACTGGATGGGATTCATCTTCTATCCACGCTCGTCACGCTACGTCAGCGACGTCCCGGCCTATCTGCCAGAGCGGAGCAAGCGCGTGGGCGTGTTTGTCAACGCCACAAGCGACTACATTCTTGAAAAGGTGCAGCTTTTCCATCTCGACATGATACAGTTGCACGGGCAAGAGACGCCCAGCGAGATAGCCGCCCTAAGCACACTCCTACCATCAGACACACGCATCATAAAGATGATAGCCATATCCTCGCCAGCCGACATGGCCATTGCCAAGACATACGAGGATGTGACAGACTACCTTCTCTTCGAGACCAAGTGCCACGGCTATGGAGGCAGCGGACAGCAGTTTGACTGGAATATACTTCAGCTATACAACGGACACACACCATTCATTCTGACGGGAGGCATCGGCCCTGAGGACGCAGAGAGGGTGAAGGCTTTCAGCCACCCACGCTTAGCTGGCATAGACATCAACTCACGGTTTGAGACGGCTCCTGCGATGAAAGACGCACAAAGCGTCAGGACTTTTGCGGAAGCTATCAAAGAGCCATAACGACCCAACGAGCAGCTTCTACTGCATACATACATCACAAGCCACAGGCTTCACACAAATCAAGCTACTGACTTCACACAGATTGAACCACAGGCTTACACAGATTAAGCTACCGGCTTCACACAAAAAAACAACAAGCACTTAATCACCACAATAAGCACCATGAACAGAATAAACGCTTTATTCAGCACTAAGGACAAGAACATACTGTCTATATATTTCTGCGCTGGCCATCCCACACTTGACGGCACAGCCAATGTGATAAAGACTCTGGAGAAAAAAGGAGTGGACATGATAGAAGTGGGCATCCCATTCTCCGACCCTATGGCCGACGGGCCTGTAATACAAGATGCCGCAACAAAGGCTCTACGCAACGGCATGTCGCTCCGCACCCTCTTCGCCCAACTGAAAGACATCAGGAAGGATGTGGCCATACCGCTCATCCTGATGGGCTACCTCAACCCCATAATGCAGTTCGGCTTCGAGGCTTTCTGCCAGCATTGCAAAGAGACCGGCATCGACGGAGTCATCATACCCGACCTGCCCTTCAAAGACTACCTGGAAGACTACAAGCCTGTGGCAGACCGCTACGACATACGCATCATCATGCTCATCACGCCTGAGACAAGCGAGGAGCGCGTACGCTTCATTGACGACAACACCGACGGCTTCATCTACATGGTCAGCTCTGCCGCCACCACCGGAGCGCAGAAGGAGTTTGACGAGGCCAAGCAAAGGTATTTCTCACGCATCAACGGCATGGGACTGAAACATCCGCGCATGATAGGATTCGGCATCAGCAACAAGCAGACTCTCGACTCTGCCAATGCCAACGCCTCTGGAGCCATCATCGGCAGCAAATTCGTCAGCTTGCTGGAGAAGACGGCAGACCCAGCCGAGGCCATGGATGCTCTTCTCGATGCTCTGAAACATTAAGAATGACATTGCAAACAGACAAAATAAAGCAGACGCATGTGACATTTTAACACACATGCGTCTGCTTTTTCCATAATAATCCGTAACTTTGCATACATTTGCTAAATTCACAGATTATTACCATGAAAGACATTTGTTGTATAGGACACATCACCAAAGACAAAATCATCACTCCCAACAGCACCGTTTACATGGCAGGAGGCACATCATTCTATTTCGCCTATGCCATCAACCAGCTGCCGCACGACATATCATTCTCTCTTGTCACATCCATGGACCCCACAGAGAAAAAGCCTGTGGAGAAGATGCTGAAAGCTGGCATAGATGTCACTCTCAACGATTCGCGCAACACAGTCTTCTTCGAGAACAGCTACTACGGTGAGAACCAGAACGAGCGCAAGCAGCGTGTGCTTGCCAAGGCCGATCCCTTCACCGTCAAGCAACTGGAGCATGTCGAGGCCAAAGTCTACCATCTGGGCAGCCTGCTGAGAGATGACTTTCCGACGGAGGTGGTGGAATATCTCGCCACAAGGGGACGCGTGTCAATAGATGTGCAGGGCTATCTGCGCGAGGTGCGCGACGAAAAGGTTTACCCGACAGACTGGACAGACAAGATGAGAGTGCTACGCCACACCTACTATCTCAAGGTCAACGAGACTGAGATGGAGACCATCACAGGTGTTAAAGATACGCGCAAGGCAGCGCTCATGCTCCATGAATGGGGAGTGACGGAGGTCATCATCACATTGGGAAGCGAAGGCTCGCTCATCTATGTCGACGGCACCTTCTACGACATTCCAGCATACGCACCGCATGAAGTGGTGGATGCCACAGGCTGCGGCGACACCTACTCAGCAGGCTACCTCTACAAACGCCTGCAAGGAGCATCGCCAACAGATGCAGGCAAATTTGCCGCTGCCATGTGCACCATCAAGCTTGAGCACAACGGCCCCTTCAACCGAAGCGAGGCTGAAGTATATGACATAATAAACAAGCACGCATAATCATTTCGTATGGAGATGTATTGACGCTAAAAGAATATGTATCAAGCACCTGTAAGCCATGTATGGACAACGGTCTGGATATATCCGCAAAACCGTCATAACGCCACATAACGCAAAGTGCCCTGCAAAGGCAAAAGTCTTAATAGCCAAATAGCCAAGAACTTTTGCCTTGCAGGGCACTTCTATTATTTGTCAAATCCGACAAGTGCTACGTGCTTCCATTGGGACTTGCAGCCCTCATCGACACGAAGTCTTGCCCGCACAATTATCATTGCAGCTGCCATAGAGCTGCAGGCATCGCATCGTCATTTCTTTCCGAAATAGCTGTAATGCTTGTTGTCAGGATTCACTACTATCTGCTCCACCACAATCTCAGGATCAACCATGATGACGCGCAGCTTATGTTTGCCCGGCTTCACATCAAACGAGACAGAGAGCCAACGGAGATTGTCAAACACCTCATCCCTGCGAGGCAACTTCTGCCCGTTCATCCATCCGCTGAGCAACAGGTCATTATGCGGAGGGAGGGCCTTCAGCACCTTCGACACAGCAAGATTCTGCCTCGTGTACTCCTGAAACTCATCATGAAGGCCCTGGCGCGCATCAATGATTTGTATGGGCTGGTCGTCTATCTGCACACCGATACGCATGCCGCGAGCAGGATAGACATCCTGTATAGGCAAGATGCCTATAGCTATATCACGTCCTGTCATGCTGACATCATACTCCAGTTTGGCGCCCGAACCGTCGGCCTTGCTTGGAGCCATCACATTGTCGCTGCCCATGCAGCCCTCGCCGCGTCCGAGGTCTGGCAGGAATATCCACTTGGCATCCTTGCCGTCCACCTTGTCCGCATACTCATAAGCAGGTATGGAATACTCGTCGGTAGGTGTGTCGCGCAGGTCGTTCTTCACCTCAAAACCAAGAGACATGGGATTGACGTTCTTCTCAGGAATGGACCAATGCGTGTAGCCTATATGGTTGTCGAGCATCATGCCCTTCCATTTTCCGCCAGCTATAGAATTGTTGTAGCAGTCTGTCAGCCGCCTGTCCTTCTCCATCAGAGCCTCTATGGCCATGGAGTCACCCAAGGTGGCATAGTTGTACATCTGGGCCACACCGGCACTGCCCACCGCTGGATAATACACCAGCTGGTAGAAAGCGTCCTGCATCTCATCGGGCAATACAGCTTTCAGATTCTCGCATCTTGTCACCAGCGACTGCCACAGAGCGTTGGTGCGCAGCATCTCCTCGTGGTTGAAGATGCCAGGATACTGCACCTCAGGCTTTCTCCAAAGATTATACTTACTGTACTTGGCTATGATGTCGGCCACCTCAGCCGCATACTTCTCTCCAAAGATACTCTGCGCAAAGTCCTCAAGATAGGCTTTCTCATCGCCAGGCTTGATGGCATCAGGATTCCATGCATACTTCATGATGAAGTCGATAGGCATCTCCTTTGGCTTCAGGTCGCCCACATTGATAATCCATATTCTGTCGATGCCTGACTGGTAGGCCAGATTGAGCTGCTCGCGAAGCTTGGGCACAGTGGTGGTGTTCACCCAGCGGTCGTTCCACGGGCCTCCGTTCATGTCTATGTGATAATACATGCCCAAGCCACCCTTGCGGCCGCGCTCCCTGTCACTGCCCATGCGACGCACATAGCCCCAGTTGTTGTCGCAAAAGAGCAGAGTCACGTCGTCTGGCACGGTGAAGCCTGCGTCATAATAGCGCTGCACCTCAGTGAAGATGGCCCACAGCTGCGGCACATCGCTTGCCTTCTTGCCTGTCACTTCGCTTATTATCCTGCGCTGGTTCTCCACGACGCTGGCCAGTGTCTTGATGTTCTCTGCGTCATTGCCCTTGCCCATGGCTGTGTCGCCATCGCCACGCATGCCTATGGTTACTATTTTCTCATAGTCCTTTGAGTTCTCGATACCCTCTGCAAAGAACTTGTTGAGGCGCTCGGGATTCTTTGAATAGTCCCACGGCCCCACCTCGCCGCGGCGGGTCGTGTACTCCTTATGTGCCCGCATCATCGGCTCATGATGCGAGGTGCCCATCACGATGCCCATCTCGTCTGCCATCTTGGGAGACAGCGGGTCATCCTCATTGAAACGGCTGTTCCACATGGCTGGCCAGAAGTAGTTGGCCTTCAGGCGCAGCAGAAGCTCAAAGATCTTGCTGTAAGCCTTAGAGTTGATGCCTCCAAACTGTGTGCTGCACCATGTGCCGAACGACGGCCACTCATCGTTGATGAAGATGCCGCGATATTTCACCTTGGGCTCGCCGTCTGTGAATGCTCCTCTGTCCACATACAGGCTGTCATGCTTCTGCACCGGTGCATCTGCCATCCAGTACCACGGAGACACGCCCATCTGGCGGCTCAGCTCATATATTCCGTATATGGTGCCACGCTTGTCAGAGCCAAGCACCACCACTTTTCCTTTGTCGGTGAAGATGAGGTACTGCTCCCATTTGCCCTTGAGCATCCGGCTCTGTTTCGCATACATCTTTGCCAAGGGGCTCTTTCCCACAGTGGCCACCACCACAGGCGCATTGCTTCTGCCTGTCACAGCCGCAAGGTCTTTTCTCAGATTGCCCACAGCTATCTTCACGCCTTGCCACTCCTCTGGTGCATACCTTACTGTATCCTCTGTCTGGGTGATGCAGACGGCTGTCTTCTCTCCACGGCTGAACGTGACAAACTGGTCTGCTCCGAAGGCCTCACTTGCCGCCAGCATGACCGATAACAATAGGGAATATTTCATCATAGATTAGAATTTTATTTGAGTTTCTAAATAATTACTTGTTGGCTGAGTTTTTAAATAGATTACTCGTCGGTTGAGTTTGTAAATATATCACTCATTGGTTGAATGTCCAAATAGACTACTCGTCACTTGAGTTTCTAAATAGACTATAAGCTATTTGAGTTTTATATGATATAGTGCATTCATGCATTCCATAGGCAAAGATAACGGTTGTCCCCCACTTTTACTTTCACAAACGTTTCATTTGTTTTCTCATATGTTTCACCACGCACACATATGCCCTTTCTGCAACATTTTTATCTCTTTCGACAGGCATTTCTTTTCATTCATTTGCCACACAAAACATTTTTGCCTAACTTTGTGCCACATCACATAAGAGTTCAACAAGCATCAAGCAAACAACATGACAACAGCAAGAGAAAAGACAATGGCAAGCATCATGCTGGCCGCAATGCTCGCCATGACATGCCACAGTGCCACAGCACAGCATCCTGCCACCGCTCCGCTCACTGAAGGCCAAGACGAATGGGTACTGGCATGGAGCGATGAGTTTGACAATAAGGGAAAAGTCAATCCACACGTATGGAACTATGAGACAGGTTTCATGCGCAACCATGAGGCACAATGGTACCAAGAGGCCAACGCACGCTGCAATGACGGATGCCTTGTCATCGAAGCCAGACGGGAAAAACGCGAGCGGAAAAGCCCACTCTACAGCACAGAGGCCAAACAGTGGCCTGGCAACGTGGAAAAGATAAGATACACGTCAGCCTCCATCAACACAGCTGGCAAGATGGAATTCTGCTATGGGCGCGTGGAGGTAAGGGCCAAGATACCCACAGGCGCAGGAGCATGGCCAGCCATCTGGCTTCTTGGCAGCGGGATGGAATGGCCTTCGTGCGGCGAGATAGACATGATGGAATATTACCGCAAGGACGGCGTGCCGCACATACTCGCCAATGCCTGCTGGGGCACAGAGCAGCGATGGACAGCAGAATGGAACAGCCATGCCACCCCCTTCTCGCATTTCACCAGCCGCGACCCCATGTGGGCAGAGAGCTTCCATGTGTGGCGCATGGATTGGGACGAGGAGTCCATCAAACTCTATCTTGACGACGAACTGCTCAACGACATTCCGCAAAGCTCGGCCGTCAATGGAAGTTTGGGCAAAGGAGAGCAGCCTTTCAAGAAACCAATGTATCTGCTGCTCAATCTCGCCATAGGCGGAGACAACGGAGGCGAGATAATAGACAGCGAACTGCCTATGAAGTATCTGGTAGACTACGTGAGGGTGTATCAGAAGAAAGCACAAAAGTGAGTAGAACAACCGAAAGTTCCATTCTCGCCCTGCGACTCACGGACGGATTATAATGGTCCGACAGGCATGGCCACAGGCAGAAGGCCGTGCCTGTTGAGCCTCTCCACTTTTTCATCACAACAGAAAAAAAATCACATCATCAACCCTACTGATCATGTCTATATTCAGCCTTTTATTCGGTTCAAAAAGTCAGAAAGAAACCAGCATGCATGACAGGAACGACGACCACCTCAACGAATCCTCACCGCAAGAACATTTACCAGAACATATATATGACCCTACCAAGTATGCCATTGTTGACGTGGAGGCTGGAACAGATGACAACAAACTATATGACATTGGAGCCATAAGATATGATGACGCCACATTCCACAAGAACAGCAACAAGGAACTGAAAGAGTTCATCTCATCGGCCGATTTCGTATGCGGACACAACATCGTACACCACGACGCAAAATACCTGTTTGGTCGCAATACAGCGCCATCAGCACTTAGCCACCCTGACGGAAAGGCATTTCTGCTTGTTGACACCCTCTACATGTCACCGCTGCTCTTTCCATCTCGCCCATACCATAGACTCGTCAAAGACGACAAACTGCTTTCTGATCATCTCAACGACCCAGTCAATGACTGCATAAAAGCAAAAGACCTGTTGTTTGACGAAATAGCGCATTGGAATCTTCTGTCCGAAAAGAAAAAAACAATCTATTCTACCCTTTTATCCGACAAGGATGAGTTTGCCGGATTCATGCACATGGTTCATGCATGCGCCATGAAAACCAATAAAGACACTCTAAAGCAACTTATCTCAGAAGAATACAAAGACAAGATATGTAGCCATGCCGACATCAATACATTAGCTGACAGATTTCCATACGCCATGGCATACGCTCTTGCCCTGATTGACAGCGCAGACCATCACTCATTGACACCTGGATGGGTCATGCACAACTTCCCCGATGTGGAACATATTATCAAGGTGCTTCGACACACACGTTGCAAGGAAGGATGCTCTTATTGTGACAAAGAGCTCAACATCTTCAAAAATCTCAAAAGGTTTTACGGCTACAACACCTTCCGGACATATGACGGAGAGCCACTCCAAGAGAACGCCGTGCAAGCCGCCGCTAACGGCCAATCGCTACTTGCCGTGTTTCCCACAGGAGGAGGCAAGTCCCTCACGTTCCAGTTGCCAGCCCTTATGGATGCACGCTCCGTTCATGGGCTCACCGTAGTTCTGTCGCCATTGCAGTCACTCATGAAAGACCAGGTTGACAATCTAGCCGACAGAGGCATCACGGATGCAGTAACCATAAACGGGATGCTTGACCCCATCAACAGGGCAAACGCCATAGAACGCATACAAAACGGAGATGCCTCCATACTATACATAGCTCCAGAAATGCTGCGTTCCTTCACTATAGAGAAGATACTGCTTTCGCGCCACGTGACACGATTCGTCATAGATGAGGCGCATTGCTTCTCAGCTTGGGGGCAAGACTTCCGCGTGGACTATCTCTATATCGGCAAATTCATACAGAAATACCAGAAGGAAAAAGGCTACACAGAGCCTATTCCCGTGTCTTGCTTCACAGCCACAGCCAAACAAAAAGTCATACAAGACATATGCGACTATTTCAAGGCTTGGCTCGGCGTCGACATGCAAATATATGCATCAGCAGCCGCACGCACCAATCTGCACTACTCCGTAATCCATGTAGACACCGACGATGACAAATACAATCGGCTGCGCTCTCTTGTAGCTGAAGCCGCATGCCCTACAATAATATATGTGTCACGTGTGAAAAGGACGAGAGAACTTGCGGCAAGACTCACAAGAGACGGACTCCAGACATTGCCATACAACGGAAAAATGGATGCTGAAGAAAAGGTACGAAACCAAGAAGCCTTCATGAGTGACAAGGTAAACACAATAGTGGCTACATCCGCCTTCGGCATGGGAGTCGACAAGAGCGATGTGGGACTTGTAGTGCATTACGACATATCAGACTCATTAGAGAACTATGTCCAGGAAGCGGGACGGGCTGGACGAAACCCAAGCCTCAACGCACGCTGTTTTGTCCTTTTCTGCGACAATGATCTGGATAAGCACTTTATCCTTCTCAACCAGACAAAACTGAGCATCAGCGAGATACAGCAAGTATGGAAGGCAATCAAAGACAGCACCAAGCAGCGGACACACATTTGCTGCTCCGCTCTGGAGATAGCTCGCAAAGCAGGTTGGGACGATTCTGTCTCTGACATAGAAACACGAGTGCGCACAGCGTTGTCCGCACTGGAACAAGGAGGCTACATAGAGCGCGGAAACAATGTGCCGCACGTGTACGCCACAGGCATAACGGTCAGAAACATGGATGAGGCGAGAAAACGCATAATGGGGTCAAACCTCTTCATGAAAGAGGAAGTGGAGAAAGCCGTGCGCATCATCAAATCGCTGATATCACAAAAATACAGCAAGAGATCACAAGATTCAGAAGCCGAATCCAGGGTGGATTACCTGGCCGACATCCTCGGACTGTCAAAGCAGGAAATCATCTCTGCCGTGGAACGTATGAGGCAAGATGGCATTCTGGCCGACTCAAAAGATATATCTGCCTACCTGCAGGACTCAGGAGGCACCTCTAAAAAGTCCAAGCAAACGTTGGAACGATTTGCCGCACTGGAGCAATACATTCTGAAGAACATACCAGATGAGTCGCTGCAAACATCTTATAAACAGCTGAACGACAACGCTATCAAATACGGCATAAGCAGTTCCTGCGAGAAAAACATCAAGACCATCCTGTATTTTCTCTCCATAAAAGGATACGCAAAAAAGCAGGAGGACAGCACACATAACATCGTTGTGAGCAGACAAACTGACATCGACTCTACGCTACAGCGGTTTCAACGCCGAATGGACATATGCCAGTTCATCATAGAATGGCTCTACAGACTGGCAGCCAGCACCAGAAAAGAAACAGCGCTAGCAAGCCTCGCCACAGCAGAAGGGAGAGAACAACTAGCTACAAGTGGACAGTCGGCGGAAGCGGTGCAGTTCTCTGTCATCAAACTGTTCAACGACATGAAAGAGAGTTCTACGTCACTATTCAGCAACTATTCCGATCTCCATCTGGAAGAAGTGGAAGAAGCCCTGCTCTACCTGTCCAAAATAAATGCGCTGAAATTGGAAGGCGGTTTTCTTGTGCTGTACAATGCCATGAAAATCCACCGTCTCAAAGAAAGCCGCCTTCGCTACAAGCAGGACGACTACCGAATGCTCAACGAGTTCTATAAGCAGAAAATCCAACAGATACACATAGTGGGAGAATATGCCAACCTTATGGTAAAGGACTACGATGCGGCTCTACGCTATGTGCAGGATTATTTCCACATGGACTACCAGAAGTTTGTGAACAAATACTTCAAGGGGGAACGTGTATCCGAAATAGAGCGCAACATCACGCCCAAACAATACAACAAGATATTCGGACAGCTATCGGAACGGCAAATGCAGATCATCAACGACAAGAGATCACGCTGTATCGTTGTTGCAGCTGGTCCTGGTAGCGGAAAGACAAGAGTGCTTGTCCACAAGCTGGCCTCACTTCTTCTACTGGAAGACGTGAAGCACGAGCAACTACTGATGCTGACCTTCTCACGCGCTGCGGCCAACGAGTTCAAGCTGCGTCTGCTGTCTCTCATAGGCAACGCAGCACATTTCGTAGAAATAAAGACGTTTCATTCATACTGCTTCGACCTCATAGGCCGCATAGGCAATCTTGAAGACTCTGGAAATGTAGTGAGACAGGCCACCAGCATGATTGTTAGCGGCGAGGCAGAGCCAAACAAGATAAGGAAAGCTGTACTGGTCATTGACGAAGCACAAGACATGGATGCAGACAACTATGCCTTGGTAAAAGCTCTCATGGAAACCAACGATGACTTGCGCGTGATTGCTGTAGGCGATGATGACCAAAACATCTACGAGTTTCGTGGCTCCAGCTCCATCTACATGCACACACTCAGTCAGTTGGAAGGCAGCCGTTTCATAGAGATGACAGACAACTACCGCAGCGCTCAAGGCATTGTCAATGCGGCCAATGCATTTGCAAAGAACATCAGACAGCGCATGAAGACGACTCCCATCATGCCTGTGACGAAAGACAAAGGAAGTGTCTGCATTACTGTCCACCGCTCTAAAAACATGTACATCCCTGTGATAGAAGATGTATCACACATGACCACTGGCACGACATGCATCCTCACACAGACCAATGCTGAAGCGGCTACAATCCTGGCTCTTCTTCACAGGAAAGGCATCAAGGCTCAACTCATACAATCCACGGACGGCATCCATTTCTGCAATTTGGCAGAGATGAGATACTTCACAAAACAACTGAACGCTGTCCGCAGTTCTCCTGTCATATCAGATGAATCATGGGAGAGCGCAAAGCACAAGACATTCGCTAAATACCAGGACAGTGCCTGCCTGGAATATATCAAACGATGCATAGACACATTTGAAACGCTCAACAAAACGAAATACTACAGCGACTTCTATGAATTCACATATGAATCGTCAACAGAAGATTTCTGCGACACGTCTGAGTCTGATGTCATCGTATCGACCATCCACAAATCTAAAGGCAAAGAGTTTGACAATGTCATTATGCTCATCACCGTTCCTGAGCATCCATCCGATGATATTCTGCGCCGTTACTACGTGGCAATGACTCGCGCGAAACGCAACCTATGCATCCACACAGACAGTAACATCTTTGACAGCATACCTGCAAGCCACATCGTTGACAACAACGAATATGGGATGCCAGAAGAGATTGTACTGCAACTGTCATACAAGGATGTGCACTTGGGATACTTCAAGAGCCACAAGCAGGAGGTTCTGTCCATGCGAAGTGGCATGGCTCTCAAATGCATTGGGCATTATTTGTATGCCATGGGCACATCCTATCCCATAGCCAAGCTGTCGGCAGACATGCAGAAGAGGCTTGCCTCATGGGAAGACAAAGGCTATGTCTTCACGTCAGCAAACATCCGTTTTATCGTAGCATGGAAGCCAAAGGACGCTCCTAAAGAAGAGAAAGAAACGGCCGTACTGCTCATAGACATGCATGCCACAGCACATTCTTCTGCTGCCAACGCAGAGAGCATACAAGCATAGTGGCAATGGCAACCTCAAGGTTGATTTCCCAAACACACTTACTTAGATACCTGATGTGCTGCTACTCTTTATAGGTCTGTTTCAAGGCTGATTATATAAAACAAAGGGGTCATGCGCCGATGCGCATGACCCCCTATATTTTGATTACAGCAGATTGTGCCGTGGATGCCCGCCTTAAAGGCATGGCGCTTGCTCCAACCGGCTCAAAGCCGCATTGTCCACAAGCGCACGCATCGCCACGAGCACAAGCGGCATATTATATTACTCCTCGTTGAGAATCTTCATTATCTCCACAGCAGCCTTAGCCACCGATGTGCCAGGGCCGAAGACTGCGGCCACGCCAGCCTTGTAGAGGAAATCGTAGTCCTGGGCTGGGATGACACCTCCGCCAATGACGAGGATATCCTCACGTCCAAGCTTCTTGAGTTCCTGAATGACTTGCGGGATGAGAGTCTTGTGGCCAGCAGCCAGCGAACTTGCGCCGAGCACGTCGACATCGTTCTCAACTGCCTGGCGAGCAGCTTCGGCAGGAGTCTGGAAGAGAGGACCCATGTCCACATCGAATCCGCAGTCGGCATAACCTGTGGCGCAGACCTTGGCTCCGCGGTCGTGTCCGTCCTGTCCCATCTTAGCTATCATGATGCGCGGACGGCGTCCGTTGGCCTGCGCAAACTTCTCTGTAGCGGCGCAAGCTTCCTGGAAGTCCTTGTCGCCCTTTGATTCTGCTGAGTACACGTTGCTTATTGTTCTGATGATTGCTTTATATCTGCCCACGACAGCCTCGCAGGCATCTGATATCTCTCCGAGTGTGCAGCGGAGTCCAGCTGCCTTGACAGCCAGATCGAGAAGGTTGTTCTCGCTCTTTTTGCCATCCTTGAATTCCTGCACGCACTTGGTGATTTCGGCAAGCGCTGCCTTGCAGGCCTCATTGTCGCGGTTGGCGCGGAGCTGCTTGAGAGCTTCCTCCTGCTGGAGACGCACAGCTGTGTTGTCCACCTCAAGGATGTCGAGAGGATCCTCGTGGTCGAGACGGTACTTGTTGGTACCCACAATGGTCTGGGCGCCAGAGTCGATGCGTGCCTGAGTGCGTGCAGCAGCCTCCTCGATGCGCATCTTTGGCAGTCCTGTCTCGATGGCCTTAGCCATGCCGCCAAGCTTCTCTATCTCCTGGATGTGCTCCCATGCCTTGTGCACCAGCTCGTTGGTGAGTGTCTCCACATAGAATGAGCCTGCCCATGGATCTATCTGCTTGCACACCTTCGTCTCGTTCTGGATGTATATCTGAGTGTTACGTGCGATACGCGCAGAGAAATCGGTAGGAAGAGCGATAGCCTCATCGAGGGCGTTGGTGTGGAGCGACTGCGTGTGTCCGAGCACGGCAGCCATAGCCTCGATACATGTGCGTCCCACATTGTTGAATGGATCCTGCTCTGTAAGCGACCATCCAGAAGTCTGCGAGTGTGTGCGCAGCGCGAGCGACTTAGGATTCTTGGCGCCAAAGCTCTTGACAATCTTTGCCCAGAGCAGACGTCCGGCACGCATCTTGGCAATCTCCATGAAGTGGTTCATGCCGATAGCCCAGAAGAAAGAGAGTCGTGGAGCGAAGGCATCCACATCAATACCGGCGTTGATACCAGTGCGGAGATAGTCGAGACCGTCGGCGAGAGTGTATGCCAACTCGATGTCGGCAGTGGCTCCTGCTTCCTGCATGTGGTAGCCCGAGATGGATATAGAATTGAACTTAGGCATCTTCTGTGATGTGTACTCGAAGATGTCGGCGATGATCTTCATGGAGAATGCTGGTGGATAGATGTATGTGTTGCGCACCATAAACTCCTTGAGGATATCGTTCTGTATGGTTCCAGCCATTTCCTCAAGCTTGGCACCCTGCTCCAGTCCTGCGTTGATATAGAAGGCAAGGATAGGCAGCACGGCCCCGTTCATAGTCATAGAGACAGACATCTTGTTGAGCGGAATGCCCGCAAAGAGTGTCTTCATGTTCTCAAGAGAGCATATAGACACGCCGGCCTTACCCACGTCTCCCACCACTCTCTCGTTGTCCGGGTCGTAGCCACGGTGTGTAGGGAGGTCAAACGCCACAGAGAGTCCCTTCTGTCCCGAAGCGAGGTTGCGGCGATAGAAAGCGTTAGACTCTTCCGCTGTGGAGAATCCGGCATACTGGCGGATAGTCCATGGGCGGAAAGGGTACATCATGGAGTACGGTCCGCGGAGGTATGGCGGTATGCCGGCTGCGAAGTCGAGATGCTCCATGCCTTCGAGGTCTTCCTTAGTGTAAACTGGCTGAATGTCTATCTGCTCTGGAGTTCTCCAGCTTGCTGTGATGCCATTCTCCTTCTGCCACTGCTGGCCGTTCTTTTCCTGTATGCCAGCATAGATATCTATATTATTGAAATTTTTACGAGCCATAGTGTTTAGATTCCGAGTTTAGCATTGTACTCCTTGAGAGTGCCGAGCTGATTAGACTTAACGTTGATGAAGTTCTCGATGCCAGCAGCCTTGAGGTCGTCTGAGCAGGCAGGCGCTCCAGCCACGACAAACATGGCGCGTCCGTTGAGGTACTGGAATGCAGGGATGGCGTATTCTGCATACTCGTCATCAGAAGAGCAGATGACCACGATGTCGGCATCAGCCTTGAGAGCAGCGTCGACACCCTCCTCCACAGTCTTGAAGCCGAGGTTGTCCATCACCTTGTATCCGGCAGCTGCGAGGAAGTTGCAAGAGAACTGCGCGCGTGCCTGGCGCATGGCCAGGTTGCCGATGGTGAGCATGAAAGCCACAGGCTGCTTGGCTGCCTTCTCTGTGGCGAGACGCAGAGTCTCAAACTCAGAAGCGAGACGCTCCTTGTTGAGCGATGGCATGGTGCCCTTGTCGCCGCATGAGCATGTGTGCTCTGCAGGCTGCTTGCCCTCAGACTTCTCTGTGAAGTTAGGGAACTGGTTGGTTCCGAGGATGAACTCCTTGCGCTTGGCAGCATCGGCATGACGCTTGTCGTTCGACGCGTTGACAGCATTCTGGATATTGCCTGCGAGCACCTCAGCGAGGAAGCCACCGGCGTTTTCTGTGTTGAGGAAGAGCTTCCATCCCTCCTGAGCTATAGCGTCTGTGAGGTGCTCTATCGTGTATGATCCGCCAGCCACGTCGACAAGCTTGTCGAAGTGGGCCTCCTCCTTGAGGAGAAGCTGCTGGTTGCGTGCTATGCGCTCCGCAAAGTCGGTCGGAGTCTCATAAGGCTTGTCGAATGGAGTCACTACGATAGAGTCAACATTAGCGATGGCTGCAGACATTGTCTCTGTCTGCGAACGCAGGAGATTGACGTATGAGTCAAAGAGTGTCTGGTTGTACTCTGATGTGATAGCGCACACGTGCATCTGGCAAGCACAGTCGCACTTAGGCTCAAACTGCTTCACGATGTGCGCCCAGAGCATGCGCGCTGCGCGGAACTTGGCAATCTCCATGAAGTAGTTCTCCGACACGCCCATGTTGAACTTGATGCGCTTGGCCACCTCTGTAGCGTCCACGCCAGCCTCTGTGAGTGCGTTGAGATACTCTGCGCCCCATGCCAGAGCGTAGCCAAGCTCCTGGTAGATGTATGCACCAGCATTGTTGAGGTCTACGGAGTTGACATTGATGCACTTATAGCCAGGCAGCTCAGCAAGAGCCTCTATGAGCTTCTTGCCCTCCTCCACGATGAGCGCAGAGCGGTCAGCTCCCTTGCACAGAGTCTTGGCTATAGGGTCAAAGTTGATAGAGCCTTTCAGCTCAGCGAGAGGATAGCCCTTCTCCTTGAAGTATGACACAAGGATAGAGGCGAGCTCGGCGCAATGGCGCTGGCATGTGTCGAAGTTGAGCTCGACATACTGTGGCAGGATGCCGTCGAGCAGCTCAGCGATGAAGTCCTTGTTGACATTCTTGCCTGAGATGTGGAAGCCTATAGAGTCCACGCCCTTGTTGAGAATGTCAAGAGCCTTCTCGTTGGCAGCCTTAGGGCTGTCAACATTGATGTTCTGGCGGACAAACCATATATTGTTGTCCTTCTTGTTGCCTCTGACAAATGGGTACTCGCCTGGAAGAGAGTCGACAGCCTTCAGGTCAGCAAGGTCCTCTCTGCGGTAGAAAGGCTGCACATTGAAGCCTTCGTTTGTTCTCCAGACCAGTCTCTTCTGGAAATCAGCGCCCTTCAGGTCTACCTGAATCTTGTCCAGCCACTCCTGTGTGGTGGGCGCGCTAAACTCAGAAAAGAGTTTTTCGTTCATGTTAGCCATAAAATATATTTTTAAAATTGATGTTTAAAAGATTTTCACTTCATTTTTTTATGATTGTCATGCCTTGCGCAGCTCATAGCCGCCTGTACATTATTATATATATAGGGCCAGTGGCTTGTCTACATGTATAGGGCTGGCGGCTTGTCTACATGAAGACGCTTCTTTTTGCGACGCCACGCAGCTGTAAAGCACACAAAGGTACGGTTTTTCTTTGTACGGACAAAATAAATCGTGGAAAAAAAACTAATAAAACGGCATTGGCTTTGCTGAAACAAAAAAAAGTTTGTATCTTTGTGATTCAATTTGGCAATCCCGCGCCAAGCAGCGGCTGAAAAGAGCAGAAAAGCCAGCATCGGCTGCTAACTGAATAATGAACAAACCAATTAAACAATTATTAACCATGAATTTTAAACTATGTTTTCTTTCCCTCATGGCTGTCAGCTCACTGTCGGCACAGGCCCAGAAGAAGCCCGTGTGGTGTGACCCTGCCGTGAACGAGATCAACCGAAAGACAGACGTGGCCAACTATTTCGCCTACGAGAGCGAGGCTCTTGCCGAAAGGTCGCAGATGCCGCAGCACAATCCTAAAGCCAAGTCGACACGATACATGTCGCTGGAAGGCAAGTGGAAGTTCAACTGGGTGGCCAATGCCAACGAGCGTCCAGCCAACTTCTTCGCCGTGAACTACGACGACTCCAAGTGGGGCACCATGCCTGTGCCTGGCAACTGGGAGATGAACGGCTACGGCGATGCCATCTACGTGAACAACTGCTATGCCTGGCGCTCAGACTGGACATGCGAGCCGCCAATGGTGCAGGACAAGGGCAACCACGTGGGTTCGTACCGCCAGACATTCTCTGTGCCAGCCGACTGGAAAGGCGAGAAGGTGTACATGCACATAGGCTCCGCCACATCCAACGTGACACTCTACGTGAACGGCAAGTATGTAGGCTACAGCGAGGACAGCAAGGTGGCGGCCGAGTTTGACGTGACAAAATATATCGTGCCAGGCAAGAAGAACCTCATCGCCATGCAGGTGATGCGCTGGTGCGACGGCTCATGGAACGAGGACCAGGACTTCTGGCGCCTCTGCGGCATAGCCCGCGAGGTGTATCTCTACTCTCGCCCTCAGAGCCACATCGAGGATCTCTTCATCACTCCCGACCTCAAGAACGGCTATAAAGACGGAGTGCTCTCTGGCAAGCTCAACATCGTGGCAGGCAAGGGCAAGACCGTGAAGCTGCGCCTGGTAAGCCCAGAGGGCAAGACTGTGCTCGACGAGTCGCTCGCCATAAAGGACAACGCTCCTGTGGCTTTCTCATATGACAAGTTCAACAATGTGGAGAGATGGTCGGCCGAGACGCCAAACCTCTACACACTCTACGTATCCCTCTACGACGGCAGCAAGCTCATCGAGTGCATACCGCAGCGCGTGGGCTTCCGCAAGGTGGAGGTGAAGAACCAGCAGCTGCTCGTCAACGGACAGCCTGTGCTCATCAAGGGAGCAGACCGCCACGAGCTTGACCCCGACAAGGGATATGTGGTGTCTGTAGACCGCATGATACAGGACATCAAGGTGATGAAGCAGCTCAACATGAACGCCGTGCGCACATGCCACTATCCCGACGATCCACGATGGTATGAGCTGTGCGACATCTACGGCATCTATGTCACAGCAGAGTCAAACATCGAGAGCCACGGAATGGGCTACGGCGACAAGTCGCTCTCTAAGGACGCGCGCTTCCACGACATGCACATAGAGCGCCAGCGCCATAACATATACGTGCTGAAGAACCACCCTTCCATCATCGTGTGGTCGCTCGGCAACGAGTCTGGATACGGCAAGAACTTTGAGGACGCATACGACTTCGTGAAGGCTTACGACCCATCAAGGCCATGCCAGTATGAGCAGGCAGGCAAGAACGGCAAGACCGATATCTACTGCCCTATGTACGCTGACTACGGACACTGCGAGCACTACTGCAGCGAGAACAACCCACGCCCGCTCATCCAGTGCGAGTATGCCCACACCATGGGCAACTCCGGAGGCGGCTTCAAGGAATACTGGGACCTCGTGCGCAAGTACCCCAACTACCAGGGCGGCTACATCTGGGACTTCGTGGACCAGGGCTTCCGTGGCACAAGCAAGGTGACAGGCAAGCAGATATGGACTTACGGCGGCGACTACGGACGCTTCCCGGCATCTGACAACAACTTCAACTGCAACGGCGTGATCAACCCCGACCGCGTGCCAAACCCACACGCCTACGAGATTCAGTACTACTACCAGAACATCTGGGCCACTCTCACAGACGCCAAGGCCGGCAAGGTGGAGGTCTTCAACGAGAACTTCTTCCAGCCGCTCGACTATGTCATCATGAACTATGAGGTGCTTGTGGACGGCAAGAGCGCAGGCAAGGGCTCGGTGGACATCAGCAAGATGAACATCAAGCCACAGGCTAAGGCCATCGTCACTATTGACGACATAGCCAAGGCTGCCGCCGACGAGACATACAAGGGCAAGGAAGTGCTTGTCAACGTGGACTTCTGCCTCTCAGCCAACCAGGGCGTGCTCAGCGCAGGCGAGAAGGTGGCACACAACCAGTTCAGCATATCTTCTTACCAGTTCCCAGACGCCAAGGCCATCACCGCACAGCCAGCCGCATCCAAGAACGCTCCAGCAGTGTCGCTCGACGACAGGGCTGTCTATGCAGTGCTCTCAGCCAATGGGGTCGATGTGACATTCAGCAAGCACACAGGCTTCGTGGCATACATCGACGTGGACGGCAAGCAGATGATCACAGACGAGTCTGAGCTCACTCCCGACTTCTGGCGCGCAGCCACCGACAACGACTTCGGAGCAGGACTCCAGAACCGCCTGGCGGCTTGGCAGCACCCTCACCTCGACAAGAAGAGCTTCGACATCAAGAAGGACGGCGTCAACTATGTAGTGACAGCCGAGTATGAGATAAAGAACCTGGACGCCAAGGTCAAGCTTACCTACACCATGACTCCAGCCGGCAAACTCGTTGTCACTCAGGATCTGACCGTCAACCCAGAGGCTAAAGACAAGCCACAGCTCATGCGCTACGGCATGCAGATGCAGATGCCTAAGGAATTCTCCAACATAGAGTACTACGGCAAGGGTCCTCACGAGAACTACATCGACCGTGCTTACAGCCAGAACCTCGGCATCTGGAACCAGACTGTGGAGGAGCAGTTCTGGGGCTATGTGCGCCCACAGGAGAACGGCACAAAGACAGGCGTGCGCTATTGGGCTGTGACCAACGCAGAGGGCAAGGGACTGAAGTTTGAGGGCACTGAGCCTCTCGAGTGCCAGGCTCTCAACTACACAGAGGACGACCTCCAGCCATCAAGGGAGAAGAAGCAGTACCACAGCGGCGACCTCGTGGAACGTCCATTCACCGACCTCCACATCGCATCGCGCTCTATGGGCATAGGCTGCGTCAACTCTTGGGGTGCATGGCCACGCTCTGAGTACCAGATGCCTTACAAAGACTACACTTACACTTATATCATCTCTCCAGTGAGATAAACCACACAGCCAGACGAGCGCTCACACATACACCATGAGAGCCGTCTGAAGCAATGACAAGGCAGCGGACCAGCCAAGTCCGCTGCCAAGCAACAAAACGACAGAAGGAGCTGCGTCCCCAAGCGGGACACAGCTCCTTCTGCTTTTTTTGATTCCGAAACCCTAAGGTTTAGAAGTCGTTAACATAAGGATTAGACACCGAAAGCCTAAGGGTTTGAAGTAGTAACCATAAGGGTTATATTAGATATATCAAAGCCTGTTTTCTCGAAGATATGGTTTAGACACCGTTAGCATAAGGGTTAGATACAGCAAAACAGCACTTGACGCAAGCTGACCACAACAATACATAGCCAACAGACTTGACAAAACAAGAAGCAACGACGAGACATGCGGTCATCACTTCATGTGCACCCTCGGAAAACAGCATCTTTTTTCGCAAAAAACCAACTAAAAGTCACACCAGCATAACTCGCAAAAACATGCACATAGCCACAGCAAAGTGCCAAAAGTGCCAAAAGTGCCAAAGTGCCAAAGTGCCAAAAACGTAGTAATATATATAATTTTAGTAATATTGACTAATTAAAAAAGGATTTGGCACTTGGCACTTTGGCACTTTTGGCACTTTCCACAACATTTAATTTTATTTAAAAAAACGCCCTGTCGCCATATATCGATGCCAGACATCCGCCAATGCACTCATACAGCACAGGCTCTGCAGCACAGGCTTCTGGCAACGGACACGGGATGCTTCCATCCTGCCGCACGGCTTATTCATACTTATCGCCCCAGAGTTGCCTCATCCGCTCATGCAGCTTATTCTCCGCAGCGTTGTCCTGAGGATGCCAAAAGCGAGCGTCAACAGCCCCGTCGGGCAGAAACTGCTGCTGCACGAAGTGACCTGCATAGTCATGCGCATACTTGTAGTCCTTGCCGTAGCCCAGTTGCGCCATAAGTTTTGTAGGCGCATTGCGCAGATGAAGCGGCACGTCCAAGTTGCCAGTCTCGCGCACATATTCAAGAGCTGAGTTGATGGCATTGTAGGCCGAGTTGCTCTTAGGCGACGAGGCAAGATACACAGTAGCCTCAGCCAGCGGGATGCGTCCCTCAGGCATGCCAATCTTAGACACCGTGTCAAAAGCCGCGTTGGCAAGCAGCAGAGCGTTGGGATTGGCCAGACCGACATCCTCGCTGGCAGAGATGACCAGACGGCGCGCTATGAAGACCGGATCTTCCCCACCCTCTATCATGCGCGCCAGATAATAGATGGCGGCATCAGGATCACTGCCACGTATGCTCTTGATGAAAGCCGATATGATGTCATAATGCATCTCGCCGTCCTTGTCGTAGGCAAGAGGATTCTGCTGCAGTGCCGCTGTGACATTCGCGTCATTGATGACAGAGTAAGCCCCAGTGACCAACTCAAGGATGTTGAGGAACTTGCGCGCGTCGCCGCCACTGAAGCGCATCAGAGCCTTTGTCTCCTGCACATCTATATGCTTCTCCTTCAGATATATGTCAGTATGAAGGGCATGGTCGAGCAAAAGCTCCAGGTCGGCCACCTCCAGACTCTTGAGCACATATGTCTGGCACCGGCTGAGGAGCGGACGTATTACCTCAAAGGACGGATTCTCGGTGGTGGCTCCTATGAGAGTGACCACACCCTGCTCCACAGCCCCGAGCAGGCTGTCCTGCTGCGACTTGGAGAAACGGTGGATCTCGTCGATGAACAGTATGGGCGACACGCCGCCTTTCATCCCGGAGAAGAAGCTGCTCGACTTGGCATGCTCTATGACCTCACGCACGTCCTTCACTCCCGACGTGACGGCAGACAGCGTGAAGAAAGGCACATCCAGTGTCTTGGCTATAATATTGGCCAGCGTTGTCTTTCCCACTCCCGGAGGCCCCCAGAGAATGAAAGACGATATGTTTCTCTGCTCTATCATGCGGCGTATGACAGCCCCCTCACCTACGAGGTGCTTCTGGCCTATATAGTCGTCCAGCGTCTGCGGACGCAATCTTTCTGCTAATGGTTTCATAATGTGTCAATATACAAATTGTAAATACATGTTATGGCGTTAGCCAATGCTTGTTATGGCGTAGGCCAATGTTGCCCCCAATGCATGCCACGCGCCCTTGACTCACTGCAGACCGTGGTGCAGATGCCGCAAAGGCGCATTTTGCCGCATGACAGGGCTTATTAGTGATAATATGGCACAAAGTTACGTTTTTTTTCAGAACTAATTTTGATATGACGAATATAAAGACTACATTTGCATAGTTTTTCAACACATACGAGCAGGAAAAAGGGATTTTTTAAATATACAACACACTAAAAACAATGGAACGAGACAACGTTATTTTCTCCCTCATCGAGAAGGAGCACCAGCGCCAGCTGAAGGGTATCGAACTCATCGCCTCGGAAAACTTCGTGAGCGATGAAGTGATGGAAGCCATGGGAAGCTACTGCACCAACAAGTACGCAGAAGGCTATCCTGGCCACCGCTACTACGGCGGCTGCCAAGTAGTGGACGAGATAGAGCAGCTTGCCATCGACCGCGCCTGCCAGCTCTTCGGCGCTGAGTATGCCAACGTGCAGCCACACTCTGGCGCTCAGGCCAATGCGGCCGTGCTCCTCGCTGTGCTGAAGCCAGGCGACGTGTTCATGGGCCTTAACCTCGACCACGGCGGCCATCTCTCTCACGGCTCTGCCGTCAACACATCGGGCATCCTCTACAAGCCTGTAGGCTACAACCTGAACAAGGAGACAGGACGCGTGGACTATGACGAGATGGAAGCCCTCGCCAAGGAGCACAAGCCAAAGCTCATCATCGGCGGAGGCTCGGCATACAGCCGCGAATGGGACTACGCCCGCATGCGCAAGATAGCAGACGAAGTAGGCGCCCTCCTCATGATAGACATGGCTCACCCAGCCGGCCTCATTGCCGCAGGACTGCTGGAGAACCCAGTGAAATACGCTCATATCGTTACCACCACCACACATAAGACACTGCGCGGCCCTCGCGGCGGACTCATCTTGCTCGGCAAGGACTTTGACAATCCATGGGGCTACAAGACTCCAAAGGGCGTGGTGAAGAAGATGTCGCAGCTGCTCAACTCAGCCGTGTTCCCAGGACAGCAGGGAGGCCCGCTGGAGCATGTCATCGCAGCCAAGGCCGTGGCTTTCGGCGAGGCGCTCAAGCCTGAGTTCAAGGAGTACGCACTCCAGGTGAAGAAGAACGCTGCCGTGCTCGCAGACGAGCTCATGAAGCGCGGGTTCACCATCGTAAGCGGCGGCACAGACAACCACTCCATGCTGGTTGACCTCCGCACCAAGTATCCCGACCTGACAGGCAAGGTGGCAGAGAACGCTCTTGTGGCAGCCGACATCACCATCAACAAGAACATGGTGCCGTTCGACACACGCTCTGCCTTCCAGACTTCAGGATTCCGCCTCGGCACTCCTGCCATCACCACACGCGGAGCCAAGGAAGACCTCATGGTGCGCATAGCCGCATGGATAGAGGAAGTGCTCAACGCTCCAGAAGACGAGGCTGTCATCGCCAAGGTGAGAGGCGAGGTCAACGAGACCATGAAGGACTACCCTCTCTTCGCGTGGTAAGCTGCACCGCAAAAGGCTATCCGGAGGCTTCGCGCCTCCGAATAAACCATTCAAACATACAGACACAGCAATGTGCCATCAAATCTACAGATGAACAAGACTCCATTATTAGGAATGACAATGAAAGAGTTGCAGGACGTGTGCCTGCAACTCTCCATGCCTAAGTTCACAGCCAAGCAGATAGCAAGCTGGATATATGTGAAACATGTGCATGAGATAAATGAAATGACCAACATCTCAAAGGCCAACAGAGAGATGTTGGATTCTTCGTTTTGTGTGGGATGCTCTGCTCCCATAGAAACGACACGCAGCAAGGACGGCACAATAAAGTTCCTGTTCGGCACAGGAGACGGCAAGTTTGTGGAGACCGTCTACATCCCGGAGGGCGACAGGGCCACGCTGTGCGTGAGCTGCCAGGTGGGATGCAAGATGAACTGCCTGTTTTGCCAGACAGGCAAGCAGGGATGGAACGGCGACCTGACGGTGACGGACATACTGAACCAGGTATACTCTGTGGACCGGCTGGTGGCTGAGGAAGGAAGGACTCCGCTGAGCAACATCGTGTACATGGGCCAGGGAGAACCGCTGGACAACTGGGACAGCGTGCTGCGCTCCACCGAGATACTGACGGCCGACTATGGATGGGCCTGGAGCCCGCGCCGCATCACCATATCGACCGTGGGACTGAAGAAGAACATGCGAAGACTGCTTGACGAGTGCGAATGCCATGTGGCCGTATCGCTCCACTCGCCCATACACGAGCAGAGGCTCAGCCTGATGCCGGCAGAGAAGCAATATGCCATAGCCGACATCGTGAAGGAGCTGAGAGAGCGTGACTGGAGCCACCAGCGTCGCATCACGTTCGAGTACACCATGTTTGGCGGCACCAATGACACACCGCTGCACGCCCGCGAACTGGCACGGCTGCTCAACGGCCTTGACTGCCGGGTGAACCTCATCAGATGGCACCGCGTGCCTGGCGTGCCTCTGGAAGAAGTGGACATGTCCACCATGGAACATTTCCGCGACTACATGAACAATCATGGCATAACGACAACAATACGCGCATCGAGAGGACAAGACATATGGGCAGCGTGCGGACTGCTGTCAACGAACAAGCAACTTGAAAATCAACAGAAATGAACATAAGACTTATAGCCATACTCTTAGCCTCTGTGCTTCTCCTGCCTGCGTGCGACAACACATCCAAGGAGCCACGGAGGACGAAGAAGAAAGCCACGCTCTTCACGCCAGCCTCATCGGGCAATGCCTATGAGGTGATGGTGGTGGCAGACGACAGCGTGTGGAACGGATATGCAGGCAAGGCACTGCAGGTCATCCTCGACAAGCCTCTCAGGGGACTGCCGCAGGACGAGCCGCAGTTTCACAAGAGCCACGTGACTGAAAAGCACTATGACCGCATCACGCATCTCTTCCGCAACATCTTCCACATAGAGATAAGGGATGACTACACCAGGGCGAAGATGAGCGTGGAAAAGGACGTGCACTCCACCCCGCAGATAGTAGTGACGCTCCGTGCTCCAAGCCAGCTGGACGCGTCTGTCTACATCACCGAGCACACCAAGGACATTGAGAGCCTCTTCACAGCCGAGGAGATAAACCGCCAGGCCAATGACCTCTACTTCGAGCACAACGTGAAATTTGCCAAGGAGGTGAAGAAGATGTTTGACTGCGTGATGTACATACCTGCCGACATCAACAAGATGAAGGTCGGGGACAATTTCATATGGGCAAGCAACGACGGCATATCGGCCATACAGAACGTGTGCATCTATTCGCTGCCTTATGTCAGCGAGAAGATGCTCACCAAAGGCCCTTACATGGCCCTGCGCGACACTGTTATGAAGAAGAACATCCCTGGAGCTAAGCCGACGATGTGGATGCAGACCAACCACGAGTTTGTGTGGACAAGAAACATCTCCGTCAACGGCCAGTATGCCATGGAGGCGCGCGGACTGTGGGAGATGAGGAACGATGCCATGGGCGGCCCGTTTGTGAGCCACTCCAGAATAGACAAGAAGAATGGCAAAGTGATAGTGGTGGAAGCCTTTGTCTACGCACCTGAGAAGATGAAGCGCACCATGCTGAGACGACTTGAGGCCGCTCTCTACACTCTGGAGACACCCGACGAAGAAGACTCAAAGGAGTCGGCCAGCAAGGAAGACAAGACTGAGAAGCAGCAGAAGGACTCTGAGGATTAGCATGACGCCTGGAAAACAGCAGAATCATGGTCATGCTTCAAGTCAACAAACATATACATAACAGATACATAACAGAACAATCATAATGGAAAAGATTAAGATAGGCATTACCCATGGCGACATCAACGGCGTGGGCTATGAGATGATACTCAAGACATTTCAGGCAGAAGGCATGGCCTCGCTCTGCACAGCGGTGGTGTATGGCTCGCCCAAGATAGCGGCATACCACAAGAAAGCCATCAACGCACAGACCAACTTCCAGGTGGTGGAGTCGGCCGCCAGCGCCAAGGAAGGTGTGCTCAACATGGTCAACTGCTTTGGCGAAGAAGAGCAGAAGATTGAGTTCGGCCGTCCGAGCGAAGAGGCCGGCAAAGCTGCGCTGACGGCTTTGGACAAGGCTCTGGAAGACCTCACGAGCGGACAGATTGACGCTCTCGTCACCACACCTATATGCAACAGCAGCGTCACTCAGGCTGACGGATCCTACTTTGAGGGTCAGACAGCGTATATAGAGAAAAAGGCTGGCGACGGAAGGAAGGCACTGAAAATATTCACACTTGGCAATCTGCGCGTGGCCCTCGCCACAGACAAGATGCCTCTGGCCGAGGTGACATCACACATCACTAAGGAGAACGTGGCGGAGAAACTCGTAGTGCTGCACAACACGCTGAAGCGCGACTTCTTCATCGACAACCCACGTATAGCCGTGCTCTCGCTCAACCCAAGCGGCGACGGCGAGACAGAGGACGAAGTGCTGAAGCCTGTCATCGACGAGCTCTTCAAGCGCGGAGTGAAATGCATAGGCCCCTACGAGGCGGAAAAGTTCTTCGGCAACGGCATGCAGGAATATTTTGACGCCATACTCGCCATGTATTATGACCAAGGCGTGTCGGCTTTCAAGGCCATAGCCAAGAGAGACGGCATCAACTATACAGCCGGACTGCCTGTGCTGCGCACAGCCCCTGCCATGGGAGTGTGCTACGAAGAGGCTGGAAAGGACCAGATAGACGAGCAGCCTCTGAGAAACGCCATCTATGCAGCCATCGATGCGGCGCGCAACCGCGCCCGCTTTGACCGCGAGAGAGCTAACCCGCTCAAGAAGCAGTACTTCGAGAAGCGCGACGACTCTGACAAGCTCAAGCTAGACCAGGTGACAGAGGACGAGGCGTGAAAAGAACATGAAGAACAAGACAAGAAACATATTCTTTGCTTTCGGCCTGATAGCCATCGTGGTGATGCTGTTCACCTTCAAGGTGTCGTTCAGACAACTGTGGAACGACATCACACACGCAGGCTACTGGCTCATCGCCATCCTCTTCCTGTGGGCAGGACTATACACGATGAATGCACTCACATGGAGGACTATCATCCGCGGCTCTGGCGACTGTCCTGTGCCTTTCTGGAAGCTCCTGAAGATTACAGTCACAGGTTTTGCGCTCAACTATGCCACTCCGGCAGGTCTCATGGGCGGTGAGCCATACAAGATAATGGAGATGAAGCCATACATAGGCACGCAGAGGGCCACATCGAGTGTGCTCCTGTTTGCCATGATGCACATATTCTCCCACTTCTGCTTCTGGACAACCAGCATTGCCGTGTATGTGGCTCTGGCGCTCATGGACCTTGTCAGCCTCGACCTTGGCATGGGTGTGGTGCTTGCGCTGATGCTTCTCTTCTGCGCCGGCGGCATATACCTGTTCATGAGGGGCTATAAGCATGGCATGGTGATGAAGCTGCTCACAATGATAGAGCGTGTGCCTGGACTGAAGAGCAAGATGAGGAGCGTGAAGGAGGCGCACGAGTCTGACCTTCGGAAGATTGACCAGCAGATAGCCGAGCTGAACACGCAGAACAAGAAGAGCTTCTATGGCAGCTTTGCCCTTGAATATGTGGGACGTGTGCTGCAGAGCCTCGAAATATATTTCATGCTCATCCTGTTTGACGCAAGTCAGGGCGGCGGGCTCACCTTCGTGTACTCGTTTCTCATTCTGTCGTTCACCAGCCTTTTCGCCAACCTGCTCTTCTTCATGCCGCTGCAACTGGGCGGACGCGAGGGCGGCTTTGCCATGTCGGTGGCGCAGATGGGCATGACAAGCGACATAGGCATGTTTGTGAGCATTATCTGCCGCGTGAGGGAACTGTTCTGGACTGCTGCCGGACTGCTGCTGATGAAAGTCGGCAACAAGATACCAGAAGAGCTCAAGGCCACAAACAGCATGCAGTAGAGCGGCGGCGAAACAACATCAAAAAAAAACAACGTAAAAGGCATTCTTAACGTAAAAGTCTTTCTATGAAAATATTAGGCATAACACGCGGTGCCATATACTCGCCCAACCTGGCAGACAGCGATGCAGCCATACTGAACAGCGTGGCTGATAATCTCAGGGCCATGGGGCACGAGGTGGATATCATAACAGAATACAAGATGGATGGCGCTGACTTCGACCGATACGACCGCGTGTTCGGAATGGAGAGAGACATCCGCAATATAAAGAAGATAATTGGGCCGCTGTCTGAGGAGAACTACGCCAAGTTCATCAACTCCATCCATGGCATCATAGCTTGCTCGATGAAGGGGCATGTCTACTCAGCCCTGAAGCACCTCGGAGTGCCGCAGCCCTCGTTCATCTTTTTCCAGGAAGACGACAAGAACGGAGGCTTCAAGATGATGGACAAGCTGGTGGTTGAGCCAATGGGGATGGACACGCCCTTGTGGATGAAGAATGGTGACACCTCAGCCACTGTAGCCTCAGACACTGTCTACTGCGCAGACGACAACGACGGCAACGCTGCTGTGGAGGATTTCTGCAAGAGGAATCTGCAGTGTTTCATCATGCAGAAGCATGTGGAAGGAGACCTCATCAAGTTCTATGGTGTGGAAGGAACTGATTTCTTCCACTGGCAGTATGCCAGCCACGGACATTCGAAATTCGGGCTTGAGAAAATCAACGGGAAGGAAAAAGGGTATGCCTTTGACCCCAATGACATAAAGAAAGCGGTGGAAAAACTGGCCGCATACATTGATGTGCCTATCTATGGAGGCGATGCTGTGATAGACGGAAACGGAAACTTCTACGTGATAGACTTCAATGACTTCCCGAGTTTCTCCGCATGCAGAGATGAGGCAGCCCAAGCCATTGCGCAGAGAATTGTAAGGTGAGACAGGATGACAGGCGCGCATGATGCGACATAACATATAGCATGGCACGAGAGGGATGCTCATCTTTCTCGCCAAACTCACGGCAGGCATCATCACGTAACATATAGCATGGCACGAGAGGGAGCCTCACGGCTTGTGTAAGCGACCCGCTCTCGTGCAAGACTTTCGCAAGACTTTCAATAGTATAGATTTTTTAGGTAAAGAGATGAAAGACAACATCAAATCGACACTCAAGTCGAGTGACACCGAGGAATGGCTCGACACGGTATGGACACGCCCTATAGGATACATGTGGGCAAAATTCTTTGACACGCTGAATATCCATCCCAACACCGTGACCATCCTTTCGATGATTATCGGAGCTGCCTCTGCCTTGTTTTTCGTGCACGGCAGCTACCGCACAGAGGGCATTGAAGGCATATGGTACAACATTGCCGCCATGGCCTTGCTGGCATGGGCCAACTTTTATGACAGCGCAGACGGGCAACTGGCGCGCATGACAGGAAAGAAGACCCAGTTGGGACGCATCCTTGACGGAGCAGCTGGTGATGTGTGGTTTCTTGCCATATATCATGCCCTGTTCTTCCGCATGCTGGCACACCACGACATGGAGTTTGCTATGCTGGGCATCGAGAACAACCATACCAACACCGTCATCTTTGCAGTGTGCTTCTACTCCCTGTCATGGTTTTCCGGCATAGTGTGCCACGGCCGCCAATGCGGACTGGCCGACTATTACCGCCAGGCCCACCTATTCTTCCTGCGCGGCAAGGAAGGCAGCGAGCTGGACAATTCGGAGCAGCAGAAGCACCTGTATGAATCCACGGCATGGAAGGGCAACGTGATTGAGAAACTGTTTCTGAAGACTTATGTGAACTACACAAAGAGCCAGGAAGCGCAGACACCTGCATTCCAGCGGCTCATGGCTGCCATAAAGGAACGCTACGGCACGGCTGAACGCATACCAGAATCGCTCAGGGGCGAATACCGTGCTCTGAGCCTGCCTTTGCTGAAATGGACCAACATACTCACATTCAACACTCGCGCCATCGCTCTATATGTGTTCTGCCTCGCAGACCTGCCATGGATGTACATAGTGTTCGAGATTGTCGTGATGTCTGCCATCTATCTGCACATGAGATACTGGCACGAGCATTTCTGCAATGAACTTTATGACAAATATTTTGCAAACAAATAAACTACAATGATACAAGCCATCATCTTTGACTACGGAGGCACGATAGACACAGACTCGCTGCACTGGAGCGAGGTGCTATGGAAAGGTTACAAAAGCGCAGGCGTTCCTGTGACTAAAGAGGAATTTCGCACCAGTTACGTAGCGGCGGAACGCGCACTGGCAAGACACCCTTTCATCAAGCCCGAACATGATTTCCACGATCTGCTCATCATCAAATGCGACATCGAGACGCGCGACCTGGTGGAACGCGGAGCTTGGCAGGTGGAGGACTGTGAGCGCAAGACGCTGAGCGACAAGATAGCGCAGTTCTGCTACGACTACGTGCTCGACATACTGAAAGTGAGCCGTCCTGTTATAGAACGCCTGTCGAAGCACTACCCTCTTGTGCTCGTGAGCAACTTCTATGGCAACATAGAGACTATACTCAACGACTTCAAGCTCAGGTTTTTCAAGCACATCGTAGAGAGTGCCGTGGTGGGAGTAAGAAAACCCGACCCAAGGATTTTCCAGCTTGGCGTGGATGCCCTGAGGCAGGCTACGGGCAAAGATGCCGACATTCTGCCAGCGGAGGACATTCTTGTGGTGGGCGACAGCTACAGCAAAGACATAGCGCCAGCTGCCAGCATCGGATGCAAGACCGTATGGATACGCGGCATCGGATGGGGCGAGGAAACAGTGGACGAGTCTCTGCCTACACGCATCATCAGCAGCATCTCCCAACTCGAAGAGGCTGTGAGGAGCATCAATGAAGAATAAGGCAACACACATATACAACTGACACACATTATCATATTATATAACATTATTATATTATATAAAAGGCTGCATGTCATGACATACATACGACTGCATGTCATTACCTCTAAAATGGACATGGTTATGTATAAGATGGCATGGTGTCATAATGCACATTATATGAAAAGACGCATTTCAATACTGGTGCTGGCCATCATGACCAGCATCGTGGCCATGGCGCAGGTGACAGGAAAGGTCATAGACAGCAAGACCCGCGAGGCGCTCGACTACGTGAATGTCTATTATGACGGGAAGAATGTGGGCGACCAGACCAACGAGCGTGGCGAGTTTGTCATAAAAGAAGACAGCACATGGCACGAACTGACCATAGCCTCCATGGGCTACAAGACTCAAGTGGTGAGGCTGAAAGACTTCGGCAAGAACAAGAACATGACAATAAAGCTGGAGCCTGAAGGACGCTCGCTCCAGGGAGTGACGATAAAGGCAAAGAAAGGCAAGTACAGCCGCAAGAACAATCCTGCAGTGGAACTGATGAAGAAGGTCATTGCCAACAAGAAGCACAGTGACCTGCGCTCCAAGGATTTCTTCGCTTACACCAAGTATGAGAAGATGACATTCTCCCTCAATGAAGTGAGCGACAAAGTGTTTGACGAGGGCGAATACAAGCGTTTTGCCTTCCTTAAAGACCATGTGGAGCGTTCACCGCAGACTGGCAAGCTCATCCTGCCGCTCACAGTGGACGAGACGCTCTCCGAACATTTCTACCGCAAGGACCCGAAGACAGAAAAGACTGTCATCAAGGGCGAAAGCAACAAGGGTGTGACTGAGCTGGTGAACACAGGCGAGATACTGACAACGACACTGAAGGATGTGTTCACCGATGTGGACATATACCAGGAGGAGTGCCGACTGCTGCAATATCCGTTCCGCTCCCCTATCGCCGACAATGCCATATCGTTCTACCGCTATTACCTTCAAGACACCATTTACATAGAGAACGACAAGGTGGTGGATGTGGGTTTCCTGCCCAACAACCAGCAGGACTTCGGTTTCTCCGGACACCTGTACATCACTCTTGACGCCGACTCGTCATTCCAGGTGAGAAGGGTGGAACTGAATATTCCACGTCGAAGCGATGTCAACTTTGTTGACAACATGATTATCTCGCAAGACTTCACCCAACTGGAGACCGGTGACCGCGTGGCCACAACCAACGACATGCTCGTGGAACTGAAACTGTCCAAGTGGCTGGGCAAGTTCCAGGTGCAGCGCGTGACAAGACTGTCGGACATAGCCTTTGACGAACTGCCACGGTCGCTCTTCAAGAACATCAAGGGCAACACGCTCCGCGAGCCAGATGCCTCCATGCAGGACGAGACCTTCTGGAACAAATACCGCAAGGTGGAGCTTACCAACTCGGAAGGCAAGATGGACAGCTTTCTCGACCGCCTCACTCACGTGAAGGGCTTCAAATATGTGCTCTTCGGCTTTAAGGCCCTGGTGGAGAACTTTGTGGAGACTGGCGACTCACTGCATCCCAACTATGTGGACATAGGCCCTGTCAACACCATCATCTCTGGCAACGACTACGACGGGCTGCGCCTGAGACTCTCAGCATTGACCACAGCCAAACTCTCCCCTCACCTCTTCGCCAACGGATATGTGGCCTATGGCTCACAGACAAAGAACGTGTACTGGAAGGGACAGCTCACTTATTCTTTCAACAAGAAAGCCTACCTGCCGCGAGAGTTTCCACAAAACAACCTGTCTGTCTCATGGCTCGACGATGTGGTGTCGCCATTCGACAAGTTTGTGCCGACAGACAAAGACAACATGTTCACAGCTCTGCATGCCTCGAAAGTGGACCAGTATCACCATACGCGCGAACTGCATGTGGACTACACCAAGGAGTATGAAAACGGATGGAAGCTTAACGCTCAGTACACACGCACCCGCAATCATCCTGTCGACGCTCTCTTCTATCAGCGTCTGGACGGAGCGAGCGCACCTGTCAACGACCCAAGCCGATGGGTATCGGGCATCACCACATCTGAGTTTAAGGCTGGCATCACATTCGAGCCTAACGTGACATATATCAACACAAAGCAGCGCCGCGTGAAGATCAACCACGACGCACCGATATTCTCTGTCAACCACACGATGGGCATTGATGGCTTCCTTGGCGGCCAATACAACTATCACGTCACCGAGCTCGGCATGTACAAGCGCCTGTGGCTTGGCCAGTTCGGAAAACTCGACACCGACATTAAGCTGGGAGCGCAATGGAACAAAGTGCCATTTCCGCTGCTCATCCATCCTGCAGCCAACACTTCCTACATCATTGAGGACAACACCTTCGCTCTCGTCTCCAACCTTGAGTTTCTCAACGACCGCTATGCCACACTCATGAGCGAGTGGGATCTCAACGGATGGTTCTTCAACCGCATTCCGTTGCTGAAGAAGCTGAAATGGAGAGAGTGCATCGGAGTCAACGTGCTCTGGGGACAACTGACAGACAAGAACAACCCTGCCAAGTCTGGCTATACGGACTCTGACCTGTTCTATTTCCCTGGACATTTCCTGCCAGACGGCTCATACGAGCAGAACACGGTGTGCATGGACACAAAGAAACCTTACGTGGAGTGCCGCTTCGGCATACATAACATTTTCAAACTCATTGAGATTGACTATGTGCGCAGATTTACATATCTCAACAACCCCAATACAAACAAGTGGGGCGTGAGACTAAAGGTGAGAATGACTTTCTAAGAGATTATATAGGGGTTATAGAAGCTATAGATTATATAGCTTCTATAGCCCCCTATGCTTTCTGTATTGAGACACATCGTCTGGTTATAGAAGCTATAGATTATATAGCCCCTATAACTTCCTATCGCATCTATAGCTCCTGCAGCATATATGGGGTCAGCGGATTTTTCTGATTGGCGACTGCTGAAGAATCAGGACTTTTGCCATTGCAGGGAGAGACATGCGCAAGTCTTGCACAAAAGGACAAAAAGGACAAACGGACAAAGTGCCAAAACATAGTAAAACTATACAGAATAAGTAATTTTGATGAATTATACAAGAAAATGTCACATGTCCTTTTGTCCTTTTTGTCCTTTTTGTCCTTTTGGAGGCAAGACATATTGCAGATGCCGTGATGCAATGAGAATCCTGATTCATCAGACAGTCTGTTGTGTCTGTAAAGCCTGATGGTCTAGCATTGCAACATTCGTCATATATTGACTATTGATGGCCTGGCACGCATGGCATCTCACCCTGCTTTTCAGGCCTTGAAATACACTATGCTTTGCGCATCCGTCATCCTAAGGCTTGCATATCCTTATCCTAAGGTTAGTGTTTAGTTATCCTGCACTTTATACATCGTTATCCTAAGGTTTTTGTATCGTTATATTTACAACATATTCAGCAGTCGCCAACCGGGAAAATCCACTGACCCCCTATAATTTTCTGTAGCATCCATGGCCCCTATTGCATCTATAGAACTTCTAAAGAGATAGGAAAAAACAAGAGGGTGACAAGCTTTTCAGTTTGTCACCCTCTGCTTATGAGGAGCGGGGAGGAGATGTGATGAAACTCCGATGTTGTAAGATTTGAGCATTCACCAGCCTTTGTAATCCGCCCAGAGAGGCCGCGCTATACAGCGACGGTGTCAGCGGCACGCCATTGGACAGGTGAAATCATCTCGGTTTCGTTTTGTAATTTGATGAGTATCCCAATCGATCCTGACCCCCGCTATGTTTATTCCAACATGCTTCAGAGGTTGTCCCCCCTATCAGAGGTTGTCCCATCTTCAGTGGTTGTCCCAGCTTCAGTGGTCGTCCTTGATTTCGTTAGCAAAGTTACGACTTTGTTCTGAATAAAACAAAGGATTCGATGAAAAAAATCACCGAATCCCTTTCTTTTAACATTTGTCTCCGCATCGCACAGACCTCGCATGGATGCCTTCCTCAGCACTCCCATGCATCAGTCCGTAGCAAGCTGCTTGCATCACTCCGCAAGAGATACCGCGAACGACATCTGTCTGCCCGCAGGAGTCTTTCCCCATATCCACATTGTCTGCTCATCGCTTGCCTGTGCAGTGCGGAAGCAAGCCTCTATGTCTGATACAGATTTGATATTCTGGTTGTTGATACGCAGAATTATAAAGTTGTCTGGCATGCCAGCATCCTTCAGCAGACCGTTCTTAAGCTTTGAGACCTGCACTCCGTAAGACATATTGAAAGTCTTTTTCTGGCTATCTGTCAGTTCCTTAAACTCAGCTCCGAGCACATCCATTTTCTGAGCCTTCACTACAGCCGTATTGCCCTTAGCGTTGCGGAATGTGATGGAAGCCGTCTTTTCCTTCTTGTCACGGATATACTTGACCGTAGTCTTGTTGCCCGGAACATACTGCGTAGTGGCCTCCTGCAGTTCAGACATCTTAGTGATTTTCTTGTCTCCAAGACCTATTATCACATCACCTTCTTTCAGCCCAGCCTCATCGGCAGCGCCACCCTTCACCACTTCTGCGACATACACGCCGTCGTTGGTGCCAAAGTCAGCATTAAACTTCTCATCCTTAGCCTTCTGTGAATCGACATAGTCATGGAGCGTCATGCCGCTCACGCCAAGCAGAGCACGCTGCACTGTTCCGAAGGAGCGGAGGTCGCTGACCACCTTCTTCATTATGGTAGTAGGTATGGCAAAACCATAACCCGAGAAGGAACCTGTCTGAGAATAAAGCATGGCGTTGATGCCCACCAGCTCACCTGCCGTGTTGACCAATGCGCCACCCGAGTTGCCAGGATTAATGGCCGCATCGGTCTGTATAAACGACTCTATACCATTCTTGCTTGCTCCCAGGTTGCGTGCCTTAGCAGACACGATGCCAGCTGTGACAGTAGATGTGAGATTGAACGGATTGCCGACAGCAAGCACCCACTCTCCCACGCGCAACTTGTCTGAATCGCCTATCACGATGACTGGAAGATTCTTGGCGTCGACCTTCAGCAGGGCGAGGTCGGTATCAGGGTCTGTGCCGATGACACGAGCAGTAAACTCACGGTTGTCATTCAGAGTGATGGTTATCTGATCGGCATTCTCCACCACATGATTGTTGGTGACAATGTATCCGTCAGCAGATATTATCACTCCCGAGCCAGCAGATTCCCTCTTAGGTGTCTGCATCTGGCGGCGCTGGGTGCCTCCGCCTCCACGTCCGAAGAAATCTCCGAAGAAGTCCTCAAACGGATTGGAGTATTCGATGACCTCAGTCTTGCTCGACTGCACACATTTTATATATACAACGGCGTTGCAGGCTTTCTCCGCCGCGCCTGTGAGGTCTACAGGCTGGATGGCTGGCGCGCCATTAGATGCCATCTGCATGAAATTGCCAGTTGACTCTCCCGATGCCAGCTCAGCCTCTGTAGGCTCGCCTGATTTTGCAGTCAGCGAATAAGCGAATGCTCCGGTCAGTCCGGAGAAGAATGCGACACACGCCATGGTGCCGTAGAATCTTTTTACATACTGTTTCATAGTCATTGTATTTTATTTATTACGTATTATCAAATATTCAAGCCCGGCTTTTGTGGCCTGTTTGCGCTCCCCGCCCGGAATCGTTGCTGCCGATATCCTTCATTCGGGTTTTCTCCTCCAACAGGAAGCGCGTCCCTGATTACGGCGGCAAAATAACTACATTTTCTCATTATGACCAAATGATTAAAAAAGAATGTTTACAACTTTCATGTTGTTTAACACAGAAAAGACCTGTATTAACACGCATTAAAGCATTAGAGATTTTATAATTGTTATTTTATCAACTATAGTCACTATTTAGCATATAAGTTGCCTGACTCATAGACATCCCACACTCACCGACCGAGGTCATTTCACTACAAGAGGCAGGCACAAACATCTGATGAATGAATAAGCACGCAGGAGGGTAAGAAGACACTCCACAAGGATGATGAACATCAATCTTTAGACAAAAAAACGGCTGCAAGCGCTAATGTACCATAAAAAAGCTGTATCTTTGCATCGTATTTTATTACAGGATTCAGAAAAAGGAGGTTAAAAGAATCAGACAAACACAAAAAGCACAAGAGGGCTTCACTTACGACAAGCCCTATGATAGATTCGCAATGATGAATTAACAAACGAGACTCAGTTTTATCACAAGCCGTTAAATTGACTTTTATTTATGATTTACTTCAAGACACTTGGATGGGCAGGCATAGCCGCAGCATCCATAACATTAGCAGGATGCCAGTCTACAGACAATGACGACATCAACAATGATGACTACGCAGAAGCTGTGAGCTTCATGAAAATGATAGGCGGCAACATTGACCGCAACCAGACATGGGTGACTGGCACAGTGATAAACGCAAAGGTAAAGACCACTGGCTCTGCCACCGTCAACGCATACACACTTGGCAAGCAAGAACGTAAGCTGTTTGCCAGCAAGCAGACAGAAGGCTCTGGCTACGAGCAGATGAAATTTGACATTCCACAAGGAACAGACACTCTCATAGCCTTCGAGGCTGACTATGGCGACGCACAAAAGGTGTGGCGAATGATGAGTCTTAACACAGCTCTCTCACAGATAGCCACCATCGACCTGAGCCGCCCAGCTGGCACAAGAGCTGCCAGCAGCATGGCTGAGAGCAACTCTGTGAGCAACCCAAATGCCGCACTCTGCGGCGAGAGCAACCACAGCACGGAGAACGGGTATGCCGGCCATCTCTTTGGCTACACCACTTTCCCAGGATGGGCATGGGACAACATAGCCGTGGCTGTGCCTGAGAGCAAGAAGCCTGATGCAAGCTGCGTCACCAACTATGAGCTTATATCTACAGGCCCTTTCTACCTGAGTCCTATATACGGCAACACAGGCAACAAGGCAAAGACCACACTTGGCTATTATTACTATAAGGAGACGGGCAAGTATGACGACCTGGTGATGGTGGACATAATGGACATGATCAACACTGACTATGTGGATGGATACGCAAAGCTGCAGTATCAGCTTACAAGCGACGACAACAGCACATGGCACGATGCCAACTTTGACTACCTCGACGGTGAGGGCCTCACTAAAAACAAGAAAATGGCCAACCGCCCGGAAAGAAGAGGCGACAATGCCTACAATGCCCTGCTGGTCAACAAAGAGTATGACGGCAAAAATGGCATACAGGGCGTGCGCGGCATCACATTCCAGGTCAATGTGCCTGTAGGATACCGCCTCGGATTCTACCTTAGAGTGGACGGAGGCCCAGCCATGACCAATGACCAAAAGACTAAGCTGCAAAGCCTGGGCATCAACCAGAAATACATCAATATCAACAAGAGATACAGTTTCTCCAATGCCGACCTCAACCCTAATGACGGTTCCAAACCGTTCAGAAGCATCATCAAGCGCTATGACGGCTTCACATTCATGGGACTGGATGACACTCCCTACAAAGGCGACAACGACTGCAACGACGTGACATTCGGACTCACCCCAGGCAACGGAGGCTCACTGCCAGGCATCGTCCTTCCAGGCGTGTTTGACTTGGACAAGGACAAGTTCTACAACAATGACAGCACCTTCACTGACACTCCAAAAGACGAGGCTGTCAAAGACGCTCTTGAGGGAAAAGACCCATCAGAGAACCCAGCCGACGAGGTGCGTGACCTGACACACTGGACCATCGCATACGAGGACATGGGCACTGTAGGCGACTTCGACTTCAATGACTTTGTCATCCGTGTCGTTCCAAACACAGCACACAAGGCCAAGCTGTACGTTTGCGCCACAGGAGGCACCATCGACGCAGAGTTCCACTACAACGGTCCTTCTGGCGATGTCAACCTTGGCAACATGTTCAAGTACATGCCTGCCGTAAGCAATGTCAGCGGTTCCATAACGAAAGAAGCAGTCTATGTAGGCGAAGTGGACTGGCCTGAAGGCTACACCATGCCTACCGACGCAAGCCGCTTCTACATGAAGGTGAAGAATGGCAACACCGTGGCAGTAAGCACACAGGCAGGCGAAGTGCCTCACGCCATCTGCGTGGCCGGCGACTGGAGATGGCCTCTTGAGCATGTCAACTTGGCCGAGGCATACCCGATGGTTGGCAAATGGGCCACAAACCTTTCCAACCAAGAGGCACGCGACTGGTACAACCACCCTACAGACGGCAAGGTCGCTAAGTTCAGCAAGTAGCACAGGCCTACAATAGACCAGGCATCAACATACTGACATGCGGAGCTTATCCACATGACAGAATAAAAAAAGACATTCCAGCGTGCGATGTATCCCTATACATACACACGCCGGAATGTCTTTTTTATTGCTGACATTATATCCTTGCAGGGAGAAGAACACACAGAATTGCAAGGAGAAGAACACACAGAAATACAGTGACAAGGATACTCCTATTATATATAGACACAAGGACACACATTATATATAGACACAAGGACACACATTATATATAGACACAAGGACACACATTATATATATACAAGGACGCATTATAAAGCTCACATGAAAATTTTTCTCCACCCATCTTCTTGCAGCAGCGGAAAAAACTTCCTAACTTTGCAGCGCCAAAGCTAAGGCGGCAAGCATAGGAATCCACAAGCAAGTCAACAAGCCGCGAGCTTTTCATAACCCGACAATAATATCATGAGAGACGTATTCATCAGCGCCGCCGGACTGTGCGGAGCGACAATCATAGGATCCATCATGGGATTCTTCATCAAAGAACTGCCACACAAGTGGAACGACACCGTATTAGGCTACTGCGCAGGCATCATGCTTGCAGCATCAACACTTGGCCTCATTGTGCCCGCTTTCGAACAGGCAACACAATGGTGGCTGGTGGTCATCGGCGTGATGGCAGGAGCACTGTTCCTGAATGTGCTCGACTTGGTGACACCGCATCTCCACCACATTACAGGCCTTGACCCTGAGACTCACCGCAACAACTCCACCCTCAACCATGTGCTGCTCTTCGTGATGGCGATAGCCTTGCACAAACTGCCTGAGGGCATGGCAGCCGGTGTCAGTGTATGCTCTGCCGCTGGCGGCGAGGCTGAGTGGGGTGTGTCTTTTGGCATAGCCCTGCAGAACATCCCTGAAGGCATGGTCATCATAGCGCCATTGATGCTCGCAGGCGTGTCGGCAGGACGCACATTCGTCATCTCCATTGCCATAGCCCTGCTTGAGGTGGTCGGCATCATGCTCGGCTACTGCCTTGGATCAGCGTCAGCAGCCTTCCTTCCTGTGATGCTCGGTTTTGCTGGCGGAGCCATGCTTTATGTGACAAGCGACGAGATGATACCAGAGACCCATGCTCATGGCTACCAAAAGCAAGCCACTTATGCCATGCTGCTCGGCTTCATGACTTTCGTGCTACTGGAAAAGTACGTATAGGCTACGTGGTCAAGCACATGTGAGCTGACATGCTAAAGCGAATGCAAGCAAATGTATGGCAAGCTGACTTGCCCTAACGCATGCAAGCAGACAAGCTAAAGCGCATGCAAGCAAATGCATGCAAGCAGACAAACCAAAACGGATGCGAGCAGGAGTCCATAATGCCACGCGATTATGAACACCTGCTCGCAATATCACCAATGTCCTCATGCAGGACATGACTTTCCGCACACTCATTCCGTTATCTTGATGCTGATAGCCTTGAGTTCTTGCCAGCCAGCCTTATCTGTCACCCTTATCATAAAATGATAGTCGCCTGTATCTATGTCTTCAGGAATGGCTATCCGCACGTCTGTCTCATATATTTTCTGGCCATCAGGTATAGCCTGGTCTTGGTTGTACACCCATGGCTTCACTGGCGACTTCTTGTCATCAAGTGGGCAGTCGCCTGCCGATGTGGAATGTGAATGATGGTCAAAATTGTTGTGCACCTCAATGTTGTAATTGCCAAGTTCAACATTATCAGCAAACGTGTAGCGAACCAAGATGACATCTCCGCGCTTATACCTCTGGCAGTCGATAGGATTGGGCAATGAGCCATCTTCTATCTTAGGCTTTTCCTGGTCATTGGAAATGCCCTCATCATTATCGTCGGAACAAGACATCACACTGGCAGCTGTCGCTGCAATCAGCATCAACACCGATGCGTATAAAGTTCTTTTTTTTCTCTCTTTCATATTGCACATTTGCAAGGACACACACTGTGTCCTTCGTTTATTAAATTTAAAATTGTCGGGGATTCTGAAGACAAATATCATATCAGCTCAACGTACCCTCTCAAAGAGACAGTCCAATGCTATCCTCTCAAAGAGACAGTCCAATGCTATCCTCTCAAAGAGACAGTCCAATACTATCCTCTCAAAGAGACAGTCCAATGCTATCCTCTCAAAGAGACAGTCCAATACTATCCTCTCAAAGAGACAGTCC
>CAKQRW010000004.1 GCA_934271655.1 uncultured Bacteroidaceae bacterium | reverse complement strand
TCGATGTTGACGTAGAGATTGTGGGTGAGAGCCATCTCCGTGTCAAACTTGTTGCCGAAGTTGATGTGGTCGAGGAAATACATGCGGAGTGGTTCGGGAAGGAGCCTTACGGCGAAGGTGCTCTTGCCGCAACCTTGCTGGCCGATGAGCACAGGCATCGCCTCGTTGCCATGGAGCATGTCCATCTGGAGCCAGTGGGCAACGGATGAGCGAAGCCAGGTGGCACACCATCCTAACTGTTCGCTGGTCAATCCAGGAATACGGCTGAAGAGAGCGGCGACATGGTTCTTGCCATCCCATTTGGGGAGGCTCTCAAGATACGCTCGGATGGGGTCGAAGCGTGGGATGTCCTCAGAATTGAGATACTCGACGATGTCTTGTCGTGGCGACTTCTTGCTGTCGGTTATCATCTTCTTGGCACGGCGCACGATGGAGTTGATGACTTCTGGAGTAAGGACTTTCCACGTTTCCTTAGCGGTGTTCTCCTCCTCATCGCTGGAATCTTCCGAATCTTTAATGAACATGCAGTACTCCGTCTTTCCGCTCAACACATTTCGGCGAAAGAGATAGAAGTCGTCCAAGAAGCTCTCGGCGAGGAAGACTGTGGTTTCTTTACTTGCCACCGTTTTCTCTGCTGTTGCTGTCATTGGGGCCGCTTGTTGTTTGTCCATTTGATTTGAATTGTTCATGATATATATTTTTTTTAATGATTAGCACTATAGAGGTTAAGGGCGGTTGAGGGTGGATGAAGGGCCTCTGCCAACCCGTCACCGCTTGAAGAGCCCTGCTCGTCGGCATCTTCAGCGTTTTGGTGAGGGGTGAAGGCATTTGACGCACAGGCGTGCCGTTTCTCTCCCTGGTGTCCAAGTTGAGCTTCATCTGCCCTTGCTCCGAATCAGCATTGCAAAAGTACGAAAAAGAAAAGCCGTTTCCAACGTACCCTTGCTTTTCCCATGCCATTTACTGACAGATTGGGAAAAATACAGAAGGGGCTTGGGAAAAGCCTTGGGAAAAATGCAGTGGAGTCGGGAGAAAGGAGTAAAATATTAGGAAGGTGCTCATAATTATTTTTATGAGAGCGGCTTACGTCGATACAATAAAATATTTTGAACACCTACTTATAATTGTAAGATACGAGACATAGACATATTGGAAAATGTCGTATATTTGCAAATTAGTAATTTCTCTGTTAGTAATTCTAGATACACTAAAATGAAATTTGTAGATAGAATCAAGGAACAAGAGGTCCTACAGATGGCATTGGAGTCCAACGCAGTCAACCTCATCGGCCATGCTTGCGGCAGGTAGTGGAAAGCGGAAGCATTCCTGCATTTCCGATGCCATAGCAAGGCTACTGCAGAGCTTGCCGCGCTGATGAAACATCTGGCGGAAATGGTTTTTCCCAGGAAAGAAGTGCCATATGGTGGAAGCCCTGCGAAATCAGAGAAGACGGCACATTGTCGGATAGAGATGAAAGACAATAAATGGAAAAGGGCGGATAGAAAGAAAAATAATGAACAAGATTAAAGATAATGCCAGCAACACAGCTTTCAGCTATGAGGTCTTCGACCGGCAGCTGGGCAACTTCTATCGCATGATAAAGGTGCTGATAGAGGGATGGGGAGACTATGGCTCGCAGGAGATGACATTCGACATCATGTCGCTCTGCACCAAGGCCTCACGGCTCTGCTTTATGGCAGACCAGGACTTGGCCTTGCAGCATGCCGATGTCACACAACAGCGCAAGTCTCCCAACGAGAGATATTTGGCTGCTTTTGACATCCTTGTCAATAAAGACTTGACCCAGCTCATCAAGTCTGTCATGCAGGGCTTGCGACTCGGCAAGAAAGTGGAGGGGCATAAGTCACCGATGTTTACGTCGGAACTGAGTGGCATAGTTCCCAAGTTGGGTGACCTGCTGCGCATGGAAGGCATGACGGTGGAAGGCATGACTTCCCTCAATGCCGACTTCCTGCACTTGGAGAAGGATTTTATGAAGCAGTTCAAGAAGACACGGTTTCCTGGAGTTGGGCACGAGGAACGACTGTGGAACCTGTTCCGTCTCTACACCTTGTGTTGTTATCTCTTGCTGCATTTTCGCCGGGTCTGCAATGTCACCGACAGTGGGATGGAGCCTGAGGAGAGAGCAAGACTGACCGAACTGGCTGTGCAGAAGTATATGAATGAGGAGCCGGGATGTAGCCAACTCGACTTGTATTTCTCCAACCTTAGGTATGACAACGATGGCAAGCCTTTGGACGAGGAGCATTTGCTTGATGCCCGGAGACGATTGAAGGCATCGGTGCCCGAGTGCTTCCAGTTGGCTTTCCTCCATCATGCCGATGACGCTCGCCAGCTTGGCATGTCTATCTCTGGTATTATGTTCTCTGCCGAAGACTACATTGCCTTGTTGGATGCCGTAGCCAAATACCAAGTCATCACTCGTAAAATCTATGAGCTTCTTTATCCAGAGGAAAGTACCCAGGCATTGACAAACGATGTGTTCTATCCCATAGTGAACGGTCGGGCGGTTGATATGCTGGAGCTCAAGAAGTCGATAGCCAAGATGGTGGCGCTGGTGAGGAAGAAAAACCAGTGGTTCTGTGTGTGGAGCGTGTTGAAGCATCTCAATCTTATCAAGACAGGCAGTACTTTTTCAGCCTTTGCCAACCAGATGATGGGCAAAGACTGGTTTGGCGGCATTGATGCTCGCCGTCGGTTTACGGGCGACAATCTGAGCGATTTCTCCCGTTACTTCGCCGAGTATGACTATAAGCAATGGACCAAGGAGATGTTTCAGGAGAAAAAGGAACTCTATGGCATGACGAAGTGGTCGGATTCCCTCTTTGATACTTTCTCTGCTCTCTGTCGTGAGATGGAGAAGAGTATCTGGGGGTATAGGTTCTTGCGATGATGATGTCTTTACTTAACCCGTTGGCGGAAATAATATGGTGCAGACTTAATTCTGTCAATCTGCCAATGGGCTTATCTTTATATAGAACAGGTAGTAATGTTTGAAATTGCGGAAAGATCCAAAATGAAAGAGCAACAGGATTGTCATAATTTCACTGTCTGACAAAGACGCTTTACGCCTTCTATGCTTTGTTCCATCATCGCCAATGAGCAGTTTTCCTGCATTTTCTGCTTCAAAATGTTTGCAAAACTCATCTATAATACAGAATAATTCAGAAACCTTGTAGCTGGTAGTCATAATAAATATCTTTGTATCTGTTTGATTTTCTTCTAAAAGGTGTAAAATATTTATTAGACTACCAACTTTTTTTACACTCTTTTTTATTATTTCTTATCCCGAACTGGGGAAATAAAGCGACATCCGTCAGTAGATGACGGATGTCGCTTTGCTTTACTTTTAGACTTGACAATCCACGAGGATGCCATTGCATGACCTGCTCGTTGAAAAAAGAGGAGAGGCTGCTGATGGTAAATATCAGCAGCTCTGCCTCAATCCTTTTTGGGGAATTGTATATTTTTATGATGAATGCTGGCGGCAGTCTTAGAAGCTGATGGCAAATCCAGCGAGCACGTTTGTGCCGATATTCTGATAGCCGTAGAATCTGTCATACTTCTGGCAGAGCAGGTTGTTGCCCTTCACGAAGAGAGTCACAGGTGTGTTGACGGGTAGCGTATAGCGTACGTCAGCACCAAGATTGACAGTGTTCTTTCTGTCCATGTGGTCTGTGTGGCTGTCTTTCAGATTGGGCAGGCTGTAGCAGTACAGGTTCCAGTCCACTCCTGCATACAAGCCCTTCATAAGCTTGAAGTCTGCTCTCCAGTCCATGCTGAAGGCTGGAGAGATGAATGAGCCTTCTTCCCATCCGCTGGCTTGCCTGAGACTCTCGATGTTCAGTTTGTTGCGCCCTTCCACCTTTACCAGGTCCTTGTAGGCATAATTGATGTCGGCTCCGAAATATATGCGCTTGTTCTTCTTGAAGTCAATCATTGGCATCATGCGCTCGCCTGTGTGCAGGGATGACATCTCGATGATGTCCATATGGTCTTCCGACATGTCATAGCCTCCGTAGACATTTGCTCCAAACCCTTCTTTCTGAAAGCGGTATCCGATTTTTGCGTCGACTTGGTGAAACTCATCTTCAATCTCCATCTTGCCGTTGGCAGGGGCGGTAAGCACGAAGTAGGGATGCATAGATGAGAGGTAATAGAGGTCGTTGCCAATCTCGTATCCTTTCACCTCAGCATATACCGCGTGGCTGTCGCCGATGCTGTAGTTGACGCTGATGTCGGGAGCCACATTGCCCTCGCTTGTGGCAAAGATTCCCAGCTTGAGATGGAGGTCGTCTGTGGTGAAGTTGTAGTGTGGAAAGAATGTGACGCAACTGTGGTTCTTCAGTTCGTTATTGCGGTATGAAGTCACATCGCCAAGCACCTCTATTCCTATGGAGTGCTGTTCCTCAATGTTGTAGTCTGCGTTGAGGTACAGAGAGAACAGGTCTTCTCCCAGTCCTTTCTGCAAACTTGTGGCGCGGTCCTGGCGGTACATCAGCCATTTGCCTTCAGCTGCGAGTGTCAGTTTGCCAGTCTTCCATGGCTCTATGCCAGCGCAGGCATTCACATTAGTGTTGTGCTGCTTGTCTGTGGCCCCGGCGTAAGCGCCAGCAACATCCTGTCCTTGAGTGCTTGCGGCAGGAGAGATGTTGAGGATAGGGGTCATGCGGTAGTTGAACACCTCGTTCTCGAACATGCCCTTCACGTACAGATTCATGCCGTTGCTGAAGAAGTGGTCGTATCTCATGGCAGACCTGTTGGTGTAGAAGCGGCTCTTCCAGTTGGTGTCGTACAGTCGCTCATCCTCGCCTGTCTTGCCGTTAAAGCCATTGAGGCTGAGGTCTATGTTGAGAGCATCGTCATTGGTGATGCCAAACTTATAGGCTATGCGTCCGTCGGCGTTGCCGTGGCTGCCTCCTCCGAGGTGTATGTACCCGTTCTTGTCGCCTTTGGTTTTCTCATCGCTATGGTAGTTGCCCAGAGGCTCTGGCGCAAAGTTGTTGAGAGTCTCGCCCTGTGTGGCATAGTTCATGGTGTAGTGCTTCACTTCAGTCTTGATAGGCTGAGTCTTTATCTCCACCTTTTTTACGTCGTTCACCACAGGCTTCACCTCGTTGGTCACCTCCACTGTGTTGTTCAGTTGCGCCATGGCTGGCATGGCGGCCATCATGGCAAGAATAGAAGTGTATGTCTTGTATGTCATTTGCTTGTAAGTGTGTTAAGTAGACGTTCATGGCATGCTGCATCCTTATGTGTGATGCGTGGCATGGTGCGGAATGTCTGTATAGGTATGCTCTTATTTCATCCTCTCCTCAATCATTCTCTTGATGTCGTCCTCCTCCTTGTAGTTGGCCTTGAGAGATTCAAGAGTCTGTTTTGCCTCGATGGTTCTGCCCTCAGCCTTGTAGATGTCGCTGAGAAGCACAAAGGCTCGTGCCAGCCAGTATGGACGGCTGATGCCCTTGTCGATAGCGGCGTTGAGAGTCTTTTCAGCATCCTGGTATTTCTTTTCCTCAAAGAGTGCCTGGGCCGACACTACAGGAGCCATGGCCGCTGCGTTTTCAATAGAGTCTTGCGCTGCAGCGATAGAGTCTTGAATGGCGATGTTGGCAGCCATGTTGGAGAGCTCATCCTTCGCCTTCTGCGCATATTCGTTGCCAGGGTGCTGTATGATGATGGACTGGAAGATGGCTTGCGCCTCGCCGGTGTTGCCAGAGAGCACGTAGGCGCGTCCCTGTTCAAAGAGGGCCTTGGCCGTGAGTGACGACTGTGCATACTCATTCTTCATCTCGTTGAGAAGCTCTATCTTGCGGGCGTAGTTGCCCTTGAGCCCTTCTATGTAAGCCTGCTGCAGCATGGCGTAGTCGCCGAGAGAGTGGTCGGTGGCCTTGGCCTGTATGTAGGCCTTGTCTGCCTCGCTGTAGTTGCGCATGTTCAGATGGCAGTCGCCCAGACGGTTGAAGGCATCGGCCTTCATTGAAGACGATGCGTCGTCAGCCTTTGTCACTTTAGTGAATTGGTTGATGGCTGCATTGTATTTCTGCAACTTATACATGGAATATCCAAGACTATAGACAGCATAGGTGTTGTTCTTCAGTTGGCCGGCAGTTGTCTGCGCGCCAAGGTTGATAGCCGTGTTAAGGTCGTTGGCCGCTTGGGCGTAGTTGCCCAGGCGGTAGTTGCAGTCGCCCTTGATGTAATAAGCCTCGGCGTACGCTTCTGTGTTCTTGTTGCCCAGGGCCACGGCTTCTCCAGCATATTTGAGCGCCTGTTCGGTGCGTCCGGCGTTCAGCTCCTGAAAGGCCAGGTTGTACAGCACAGCCTGCTTGTCGTCCTGCGCGTCGGCATTGGGCGACTTCACCTTGCTGATGGCGCTGAGAGCCTTTGTGTAGTCTTTCTTCGACATGTATGCCTGTGTCAGGCACTTAGATACGGAGACGGCATATTGCGATGATGGAAACTCGTTGAGAAAATCTTCCATCACTCTCACTGTCTGTGGCGAAGCTTGCTCATGCAGGGTGAGCGCATAGTCATACAGCGCCATCTCCTTTACAGACTTGCTCGCGTTCATCTGGGCAGCATTTCTGAAAGCCTTCTGCGCGTCAGCCTTCTTGATGAGCCTGAGGTAAGCGATGCCAGCGTGCAGCCATGCGTTCTGCGCCATCTCGTCGTCAGCGTTCTCGGCAGCTTTGGTGAGGTTGGCGCATGCCTTGTCCAGCGCTCCTTGGTTGTAGTATGCCATGCCCAGCTTATACAGCGCCGTCCTTGTCTTCTCGCCGGCTTCAAGATATGTGGTGGCTTTCAGCCATTCCCCCTTGTCGTACATGTATTCACCAGCAAGGCGGTACATCACCTCGTTGAAGCTGTCCATCTCTCCGCTCAGCCGTGTGAGAGGGTAGGCGAGCGGCGTGGCGAGCCTCATTGTCCCCTCGTTGTCGAAGAACAGTTGCAGGGCTTCGCTGAAGCGTTCCTCCTTGATGAGCAGGTTGCGTCTGAGCAAGCGTATGGCATCCGCATATTGCGATGGAGTCTTGCTCTCCAGCCATGCTCCCATCTTGTCGGCTGTGCCAGGTTCGTCGGTCACGTAGTCGCATATGAGAGTCAGGGCCTCAGCCTCATGCTCGCTGTCCTCGTCCAGGTATGGGTTGTCCAGGACTTCATCCAGCATTTGCCTTGCGCCGTGGTAATGTCCGTCAGCCAAAGCTTTGATGGCCGTTTGCTGAGCGTTGGCGCAGAGAGAGGCTCCGGCCAGCAATAATGATATAAAAAGTTTGTTCTCTTTCATGTTGTCAATGTTTACGCCACAAAGTTACAAACTATTTTTGAAAGTATGCAAGATACAATATAAATAAAACAAAAAAACAGGCGAGTTGCCATGAGCCCCCTTATATAAGATTAAACAATAGTTAAAAATGGGGAAATGAACTTTCAAAAACATACGAAACGGAATGCCAAGTGGTAATATTCATGGAAAATCGTTAACTTTGCGTATCAAAAAGTTATTTTCAAGATGACAAAGCAATATGATTTCCTCATCATCGGCTCAGGTGTGGCCGGTATGAGTTATGCCCTCAAAGTGGCAGAAGCGCATAAAGGCAAGATAGCCATTATATGTAAGACAACTCTCGAAGAGGCCAACACTGCAAAAGCGCAGGGCGGCATAGCCTCTGTGACCAATCTGCTTGTGGACAATTTTGAGAAGCACATCCAGGACACGATGATAGCGGGCGACTGGATAAGCGACCCAGAAGCTGTGAGGCAGGTGGTGACCAACGGCCCACGATGCATACAGGACCTTGTGCAGTGGGGCGTCAACTTTGACAAAAAGGAAGACGGCACCTTCGACCTCCACCGTGAGGGCGGACACTCTGAGTTCCGCATCCTCCACCATGCAGACGACACGGGCGCGGAGATCCAGCGCGGACTGATGAACGCCATCCGCAACAATCCCGACATAGATATTCTTGAGCATCATTTCGCAGTGGAGATCATCACTCAGCACCATCTTGGCATACGTGTCACACGCCGCACTCCAGACATAGAGTGCTACGGAGCTTATGTGCTCAATCCCGAGACAGGCAAGGTGGACACCTATCTGTCAAAGGTCACTCTGATGGCCACTGGAGGCACAGGCGCCATCTATGCCACAACGTCTAATCCCAACATAGCCACAGGTGACGGCATCGCCATGGTCTACCGTGCCAAGGGCAAGGTGAAGGACATGGAGTTCGTGCAGTTCCACCCTACGGTGCTCTTCAATCCAAAAGAGACCCATCCGGCCTACCTCATCACCGAGGCCATGAGAGGCTATGGAGGCATTCTCCGCCTGCCCAACGGCGAGGAGTTCATGCAGAAGTATGACGAGCGCCTCAGCCTGGCTCCGCGCGACATTGTGGCCCGTGCCATCGACAACGAGATGAAGATACACGCTCTCGACCATGTTTGTCTCGATGTCACCCACAAGGATCCAGAGGAGACCAAGCGTCACTTCCCAAATATCTACGCCAAGTGCCTGTCTATAGGCATAGACATCACCAAGCAGTACATCCCAGTGGCGCCAAGCGCCCACTACATGTGCGGAGGCATACAGGTGGACCTCGACGGACAGTCGAGCATCAAGCGCCTGTATGCTGTGGGCGAGTGCTCATGCACAGGGCTCCATGGCGGCAACCGCCTGGCCAGCAACTCGCTCATAGAGGCTGTGGTCTATGCAGATGCAGCTGCCAAGCACTCTCTGGATGTCATTGACAACTATGACTTCAACACTAAGGTGCCTGAGTGGAATGACGAGGGCACGATGACCAACGAGGAGAAGGTGCTCATAGCCCAGGACGTGAAGGAAGTGGGACAAATCATGTCAACATACGTGGGCATCGTGCGCTCAGACCTGCGCCTGCACCGCGCTTGGGAGCGACTCGACCTCCTTTATGAAGAGACAGAGCACCTCTTCAAGCGTGTGAAGCCTACACGCGACATATGCGAGCTCCGCAACATGATAAATGTAGGCTACCTCATCACTCGCCAGGCTCTTGAACGCAAGGAAAGCCGCGGACTCCACTACACGGTGGACTACGCTAAGCATGCTCTTGATGCCAATAAGCCGAACTTGAAATGATCGGCCGCTCAAAAGAAATTTTATCGTATCAAAGTCGGCCGCTCTCATTGATGAGCGGCCGGTAAAAAAGAAATATAACTGATGAAGAAACTGATGTTGATTCTGCTCCTCATCACGGCCGCAGTGAGCGGCATGAAGGCGCAGAACATTCTTGCAGAAGACATCCCGATGGACAAGGCTGTCCGCAAGGGCACACTTCCCAACGGACTGACCTATTATATCCGTCATAATGCATGGCCTGAGAAGCGCGCGTTTTTCTATATAGCGCAGAAGGTGGGCTCTCTGCAAGAAGAGGACAGCCAGCGCGGCCTCGCCCACTTTCTTGAGCACATGTGCTTCAACGGCACCAAGAATTTTCCGGGCAACAGCCTGAAGACGTATCTCGAAAGCATAGGAGTGCGCTTCGGCGAGAATCTCAATGCCTACACTTCTTTCGACGAGACGGTCTACAACATTGACAATGTAAATGTGGAGACAGCCGGAGCCGTGGACAAGTGCCTCCTCATACTCCATGACTGGAGCCACGACCTCCTGCTCGAAGACAAGGAGATAGACAGCGAGCGTGGTGTCATCAATGAGGAGTGGCGTATGAGAAGCTCTGCAATGATGCGCATGTATGAGAAGGCCCTCCCTGTCATCTATCCCGACAGCAAGTATGGCTCACGTCTGCCTATAGGCACTATGGACGTGGTGATGAACTTTCCTCACGAGGCGCTCCGCAGCTATTACCGCAAGTGGTACCGTCCCGACCTCCAGGCCATTGTCGTCGTGGGTGATGTCGACGTGGACGAGATGGAAGGCAAGATAAAGAATGTCTTTGCCGACATCAAGCCAGCAGCTGCCGATGCAGCCAAGTTTGAGTATTTCCCTGTAGGGGACAACAAAGAGCCTATCGTGTCTATCAACAAGGACAAGGAGCAAAGCGCAAACGCCTTCATCTTCAACTGGAAGACAGCGGCTGTTCCCCGCGAGCTCAGGACCAAGGGCGCATACAATGTGTATGATGTGCTGACCTATGCCATGTCGTCAATGTTTGACGAGCGCATAGATGAGATATTGCATAAGGAGAACGCTCCATTCCTTGGAGCAGACTTTGGCCTTGAAGATTTCTTCGTGTCAAAGACCAAGGCCGCTTATGTCGGAAGCGTGACATGCGAGAAAAACAAGTATGAGGAGGGCATCAAAGCTCTCTACCGCGAGATAGTGCGTGCCAAGAGATACGGCTTCACCGAGGCTGAGTTCAGCCGCTTCAAGTCGGAGTATCTCTCTCAGATGGAGTCAGCCTATCTCCAGCGCGACAAGGTGCAGAGCCCCTCATATGTGAACGAGTGCGTGCGCAACTTCCTTGACAACGCTCCAATGGCTGGCATAGAGTGGAATTATGACTTTGTCAAGCGTCTCTTTGCCAATCCCGAATTCACAGTAGCCAGAGTGAACGAGCTTCTCAAGGCTATGCCTGCCGACAATATGGTCATCATAGGGTTTGGCACAGACCAGGAGGACAACATCCTGCCAACCAAGGATGACATACTGCGCTACATGAAAGAGGTAGAGGCTGAGGACATAGAGGCTCCGGCGCACGAGGAGGATAACCGTCCGCTCATCAGCGCCATGCCTGCGCCAGGCAAGGTGAAGAGTGTCAAGGATGACAAGTTTGGCTTCAAGCTCATCACACTGAGCAACGGTGTGAGAGTGCATGTGAAGAAGACCGACTTTGCCCCTAACATCATCAACATGTCTGCCTATAGCAAGGGCGGCACATCGCTCTATGGCAATGAGGAGCTTGACCAGACATCGTTCCTCGGCTATGCCGGGATAGGCGGCTGGGGCGAGTTCAGCGCAACTGAGCTCAACAAGAAGTTGGCAGGAATACAGGCCAATGTCAGCACCAGCGTCTCGGCAAGGTCTGAGAATGTGTCAGGCTCTTGTGCCAAGAAGGACTTTGAGACAATGATGCAGCTCACATACCTCAAGTTCACTTCCCCACGCAAGGATGTGGAGGCATTCACCTCTGCCATCCAGCGCACAAAGGCCACGCTCCGCAACCAGGAAAGCAATCCTAACATTGCTCTCAAAGACACAGTGGCAAAGGTGGTGTACAACAACAATCCGCGTGCCGTACGCACTAAGGCAGAAGACCTTGACCGCATCAACTACGACCGTGTGATAGAGATATACAAGGAGCGCTTTGCCGATGCAGACGACTTCGACTTCTTCCTTGTGGGCGACCTGGATGCCGACACCATTGCGCCAGTCCTTGCCAAGTATCTTGGCGCGCTTCCTGTCTTGAAAGGCTCAGAGAAATACAAGACTATCGACCTCAAGATGGTAGAGGGCGAACATAAGAACGTCTTCGAGAAGCAGCTTGAGACACCCAATGCCATCGTGCTCTTCATGTACAATGCTCCTATGAAGATGAATCTCAAGAATGCTCTCACTATGGACATGCTGGAGCAGGCGTTTAGCATGCTTTACACCGAGACGGTGAGAGAAGATGAGGGCGGCGCATACGGAGTGCCTGTAGGCACGGACTTAACCGACTACCCAGACAACCGCGCCACCGTACAGATTCAGCTCCCTACAGCTCCTGCCAAGCGTGAGCGCATGACAGAGATTGTCTACAAGGGTGTAGACGATATGGTGGAGAAGGGCCCTACAGAGGAACAACTCCATAAGATAAAGGAGTATATGCTCCGCCTTCACGAGGAGAACCTGAAGAAGAACGGTTACTGGCTCAGCCAGATGACTACCCTCGCAATGTATGGCATTGACAATGTCACAGCCTATGAGAAGACGCTGAAGAGCATCACCATAGAGGACATCAAGAAGGCTGCTAAGACTGTCTTGCGCAGCGGCAACCGCATAGAGGTGGGCATGACAAGCCCTGTAGAGTGACGCATTAGCGCGCCATTCTCCTTCGGTGCGGGGCGTGAGCCTTCTTAATATACAGTAATAATTGAACACCTACGGATAAACATGAACAGACAATTTCATGCAAAGGTATCAATGAGAAGTTATGTGCTACTGGCAGCCCTGCTGTCAGTAGCCATTTCTTTCATCTGGTCTACCGATCATATAGCGCGCCAATGGATAGGTCTGGTCCTGGCTGTGGCGCTGCTCCTGATGATAATCATCATAGAGAGAATAATCAACACCACATACACCATCACCTCTGGCGGCACCCTGGTCATACATAAAGGAAGGTTCTCTAAAGACATTGTAGTGCCAATAGAGAAGATAGACCGCATAGACCGCATCAACCGCAACAGAATAGCCGGACGGCCTCTTGTCACATACCTTGTGATAGTGCTCCGTGACGGGACAGAGTATGGCGTGATGCCTAAGAATGAAGAAGACTTTATAAAATGCATAACACGGAAAAGACAAAACATACAGGGAGACGGCGAGGACAACTGAGCCTGATGATGCTTGCTCTCCTCTTCTCGCTGCATCTGTCAGCGCAGGAAAGAGAGGACAGCCTATGTCTTGGCGGCTGCGACAGCATCTCCGAACAAGACACCTTGTCGGTGGCTGTGGAAGAGGATAGCCTCTCGTCTGCCATGGCATCGCTCTCATGGACAGACCGCCTGCATCTCTCGCTCGACAAGATGGGCAGAGAGGCAGACCACACATATTTCAATACAGGCATGTGTGTGTGGGACCTGGATGCCGATACGCTCATATGGGAATATAATCAGAAGAAGGTGATGCGTCCTGCGTCGACAGAGAAGGTGATGACGGCCGTGGCAGCGCTCAGCGCTCTTGGGGCACGCCATGAGTTCAGAACATGCGCATACTACACAGGCTCCATATCGGCCGACAGCACTCTGCATGGCGACATATATGTGGTGGGCGACTTTGACCCCATGTATTCCTACTCCGACCTCCGCTCTCTGGCTGCCGACATAGCAGGTCTCGGCATCAAACGCATCGACGGCTCGCTCTATGCCGATGCCAGCATGAAGGAGAAGGCACTCTATGGCAACGGATGGTGCTGGGATGATGTGCCAAGCAAGTATGAGCCTTATCTCTGCGCTCTCATGCTTGAGCGCGGCAAGACATATCCCGACTTCAGAAGCTATTCGAAAGACCCGCATTTCCATCCGGCGGAGCACTTCGTATATGTTCTTGCCAAGGTGTTGGCAGAGCGCCATGTAGAAGCTGCCGACAGCAACCGCACCGACATAGCCTGCGCAATAAAGGAATATCCTGGAGGAGGACACCATTTCTACATCAAGACACGCACTATCGACCAGGTCATGCAGCGCATGCTGAAAAACTCTGATAACCTGCATGCCGAGGCTGTCTTCTACCAGTTGGCCGACATCAACGCACGCAAGTGCAGCTCATGGAAGGACGGCGCGCGGCAGGTGGAGAATGTGCTCCGTCAGGCAGGAGTGTCGACAGCCTATGTCAAGGTGGCTGATGGCAGCGGAGTGTCTCTGTACAACTATTCCTCTGCCTCAGCTATGGTGGCTATGCTTCGCTACGCTTACCGCCATGAAAACATATTCCGCTACTTCTATCCGGCCTTGCCTATAGCGGGAGTGGATGGTACGCTTGACACACGTATGCGCAGGGGTACAGCCTACCGCAATATACATGCCAAGACAGGCACTCTTGAGGGCGTCATCTCTCTTACAGGCTACGCCAATGCGTCTAACGGCCATACGCTTGCTTTCTCCATCCTTATCAATGGAGTATTGAACGCAAGTACAGCTCGCAATTATCAAGACCGTGTGTGTGAGATACTTACACAGTAATATGGATGCTTGCTATGTGGCTGTGAATAGTTCCCCTAAGTTGGATGATACGGAGCGTTTTTTTCATCAGAATGCAACGATGCGCTTCATTAGGTCTTAACGATGCGCTTCATTAGGTCTTAACGATGCGCTTCATTAGGTCTTAACGATGCGCTTCATTAGATCTTAACGATGCGCTTCATTAGGTCTTAACGATACGCTTCATTAGAATGACATAAATCATGATAGAGTTTCCCGCAACAGTCGGCCTGAAAAGGTGATTGTTGCGGGATTATTTTGCGCTGCATGAGAGGCCAAACTCCCGCGTCCCTCGCTGACTTATCAGCCACGATGGTTTGTATTGCTCCTTCCTCGCAGCTCCAGACTGTCTCAAAAATCCATAGCAGATATGCCCATGTCATTTTTTGAACACTATGAAAACTGCCCAATATCACAGGTGGGCTTGCAGAGAGAATGGCTTTGTTCAATATTTTTATCTTATCAGGCCAGCCATTCAAAAAAAATATGTAAATTTGCCATGTCTAACATCAATGACACAGCATTTATCGTAAAAGTACATAGCACTTATCGTAAAAGGATATCATATACATATATATAAATATGTCTAACAGAATAATCAAGACGATGGTGTGCCTATTGGCGCACTCTTTCCTTGTTGCCATCGGCTTGCCCCTGGCGCAGGATACGGCAGAGGCACAAGAGCTAAACTGCAAGGTGAAGGTCAACCATTCACAGGTGCAGGGCACGGACAAGGAAGTGTTCACGGCTTTAGAGACAGCTGTGAGCGACTTCATGAACAAGAGAAACTGGACCGAACTGCAGTATAAGGAGGTGGAGAGGGTAGACTGCTCGCTTACCATCACCATAAAGAAATATGAGGTGGGGGAGAATGCGTTCACGGGCGAATTGCTCCTTCAGGTGAACAGGCCGGTGTACAACTCCAGCTACAGTTCTACCGTCTTCTCTATGAAAGACGCCAACTTCAGTTTCAATTATACTCAGCAGGACAACCTGGAGTTTAATGAGAACAATGTGGACAACAACCTCACGGCCATGCTGGCATTCTATGCATACCTGTTCATTGGCATGGATCTCGACACCTTCTCGCCGCTTGGAGGCACCGCTGTGCTCGACATGGCCATGAACGTGGCCAACAATGCCCAGAACCTCTCTGCTCCAGGATGGAAAGCTTTTACCGACGACCGCAACAGATATGCCATCATCAACGACTATATGGAAAGCTCGTTTGAGGTGTTCCGCAAGATGATGTACAAGTATCACCGCGAGGGACTGGACGAGATGGCGCAGAACGCTGACCGCGGACGTGTGGCGGTGACCGAGGCTCTGGAGATGCTCAAGGAGGCAAAAAGCAGCAAGCCGCTTTCTTCCTTGCCGCAGATATTCACCGACTACAAGCGGGATGAGATAGTCAATATCTATTCCGGACATGGCACAGAGAAGGAGAAGCAGACTGTCTATGACATAGTGTCTGAAATCAACGCGAGCCAAAGCCAGCAGTGGAACAAGATTAAGAAATAGCGCCTAAGTAGGCAAGTGGTAGTTCAGAATTATTTTAATATATCAAAGTAGGTCGCTCACACATATTTTATAAATAGGCATGAGCGCCTGCTTGCTTATTAGCAAAAACATACAACAGAAAAAAATGATACGTCATCTGCATATAGAGAACTATGCTCTCATAGAGCATCTTGATTTAGACCTCCACATGGGATTCTCAGTCATCACAGGCGAGACAGGTGCGGGAAAGTCTATCATCATTGGAGCGATAGGCTTGCTGATGGGACAAAGGGCTGACTCGCGCGCCATCAAGGCAGGAGCCAAGCGGTGTGTGGTGGAGATAGAGTTTGATGTGAAGAACTACGGCATGGAAAGTTTCTTCGAGGAGAATGACCTCGACTATGACGACGGCTGCTGCATCATACGCCGTGAACTCACAGCGGCAGGCAAGTCTCGCGCTTTCATCAACGACACGCCTGTGCCGCTGTCGCTTCTGAAGGAAATAGGCGAGGTGCTCATCGATGTGCATTCGCAGCATAAGAACCTGCTCCTTGCCAAAGAGAATTTCCAGATGTCCACACTTGATGTCTTGGCGCAGAACGATTCGCTCCTGGCGGAGTATAAGAGCAAGTATGCGGAGTACAAGCAACTGAAGAGAGACTTGGAGGCGGCTGTGGCCAATGCCAAGACAAGCAAGGAGGAAGAGGATTTCCTGCGCTTCCAGCTGGACCAGTTGGCCGATGCCGACCTGCGCGATGGAGAGCAGGAGGCTCTGGAAGAGGAACAGGACAAGCTGGAGCATGCCGAGGAGATAAAGACATCGCTATATGGTGCGTCTGGAAGTCTGCAGTCGGATGGCGACAGCGCGGATGTGCTGTCGTTAATAAAGCAGGGCATATCCGAACTTCACTCCATATCGTCAGTCTATCCTGCTGCCAACGAGATGGCAGAGAGGATGGATTCATGCTATATAGAGCTTAAAGATGTGGCTGGCGAACTGGAGGGCATGGCTGATGACGTGGAGTATAATCCGCAGCGTCTGGAACAGGTCAACGACAGGCTGAACACAATATACACTTTGGAGAAGAAGCATGACGTGGAGACTGTGGCCGAGTTGCTGAGCCTGCAGAAGGAACTGGAGGACAAGCTTCAGGTGATAGATGGCAGCGACGAGTATGTAGAGCATCTGAGGATGGAGGTGGAGGTGAGCCGCGCCGAAGCTCTTGTGGTGGCGGAAAAACTGTCGGCCTCACGTGTCAAGGCAGCGCGGCAAATGGAGAGTGACATGCGCGAGAAGCTTCTGCCATTGGGCATGCCCAATGTGCAGTTCAGGTGTGATGTCATTCCCGATGAGGCAACGCTGTCTGCAACAGGCTACGACCAGGTGCAGTTCCTCTTCAATGCCAACAAGAGCGGGGAGCTAAAGCCCGTCAGCCAGGTGGCGTCGGGTGGTGAGATAGCCCGAGTGATGCTTGCCATCAAGGCGCTCATAGCAGGAGCTGTGAAGTTGCCCACTATCATCTTTGACGAGATAGACACAGGAGTGAGCGGTTCGGTGGCAGAGAAGATGGCCCTGATGATGCGCGACATGGGACAGCAGAACCGTCAGGTCATCTCTATCACCCATTTGCCTCAGATAGCAGCTTGCGGCAGCCATCACTATAAGGTGTACAAGGAAGACACCGATGATGCCACAGTGAGCCACATCGTTGAGCTGTCAGAGAAGGAAAGGGTAGAGGAGCTTGCCCATATGCTCAGTGGTGAGACCCTGACTCAGGCCGCCATTGACAATGCAAGGGCATTGATAGAAAGCAATAAGTAGGTGGCCTGGGGGAAGAACGTGTGGCAATATGAGAGCAGACCTGCTAATTATATAAGAAAAAACATTGTGTATCAGGTAAATGTATAAGTACTTTTCTCCTATTGACACAATATGATAACGGCTTACTCTAATACTATAAAGTAATTTTGAGCATCTGTTTACAATAAAATAATTTGAGCACCTACTTATAAGAATAATCTGTACGATAAAAAAAGCAGGTGCGGTGTCTCACTAAGTAATAGCGTGAAGATGCTTGCCTTCTTGTAGGACGAAAACAATAGCATCCTTTGGTTATTATTTAGTGAGACACCGCACCTGCTGTATTTTGTGGCCATACAGGTCGGAATCACCTTGGATACTTGCCAATACTTATAGCTACCTTATCCATTGTTCAGGGTTGAGGCTTTGGTTGCCAGAGCTGTTGCGCAACTGGAAATGGAGCACGTAGCGTCCGTCGCTGTTGGCTCCAATGGCCCCGAGTGTAGAGCGTGTGCTCACGCTCTGCCCCTTGCTCACGTTGACAGATGAGAGACCAGAGTAGACGGATATGTATGAGCCGTGCCTGAGCATGACGGTATATGAGCCGCCATACTGGAAGATGGAGCTTACCGTGCCCTCAAAGACTGCGCGCGCGCAGCATCCCTGTTGTCCTCGTATGTCAACGCCGCGATTGTTGAGCGTCACGCTGCTGAGGCCTGAGACGGTGTATCGTCCGTAGTGTCCGACAATGCTGTAGCTGCCCGTGATGGGTATTGGCAGACGGCCCTTGTTGCTTGCAAAATTATTTGACAGGCGTGAGTCGGAGCTGCTGTTCTCCCTCCATGTCTCAGCCTTTCGACGTTCGGCCTTCTCCTCTTTAGTGGCTGTCTTGACATCATCTTCGGCTGTGCGCAGGTTGCTCTTGGCCTTGTCAGCCTCTGCCTTTGCCCTGCTGCGCTCCTCCTCTGTCTTGGCGTTTTTCCGTGCCAGCTCAGCTGCCTCAGCCGCTTTGCGCGCCCTCTCAGCCGCGGCTTTAGCCTCAGCCAGGCGCTTGGCCTTGGCTCTTGCTTCGGCTTCGGCCTTGGCGCGTGCTGCTGCCTCACGCCGTTTGCGCTCAGCCTCGGCTCTGCGCTGCGCCTCTATCTCAGCCTGTATGATGCGGTCTATCTCTGCGTTGAGGGCCTGTTCTTTCTTCTGGTATTCCTGTATTTGGCTGCGCACGGTGGATATGTTCTTGTTGAGGAACGACACCTGGGTCTGGCAGTTGTTCTTCATGGCTTGCAGCGACAGCTTCTCCCTCTCCACGTTCAGCTTGCTCTGCTCCTTCATGGCCTTGGTGGCGAGCAGGTCATTCTGCCTGGTTTTCACTTCCAGTTGCTTCTCTTTGAGCAGTTCGCCCTGCGCCTTCTGGAATCTGGAATACTCGCGCATGTAGCGCATGCGTCGTATCATCTGCATGAAGTTGTCGGCAGAGAAGATGAACATGAGCCTGTTTTGCAGCGACTTGTTCTTGCGCATATACACCATGGCCTTGGCGTAGCGTCGCTTCTTCACGGTCAGTTCCTTTTGCAACCTGTCTATCTGGATGTTGAGAGTGTCTATGGTGTGGTCCAGCAATACTATGTCGTTGTTGAGGCTGTCTATCGACTTCTGCTGTCGGCCTATCTGGTGGTCGAGCACGAGCACGCTGTCGAGGCTCGCCTTCACGTCCTTGTTGAGTTGTGCGAGTCGTGCCTGCGACTGTTTGCGCGCCTTTTCTGTGGCGGAGCGTTCGTTGCGGAGCTGTGTCTTCTTGTCGGCAGTCTTGCCCTTTTGTGCTGTCTTGCCTTTTTGGGAGGAGCTCTTGCGCTGCGATGTCTGTGCCTTTTTGTTATATGTCGTACTGTTCTTCCTCTGGGTCTGTGCTGCTATCGGAAGAGAGAGGGTGAGGTATAGTAAGATGAGTAGAAAGTTTTTCACTGTTGTATCATGCTTCTGAAGAGTTCGTTGACATCTGTTTTAGTGTATCGGCTCGACACGCTGCTGTGCGCTGTCCAGTTGGAGCTATTCCCTTTGTTGGACAGTTCGAGGTCGAGTTTGATAGGCTTGCTTGCGGGGAATGTGTATGAGAGCTTGTCAGATTTTTGTGCTTCCTTCCAGAAGAGAGACTGGACGGATTCGAAAGTGATATGGTTGCTCTTCAGAGCCTTGAACTCTTCGTATGTCGTGTCAACATACCTTTTGTTGATGCGGTCTATGATGAGAATGTTCTTGGGCGATATCTCCATGCGTCCCACTTCCGCCAGCCCAATGATGGGATCGCTCAGTGTGATCTGTATCACGTCGCCGTAGCGCATGCGCAGCGTGCCTGTGGTGCTCACGTCTTTCTTGTCCTGTGTGATGGTCACCCTCACCTTGGCTGTGAAGTTGGTGCCGTCGGCTATATTGTCCTTTGAGTCTGTCTTCTCTTCCTTCTTCTTCTCGCTGTCCTCTTTGCTGTTGCCTTCTGCAGGAGTGATTGTGCCTATGGCAGGAGTGTCTGTGGTCTCGCTTGCAGCTTTTCGTGACGAGCGGCATGAGGCGAGAGCCATGATGAGAAGGCATATGGAGCATAGGTGCAGCAGATGTCTGTGTGTGTGTGGATAGTGCATGGCTTAGTGCTATTTTTTATATTTCCTGTTGATTTTCTTTATGTGCATGAGCACGTCGTCGGATGGTTCCTCTTCTTCTTTTTTCATTATCTCCACGGCTTTGTCCATGGTCTCCTTGGCTTCGTCATACCGCTTCAGCTGGTAGAGCACCCATGCGTAGGTGTCGAGATAGGTCGAGTTGTCCGGTTCCAGCTCGTTGGAGCGTCGGCTCATCTCCTCGGCTTTGGCCAGGTCTTTCTTCTTCAGCGAGAGATAATACGCGTAGTTGTTGAGCACGGTGGCGTCGTCCTGCGTGTACACGAGGCATGAGTCATAGGCCTGGAACGCCTTGTCGTCGTTGCCAAGCTTGTGATATATGTCGCCCAGCATGCCATAGATGTTGCTTGTCAGCTGCAGCTTGTTGTCGTTGCTGCTCTTAGCCACCCGCGGCAGTCCAGCCGTGAGGGCGTCGAGAGCCTTTTGCGGCTCGTCGAGCATGATGTAGCTCACTCCCAGATAATAATAGAATATGGGGTCTTCGCTCTTGTAGTCGATGGCTGGCTTGCATATGTTGAGTATGCTCACGGTGTCCTGTTCCTCCACGGCATAGGCCAGAAGTTGCTGTCTGGCTGTGTTGTTCTCTGGGTCGATGTCAAGCATCTTGTAGAGGAACGGGCGTATCTCGTTGTGCGGCATGTCGCGTGTGACCATGTAGCGCACCCTCAGTTCGAGGAGCGAGGCATTGGTCTGCGGCTCTTGCAGCACCTTGTCGAAGAGGTTGAGGATAAATGTGGAGTCGGCGTTGCGCTCAATGTTTTCCCTCACCACCACGGCCATCATGCGCAGTCGTGCCGCATCGTCCACGTTGGGGTTGGTGAGCAGGCTGGTCAGATACTTGTGGTAGAGGCTGTCGTTGCCCTCATGCTCATAGTAGTTGCATAGTGACAGCTGCAGGGTGGCGTTGGTGGAGTCGAGAGCCTCCACGGCCTTGTACTGCTTGACGGCCTCGTCCTTGCGTCCGGCGTCGAGGTACAGGTCGCCGATGACTACCTGGTAGCGCAGGTCGTTGGGATACTCATCGGCCAGGGCCTTCATCTCGGAGAAGGCGCGCTTCTCGTCGTTCATCTGCAGGAAGATGCGGAATTTCTCCATGGACAGCTGCTCGCTCTTGCCCTCTTTCACCTCTATCTTGTCGAGCACCTTCACCATATTGGCGTAGTCGTTCTTCTTCTCATACAGTTCAAGAAGCATCATGAGCACCTCGCTTTTCTCCGGAAACTGCTTGGCCATCTCCTCCACATGCTTCAGAGCCTCGTCGTTGCGGTTGGCGTTGAGGTAGAGTCGGACGAGGCTGCTCTTGTACCAGAAATTGTCGGGGTAGAGCTTCGACGCCTTTTCGAGAGCCTCTGTGGCGAGGCTGTCATTGTTGGCGTAGCGGTAGAGCGTGGACAGTTCGTAGAGTGCCGCTCCTGATTGTGGGTCGAGGGTGTGGCAGTAGTTGAACAGGTCGATGGCCGCATCGTAGTGGAAAAGCTGCTTTTGCCTTATCGCTTCCTGGAATAAATAGTCGAATTTGGTTGACTGCGCGCTGGCGGCGCAGAATGTAAGCAGGTATGTCAATAAAAGAGCTATGCGCTTCATGATGAATAGATGTGTTGGGCCTGTGTGTGCCCTGTTGTTCCTTATTAGTGTCCGTGGCGGTGTGTCATTTCACGCCGCTGTGCCCGAAGCCTCCTGCTCCGCGCTCAGTCTCATCGAGCGTGTCCGTCTCTATGAGCTCGGGCTGCTCATGCTTGGCAATGACCATCTGCGCTATGCGCTCTCCGTCGTTGATGGCGAAAGGTTCTGAGGAGAGGTTGATGAGTATGACGCATATCTCTCCGCGGTAGTCGGCATCGATGGTGCCAGGCGAGTTGAGCACGGTGATGCCTTTCTTCAGGGCCAGTCCTGAGCGTGGGCGCACCTGGGCCTCGTAGCCAGCTGGCAGCGCCATGAAGAGTCCTGTAGGCACGAGTGCGCGCTCCATTGGCTTGAGGATGACGGGTTCGCTGAGATTGGCTCTGAGATCCATGCCAGCTGAGAGCGGCGTGGCGTATTGTGGCAGCGGATGGTGTGATTTGTTAATGATTTGTATTTTCATAATGATATTTTTGATGCAAAGTTACTAAAAAATGAAGAAAGGAGTGTATGGAATGGGAAGTTTGTATTAAATTTGTCGTTAATTAACAATAATGTATATGGGTGGGCAGACTGTGCGTGTGTGTCGTTGCACGCGTGGCCTTGCCGCCAGTGTATACTGGAAAACATGTAGAATATGGAATGGAAACAATTGATATCAGGCATCAGGCTCGGACAGGAGGAACTGGGGCTGGCCCGCAAGGATGAGCGCACGGAGTTCAAGCGCGACTCAGACAGGCTGATTTTCTCCGCTCCGTTCAGGCGGCTGCAGAACAAGACGCAGGTGTTTCCGCTGCCGGGCAGCGTGTTCGTCCACAACAGGTTGACCCACTCCCTTGAGGTGTCGAGTGTGGGCAGGAGCCTTGGCGACGAGGTGGGGCATGCCCTTATGGCCAAGCATCCGGACATGGCGGAAACTGTCTTCGGAGAACTTGGAGCCATAGTCAGTGCGGCATGCCTGGCTCACGACATGGGCAATCCGCCTTTTGGACACTCTGGCGAGCGTGCCATAGCCTCCTACTTCCTTGAGGGAGAAGGGCGGAAGTACAAGAGCATGTTGACGAGCGACCAGTGGGCCGACATCACGCATTATGATGGAAACGCTAACGCTTTCAGACTGTTGACCCATCAGTTCAAGGGACGCCGGGCTGGAGGATTTGTGCTCACATACTCCACTCTGGCGAGCATCGTGAAATATCCTTTCCCCGCTTCCGAGGCCACAAAGCAGAAGTTTGGCTACTTCGTGCAGGAGGCGCGCATCTTTGAGAGGATAGCCACAAGGCTGGGGCTGAAGCGGAAGGGGGCAGGGTGGTGCCGCCATCCACTGGCCTATCTGGTAGAAGCCGCCGATGACATCTGTTATGAGATAATGGACATAGAGGATTCGCACAAGCTGAAGATACTCTCGTTTGAGGAGACCAGAGACCTCATGTTGGGCTTTGTGCCGTCGGACAAGCGCGAGAGAATCATCGAGAAATCGAAGCAGGTGGACGACAAGAATGAGGATGTGGTCTATTTCCGCTCGTGCGCCATCGGAGCTTTGATAGATGAGTGTGTGCGCGTGTTCGTGAAGAATGAGGACAAGATGCTTGACGGTAAGTTTGAGGGCTCGCTGATAGACAATTCGTGTCCGCTGATAAGGGATGCGTATGAGGTGTGCAAGAAGGTGGCTGAAAGCCGCATCTACCGCAGCCGTCTGGTCATAGACACGGAACTGGCGGGCTACAAGATCATATACACGCTGATAGACCTGTTCATCAATGCTGTGATGAATCCCACGCATGCCTATAGCCAACTGCTGCTCGACAGGGTGTCGAGCCAGTATGAGGTGGACAGTTCCGACACCTACGGGCGCATCATGGCGGTGCTCGACTATGTGTCGGGCATGACGGATGTCTTTGCCCTCGACCTATACAGAAAGATAAAGGGGGAGAGCCTGCCTATGATATGATGTGCGGCATGGGGAAGGACGCTATGCTGCTCTGGAGGGATGCTGACTCCTGTCTTTTTGTGTATATATAAATAAACATAGGGATTGCCAAAGGGCAATCCCTATGTTTATTTATTATGTCTTTCTATTGTGTTATAATGTAGGAATACGACTGAATATCAGGTCGTTCTTAGATTTATAAACGCTGTCATTATGTTTGCAATGCGTCATCCTTAGGCTTGCGGTGCGTTATCCTTAGGTTTGCGGTGCGTTATCCTTAGGTTTATGCTACGCTATCCTTAGGCTTGCGATGCAGATATGTGGAGGCAGTCTTGCCTTGGCCAGGCCGGGGCTCTAATATTCGAATGCGCTTCCTCCCACAAATTCCCTAAGCAGCGAGTCGGTGGGCAGCATGTCGGCCGATATGTCGTGGAAATGGTTGAGCACCCACTTGAGGCGCTGGGCCTCCAGGTAGTATGGGTCGTCCTGCGGCACCGCCTCAAGCAACGGCAGGGCCTGCTTCTTCAGTATGGCCAGCTCATACTGGAAGGCCGTGCAGAAATTGGCGTCGGCGTTCTGCTGGAAGGGCACTACCCATTTGTTTTCGCCGTGGCGCACAGACGGCCACCTGCTGAGAGTGGCGCTGGCAGTGGTATTGCGAAACTGTGCGTCGCGTACCATGCGGCGTATGAGACGGTTGTCTGTAGTGGGGAAATATGTGCCGTCATCGTTCTTGGCCACAGTAAGTCCCGAGATGTAGATGCGGAAGAGACGGTCGGCTGGCAGGCGCTGTGTGAGCAGCGGGTTGAGGCCGTGTATGCCCTCGATGATGAGCACGCTGCTGTCGCCGAGGCTGATGTGCCTGCCGCTCTTGACGCTCTTGCCCGTGCGGAACTCGTAGCGGGGCAGCTCCACCTCCTTGCCGCTCAGCAAGTCGGACAGGTCTGTCTGGAACTGGTCTATGTTGATGGCGTGTATGCTCTCGAAGTCGTATTCGCCGTTCTCGTCGAGAGGCGTCAGCTCACGGTCTACATAGTAGTCGTCGAGCGAGATGCACTGGGAGTGGATGCCATATTTCTCAAGTCCCTTGTTGAGCTTCTTGCTGAAGGTGGTCTTGCCGCTGGACGATGGTCCCGCAATGAGCACGGCCTTGATGGAAGGCGTGTCTGCCACATGCTTGCCAAGCATATCTATGCCGTGGGTCTGCAGCACCTCAGCGAGCTTCACCATCTTGTAGGCGTCGCCTCGGTCCACCACTTTGTTCATCGCTCCTATCGACATGCACACAGTCTTCAGCCTGTTGCTGAAGAGCTGCTGCGGGTCTATGTCGTCTGCCAGGTCGTTGATGACCTTGTCAAGCATCTCTTTCTTCATCTCGGCTGGCAGTTGCTTTGCCAGCTGCATGAAGACCTCGTTCACTTCAAAGAGTTCGAGGCTGCGGTTGTCTACATATTCTATCTTTTGCATGACCGTATTCTTTTCTTTTGGTGTGTTGTTTTTTTTTCTTTTTGGCGTATTGTTTCTATCAGATTCCAAATTTACCACTTTTATTTTGAATGTGGAACCTTGCAGGGCTAAAATTATGTTACAACGACTTTTTCTTAACTTTATTTATGCTGCACGTGGCTTGAAAGTGGGAAAAACTGCCTTGTCGTGAAAAAACTTCGTGTATGATGAGTGGCGTTTGAAATATTTTTCTTACCTTTGCACTCGCAAAAAGGGAAGTCGGCCCCATAGTTCAATGGATAGAACAAGTCTCTCCTAAAGATTAGATCCGGGTTCGATTCCCGGTGGAGCTACCCGAAAGACTGCGTGAAGGCTGAGGAATGCTTCTTTTTTGCGACATACACAGGGTTAGTTTAGTTGGTAGAATATCGGTCTCCAAAACCGAGGGTCGGGGGTTCGAGTCCCTCACCCTGTGCATAAGGAAATGTCCAAACGCTCATAAGGAGTGCTTGGACATTTCTTGTTTTTGTCATCCAGAAGATTTCGTCAGGGCAGAAAGAGAAGTGACACATGGCATGGGAAGCTGACTCAACCATCAGGCCGCTCACCATGTGCTGTCCTCTCCCGACTCTCTCAGCAAGTCGGGCGTACGCTTGATATACTCGTAGCCGAAGGTGCAGCGCAGGCAGTCGCGCGACTGGCAATAATGCAGGGTCTGCTGTATCAGGGCCTGGCTGTCGGCTGCGTTGGCGCAGGCTATTCCCGCTTCTTTCCATCGGCGTATGATGCTGTTGTTCTCAGGCTTGATGTGCTGCCATATGTCTATGGCTCGCTCGCACAGGTCCTGGTCGCACTTGTATCGTCCGTAGGCAAAAAGCATGGGCGCCACACTGTTGATGGCTATGAGGCTTATGGACGAGGCTGACAGATTGCGCGCGGAGGGCGTGGAGGCCTGTGGCCCGAAGGTGTAGTGTGTGCGCCAGTAGTCGCTGACATCGGTGGAGAGCAGTTCGGCTATGTCTTCGGGGCTGCTGGCATCCAGCAGGCTGGACATGCTGAGTCTCTGCATGTGGTAGATGCTGGCGAGCTGCGCTATGCGCACATGCGGAAAGTTCTGTGGGCGCAGGCGGAGAAACTTCCATGCCTTGGGATTGATGGGGGTGAGCGAGAACTTCTGCTGCAGGTAGCGGTACTCTTTCTGGAGCGCGAGGCTGTACTCGTCGTGCATGCCGTCGAGGAGCAGTCCGGCCTGCCCGAAGAATATGGCCTCTATCTGGAAGAGGCTGTCGCGGTGTTTCCCAGCGGAGGCCATCGGGATGGATTGCGCCCATTGTTCGAAGGCGTTGCCGTTGATGCCAAAGCCGAAGTTGCGCGCTATGGTGACGAAAAGCGTGTCTTCCCAACTCTTGTTGAGGCTCTCGCGGCGCTCCATGATTTGGGTGGCGCGCAGGGTGAAGCGCTCAAGAGTGAGGGAAGTCATCCAGTTGTGTATGCAGATGGCAGGCAGTGTGGCGAGCACATCCTTGCATCGCGGCAGGGCATCGCGCTGGATGAGTGCGGCATAGTTGTCCGTAACATATTGAGGCACGTCGAGCTGAAGCTGCGGAATGGCCCGCCCGTCGGGATAGAACACCTGGCAGTCGATGATAGAAGCCACATGGAGAATGACGTTGCTGTAGTTGCTGTCGTGGTCGTGGTGATGGCGAAACCAGTCGCTTGACCTGGTGTGTATCTCCACATTGCCAGCCCACAGCGTGCCGCCTATCTTAATGGAAGCCCCTATGAAGTCGGGACCGTCGTTGGTGTTGGCAAGGCCTGGATTGAGCACCTCCACTGTCTGCCCGTCGGTGGAGCGCAGTTCGTGGAGAGGAAAAATCTTGTGTTTCCATGTGTAATGTATGAGATGTTCCATTTGGTAGCCTTTAAAAGCGGCACGTTGTAGTGCCGCCAACTGTTATCTGCCCTTTTTAAGATAATTTTTCGTCCAAAGTTAATATTTTTATTTCTAAATGCTTAACTTTGCAAAGAAATTTTATCATCAGAAACAATAAATTACGACAAGAATATGAAAATTGCACTTATCGGATACGGAAAAATGGGCAAGATGATAGAACAGATTGCCCTTAGCCGTGGCCATGAAATCGTGAGCGTCATTGATATTGACAACCAGGAGGAGTTTGAGAGCGAGGCTTTTGCCAGCGCCGACGTGGCCATCGAGTTCACTACACCTGCCACAGCCTATGGCAATTACCTCAAGGCATGGAAGGCAGGCGTGAAGGTGGTGAGCGGAAGCACAGGATGGCTGAAGGAGCATGGCGACGATGTGAGGAAGGCATGCAAGGAGGAAGGCAAGACGCTCTTCTGGGCGAGCAACTATTCGGTAGGCGTGGCCATCTTCAGCGCGGTAAACAAGTATCTGGCCAAGATAATGAACCAGTTCCCACAATATGACGTGAAGGAGGTGGAGACGCATCACATACACAAGCTCGACCACCCGTCGGGCACCGGCATCACGCTGGCAGAACAGATTGTGGAGCGTCTGGACCGCAAGAAAGACTGGACAATGGGCTACCTGAAGAATCCTGACGGCACGGTGGAAGGCACAGACAAGGTGGCAGCCGACTTGCTGCCCATCAGCTCCGTGCGTGAGGGAGAGGTGCCAGGCATACACAGCATAACATACGACAGCGAGGCTGACCAGATTACCATCACCCACAATGCGCACTCGCGCAAGGGCTTTGCCCTTGGAGCTGTGCTTGCGGCTGAGTTCACGGCCGAGCATGAGGGACTTCTCACTACCGATGACCTGTTTAAGTTTTAAGTCTGGCTATGGGATTCGATTACAAGAGCTTCAAGAACACTCGTTCGGGCAAGGCCGCGAAGGAGGAGTGGAAGGGACTGAAATGGTGTAAGTTTGCAGTTGCCGCTGTGTGCTATCTGGCCTTCCTCTATTGGGTGGAGTCATGGTGGGGTCTGATAGTGCTGCCGTTTATCTATGACGTGTATATCACCAAGAAAATCAAGTGGACATGGTGGAAGGAACTGGAGAGCGATGTGGCGCGCACCATAATGAGCTGGGTCGATGCTATCGTCTTTGCCCTGGTGGCAGTATACTTCTTCAACAATTTCTTCTTCCAGAACTACCAGATACCGTCCTCTTCGTTGGAGAAGACGCTCATGACAGGCGATTTTCTCCTGGTGAGCAAGATAAGCTATGGACCTCGTGTGCCGCAGACACCGCTCACATTGCCGCTCACCCAGCATACGCTGCCGCTCTTCAACTGCAAGTCGTACATAGAGTGGCCGCAGTGGGAATACAGGCGCGTGAAGGGACTCGGCAAGGTGGAGTATGGCGACATAGTGGTGTTCAATTACCCGGCTGGCGACACCGTGGCAGTCGATTTCAATGGCGACTACTACAGCCTGTGCTATGAGTTGGGTTGCAACGCAGCGTATGAGCAGGGCTATGAGGTGCCTCTGCTTGAGACCATGGGCAGGGAAGACCAGGAAGCTACTTTCAGCCACCTCTATTCTATCGGCAAGCAGATAGTGGCGGCCAATGCCAATGTGTATGGCAAGGTGGTGACTCGTCCGGCTGACCGCCGCGAGAATTATGTGAAGCGGTGTGTGGGACTGCCTGGGCAGACGCTGCAGATTAAGGACAAGATTATATATGTGGATGGAGAGAAGCAACCTACTCCTACGTTTGCGCAGTTCAATTACAAGGTCTACACACACAACAACCAGGTACTTTCAGATGGGCTGTGCGATGAACTCAACATAAGCGACGAGGACCGCGACAAGATAATGGACCATAATGAGGGTATTCCATTGACGCGGATGGCTGCCGAGCAGCTGAGGAAGAACACTGCCTTCTGCGACAGCGTGGTGGAGATAAAGGACGGGTATCACGGCAATCTCTATCCTCTCAACCATCAGTATGGATGGACACGCGACAACTATGGGCCTATATGGATTCCTGCCAAGGGCAAGAGCGTGAAGCTGACGCTGGACAATATAGCCATCTATGAGCGCCCTATAAGGGTGTATGAGAAGAATGACCTGGAGGTGAAGGACGGCAAGATATACATCAATGGCAAGCAGACTGACACGTATGTCTTTAAGATGGACTATTACTGGATGATGGGCGACAACCGCCACAACTCCGCAGACAGCCGCTATTGGGGATTCGTGCCTGAGGACCATGTGGTGGGAAAACCGCTCTTCATATGGCTCTCTCTCATCACAGACCGCAATGGCAAGGCTCATGGCGTAAGATGGAACAGGCTGTTCACAATGGTGAAGAACATAAAGTGATAGCTTCTATCTGTAGCATCTATAGCATCTATAGTCTGAAATATCAGGAATGAGTATCTTTGGTGTCTGTAGCATTATAGTATCTATAGCATCTATATAAAATCAATAAAATATGATTATACCATCTTCCTATCTTCCTCCTATATCATGGTTCACCGCTCTTTTGAGCGGTGAATCTGTTTTCATAGAGCAGCAAGAAAACTATGTGAAGCAATCAATAAGAAACCGCTGCATGATAGATTCGCCTAATGGCGCTCTTGCCCTTACGGTGCCGGTAGACAGGTCATGTTTTGTGGGAGGCAAATGCTTGATGAAGGATGTGCGTATCAGCAATCATTGCGATTGGAGACGGCAGCATTGGTATGCTCTTGAGACATCTTATTTCAACTCGCCCTTCTTCGAATATCTTCAAGATGACTTCCATGCGGTGTATGAAAAAGAGTGGAGTAGCCTCATGGAGCTCAATGAGGCTCTGGTGAGAGTATGCCTCGATGTGATGGAGCTTGATGATATCCCATTGCGGCGTACAGATTCTTATGGAGGATGCGCCTCGCTCGATGCTTTCCGCAAGGACAAGCCGTATTATCAGGTCTTCCAGCAGAAGCATGGTTTTCAGGCAAATCTTAGTATTATAGACCTTATATTTAATATGGGTAAGGAAGCAGTGCTGTATTTGTAGTCGTGGCGATGCCGGTTTGATAATTGTGTAGCACAGTAATACTATGCATTGTTTATTGCAAAGTGATTCTTTGTTTATCGTAAAGAAGTTCTCTAATTATTGCATAGCATACCTTTGTTTATCGTGGATAAGTTCCTTTGTTTGTTGCAGAGATGTTGCTTAATTATTGCAAAGCAGGCATTTGTTCATTGCAAAGCAAGCATTTGTTCATTGCAAAGCAGGCAATTGTTCATTGCAAAGCAAGCATTTGTTCATTGCAAAGCAGGCAATTATTCATTGCAAAGCAAGCATTTGTTCATTGCAAAGCAGGCATTTGTTCATTGCAAGGCAAGCGTTTGTTCATTGCAAGGCAGTCCTTTTCAGACTTTAAAGGAATTTGAGATAGAGAGATGACAAAAACAGGCTTCATTGGCATGCGCAGTGTGCGCGTCAGCCAGTGAAGCCTATTTTTTCATCTGTCAGCGACAGGTATGTGGTGGCAGTTATGCTATGAAGTTCTTAATAGTCTTGAGCTGTTCCACTGTCTCCTTCTTCAGAACTTTGGAGTTGATGGCATCAACAAAGTGTGCCAGACGGTGAAGGTCAGAGCCAAAGAATGAGTATGCGCCCTTGGCCAGCAGCATGAGAGCCTTGTCTTGTGCGGGTTTGCCATAGCCGCCAGCCAGAGACATCACGTTCATCTGAAGCATCACTCTCATGCTGATGAGCCGCTCATAGTCGCTGTCGTTCATGTAGCGGTAACGCTCAGGATGGGCCAGTATGGGCTGAAAGCCAGCCTCTTTGATGTGGGTGAGTGTGCCATAGAGGTCGATAGGAGGCTGGTAGTAGGACGTCTCCACGAGGAGATGTTTGCCTTGCGGTCCTATGGGCAGGATGTCGCCAGCGTCGAATCGCTCGTAGAAGAGATTGTCTATCATGTTCTCAGCGGCGAGGTGCAGTTTGATGTTGCCCGTATAGGCCGACTTCAGTTCCTCATATCTTTCCCGCAATCCAGACGTGGTGTTGGGGATATCTTCCATGATGTGAGGGGTGAGCCAAACCTCGCTTATGCCTATTTTCTCGTAGTAGCCTAACACCTCAAGCGAGTCCTTCATGGCAGGTATTCCGTCGTCAACGCCAGGCAGGATGTGGCTGTGCCAGTCTGTTGCTCCCTTGAACAGCCCTGTGTCTATCAGTTTTTTTTTGTTGTTGAAGAAAAGCATAAACTATATTTATTTGTTTGTTTGGCATCTGCGCGCTGTGGATATCTGCATGCGCGGTTCTTGGCATCTGCGTGTGCTATATCTTGTGCGCATCTGCGTGCATTTTTTATACGACATCTGCACGCATGTGCCTTTCTGGGTGGACACGTGCGTGCAGTGTATGTATTGTGTGTTTATTTGTCTTCTTTGTCGTCGTTGGACACATAGCTTCCGTAGCCATAGCCGTAGCCATAACCGTATCCATAGCCATACTTGCTGTAATAGCCGTATTTGCCATATCCGTAACGGCCGCCTGATGGCATGGAGCCATTGAGGATGACGGCAAGGTTGTTGTATTTCTTTTCCTTGTAGATTTCCTCAAGCTTGGCAAGTGACGCGCGCTCGAAGAGCTCTACGCGGATGATGAATGCTGTCAGGTCGGTGTACTTGTTGATGATGGCTGCATCGGCAAGCATCTCCATAGGCGGACAGTCGAGGAAGATGTAGTCATACTCGTCTCGAAGCTTCTTTATCATCTCCTCAAGCCGTGGGCTGTAAAGCAGCTCCGATGGATTAGGAGGCAGCGTGCCGCAAGGCATGAGGTCAAGGTTCTTGTGGATAGTGTCTTTGACAATGACATCGTGGAAGTCCTTGATGTCACCGTTAAGGTAGGCTTCCACGCCGGTCTTCACCTTGTCAGTGTATTTGCTGAGTGTGGCCTTGCGGAGGTCGAGGTCAATGGCGATGACCTTTTTGCCCTTGATGGCGTAGCTGACGGCGAGGTTTATTCCTACGAAAGTCTTACCAGAGCCGGCATTGAAGGATGATGTCATGATGACCTTTTCGCCCTCGTGTCCGAGCATGAACTCCAGGTTGGCTCTCACCACGCGGAATGCCTCGTTGACATAGTCACGCTTGCGGTCCTTGACCACAATAGGCCTGATGCTGTCGTCTTCCTTGCGCTTCTTGAACCCAAACTTGACCAGCAGCTTTGTGATGGTGCTCAGATGACCGTCCTTCTGCTTCTTCTTGAAGGCGTAAGGAATCTCTCCGATGTATGGGATAGAGAGGTTCTCGATGTCTTTCTGTCCGCGCACGCTTGTGTTGAGCATCTCGCGAACGTAGATGAGAGCGATTGGCAAAGCCAGTCCGATGATGAATGCTATAGCGAGAATCTTTCCTTTTGATGGAGCTACAGGCAGGTCTGAGCCAGCGGCCCAGTTGATGATGCGTGTGTTGTAGGCTGTGAAGGTCTGGCTCACCTCGTTCTCCTCACGCTTCTGGAGCAGGAAGAGGTACAGCGACTCCTTCACCTTCTGCTGACGCTCGACGGAAAGGATGTACTTGGCCTGTGTCGGGTTGGTGGACAACTGTGAGTTGGACATGGCCTCCTTGCGCTCAAGTGTCTGTATCTGGCTCGTGAGAGTGTAGATGTAGTTGTCGAGAGACGCCATGATCATCTTGCGCATCTGGGCGAGCCGTGCGTCAAGTTCTACGATGAGCGGGTTCTGCTCGTTGCTGTTTGCAGAGAGATTGTTGCGCTGGAGCAGATCTTTGTTGTACTCAGATATCTGGTCCTCGATGCTTGGGTTCTCTATGCCGGAGTTGGCTGGCAGCAGGGTGTTCTTGGAAATGTTGTTGCTGAGCTGCTGGCGCACGTAGTTGGCCATCGACTTGCGGTTGTTGAAGTCGAGGAGCTGGTCGCTTGTGGAGTTGGACTTCTCAAAGTATGCTCCTGCAGCGAGTTGCGCGTCAGGTATGCGCTGGCTACTCTTATATGAAGAGATGCTGTTGTCGACAGAGCCAAGTTCCTTCTCGATGACCTGCAGACGCTCGTCGATGAACTTGGATGTGCTGACTGTTATCTCGTTCTTTTCCTTGAGCCAGTTCTCATTGTACACCTTGATGATGGTGTTGACCACGTCTGTAGCTCTCTCGATAGAAACATCAGTGTATGAGAGGTTGATGACATCAGCGTTCTTGTCAGCAAGTTCCGCTGTCATCCTGGCGATGCATCCCTCTATGGCTGCTGAGTTGCGCTGCTTGACGATGATGATAGGGCGGTTGGCGGCTGCTGGGTCGCTTCCATCGGCTGTAGAGTCGTATGAGAGGTTGCGGCTCACCAGCATCTTTCCCTTCTTTGACACCTTGACAGAGTCGAGCAAGTTGCCTGTGATGACCTGGTCTGTGCCATCGTTGTCAAGGCTCTTCACCTTCAGAGTGAATTTGTTCTTGTTGACGGTCAATTCTCCTGTCAGGGTCTCTGCCTCCATTCCTGAGAAAGTGATGAAGTATGGCAGGTTGCTGCCGTAGAGAGGCTTGTCGTAGAAGAATCCGTCTGTATAGTAATTCACGTCGAGTCCGAGATACTTGACCACGCCGCTCATGATGGCTGGCGACTGGAGTGTGAGTATCTCGTTGTATACTTTAGACTGCAGGCCGATGCCGCTCAGTTCGGCAAATTCGGCCGCACCCCTTGAACCGCTGCGCGCGTTGTCCTCCTTTATGAGCACAGCTGCAGAGCGCTGATAGGTGGGAGGTGTGCGCTTGATGTACAGGAATGCTACAATGACGCAGATTATTACCGATGTGACTATCCAATACCATTTGCTGAGGCACAAGAAAATCAGGTCGGCGAAGTTTATCATGTTGCCGTTTTCCTCAGAGGTGGACGTGTCTTGTGTGTTTACATTCTGTTCAGACATAATCTCTGGTAATTTAATTGTTTATGAGGATTTTACATTTATTTCAGCAGCACTGCCAGCGAGATGCCGACAGAGAGCACAGACATCCAGAACGAAGGAGTGAGGAGAGCGTTGCCGGCGGCGGTGCTCTGGCGTGCCTTCACCTTGTTAGGCTCCACGTATATGACATCGTTCTGCTGGAGGGTGAACACTGGCGAAGCGCAGAGATCGTTGAAATTGGTGAGGTCTACCTCGTATGTGTGTATGTTGTCTCCCTCTTTGCGGAACACCTTTATGTTTTTGCGGTTACCGTACTGAGTGAGGTCGCCCGCCTTCTCCAGAGCGTTGAGAATGGTGAACTGGTCACGGTCAATGGCTACAGCTCCTGCGTTTTTCACCTCGCCCAGCACGCCTACATGGAGGTCGGCGAACTCAACAGCTACCGTTGCGTCCCTCACTCCCTGCTCGGCTGATGTGAGCCTTGCTTTTACCTTTTGTGCTATCTCGTCTCTTGACAGGCCAGCCACATGGATATCGCCAATGATTGGAATCTCCACGTTGCCTTCAGCGTTGACTGTATAGTAAGATATATAACCGCCGTTGCCGGTGCCTACTGTAGTCTGTCCCAAGCGTGTTGTGGTGGCAACAAGATTGTACATGTTGGAGAGTTGTGGGTCTTTGCATGTCACAAGGATAGAAATCTTATCATAAGGCCTTACCTTCACAGTCTTGAACTTGTTAGCGATGACACTTATGTCACCATCTGCCACGTCCTGGAAGTAATTGAAGTCCTTGACTGAGGTACATGATGCAAGTGCCAGTACCACAAATGCTAAAAGATAAAAGACTTTTTTCATGTTGGTGATAAATAAAAGTTATGTGATGTACTAAATTGTGTCGATTATTACGAAAATCGGATACAAAGTTACGACTTTTTAGTACTAGTACAATGAAAAAGCTATTTTTTTTTGTAAAAGTAGAAAAAAATCGATAAATTTGCATCAAAAAAAACAAATCATGACGTGTGAGAATGATAATTGTGCCATAGACATTGACAAGGTGCTGAGGAGCAAGCTTGGAAGCAAGACGTGGCTTGTCCCAAGACTCTTAGTAAATTGGCTCAAGCGCACTATTCACCAGGAATGGATGAACAAGCATCTGTGCGGCGAGGGAAAAGGGCAGACAGGTATGGACTGGCTGGACGGATGCCTGAGGTATCTGCGCTGCACGGTCAAGGTCAGGACCAAGATTGATGGCGTGGTGCATGAAGGGCTTGATGCCATACCAGGCAACGAGGAGGGACGTTATTACACGATTGTGAGCAATCATCCGCTTGGCGGACAAGATGGCATAGCCCTCGGCTCGGTGGTCTGCCATAAGTTTGACGGGAAAATGGTCTATCTGGTCAACGACCTGCTGATGAACCTGAAGGGGCTGGCGCCGCTGTGTGTGCCTGTCAACACCACTGGCAAAAACGGCCGCAATTTCCCCAAGATGGTGGAGGCTGCTTTCAGCTCGGAAAAAAATGTGGTGATGTTCCCTGCCGCCCTCTGTTCAAGAAAAGGCGAGGACGGCGTGATAAAGGACCTGGCGTGGAAGAAGACCTTCATTTCCAAGTCGGTGCAGTATCATCGCGATGTCATACCTGTGCATTTCTCAGGACATAACTCCGACAAGTTCTACAACATAGCCAGATGGTGCAAGCGTCTGCACCTGAAAATAAATGTGGCCATGCTTTACTTGCCAGACGAAATGTACAAGAACCAGGGCAAGACGTTCACCGTGACCTTTGGCAAGCCTATCCCGTGGCAGACCTTTGACAGGTCGAAGACTGCTGCTGAATGGGCGCAATGGGTGAGAGGCAAGGTGTATGAACTGGAGGGCTGACGGGAGAAGCGAACTGAGCCTGTGAGGAGAAGTAGACTGAGCCAGTGAGGAGGAATGGACAGAGCCAGTGAGGAGAAATGGACGGAACCGGTGAGGGACAAATGTAGCGATGAAAACGGATTTCTCCGACAGAAGGGCATGTCCAATCAGCGAATATGTTTATTTGATGGAAGGTCATTCCGTAGCAAAGACAAAAAAGAAAGATATTTCACTAACTATAAATATGGAAGCAGAAATAATAGCGCCTATCCCCAAGGAGGTGCTGAAAGCAGAATTGACTGACGACAAGCGCTTGCGCATGACGAGCAAGAGCAACAATGAGGTATATGTCGTGACATGGCAGGACTCGCCCAATGTAGTGCGCGAGATAGGAAGGCTCCGAGAGATAGCTTTCCGTGCGGCAGGAGGAGGCACAGGGCTCGACTGCGACCTGGATGAGTTTGACACTATGGACAATCCATATAAGCAGCTCATCGTGTGGAACCCGGAGGCTGATGAGATAATCGGAGGATACAGGTATATCCTCGGTCCTGACATCAAGCTTGACGAGAAAGGGCAGCCCATTCTCGCCACAAGCCACATGTTCCATTTCTCAGACAAGTTCATCAAGGAGTATATGCCTTATACCATAGAGCTGGGACGCTCGTTTGTCACGCTGGAGTATCAGTCAACACGCTCTGACAACAAGTCCATCTTTGCCCTCGACAACCTGTGGGACGGACTCGGAGCATTGGCTGTCATCATGCCCGACTGCAAGTATTTCTTTGGCAAGATGACCATGTACCCAAGTTATAACCGGCGCGGACGCGACATGATACTCTATTTCCTGCGCAAGCATTTCGGTGACAAGGAAGGACTTGTCATACCTACCAAGCCGCTTGAGCTGGAGCATGACCCTAAGGAGTTTGAGAAAATATTCTGTGAGGACGAGTTCAAGGCCGACTACAAGATACTCAACCATGAGGTGAGAGCCCTCGGGTACAATATACCGCCACTTGTCAACGCATACATGGGCCTCTCCCCAACGATGAAGATGTTCGGCACAGCCATCAACTATGGCTTCGGTGATGTGGAGGAGACAGGAATACTCATAGCTGTGAGCGAGCTGTACGACCAGAAGCGCCAGCGCTATGTGGATAATTTCGCAAAGGAACATCCCGAGTATGTCAAGATAACCAGCGGCGCAAACAAGGTCATCTACGAACCATCTGACAAGAAGGAACTGGAGGATGATTTTGACGCTGTGAAGTAGCGAATAGGCACGCAAGAAGCATAAAAGGAGCACAGGACGAATGTTTTTGTGCTTCTTTTTTTGTCATTAAAATTTATTATGGTAATTTTGTGGCGCTTAAATAATAATGTGGAAAAGTATAAAGCCATGTTCCCCGTCATATCAAGAGGCGTTCGGGAAGATGCCTGTTGCTTGGCTAACTCTTACATAGCACATCAATGCACAAAGTTTAAAATACAACCAATATGGCATTCACAAGAATCACAGCAGCCGAGGCTGCAGCAATGATTAAGAACGGAGACAACATAGGTCTGTCTGGATTCACTCCAGCAGGCACTCCGAAGGCAGTCACTGCCGAAATCGCAAAAGTCGCCCATGCAGAGCATGAGGCTGGAAGACCTTACCAGATAGGTGTTTTCACAGGCGCGTCAACAGGACAGTCATGTGACGGTGTGCTCTCTGATGAGCACGCTATACGCTACCGCGCTCCTTACACCACCAACGCCACTTTCCGCAAGCATGTCAATGCTGGCGAGATAGCTTACAACGACATACACCTTGGCATGATGGCGCAAGACTTGCGCTACGGATTCCTCGGAGAAGTAGACTGGGCCATCATTGAGGTATGCGCCATTGAGGACGACGGCAAGGTCTACCTCACGGCAGCAGGAGGCATTGCGCCAACAATAGCCAGACTGGCGAAGAAGGGAGTCATCATTGAGCTCAACGCCTTCCATTCTCCCAAGTCTATAGGCATACATGATGTGTATGAGCCGCTCGACCCTCCTATGCGCAAGCCCATCATGATAGAGAAGGTGACAGACCGCATCGGAACAACTTACCTCCAGATAGACCCGAAGAAGATTGTGGGTGTGGTCGAATGCAACATACCTGACGAGGCGCGCTCATTCAAGGATGCAGACCCTATAACAGACAAGATAGGTGAGAATGTAGCTAATTTCCTCATGAACGAGAAAAAGCGCGGCATCATTCCTCCAGGCTTCCTGCCATTCCAGAGCGGTGTGGGCACAACAGCCAATGCCATCCTCTTCGCTCTCGGCAGCAACCCAGACATGCCTGCCATGGAGATATATACGGAGGTGCTCCAGAACGCCATCGTTGACCTCATGTTCCAGGAGCGCGTCAAGTGCGCCTCCACATGCTCGCTCACAGTCACAAACGACAAGCTTCAGAGCATCTACGACAACATGGAGTTCTTCAAGGATAAGCTTGTGCTCCGCCAGTCAGAGATATCCAACAATGCGGAGGTCATCCGCCGCCTTGGACTTATAGCCATCAACACAGCCATCGAGGTAGACCTGTACGGACATGCCAACTCCACACAGATATGCGGCACAAAGATGATGAACGGCATAGGCGGCTCGGGAGACTTCGAGCGCAACGCCTTCCTTTCTATCTTCACATGCTCGTCTGTGGCCAAGGGCGGCTCCATCTCAGCCATCGTGCCATTCTGCAGCCATGTGGATCATACAGAGCATGATGTCAATGTCATAGTGACAGAGCAGGGAGTGGCCGACCTTCGTGGAAAGAGCCCGATACAGCGTGCTGAGGCCATCATAGAGAACTGCGCGCATCCTGACTACAAGCAGTTGCTCTGGGACTACCTCAAGATTTCTCAGAAGGGACAGTCATGGCACAATATGGCTGCTACCCACGCTTTCCATGACACATTCCTCAAGGAGGGTGACATGCGCAAGGTGGACCTTTCCAAGTATGCCCAGTAACTTGCAGGCGAACCTGTGATAAGGGCAGTAACAGTATAGAGCCAGTCATGCAGCGCCAGTTAGTGTGGCCAGGCTCAATGACATGTGAACTATTTATTTGTATCTTTATAGGGTAGGGCGCATGCGGCTAACAGCCGTATGCCCCTCCCGCTTTTTCAAGCGTCACGCATTATGAAATTCATCTCATGGAATGTCAATGGCCTGCGAGCAGTATGCGGCAAGGGATTCGCAGAGACCTTCGCCTCGCTCGATGCTGATTTCTTTTGCCTTCAGGAGACAAAGATGCAGGCTGGACAGCTAGACCTGGCAATGGAGGGCTATCATGCCTATTGGTCGTATGCAGAGAAGAAGGGCTACTCTGGCACAGCCATCTTTGCCAAGCAGGAGCCGCTGTCTGTGTCGTACGGATTGCCGTCGGACATAGTGGAATCGATGCCTGATGGAGAGTGGACGGCCATGAACACCGAGGGTCGAGTCATCACCCTTGAATATGACGGATTCTATGTAGTGACGGTCTACACGCCCAATTCGCAAGACGGTCTGAAACGTCTCAGCCAGCGTATGGTATGGGACGAAGCTTTCCGCAAGTTCTTGAGAAACCTTGATGCCTCCAAGCCTGTCTTGGTGTGTGGCGACATGAATGTGGCGCACAAGGAGATAGACCTCAAGAATCCCAAGACAAACCGCAAGAACGCTGGTTTTACCGATGAGGAGCGCGAGCAGTTCACCAGTCTGCTTGATGCCGGCTTTGTGGACACGTTCCGCCATTTCTACCCCGACAGGGCAGATATATATTCCTGGTGGTCTTACCGTTTCAAGGCGAGAGAGAAGAATGCAGGCTGGCGCATCGACTACTGGCTCTGCTCAGAGAGACTGGTGCCACAGTTGCGTTCGGCAGCCATACACACCGAGATAATGGGCAGCGATCATTGCCCCGTGGAGGTGAATGTGGAGCTGTAGCCATCACGACTGCGACGTAAGGTACGCAGTCCTCTGTTGCTATCCAATGGCAACCCACTTCCTGTGTCATCTTCCTGCGGCCTTATGGCTCGGATGAATAGCGCGTGGAGTATTCTATCATTTGAGAAAAAAAACATTTAAAAAGTATAGACAGGATAACACTTATGAAGTATCTGGCCCACATACTGCTCGCCATGATGTCAGCGATGCTTGTGCTGACATGCGAGAAAGACGCTCTTTCGGAAGCTGAGGCTTTCGAGGGCCTTGCCATGCATGAGTGTGTCTGTCAAAGCGACTATAGTGAAGGAGAGGCGGCGTGCTTCAGAGAGGTAGGGCATGGAATAGAAAACAAGGAAGGTGACATTCCCAGTCCATGCCAGTTTGCTGCAGAAGAGTCTCAGCCGAGCAGCAATGCCGACGATGCCACAAGCAGGAGAGTGAGGGCCTTGCTGCAGCAAGGCGTCATGCTTCATTTGGCTTGCGGCCGTGTCCGTTCACTCATCCATCCATCGTCTGGCGGAGGATTTATGCCATGCACCACTTCGCCAGTCTATTCATTGGCCTCGCGCGTATATTATATATATGTGTTGAGGCATATCATACGTTAGACTTGACCTTTTTCATTTCGGGCAGATGCTTTGCGGTGACAAGACAATGTCATTCCGTAAAATAATCATAGGCACCTGCTGATGCATATCCTTTGCCAAGCGTCCGAAAGATGTTTGGCTTATTGTCATTGCCATTGCCAAAGACCGTTGCTGTGCAATACATATACCGTTGCTGTGCAATACATATATATTGTTGGTATGCGGCACATGTAGGGCAAATGGCATGAGTTTTGTATAATGAAAAAGAAGAGAGATAAATGAAAAAGATGACACATAAGCATAAGGTAGTGTTAGGACTTGTGCTTTTCCTGCTCGGCACCTTGCTGATGCAGCTGCCGTTTCTCATCAACCTTGACCAGCACTACATGGTGCGCCATGCGTTGATAGTGCTTGGCTCCGTGAGCATATTCATGGGATATGTAGTGGTGATGCCTGGAAAGGAATGAGTCTTGCAGGCCAAGAATAATTTGCTGAAGCAAAGAGAGATGCTCTATGGCTCGTGTCGCGGGAAAGTATTGTGGAGCGAGAGTGACGGCAAAAGAATAAGCGGCAAATGAATAATTGGCAAGAAACAAGAAAAGAGAGATAAAAACAGATAAAATAGTTAAGGTAAAAATTTTAATAAGTATTAGTTTTATGATGAATTCAATTATCGCCACATTTGTGGTGGGCTATGTGTTCATAGTGCTTGAGAATCTGATTAAAGTGAACAAGGCTGCCATTGCCCTGTTCATGGCAGTGGCATGCTGGACTCTGTATGTGATGGCCAATCCGGGCATCTCCGCAGAGGAGGTGTTCCTCCCATACGTGGGGGAAACATGTGAGACCATCCTCTTCCTGATGGGAGCCATGGCAATAGTAGAGGTAGTCGACACCAATGGCGGATTCAATTTCGTGTCACGCTATCTGCACACAAAGAACCTCAAGGTCTTGCTGTGGGAAATAGTGGCAGTTACATTTGTCCTCTCGGCCGTGCTCGACAACATGACCACAACCATTGTCATGGTCATGATACTCCGCAAGCTCATAGGCGACAGAGAGCAGAGGCTGATGCTTGCAGGTGTCGTTGTGCTGGCAGCCAATGCCGGCGGCGCATTCTCGCCTATAGGTGATGTCACTACCATCATGCTTTGGATAAAGGGATGTGTGTCGGCCACAGGCATCATAGACAGCATAATCATCCCATCGGTGGTTAGCGTGCTTGTTCCTGCAATCATAGTATCCTTCCAGCTGAAGGGAGCAGCCATAGCTCCTGAGGCACCAAAAAGCGCTGAGGAGCGCATAGCGATGTCGCAGTCAGACCAGTTTGTGTTCTCCCGCCGCATCAGGATGTGCATCTTCGCTCTTGGCGTGGGCGGACTGGTGCTCGTGCCTGTTTTCCACACAGTGACAGGCCTGCCTCCATTTGTTGGCATATTGGCTTTGCTTAGCGTATTGTGGATATTCACGGAGGTGGCGCTGCACCGTCGCCATAAGATAGCAAAGACAGACAAGAAGGTGCATGTGTCAAGCATCCTCCACAAGATAGACATGACCACCATCCTCTTCTTTCTTGGCATACTTCTGGCAGTGGGAGCATTGGGACAGACTGGCGCGTTGACACTCTTCGGCGACTGGCTCGACAAGACCTTCCATGGTGATGTCTATGTGGTGAACGGCATCATAGGTGTTCTCTCGTCAGTCGTTGACAATGTGCCTCTCGTGGCAAGTGCCATGGGCATGTATAACATTGAGCCAGCCACAGCTGTGGGCGATTTACAGAACTTCGTGCAGGATGGCGACTTCTGGAATCTTCTTGCATACTGCGCGGGCACAGGCGGAAGCCTTCTCGTAGTGGGTTCTGCTGCAGGTGTCATCGTGATGGGACTGGAGCGCATGACCTTTGCCTGGTATCTGCGCCGCATCTCGTGGCTCGCTTTTGCGGGCTATCTGGCTGGTATCGTATCCTATTGGATAGTAAAAGCCATAGCATGATGAAACAGTTGTGGCCTTCGGGCCATGAAGAAGAATAAAGGGGCGTGTCATATTTGTATGACACGCCCCTTTATTTGTGCGTATAGAAATAGAACATGTGTTTTTCTTCTGAATCCTTAAGTCCGTGGCAGTTGTTCCGGCTGCGGAGAGTCTCACTTGCACAGAGTATCCAGAATGGTCTTGGCCACCTCGTCCTTCATGTCTATAGCTTTCTGAAGGTTTGCCTTGCCAGCTTCCTTGTCGCCTTTCTTAAACTGGGAGTATCCCAAGATGCGGTAAGCTTCTGCCACGTCTGGATTCAGCTCTATCACCTTGTTGCATGCCTCGATGCACTCGTCTGCCATATTGACGCTGACAAGTATGATGGCCTTTTCCAGATAATAGTCGGCCACACGCGGAGCCATGCTTATAGCTTTGTTGATGTCGTCCAGAGCTTGCTGAAACATCCTTCCCTCTTCCTCCACCACGGCTCTCTCGTAGTAGAAGAAGTCGTTGACCTTATGGTTGAGCAGGTAGCTGTATTGGTTGTAGTCCTGCACAGCCTCTCTGTATCTGCCGGCCTTGGCCTTCAGTTGTCCGTGTCTCATGACATACTTAGCGGCGTCGGCAGGCAATGGAGTGGCAAACATGGCTATCGCGCTGTCAATGGGCTCTATGACATCGGCTATGGAGTCTCCTCTGTTCTCGCGCGCCATGCTTATGGCATAGTATATGGAAGGATTCTTGCCTACGCCCTTGTTGAGCGACTCAAACATCTCTATGGCCTTGTCGTAGTCGCCCGCGCTCGTGAGCATCTGCGCCTTGAGCAGGTTGTATTCACGGACAGATTTCCGCTGGCTGTCGTCTTCCTTGGCAGAGCTGATGCCTATTGCATCATCGAGATGCTTGATGGCGGTTTCGTATGTCCATTTGTCATAGGCAGGCACAGGCATCAGGCGCAGCTTGTCATAGATAAGCGATGCCACCTTGAAGTGTCCGTCCGCTTTGTCGCTGACGAGCGACAGGTATCTCTGCATGTCGGCGTCTGCGCTGTCAAACTCCTTCATGTCTATAAGGAGTGTGGCGCGCCGCAGATATCCCTCAGCGCATTGCGGAAATGTCTCGACAAACCTGTTGACTATGTCCAGGTACTCTTTGTTGCTGGCGCTTCTTGACTTGAAATACAGGTAGACAAGAGCCTCTTCCTGGTTGTCTGGCAGGGCTGACGGCATGTGTATGTTGTTCAGCGCCACAGAGGCAGAGGCTGACGGTATGGCCTCTATCTTTAGGGTTTCGCTGAAGCGTGCGTCAAGCACATAGCTCCTTTCTCCTATGTTGGCATGCAGGATGCCTATGAGCATGCCCTTGTCGTTGAGCACGGGCGAGCCGATGAGTGTCTCGCTCACTTTCTTGCTCAGTCCGTAGTAGACATACTTGCCCTGTATCATGGATGTGTCCCTTACAGATGCCGACTCTGTGGCATCCTTGCCGATGACGTGAAGAGCCGCACCGACAGGTTCCACCCCGTTGGCCATGTTCAGCGGTATGGCGCTTTTGCTGTCTGTCGTGAACTTTACAAGAGAATAGGCATCGTCGGCTCCAAGGATATAGCTCACGTTGTGCTGCTTGCCAGAATTGTCTGCCATCACAGCCTTATACGCGTCTTTGAAAGTCTTGTAGCTGGAGATGAAGGTGCCGTCTTTGTTTATGGCGAATGCTGTGCCTTGATGAATCAGGTTGCCATTGGCGTCATAAGCGTTGATGCTGGCGAGGCTCTTCTTGACTTTTGAAGTGAACTTAGGCTGCGCCAATGCTGCCGAGGCCAATGCTGCCGTGGCCAGCGCGAATACTATAAATCGTCTCATCATGTCAATGGATAAGTAGTTAGCCTGTATGTTGCTCATTCCTCTGCCCCTGTGGTCTTGCCCTTTATTGTCAGCTCTATGCCGTCAGGCTTCAGCTGGATGAGCTCCTGCCTGTAGAGGTCGCCGACGGCTTGCTTGAACACTTTCTTGCTCACGCCAAACTTCTCATAGATGTCCTCGGCAGGTGTCTTGTCGTGGTAGGGAAGGAAACCCTTGTCGGCCAGCTTGAGCTGTTCGAAGAGACGTGTGGAGAAGTCGCCGATGATGACAGTGCGGTCGGCAGGCGTGCCACGGTCCTCGAATCGTCCGCCGCCCTGGCTGCTGTAGTTCCTGCTGTCATGGCCAGACTCTTTCTTCTCTGTGATGGCTTTCTGGAATTTCTCTATCTTGCTGGAGCACACTATGCGGTATGTCTTGTCGTCTATGTAGCAGTACACCTGGTATCTCTTGCCCCTCTGCATGCGCACTTTCTGCTCTCTGAACGGGCAGAAGAGGTCCTTCATAAGCCCCCAGTTGAGATAAGCTCCATACTCGTTAGTCCATGTGCATTCGAGATAGGCAAACTGTCCCACCTCTATGAAAGGGTGCTCTGTAGTGGCCACAAGGCGCTCTTCCTGGTCAAGATAGAGGAATACATCCACCATGTCTCCCACTCGTGTGCCTTCCGGCACATATCTTTTAGGCAGGAGTATGTCGCCAATCTCTCCGCCTTCCAAGTAAACACCATGGTCTTTCTCACGCAAGACCTTCAGCAGATTCCTCTTGCCCAGTTGTAGTTTGTTCATTGTCTATTTGTCCGTCTTTAATGTGAATAGTTCTGTCTGTTATTTTGGAAAGGTTCTCATCGTGCGTGACGATGATGAACGTTTGCCCGAATTTGTCTCTAAGGTCGAAAAAGAGTTGGTGCAGCTCAGCCTTGTTCTTTGAGTCGAGCGACCCCGACGGCTCGTCGGCCAGGATGATGGAAGGATTGTTTATCAATGCCCTCGCCACGGCCACTCTCTGCTTCTCTCCGCCCGACATCTCTGAGGGCTTATGGTTGGCACGGTCGCTCAGGCCGAGGAAGTCAAGCAGCTCCTTGGCCCTTTTTGTGGCCGCGTCTTTCCCTCCGAGAGGAAAGTTCTTGCCCGCTATCATGGCTGGTATGCAGACATTCTCCAGGGCAGTGAACTCTGGCAGCAGTTGGTGAAACTGGAACACGAAGCCTAAGTTGAGATTGCGGAATCTCGCCAGATCCTTGTCTCTCAGCGTCGTGGTGTCTGTGCCGTTTATTATCACTCGGCCTGTGTCGGGCGTGTCAAGCGTGCCCATTATCTGCAGCAAGGTGGTCTTGCCTGCTCCCGACGGGCCGACGATGCTCACCACCTCACCATCCTTGATGGAAAGGTCTATGCCCTTCAGCACTTGCAGCTTGCCAAAGCTCTTGGTTATATTGCTGATTTCAATCATATGCGTGCGTTCAGAAATTTAATATGTTATTTAAGCTTATGATTCACTACTTGTGGATTCCTTATATGCGCCCCGTAGTTCCTTCATTGCAATCCTTAAGTTTCCTATCTGTAATCCTTAGGTTTTACATCCGTAATCCTAAGGTTTGCCATTTGCAATCCTTTGGTTTCTTTATGCGTCATCCATAGCTCCTTCATCAGCGGCTCAAGGTATGCTCACCCCAGCTCGCCAATCCATTTGCTCAGCCATTGGCTTATCTTGCTCGGAGCAGTGGTGCGGTCGTAGTTGTGCGGGTCAGCAAAAACCAGCATCTCATTGTTCTCCTCCATTTGGTCGGGGTATATGATCATCAGGCTGTTGTCAGCAAAGAAGCTCTTTATCTGTTGCGGAATCTGTGTGAAAGAGTTCTGGTACGAGATACTTCCCTTGCGGGCAGTCACCACCACCAGCAGGTGGTCTTTGTTAAGCTCATGGCGCAGTGCCGGAAAATCGTTCCACGATTCAAGCATCTCATACTCTGCCCTGGCTGTCTTGTGACGCTCCTTCATGTAGCCCAATATGAGTTGGTTGGTGGCTTCTGGCGCATAGAAGACAATCATGCATCCCAGATCCTCTGCTATTCTGGCGATGCGGTTTATCCATCGGTAAAATCCCTTCTCATATTCCGCCTTCTCAGGCACAGCCACAACTATTCTCCTGATGGTGTTGGCTGGAATGTTCATGCTCACGATGGTTATCTGGCGTGAAAGCTTGTCTATCAGCCCTGTAGCGAACAGTCCCAGATAGCTCTCATCGTTGTTGTGCTTACGGTGCAGCCCGATGAGCACCTCACTGGCATTGTTCTCATGGAAGGCGTGCACAGTAGCCGTGACAAAGTTGACAGCCAGCCTTGTCTGTGTCTGCACGGGCACATCGGCGGCTGTGGCGTATCTGGCGGCCATGTCGAGACATGCTCGGCTGTGCGCCTGCGTCTTGTCGCTCATGTCAGCGTCGTTGATGATGTTCAGGCAGATGAGCCCTCTGTTCAGCTGTCTGTTGCGCATCATGAATGCTGTAGACATTATAGCCTCTATGTTGCTTGTGTCATTGACTGGGATGAGAATCTTCTCGTCGTCGAGCGATGTGCTGTCGCGTCTTTTGCCCTTGCCTGCGCTTTCCATCTCAACCTTCAGCCGCTTTGCAGCCTGGTCGGTGGCTATGGAGCTGATCACGCACGAGAGGAGAATGGTCATCACCACGCCATCCAGTACCTCGTTGTTCATCAATGGCATTCCGGCCTCGATCTCCAGGTTGACTCCGACCATCACCATGGCGAGCGCGCCTGCTGCGTGAGCCTCTGTGAGTCCAAACATCATCACTCCCTCATAGTGTGTCATGTGGAATATCTTCCTGCTGACAAGGGCTGCAAGATACTTGGAAAGCGTGCCTGCCACAATCATCACTATGACTACGATCACCGCTTTCCACTCGTGGAACAGTGGCGACACATTGACCAGCATGCCCACGCCGATGAGGAAATAGGGGATGAAGAGCGCATTGCCGACAAACTCTATCCTGCTCATCAACGGTGATGTCTTTGGAACAAACCTGTTGAGCACCAGTCCAGCAAGGAATGCTCCGAGGATGCCCTCAAAGCCGCACAGCTCGGCTGAGGCTGCAGAGAATAGCACCACAGCCAGAGTGAATGTGAACTGGAGTATGGGTTCGCTGTAGCGGCGGTAGAACAGTCTGAGCAACTTGGGCACTAAAAAGAAAAGGCCAAAAATATAGGCAGCGAACTTCACCACAAAGAGTATCCAGAACCATGCCCCGGTATTGCCCTTCACGGTGCCTGACAGGCCAGCCAGAAAGAGCAGGGCAAAGAGCAGGGCAAGCATCGTTGCCACAACCGAGATGGTCACGGCAGGCGACTTGCCCAGTCCGTAGCGGCTGGCTATCGGATACGCCACAAGCGTGTGCGAGGCCAGTATGCATGCAAGCAGCAGAGATGCAGGTATGCTGTATCCCAGGACAAAGTGCCCGGCCACAAAGCCGAAGACGAAAGGTATTATGGTGGTGATGGCGCCGAATGTGATGCCCCTCACCCGGTTCTGCTTCAGGCTTTGCAGGTTCAGCTCCAGACCAGCAAGAAACATGATGAAATATATGCCGACTTTGCCGAATATCTCAAACGAGGCATCGCGTTCGAGCAGATTGAGGCCGTGCTCGCCAATCAGCACACCTGCCAATATCATTCCTGTAAGGTGAGGAATGTGCAGTTTGCTGAAAACCATAGGAGCAAGCAGAATCACGCACAGAACAAGGAAGAAGATCCATGTCGGGTTGGTGACTGGCAGATACTGAAAAGTGGTGATTGCGTCCAAAATGATAGCTTTAGTTGTTCTTTAAACGTTGCTTTTTCTATCCGCATGAGCGAATTTTATGCAAATATACACTTTTTAGTCTGTTCTTCTTTCACTTTTATATGAAAAGTTGTAATTTTGCATCGTTTTTTAATTGATAATTCGTTTTTTTAAAGTAAATAAGATGAAAGTAGCAATTGTAGGCGCGAGTGGCGCTGTAGGACAGGAATTACTTCGTGTTCTTGACGAGAGAAATTTTCCAGTAGATGACCTTGTGCTTTTCGGCTCAACACGCAGCGCGGGCACAAAGTACACATTCCGCGGAAAGGAATATGAAGTACAGCTTCTCAAGCATGGCGACGACTTCAAGGGTGTAGACGTGGCGTTCACGTCTGCAGGTGCCGGCACTTCAAAGGAGTTTGCTGACGACATCACAAAGTTCGGAGCAGTGATGATTGACAACTCAAGTGCATTCCGCATGGAAGACGATGTGCCATTGGTCGTGCCTGAGTGCAATGCGGCTGATGCCCTCAACCGTCCGCGTGGCATTATTGCCAATCCTAATTGCACAACTATCATGATGGTGGTTGTTCTCCAGCCTCTGGAGAAGCTCAGCCACATCCAGCGCATACATGTGGCAAGCTACCAGAGCGCATCGGGCGCAGGCGCAGCTGCCATGGCAGAGCTTCAGCAGCAGTACAAGGAACTTGTGGAGGGCAAGGAGCCTACAGTGAACAAGTTCGCTTACCAGCTGGCATACAATGTCATCCCTCAGATTGATGTGTTCCAGGACAACGGCTACACAAAGGAGGAGATGAAGATGTTCAACGAGACAAAGAAAATCATGCACACAGACGCCAAGTGCTCGGCTATGTGCGTGCGCATCTCTTCCCTCCGCGCTCATTCAGAGGCTGTGTGGATTGAGACAGAGCGTCCGCTTAGCGTAGAGGAGGCCCAGAAGGCTATCGCTGCAGCTGACGGTGTGACTCTCATTGATGATCCAAAGAACCAGAAGTACCCAATGCCACTCTTCACTGCAGGCAAGGATGATGTCTATGTGGGACGTGTGCGCAAGGACTTGGCTAATGAGAACGGACTCACATTCTGGCTCTCTGGAGACCAGATCAAGAAGGGAGCGGCTCTCAACGCTGTTCAGATTGCTGAGTACCTCATCAAGGTGGGCAACATCAAGAAATAAGCGCAGCAGCGCTTTGCACGTGAGATATAAACACGTTTTGCACGTGAGATAAAAATAGGAAAGAGGATGCAGCCTGGGCTATGGTGCCCATCGCTGCATCCTCTTTCCTTGTGCTGTAGTGTCGGTAGTATGTCTCAGACCAGGTCTATTCAGGTCGTACATCTTCCAGTCTCTGTCTCACAGCCTCAAACAGAAGTATAGCCGCACTGACTGATACGTTGAGAGAGTCGAGCCTGCCATTCATCGGAATGCGTATGTGAGCGTCGGCAGCCTTGCGCCACGTGTCGGTGAGTCCTGTTGCCTCTGTGCCCATGACTATGGCCGTGCCGCAGGTCATGTCTGTGTCGTAATAGAGTTGTGAGTCCTGCAGCTGGGCTGTCAGTATGCGTATATCGTTGCTTTTCAAGAAGTCAATGCACTCGTCTGTGGAGCAGGCTACGCATGGGACAGTGAAGATGGCTCCAATGGAACTGCGTATGAGATTGGGGTTGTAGAGGTCGGTGAGAGGGTCGCATACGACCACAGCGTCGGCTCCTGCTGCATCAGCGCTGCGTAGCACAGCGCCGAGGTTGCCTGGCTTCTCCACGCTCTCCAGGACGACAATAAGCGGAGTCTCTGAGAGATGAAGGTCTGTAATGGAGCGTGCAGGAGTCTTGACCTCTGCTATCACGCCTTCTGTGCCGCCACGGTACGCTACCTTGTTGTAGACATGTTCCGCCACTTCGTAGATGCCTCGTGTGGCGCGCACGCTGTCTACAGACATGGGAGTGTCGGAGGATGTGGATGACTCCAATTGGGGGCAATGGAATATTGTGTCCACTTCCATTCCTGCTTCAACGCAATGCATCAGCTCTCGCTGTCCCTCTACTACAAAAAGTCCTGTCTTGCGGCGTTCGGATGATTTTTGCTGCAATGCCAGCAATGCCTTTATCTTAGGATTCTGCGCGCTGGTGATGATATCGTCTGCCATGTGTGATTTCCTTTCCTGCTTGTCTTTTACGGTGGTTCTTAAATTTATGCCACAGGCCGGAAGCCTCATTTCTCAATTCTGTCAAGTGTCACTTCCACATTTGATATGCCTTGCAGCGGGTTAAGTCTCATGCGGTGTGCAAGGCGTATGGTGAGCCCGTGCCCTGCTTTCATGTGGAGGCGCACAGGCATGGAGCGGCTGTCGGTGTAGACTGCGCCCTGCTTTGAGTCCTTGCCGTCTGGAGTGGCTTTTATGTTAAGGTCTCTGCTGATAAGGCAGCCCACTGAGTCTTTCGCTATGGCGCGCACTGTGATGCTCTCATACTTGTAGGCTGGTGTGTGGCGTACAGCTACGGTCAGGCTCATGTCGGTGTCGTGCTGCGGAGCTGGCACTGTGAACGAGAGGGTGTCTCGGCTGTCCCATTCCAGGCTGGGCATGTCGCGGAAGTCTGCATAGTACAAGTTGCCTTGGCATGACATGATGGTAGTCATGCCAAGGCAGCATAGTATGGTTGTTATGATGTTGTTTGCGAACTTCACTTTTATTGCAGAATTTTTATTTTGCTTCTTGTCCTGATGGTTTCTTTCCTTCCTTGCGTTGAGGCTGGTTGGCCTTGCGTGGAGGGCGAGGATCATTGCTATGGCGGTCGTTATTGTTCCTCTTCTTGTTTTGTCCGCCCTTTTTGCGCTTGGAGTTCTTGTTGTCAAAGCGGTTTATGTTGTCCTGCGAGAGAATGTCGCTGGATACAGGCGCTGTGTTCTTCTCTTCGTCCACGAGAGATTCGGGCTTCACACCGTTGCGGTTCATCTGTATTATCTCAAATGCGCGTTTGGCGGAAATGGTCTTCTCGCCTGCGAGGAGACGCTTGTCGGTGGAGTAGGTTATCTTGTGTGCGAGGATATCTGCCTTGAAGAAGAAGTATTCGTTGTCCTGCGTGTGGAGGGATATTTCCTTGGATGGAAGACGCTTCAGAGCCTCCATGTATTGGTCCACCTCATAGTTCATGCAGCATTTCAGCTTGGCGCACTGGCCAGCGAGCTTCTGCGGGTTGAGTGAGATGTCCTGGAAGCGTGCCGCGCTGGTGCTCACGCTCACAAAGTTGGTCATCCATGTCGAGCAGCACAACTCGCGTCCGCATGGGCCTATGCCGCCTATGCGTCCAGCTTCTTGCCGTGCGCCAATCTGCTTCATCTCAATCCTCACGCGGAACCGGTCTGCCAAGACCTTGATGAGTTGGCGGAAGTCCACGCGCTCATCCGCTATGTAATAGAAGATGGCCTTGTTGCCGTCGCCCTGGTACTCCACATCGCCAATCTTCATGTTGAGTCCGAGACGCAGGGCTATCTGGCGGCTCTCAATCATAGTCTCATGTTCACGGCTCTTGGCCTCCTTGAACTTGTCGATGTCTACAGGCCTTGCCTTGCGGTACACCTTCTTCAGTTCGGTGCCTGGCTTGAGGTTAGCTTTCTTCAGCTGCAGAGGAACGAGACGGCCTGTCATGGTGACAGTGCCTATGTCGTGTCCTGGATTAGCCTCCACGGCCACCACGTCTCCTTTCTCCAGCTGGAGCTTGTTGGCGTTGATGAAATAGCCTTTGCGAGGTGGCTTAAACTGCACCTCCACTATATTGCATGCGTCTGCATTGTCTGGCAAGTCTGCCAGCCAGTCGTATGTATTGAGTTTGTCGGCTCTTTTGCTGCAGCCTCTGGCGCACATGCCGCCGCAGCAATTTCCGCATTTGTATTCTGACATTGTATATGTTATAATTATATATTGTGTGATTAAATGTATGTGTGTGATGTTTATGTAAGCAGTGTGGCATAGCGGCGCTGCCTTCCATGTAGTGTGCTGGCTGCATCAATGGCCGAGCCTTAGCGGTTCTTTATCAGCACAATCATCTTCAGAGCGAAGTCGAAGAAGACTATCTTGGCACTGGCGTTCTGCGTGATGTCGCGCTGCGCCATTGAGAGTTCGTCCATGATGCCGATGACATTGCGCTCATTGATGAATGGGGCAAACTTGACAGCAAACTGTGCCTCACGCTCAGACATGTAGTTCAGTTCCTGCTGCCTGCCAAAGTTGTAGATGAAATTTTCCCTCACCATCTTCTGGCAGTATTCAAGAAATTTCTTTATGCGCTCGCGTCCCAGACCATTCACCTTCTCGCTCCATTGCTTCATCTCTTTCACCTTGCGCACGTAGGCCAGGCGCATCAAGTCCACAAAGAGCTCGAAGAACAGTTCACCGTCAGCGTCAGAGCTGATGGTGCGCAGAGCCTGTGACATGTTGCCTGCGCAGGAGCGGGCTATGCGGTGAGCGTCGGCTGGTATGATGTTGTACTTGTCTGCGAGCGTGCGTTCCACATCATCTATGCTGAGTGCTGGCACGTCAATCATCTGTGTGCGGCTGCGTATGGTCTGGAGAACTCTCTCGGGCTGCTCGCTCACAAGTATGAAGACAGTCTTGGCTGGAGGTTCCTCCAGCAGCTTGAGAATCTTGTTGGCGCACGCCTCGTGCATCTTCTCTGGCAGCCACATCACCAGCACTTTATATCCGCCCTGGCTCGATTTCAGACTCAGCTTGCGCATGATAGCCTCGCTCTCGCAGGCATAGATGAGCAGCTGCTGGTTTTCTGCTCCTACCATCTTCATCCATTCCGGCATGCCGAAATAGGGGTGGGCAAGCATCTGTTCCCTCCATTCGGATATGTAGTCGTCGCAGTAATAGTCCTTGCCGCCAGATTTCTTGTAGATGGGAAAGACAAAATGTAGGTCGGGATGCTGGAGACGCTCTGCCATGGAGCCACCACCCAGCAGCATCTGGGCATAGGCCACTGCCAGTGGCAGCGCGCCGTTGCCCTCTGGCCCGCATAGCATGAGGGCATGAGGCACCTTCCCCTGCTGGTATTCATCCATCAGGTGGCTCTTCACTTTCTCTTGGCCTATGATGTCGTCAAATGTCATCTTGATTTCTCTGCTGTGGTGTCGTTCCTAAAGTAGTGGCGCTGATTCTCAGCAATCCGCTTAATAGACAGCTTTGGCTATTTCCTTGATGCTCTCTGCTGCTCCTATGGAATAGAAATGTATGCTTGGCACGCCGTGCCTGATAAGTTCCTTGCATTGTTCGATGCCCCATTCTATTCCCACCTGTTTCACCTCGGCATCGTTCTTGCATGCTTCCATCGCCTTGGAGAGCGACTCTGGCAGGTCGAGATGGAATGTCTTTGGCAACACGCTGAACTGGCTCATCTTGGCTATTGGCTTGATGCCAGGAATGATAGGCATGGTGATGCCGTGCTCACGGGCTTTCTCTACAAACTGGAAGTATTTCTCGTTGTCGTAGAATATCTGTGTCACGCCATAGTCAGCTCCCAGATTCTGCTTCTGCTTCAGTATCTGAAGGTCAAATTCCAGGTTAGGTGCCTCCTCATGCTTCTCTGGATAGGCTGCCACGCCGTAGGAGAACTTGGTGCCTGGCACCTTTATGGGTGAGCCGTCCACGAATTTTCCCTCGTTGAAGAGGTTGACCTGCTCTATCAGCTCTGTGGCATGGCTGTAGCCGTCTTTTGTTGGCACAAAGCGGGAGTCTTCCTTGGCCTTGTCGCCTCTCAGCACAAGAATATCCTGTATGCCTAGAAACTGCAGGTCGAGGAGAGCATATTCAATATCCTCCCTCGTCATGCCGCTTGCCACTATGTGCGGCACTACCTTGATGCCGTATTTCTGCATGATGGCGCTTGCCACAGCCACGGTGCCTGGACGGCGGCGCATGAAGTGGCGCACATAGGTGCCATCGGGCTGTTCTACGTACACGTACTCGCTGCGATGTGTTGTTATGTTGATGTATTCAGGGTCAAACTCCCTGAGTGTGTCTATTGTCCGGAATAAGTTGACGGTGCCCGTACCCTTCAATGGAGGCAGCACCTCGAAAGAGAACGCCGTCTTGTCTGTCTTGCTTATGAGTTCTGATACTGTCATCTTGTCGTGTGTGTTTTTGTTCTTGTCAAAGTCTTTTTGATTACAGACTATTTGTATAATTGTGCAAAGTTAACAAAATATTTTGATTTTAAGCCTCTTTGCCCAAATAAAAAGGCGCGGGGCTTGTACAATAGCCACAAAGTTTTTACCTTTGTCATGGCAAATAACATTTCAAACAAACATTTTTCAGACTTATGAAAGCGATAAACACTAACAATGCGCCTGCTGCCATTGGCCCATACAGCCAGGGCATCGAGGCCAACGGTACTGTCTATGTAAGCGGTCAGTTGCCCATCGTTCCTGCTACGGGCGAGTTTGCTGAGGGCGGCATACAGGCTGAGGCTCGCCAGAGTCTCACAAACATAAAGAACATTCTTGCTGAGGCTGGACTCGGCATGGGCAATGTGGTCAAGGTCACGGTTCTTCTTGCCGACATCAGCAACTTCGCTGCTGTCAACGAGGTATATGCTGAGTTCTTCGAGGCTCCGTTCCCAGCACGTTCTGCCTTTGCTGTGGCTGCTCTGCCTAAGGGTGCCAACATTGAGATAGAGGCCATAGCTGTCAAGTGAACTGCTTGAGGCTTATAGACACCGAAATGCCAAGGGTGCGTCAGACACATCATGATGTGTCTGACGCACCCTTGGCATTTCGGTGTCTATGTATGTGTCTCTCCGACTTTTAATCGAGTTTGAGCTCTTCTATGATGCGAGAGGCTTTACTGTAGTCGCCTATGACGGAGAGGACATAACGTATGTCCACGACGATGCAGCGCTGGAGAGCTGTGTCAAACTTGATGTCGCCCGACATGGCCTCCCAGTTGCCGTCGAAGGCGAGTCCGATGACGCGTCCCTTGCCATCGAAGACACCCGAGCCTGAGTTGCCGCCTGTGATGTCGTTGGTGGTGAGGAAGCACAAAGGCAACTCACCTGTCTCTGGATTGAGATACTGCTTGGAGAATTTGCCTTTCTTCATCCATTTATATACAGATGGGATGAGCTGGTAGTCGTAGTTGTCTGGCTCATTGTCATGCTTGTTGATGAAAGAGGCCGGAGTAGTGGTCAGTGCTGTAGCCTGTTCCTTAAGCCCTGTCGTGCCAGGAGCGAAATCGATAGGCTTGCAGAGTCCGTAGCTAAGGCGCAGGGTGAAGTTGGCGTCAGGGTAGTACTCCTTGTCCTTGTTCATCTCGCGCATGCCTTCTGCCATGACGCGCTCATAGTCTTCCATGGAGGTTCCGTTGTTCATGGTTGTGAGGAAGAGCATGAGCGAGGTGTTGGCCAGCTTCATCATCGGATCGCTGGCAATCTGGTCGGCAGAGTTCACTTTTTCCAGTTCGTCAGGACGAGTGAAGAGGCTTTGCTTGTACAGGTCATCTACATACATGTCGTAGTCACCGTTCCATGCAGAGTCCACTTCATGCTGGAGTGTGCCTAAGGCGTAGATGCTGTCTGGCACATGCTGGACGTAGTATTTCAGAAGAGCCTTGAACACTTTCTTGTCTGTGTTGATGTCTATGTCCTTGTAAGCCTTTGCCGCCTTTTCGCCAAAAGAGTTGAAGTCAGCGCCACGCATCATGCTGAGGCTGTTCTTGATGGCAAAGCCGAAGATGTCAGCTCCGCTGTACATGCACTCCATCCAGAGTGTTGAGGCGTACATGCGCTTGAACTGGCTGGCGTAGCCGTTCTTCAGGGAATCGAGTATTCCCACATATGCCTTGTGTGCCACGGTGTCTTGCATGATCCAGTCGAGAAGTTTCTTCTCCTCTGCCTGCTTGTCAGCCACCACGTGGAGGTTTTCCAGAGCTGTGTTCTGTCCGAGAGAGAACTTCCAGTAGTTGGAACTCTGCGCATATTTTGATGCATACATGATGCGCAGGGCGTCAGAGCTCTTCATGGCCTCGTCGAGCACGCCGAGCTTGACTGTGCGCACGGCGTAGCGCAGGTCGTTCTCAGTGCGCATGGTGTTCTGCACGCCGTAGCTGGACAGGTAGCGGTCGGTCGATCCCGGATATCCGAGAGTCATGGCGTATGAGCCCTCATGATAGCCTTCTGTGCTCACCTTTGCGTACTGCATGGGGCGGTATGGCACATTGTCCTTGCTATAGGGAGCGGGGTCGTTGTTCTTGTCGGCATAGATGCGGAATACGCTGAAGTCGCAGGTCTGGCGAGGCCACATCCAGTTGTCTGTGTCGCCGCCATACTTGCCCAGGCACTGTGGTGGAGCGTAGACAAGGCGCACGTCGTCATAGCGCTGGTATACAGAAAGGAAGAACTTGCTTCCCTTATAGAAAGCGTTGATCTCGCTCTGAAGGCCTTTTGCGCTGTAGTTGACTAGCTGGCACAGTTTGTCGGCAGCCTGGCTGATGGCTTCCAGAGACTCTTCCTCTGTCATTCCTTCTTTGACGAAACCGTAGAGGTAGTCTGTCACATCGACAGTCTTCAGATGGAAGAGCACGTAGAGGTCCTCGTTGGGAAGCTCGTCTGACATCTTTTTTGCCACGAAGCCGTATTTGAGGTAATCGTGCTCTGTGGTTGAATGGTTCTGTATGGAACCGAAGCCGCAGTGGTGGTTGGTGAATACCAGTCCCTGGTCGGATACTACCACACCTGAGCAGAAGCCGCCAAACTGCACTATGGCGTTGTTGAGTGAAGGATGGTCTGCGCTGTAAAGCTCTTCAGATGTGAGCTCAAGTCCCAGGCTGTGCAGGATGGAGTCTGTCTTGTGTGACAGGTTGCCCATCACCCACATGCCCTCATCGGCTCTTGCTTGAAGTCCCATGAGGAGTGTGCTGATAGTCAGCAGAGATAAGATCAGTTGTTTTTTCATCATTGGTTGTTTGGTTTGGAAGCCCCCCAAAAAAGGCATGAATAGCGTTTCAGGTGGCTTCGTTACTTATTAGTTTGTTTTCTGTCCTTTGCGGAAGTATTTGCCTACTACTGGCAGGGCGGCTGGCTTCATGTCGCGGCGCATTATCTCAATCAGGAAGATGACGATGAGGCCCGTGTTGAGAATGATTCTCGCCCATGACGGCCATGCCGCAGGCAGATTGGCCATTGCCACATAGATAACGGCTGCGAGCACCACATAGCGCATGATGCCCTTGATGTCGTAGTCGATGGGGTTGAGCTTCTGTCCTACGAAATAACTGAAGAGCATTGCCACGGCATAGCCTGCAAAGCCGCCCCAGGCGCAAGCCATGTAGCTGTAGCGCGGGATGAAGATGACATTGACAGCTACAAGTACCACGCAGCCCGTGATGGAGAACACGGCGCCCCATATGGTCTTGTCTATGATCTTGTACCAGAATGACAGGTTGAAATATATTCCCATCATTATCTCTGCGGCCATCACGATAGGCACAACACCAAGTCCCTCGCGGTACTCTGGGCCTATGAGCCGCTGGAGCACATCCATGTAGCCCATTACGCAAAGGAAGGCCACCAGGGTGAAGATGATGAAATACTTCATGGCATGGGCGTAGTATTCCTTGCTGTCCTTGTCTTTTGTCTTGGCGAAGACAATAGGCTCGTAGGCGTATCGGAACGCCTGTGTGATCATGGCCATGATCATAGCCACCTTGACACATGCACCATAGACGCCCAGTTCGGCCTGGGCTGTGGCTGTGTCGTTGACGAGAGGGTAGATGATCTTGTCGGCTGTCTGGTTGAGGATGCCTGCTATGCCCAGTACGAGTATAGGCCACGAGTAGGAGAACATGCGCTTCATCAGTGCTGCGTCAAACTTCCATTTGAGTTTGAAGAACTCTGGCAGGAAGAAGAACGTGATGACTCCTGTGCACCACAGGTTGATGAGGAAGACGTAGAAGACCTCTGTCTTGCCGAGCACCACCATGTAGATAACGTTGAGAGCTATGTTGAAAATGATAAAGAGCATCTTCAGTGCCGCAAACTTGAGCGGCCGCTTCTGGTAGCGCAGATAGCTGAAAGGAAGGGCTTGGATGGCGTCAAGTGCAACCACAGCAGCCATCATCAGAAGATAATCGTGGTGGGTGCTATAGTTCAGCGCGTCGCTGATTGGGCCTATGAAGCCAAACACTAAGCCTAAGAAGACTGCCGTGAGGCCTGCCACGATGGCGAACGCGGTGGTGAACACCGTGTCTGCCTTCTCTCCTTCTTTGTTGGCGAAGCGGAAGAAGGTTGTCTCCATGCCGAAAGTAAGAATGACAAGTATTAGCGCCGTGTAGGCGTAGATATTCACGCTCACACCATAGTCGCCCGATGCCTTGGGCATGCAATGGGTATAGAGCGGCACCAGCAGATAGTTGAGGAATCTGCCCACTATGGATGACAGTCCATAGATGGCTGTGTCTTTAGCCAGTCCTTTTAAGTTTGCCACTTGCGCTTATTTTTATATGATAATAGTTATGATGCAGGGAAACGAGAATGCGATGCAGCCCCGTCTCCCCTTGATTTATTAGCCTTTAAGCAGGTGCTTATGATTATCTTTATATTATTCAAAACAGGGACACTTGCTTATGCATTATCCAAGACTATGATGCCTGCCTATGCATTATCCAGGACTTGGAATCTTGTTTATGTATTATCCAGACTATGATGTCTGCTTATGCATTATTCAAGATAAGTGTATCCGTAGAGTCCTGAGCGGTATGTGTCGAGAAACTCCTTTCCCTCGTCGAGAGACACCTTGCCGTCTTTGACGGCTTGCTTCACCCATATCTCCAGTCCGCGCACCAGCTTCTTTGGCTCATACTGCACGTAGCTGAGCACATCGGCTACAGTTTCGCCGTCTATGACGTTGTTGATGTGGTAGCCATCCTTGTCTGTTGTGACGTGGACAGCGTTGGTATCACCGAAGAGGTTGTGCATATCTCCCAGTATCTCCTGGTAGGCTCCGACAAGGAACACGCCGATGTAGTAAGATCCCTTGTTCTTGTCAAGCGAGTGGAGCGGAATGAAATGGTTGATGCCCATCTCTGTAGCGAAGCTTGCTATCTTACCGTCCGAGTCGCAGGTGATGTCCTGTATGGTGGCGTTGCGGTCAGGTCGCTCGTCGAGACGCTGTATCGGCATGATTGGGAATATCTGGTCTATGGCCCAAGAGTCTGGCAGGGAATGGAACAGGGAGAAGTTGCAGAAATACTTGTCGGCCAAGAGCTTGTCGAGCATGCGGAACTCTTCTGGCACATGCTTCATGCCGTGGGCATGCACATTGATTTCTCTTGCTATCGCCCAGTACATGCGCTCTATCTCCGCGCGTGTGCGCAGGTCTATCATGCCGTGGGAAAATAGGTCGAGGGCTTCCTCACGTATTTGCTGTGCGTCGTGCCAGTTCTCCAGAATGTTGCGCAGATTGATATTGCACCATATTTCATACAGGTCCTTAGCCAGTTCGTGGTCATTCTCTCCTATTTCAAACTCCTCCGGCATGGCTGGTACCTCAGTAGTCTCCAACACCTCCATGATGAGCACGGAGTGATGTGCCGCCAGTGAGCGACCGCCTTCCGTGATGATGTTGGGATGAGGTATCTCGTTGGCGTTGGCTGCCTCCACAAAGGTGTAGACACAGTTGTTCACATACTCCTGTATGGAATAATTGACAGAACTCTCGCTGCTGCTTGAACGGCTGCCGTCATAGTCCACGCCAAGTCCGCCTCCGCAGTCGACGAACTCCACTTTGTAGCCCATCTTGCGTAGTTGAACGTAGAACATGCTTGCCTCGCGTAGGGCATTCTGTATGCGGCGTATCTTTGTGATTTGTGAGCCGATGTGGAAGTGTATGAGACGGAGGCAGTCTTTCATGTCGTTCTCCTCTATATACTGGAGAGCTGTGAGCAACTCTCCTGATGTGAGTCCGAATTTGCTTGCGTCGCCGCCGCTCTCCTCCCATTTGCCAGATCCTGAGGCTGCCAGTTTGATGCGTATGCCTATGTTGGGACGCACGCCTAGCTTTTTGGCTATTCGGGTGATTATCTCCAGTTCGTTGAACTTTTCCACGACGATGAAGATGCGCTTGCCCATCTTCTGCGCCAGAAGAGCCAGCTCGATGTAGTCTTGGTCTTTATAGCCGTTGCAGATGATGAGGGAGTCGCTGTTCATGTTGACAGCCAGAACGGCGTGCAGCTCTGGCTTAGAGCCTGCTTCGAGTCCGAGGTTGAATTTTTTTCCGTGCTTTATGACCTCTTCCACCACAGGACTTATCTGGTTGACCTTGATGGGGTAGATGATGAAGTTTTCACCGTTGTAGCCATATTCGTTGGCAGCCTTTGAGAAGCATGTTGATGTCTTCTCTATGCGGTTGTCAATGATGTCGGGGAAACGTACAAGTACGGGTGACGACACGTCTCTCAGGGCGAGGTCGTCCATGACCTCCTTGAGATCCACTTCCACTCCGTCCTTACGTGGTGTCACGGCCACATTGCCTTTGTCGTTGATATGAAAATAGTTAACTCCCCAGCCTGTGATGCCGTACAGTTCGTTGGAGTCCTCGATGCGCCATTTTCTCATTTATTATTCTGTATATAAAGGGATGATATTAAATTATGTTTGAATACTCTGACCAGGTAGTTATTTTTACATGATGTGCGGGAGCTGCGCAAGTGTTGCGGTTCACTTAGCCTTGTCCATTAGCTCTCTCACGTAGCCGAGTATATCCTCGTTGGTGTGTATCACATCCAGTTCCAGCGTGTGCTTGGCCTTCTCATAAAATGGACTGCGCTCCTGCAGCGCTTGCCTGATGTATTCGATGAGCTCTTCTGGCGACTTGCCCTTGATGAGTGGTCGCTGCGTCTTTCCCATCATGAGATGCGCCTTCAGCACCTCTGGAGTGGCTTTGAGGTAGAAAGTCTCGCCTTTTGAGTTAAGATACTCCATGTTGTCGAAGAAGCAGGGGGTGCCGCCGCCACATGATATGACGACATCCTCAAACTCTGCCACCTCGTGCAGCATGCGCCGTTCCACATCGCGGAAGCCTGCCTCGCCGCTCTCTTCAAAAATGGCAGGGATGGTCTTGTGGAACCGCTCCTCTATGTAGTCGTCAAGATCGTAGAACGTGAGTCCCATCTCTCGTGCCAACACGCGCCCCAGGGTGGTCTTGCCTGCGCCCATGAAGCCTATAAGGATTATTCTTTTCATTTGTGTCTTTTATAGTCTGGAGAACATGCCCTTTATGCCAGGACATGCATTGCCGCCGGTCGGGGGAAACGCATGTCCTGGCCTGATGCATCATTTCTCTGTAGTGGCTTTCTTGCCGCGTCGCGCGCCCGATCTTGAGGCCGCCTGCGGTGTGTTGACTATCTCCATGCACTCTGCGTATGTAAGGCTTGTTGGCTCCTTCACCGTCTTGGGCAGTTTGTAGTTAGCGCCCTTGTACTTGATGTAAGGGCCAAAGCGGCCGTTCATTATCTCCATCTCCGCGTCCTCATCAAACTTCTTGAGATGAGCGGCGGCCTCGCCCTTGCGGCGCTCCTCTATGAGTTTGACTGCATCGTCAAGCGTCATCTGCAGAGGGTTGATGTCTTTTGGCACAGATACATACTTCTTTTTGTGCTGCACGTATGGGCCAAAGCGTCCTGAGCCCACCGTTACGGTCTCTCCCTCGTACTCGCCGAGTGTGCGCGGCAGCTTGAAGAGCTCAAGAGCTTCTTCGAGAGTGATGGTCTGTATGCTCTGCCCCTTGTTGAGCTGGGCGAAGCGCGGTTTTTCTTCCTCGCCGGCAAGGCCTATCTGCACCATTGGGCCGAAGCGTCCTATCTTCACGCTCACAGGCTTGCCTGTGCCTGGCTCGTTGCCCAGCACACGTTCGCCCACCTTGTGCTCGCTCTTCTCCTGAAGCGTGGCTACAACCATCGGCTCTAACTTGGCGTAGAACTCGCGCATCATCTCCTGCCAGTTCTCGCGTCCTTCGGCTATCTCGTCAAACTCCTTTTCCACGTTGGCTGTGAAGTTGTAGTCTATAATCTCGGGGAAAGAGTGCACGAGGAAGTCGTTGACCACGGTGCCTATGTCTGTGGGCAGAAGCTTGTTCTTCTCGTTGCCAACCACCTCCGACTTGACCGTCTTGGTCATCTTGTCGTCGGCAAGGCGTATGATCTTGTATTCTTTCTCCTCACCTTTTTTGTCGCCCTTCTCCACATATTCTCTCTGCTGGATGGTGGAGATGGTAGGAGCATAGGTTGACGGGCGGCCTATGCCAAGCTCCTCCAGTTTTTTGACAAGGCTTGCCTCTGTGTATCGCAGCGGGTGCTGAGAGAAACGCTGGGTGGCTACAAGCTCCTTTATGAAGAGAGGCTCGCCTTTCTCCACGGATGGAAGCAGCTCGCCCGATTCTTCCTGCTGGCTGTCATCATCGCTCGACTCCTTGTACACGCGCAGGAAACCGTCGAAGGTGATCACTACGCCTGTGGCTGTGAAGTAGTAGGCTGCGGCTGGAGTGCCATCGTCCTTCATGCTGATGGTGACAGTGGTCTTCTCAGCCTCAGCGTCTGCCATCTGGCATGCCACCGTGCGCTTCCATATGAGGTCGTAGAGACGTTTCTCCTGCGATGTGCCCTCTATCTCATGATTGGAGACATAGGTGGGGCGGATGGCCTCGTGGGCTTCCTGGGCACCTTTGGAGCTGGTGTGGAACTGCCTTGGCTTGGAGTATCTGTCGCCATGCATGGATATGATCTCATCCTTGGTGGTGTTGATGCACAGAGATGAAAGGTTGACAGAGTCTGTACGCATGTAGGTGATGTATCCCGACTCGTACAGGTGCTGCGCCAGCATCATGGTCTGAGACACGGTGAAGCCCAGCTTGCGGGCAGCCTCCTGCTGGAGAGTTGATGTGGTGAATGGAGGAGCTGGCGTGCGCTTCACAGGCTTCTTCTCTATGTCGGAGATGTAGAAGGACTTGTTGCGGCACGCGTTGAGGAAGGCCTCGGCCTCTTTCTCAGTCTTAAAGCTGTGCGCCAGAGTGGCTTTCACCTCTTGCCCGTCAACGAGGAAGAAGCCTATCACCTTATATGACGACTCGCTGGTGAAGTTCTCTATCTCCCTCTCACGCTCCACGATGAGGCGTACGGCCACGCTTTGCACGCGTCCGGCTGAGAGGCTTGGCTTGAGCTTCTTCCACAGCACCGGCGATATCTTGAAGCCCACGATGCGGTCGAGCACACGGCGGGCCTGCTGGGCGTTGACCAGTCCCATGTCGATGGTGCGCGGATGCTCGATGGCTTTCAGTATGGCTGTTTTCGTTATCTCATGAAACACTATTCTTTTTGCCGCCTTGGGATCAAGACCGAGTACCTGGCTGAGATGCCAGCTGATTGCCTCTCCCTCGCGGTCCTCATCGGATGCGAGCCACACCGTTTCCGCGTTGCTTGCCTCCTTCTTCAGTTCCCTGACCACATTCTCCTTGTCCGAAGGTATCTCATATTCGGGCGAGAAATCGGTGAGGTTGACGCTCATCTCTTTTTTCTTCAGGTCTCTGATGTGTCCGTATGAGGACAGAACCTTATAATCCTTGCCGAGAAACTTCTCCAGAGTCTTTGCCTTGGCTGGAGACTCGACAATAACCAAATTCTTTTGCATATGATGTTGTTCTTTATTTATCGCGCACATGTGAGGCCCCCGTCATGATGGAGGACGTGCCTCATTTTGCGGCAGGGCAGGGGGCGCTGCTTAAGGCTTCTCCGCATTTTCTCATGTTTCCATTCTTGCCCGTACCAGCTCTTATGCTCGTCTTCGTTCTGCGGATGCTGCTGTGTCGTTGCCTGCAGCCTGTACCGCCAGTAGTCCGTCTGCACCATGCCAGAATGAGAGCCATTATGTGTCTCCAATGACTTTCTGGCCGATACCGATCTCAATTTCGGGTGCAAAGGTAAACATTTTTTTTTACGCTTATATTATAATGTGTGTTTTTTTTGTTTCAAACTTGCGACCAGGCATTGTGGGGCAAAGTCTGCCGTAAAGGCCGAAATCAAGCCTATTTCTCGGCTTTTAGGCCGAAAACAAGGCGTAAATCCAAGGGAAGTAACAATATTTTAAATCTTTGTTACAAAAGAAAAAGGCTGGAATGACAAAAAGGCTTAATTTTGCACTGTGAAAACAAAGCCCCCACAGGAGGGCTGAGTGCTCCTAAATAATAAATCTGGTAAATAAACCTAATTCAATATCCGAAAAGTAATGGCAACAGAAATGAAGACACAAGAGGCTTCAGGCTTCTACAAACTAAGCTGGCTTCAGCGCATCGGCTTCGGTTCGGGCGATCTTGCGCAGAACCTCATCTTTCAGGTTACATGCATGTACCTGCTGTTTTTCTACACAGACATCTATGGACTCAATGAGATGGATGTCTCTGTCATGTTCCTTGTGGGCAACATAGCCAATGTCATATGGGATCCTATCGTTGGCACTCTTATCGACAAGAGCAACCCTAAGTTGGGCAAATACCGCTCCTATCTCGTGTATGTGGGTGTGCCGCTTTCTGGCTTTGCCATACTGTGCTTCTGGGACGGCTTTGCGCCATCGCTGCTCTATGCATACGTGACATATATAGCTATGACATTGCTCTACACGTTTATCAACGTGCCTTACGGAGCCCTCAATTCGGCCCTGACGCGCGACACGAATGAGATCACCATACTTACCTCTGTGCGCATGTTCCTTGCCAACTGTGGCGGCCTGGCTGTAGGCTCAGGACTTCCACTCCTCATAGCACATTTCACCGAAGAGAAACCCGAAGGGCTCCCAAAGGATCCTAAGGCATGGTTCATCACTATGGCCATATACGGCGTGGTGGGTCTGCTGCTGCTCATCTTCTGCTTCTCGCAATGTAAGGAGAGGGTGGTCATGGACGCAAAGGAGAGCGAGGAGGTGAAGGTGAGCGACCTCTTTACTGAGTTCTTGCGCAACAGGCCTCTGCGTGTCATAGCGCTTTTCTTCATCACAGCATTCGCCATGATGTCAATAGGCAATGCGGCTGGAGCCTATTTCGTCAACAGCAACCTGCACGGTACGCCAGAACAGCTCTCGCTCTTCATGGGACTCGGCTCTGCGCCAGCATTCATCTTCATGCCTCTTGTGCCTGCCATCAAGAAGGCTATAGGCAAGAGAAACATGTTCTTCGCCTTCCTTGGCATCGCCATCGTGGGCATGGCGGCGCTCTATGTCATTGCCAAGATGGAGAATCCTAACATGACTCTTATCTATATAGCGCAGTTCATCAAGAGCACAGGAGTTATTGTGGCTACGGGATACATGTGGGCTCTCGTGCCAGAAGTCATCTCCTACGGAGAGTATACCAGCGGCAAGCGTATAGCAGGCATAGTCAACGCCCTCACCGGACTGTTCTTCAAGGCAGGAATGACACTTGGCAGCGTGGTGGCTCCGGCTGTGCTCGCATATGTGTGCTACGACAAAACTAAGGTGGAGCAGACTCCGCTGGCGCAGGAAGGCATCCTTTGGCTTGTATGTGTCATTCCAGCATTCCTGCTTGCTATAGCGATGGTCATCATCTCCAAGTATGAGCTGACTGACGAGAAGATAGACGAAATCAACAAGGCCATAGAGGCAAGGGCCAACGAGACTAAATAACAGGGGCTATGGATGCTTCTGTCCTGATGTGGCTACAAGTCACAGGCTATGGAATGCTTCTGTACTTTATGTCTTGATGTGACGACAGATATTTATTACAAATAAGATATTATATATGAGAAAAATATTATCAGCCTTGGCTCTGGTTGCCATGTGTTCGCAAAGCGTCGGCGCACAGTCGCTCCAGCATGCCTACAGAGACTTCCTGCGTGTGGGCGTGAGCGTCAACCAGTGGCAAGTCAAGGCAGAAAATAAGGTGAAGGACGGAGTGGTATACTCTGGAGCCTACAAGACAGACCAGACATCTGACTATCCGCTCATAGCGCAACACTTCGGATGGGTCGTGGCAGAGAACTGCATGAAGTGCGAGGTGATTCATCCCAAGGAGGGAGTCTACGACTTCACGCTCGCTGACCAGTTGGTGGACAAGGCTCTTGCCAATGGGCAGAAGGTCATCGGACATTGCCTCATCTGGCACTCGCAATGCGCTCCATGGTTCTTTACAGACGAGAATGGCAATCAGGTCTCGGCAGATGTGCTGAGGAAGCGCATCAAGGACCACATATACACCGTTGTCTCGCACTTTCGTGGACGCGTGGTGGGATGGGACGTGGTCAACGAGGCCTTCGAGGACGACGGCACGCTGCGCAAGAGTCCGTTCTATCAGATTCTGGGCGAGGACTTCATCCCTCTCGCCTTTCAGTATGCCCATGAGGCCGACCCAAGCGTGGAATTGTATTACAACGACTATTCCATGAACAAGGCAAAGAAACTGGACGGCGTCATCAACTTCTTCCGTCCGCTCATCTCCAAGGGAATGCGGGTGGATGCCATCGGCATGCAGGCTCATATGATCTATGGTGATTCAGACTACATCACGGAGTACACACGCTCTATCGGAGAGATTGCCAAGCTCGGACTCAAGGCGCAGTTCACGGAGCTTGACCTGACCATGCTTCCCAATCCTTATGGGTTCTCTGGAGCTAACATAAGCGACAACGCTGCCTACCAAGAGGCCATGGATCCTTATAAGGACGGTCTGCCGCCAGAGAAGCAGGCGCAGTTTGATGAGTTCTGGCTCGACTTCTTCCAGATGCTGATGAGAAATAAGGACAAGGTGAACCGCGTCAACTTCTGGTGCCTCAACGATGCCGGCTCATGGCGCAACGATTTCCCCATACATGGTCGCACAGACTACGCGACGCTCTTCGACCGCCAGTGCAAGCCCAAGCCCACTGTGGCTAAGCTCATAGAGTTGGGAGAGACCGGCGTGCGTCCGGCTCCTGCCAAGGTGAAGGCTTCAAAGAAGAAAGCCAAGCGCTAAAGACTGCTGCCTGCTTTGAAGCTCCAAGATAGTTTTGAGACCTGCTTATTGCAGACTGATATTGAGCATCTGCTTGATGCATTGAACATTGAAAACTTAATAACCCAATAAATAGTAAAACCATGTCTACAAAGAAGAGATATCTGTTTCCAGCCGACTATATGGCTGACCCTTCCGTGCATATATTCAACGGAAAAATATATATATACCCAAGTCACGACTGGGAGGCTTCAAACGTGGAAAACGACAATGGCGACCAGTACATCATGAAGGACTATCATGTCCTCTCTATCGAAGGCGACCCAATGACAGGCACTGTGACAGATCATGGCTGCGTGTTGCGCCAGGAAGACATCCCATGGGCTGGACGGCAGTTGTGGGACTGCGACGTGCAGGAGTATGAGGTTGAGGTGCCTACCAATGCGCAGGAACAGGCCGAGGGCATGGGCTTCAGCAAGAAAGTGAAGAGATACATCATGTATTTCCCGCTCAAAGACCGCAACGATGTGTTCCATTGGGGAACAGCCATAGCTGACAATCCCGCTGGCCCCTTCATTCCACAGCCAGCGCCTATACCTGGCAGTTACAGCATAGATATGTGCGCATTCCGCGATGATGCCGACGGCGAGACATACGTGTACTTTGGCGGATTATGGGGAGGACAGCTCCAGCGATATAAAGACAATATCCATCTTGAGACACCATACTTGCCAGAGGGCAAGGAGGACTCCTTGCCAAGCCGCTGTGTGCGTCTCTCTAAGGATGGACTCAGCTACGCCGAGGCTCCGCGCCCCATTCTTGTAGTTGACGACAATGGCAATCCACTCAAGGCTGACGACCCTCACCGCTTCTTTGAGGCCTCATGGATGCATAAGTACAATGGCAAGTACTACTTCTCTTATTCCACAGGCGACAGCCACTTGCTGTGCTATGCTGTAGGTGACAACCCGTACGGACCGTTCACTTACAAGGGAGTCATCCTCACACCTGTGGTGGGCTGGACTACACACCATGCCATACTGCAGTATGAGGGCAAGTGGTATCTCTTCCATCACGACTCCGTGCCATCCGGAGGCAAGTCATGGCTCCGCAGCCTGAAGGTGTGCGAGATAGAGTATGACGCTGATGGCAACATCAAGACCGTTGAGGGTACTGACTAGTAGGCCGGGCATGACATAAAGGAGAAGTCATGCTTGACAATCAGTACGTGCCTCAATAGCAATATAGGATATGAATAGAGAGCCGCTTCATGTGACTCTCTTTTCCATGAAGAGATATAAACAGACGATATATAAACTCAACGCAAAAATCATTATCATGTATTTACTTGGTTACGACATAGGCACATCTTCTGTCAAGGCTTCCATTGTTGATGCAGCCACAGGACAGACAGTAGCAAGTGCACAATATCCCGATTCAGAGGCTCCTATCATATCAAAGCAATCAGGCTGGGCAGAACAAGAGCCTGAAATGTGGTGGGATGAACTCAAACAGGCCACTAAGCGGGTGAAAGAGAAAGCTGGCTCGCTTGACAGTGTAGCTGCCATAGGCATCTCTTACCAGATGCACGGACTCGTGTGTGTGGATAGGGAGGGCAATCCGCTACGTCCTTCCATCATCTGGTGCGACGGCCGTGCGGTGCCCTATGGCAACGCAGCCTTTGAGGCCATCGGCGGAGAAAAATGTCTGGAGCATCTGCTCAACTCTCCTGGAAACTTTACAGCGGCAAAGCTGGCATGGGTTAAGGAGAACGAGCCTGACATCTTTGCGAAGATAGACAAAATAATGCTTCCTGGCGACTACATAGCTCTGCGACTGAGTGGAGGCGACAAGAAGACCACCATCTCTGGACTCTCAGAGGGTATGTTCTGGGACTTCAAGAACAATGAGGTGAGCAAGGATGTGCTCAACTATTTCGGCTTCTCGGAAGATATCATTTCAGAGATTGTTCCCACATTCTCTATTCAGTCAAGGGTTTGTGAGGCAGTCGCCAAGGAACTTGGCTTGCCTGCTGGCGCTCCCATCTCTTATCGCGGCGGCGACCAGCCAAATAATGCGCTCTCGCTCAATGTCATGAAGCCTGGCGAGATAGCTGCCACAGGCGGCACTTCGGGCGTTGTGTATGGTGTTCTCGGAGAGGTCAACTACGACAAGCTGTCTCGTGTGAACACTTTCGCCCATGTCAACCATAACCAGCCAGATACTCGCCTTGGTGTGCTTCTCTGCATCAACGGCACGGGCATCCTCAATGCATGGATGAAGCGCACAGTAGCTCCTGAGGGCATCTCATACGCAGACATGAATAATCTTGCTGAGAGCGTGCCTGTAGGTGCTGAGGGACTGTCCATCATTCCTTTCGGTAATGGAGCGGAGCGTGTGCTGCAGAATGAGAATCCTGGAGCATCCATCCACGGCATCAACTTCAATATCCATACCAAGGCCCACATGTTGCGTGCAGCGCAGGAAGGCATAGCCTTCTCTTTCGCCTATGGCATGAACATAATGGCTCAGATGGGTATGGAGATAAAGACTATCAAGGCAGGACACGCCAATCTTTTCCTCTCGCCGCTCTTTCGTCGCACGCTTGCGTCTGTCACTGGCGCAACTATCGAACTCTATGAGACAGACGGGTCGGTCGGTGCTGCATACGGCGCTGGTATCGGCGCTGGCATATACAAGGACAGCGACGAGGCTTTCAAGACTCTGAAGCATATAGACACTATACAGCCTGATGCCGATAGCGAACCATACAAGGCTGCCTACAACTTATGGGTGGAGAGGCTTGGTAAACAAGAATGAGGCAAAAATGAAAGTGGCATACATTGATACCATAAAATAAATTGAGCATCCGCTTAACGCCAGCTTGGGCACAAAAGGGGAAGCTACGCAATACTTCCTAATAACTTTTTTTGATAACCTGAAAGAAGGGGAATCTGTCCATAGAGACAGATTCCCCTTCAATTATGCCAATGGCTGAAATGTCTAACCTGCAGACAATACAAGTTGATGCTGCTTAGGCGAGGAGAGAGAGTCTCTTCTCGTTTTAGAAAGCGTGGCAGACAATACAAATTGATGCTGCTTAGGCGGCATCACGCTTAATGCCAAGACGTGTCTGTATCTACCATATACCTGTATATTCGAGCCAGCTTGATGTCGAAGGTCAAGGCTGAGTAGCCAGGGATGCCAGCAGAAGTGTAGTCGCTCTCGCCATATCCAAGATAGTATGGTATGACAACTTTCCAGCGGTCGCCCTCTACCATGTGGAGTGTGGCTGTAGCAAAGCCCGTGACATTTGCGTTCAGAGCCATGAGAGTAGGCACATCTGTAGCCTCGTTGAGTTCGTTGGCGCTGTAGCTTTTTCCGAAGACACGTCCTTGAGGGTATGATTCGGACGATATGAGGCGTCCCAGATAGTGTACCCTGATGGAGTCGTTGTAGAGAGCTTTGCGAGTGCCTGTGCCCTGTTCCAGCTTCTGTATATATATATAGTGGTTGTTGTCAGGGTTGGCTGCTTCGACAGAGTCGGACAGTGTATAAGACACCATCTTAGTCCACCCGTACGCTCCTGTCTCTGCAAGCTTGGCTATAGAGTCCACATAACTCTGGTTGCGCTCCTTCCAGTTGTCATACTCTCCCGCCTCATCCTTCTCCTGGCATGAGCCAAGAGAAAGAAGAGACATGAGTATGGTGGATATGAATACGATTTTCTTCATTATGCTTATTATGGATAAGTATATGCGTCAAGAACGCCACATCACTTGAGGTTCTTCAGCAGACTTGGGATAGAGACCTGATCCTCGATGATGCCACGAAGCTCGCTGATGTTCACGCGCTCCTGCTTCATAGAGTCGCGGTAGCGCAGAGTGACAGTATTATCCTCGAGAGTCTGGTTGTCAACAGTCACGCAGAATGGTGTGCCGATGGCATCCTGACGGCGGTAGCGCTTACCTATCTGGTCTTTCTCCTCATACTTGCAGTTGAAGTGGAACTTGAGGTCGTTGATGATCTCATGAGCCTTCTCTGGCAGACCGTCCTTCTTTGTGAGAGGGAACACGGCAAGCTTCACTGGTGCAAGAGCTGCTGGCAGACGGAGCACGATGCGTGTCTGGCCATCCTCAAGCTTCTCCTCGCAGTAGCTGTGGCACATCACAGAGAGGAACATGCGGTCTACTCCTATGGATGTCTCTATGACGTATGGAGTGTAAGATGTGTTGTCCTCTGGGTCGAAATACTCAATCTTCTTGCCTGAGAACTTGGCATGCTGGGACAGGTCGAAGTTGGTGCGTGAGTGAATGCCCTCAACTTCCTTGAAGCCAAATGGCATCTTGAACTCGATGTCGGTAGCGGCATTGGCATAGTGAGCCAGCTTGTCGTGGTCGTGGAATCGGTAGTTCTCCGCACCGAAGCCGAGAGCCTGGTGCCATGCCATGCGGCGCTTCTTCCATTCCTCAAACCATTGCAGCTCGGTGCCTGGCTTCACGAAGAACTGCATCTCCATCTGCTCAAACTCGCGCATGCGGAAGATGAACTGGCGAGCCACTATCTCATTGCGGAAGGCCTTGCCTATCTGTGCTATGCCGAAAGGCACCTTCATGCGGCCTGTCTTCTGCACGTTCAGATAGTTGACGAAGATGCCCTGTGCTGTCTCAGGACGGAGGTAGATGGTGCTTGTGCCGTCGGCCGATGCGCCCATCTCTGTCTTGAACATGAGGTTGAACTGGCGCACGTCTGTCCAGTTTCTTGTGCCTGAGATAGGACATACGATACCCTCGTCGAGGATAATCTGCTTCATGCCCTCAAGGTCGATGCCGCCTGGAGCGTTCATCACGTCCTGATAGCGCTGATGGAGAGCGTCACGCTTGGCCTGCTCCTCAAGCACACGAGGAGAAGTGGAGCGGTACTGTGCCTCATCGAATGAGTCGCCGAAGCGCTTCTTGGCCTTGGCCACCTCTTTCTCTATCTTCTCGTCATACTTAGCTATCTGGTCCTCAATGAGCACGTCTGCGCGGTAGCGCTTCTTTGAGTCGCGGTTGTCGATGAGTGGGTCATTGAAGGCATCCACATGTCCTGAAGCCTTCCAGATGGTTGGGTGCATGAAGATGGCTGAGTCCAGGCCCACGATATTCTCATGGAGCAAGACCATGTACTGCCACCAGTACTGCTTGATATTGTTCTTCAGCTCCACACCGTTCTGACCGTAGTCATACACGGCGCCGAGTCCGTCGTAGATGTCTGATGAAGGGAACACAAATCCGTATTCCTTGCAGTGGCTGACCACTTTCTTGAAAATATCTTCTTGTTGTGCCATTATGTTGTTGTTTTTTATTGTTTCATGTACAAATTATATGCAAAGTTACGAGTTTCTCATTAAAAAGTCGTAATTTTACATCGTAAAAAAATACAAATCATCAAAAATGACTAATAAGGAACATATAAATGAGGCTGTTGACCTCCTCTGCCGACTGATATCCACACCGAGTGTCAGCCGCGATGAGGCTAAGGCTGCCGATGTGATGGAGGCCTACCTGAAGAGAAAGGGGCTCAGTCCTCAGCGTCATGGCTGCAACCTGTGGTGCATGAGCAGCGGATGGGATGAGTCCAAGCCTACGGTTCTGCTCAATGCGCATATCGACACGGTCAAGCCCGTGGCGGGGTGGTGCCACGACCCATTCACGCCTTCTCTTGAGGGTGATGTCCTTTACGGACTTGGCAGCAACGACTGTGGTGGAGGCCTCATGGCCCTACTTCAGACGTTCATCATACTCAATGACTCTGATGCCAGAGCGTCTCTTCTTGGAGGGGCTGGACGGGGCTTCAATATGATTTATCTCGCCAGTTGCGAGGAAGAGGTGAGTGGAAAGAACGGTATAGAGAGTGTGCTTCCTCTGTTGCCTAAGGTCGACTTTGCCATTGTGGGCGAGCCTACAGGCATGCAGCCAGCTATAGCGGAGAAAGGGTTGATGGTGATAGATGCTGTAGCACATGGCAAGGCCGGACATGCCGCGCGCAATGAGGGCGACAACGCCATTTACCATGCCGTGAAGGACATACAGTGGTTGTCTGAGTGGCAGTTTCCCGAACAGACAGATCTGCTTGGGCCTGTGAAGAACACCGTGACCATTGTCAATGCAGGCACACAGCACAATGTCATTCCCGATACGTGCACATTCACTATCGATGTGCGCTCCAACGAGTGCTACACCAACGAGGAAATCTTTGAGTTCTTTAAGGCGCACCTCACGTCTGAACTCAAGGCCCGCTCTTTCCGCCTGTCATCATCGCGCATAGATGCCAGCCATCCGTTTGTGCAGGTATGTGTGGATAATGGCATGCAGCCATTCGGGTCTCCGACACTTTCCGACCAGGCTCTTATGCGTTTCCCCTCGCTCAAGCTTGGTCCGGGACAGTCTTCCCGCTCTCACACGGCTGATGAGTATATCAAGATAAGTGAGATAGAGGATGCTGTCGACACCTATGTACGGTTGCTTGGGCAGTATTCTGCAAGAATGTGAAACTCATCCTTTCATGCGCAAGCTGACGCTCAGGCCCTTGTCTTTTGAACATGGCTTGACCAATTTTGTATCGTAATATTTTGTGTTGCAATATAAATATAAAGAAGCAGGTGCTCAGAATGACCATGAGCACCTGCTTCTTTATGTTATCGTGTCGCCTTTTGAACAGGCGTGTCGCTTCTTTATATTAGCATGTTGCCTTTAATATTAGCGTTCTGCCTTTTATATAGGCGAGTTGTATTCGTTCAGCCTTTGTATTTTACTTTCTCTCTATTGTCTGCTCGCGGTCTGGGCCTACGCTGACGATAGTGATAGGAGTCTCAAGCTCTTTCTCGAGGAATGCGATGTAGTCAGAGAAAGCCTTAGGGAACTGCTCCTCGCTTGTGAACTTAGTGAGGTCGGTCTTCCATCCTGGCAACTCTGTGTACACAGGCTCGATGAGGCCGTCGCTGATGTCGTATGGGAAGTCGCGTGTGACAGAGCCATCCTTGAGCTTGTAGGCTGTGCAGGCCTTGATGGTCTCGAAGTCGTCGAGCACATCGCTCTTCATCATGATGAGCTTAGTCACTCCGCTCACCATGATGGCGTAGCGGAGAGCCACGAGGTCTATCCATCCGCAGCGGCGCTCGCGTCCTGTCACAGCGCCATACTCATGTCCGATGGCGCGTATCTTGCTGCCGGTCTCGTCGAAGAGCTCTGTCGGGAACGGGCCTGCGCCCACACGGGTGCAGTATGCTTTGATGATGCCAAACACATCGCCTATCTTGTTAGGGCCGATGCCAAGGCCGATGCATGCGCCTGCGCAAATGGTGTTGGATGAAGTGACAAATGGGTATGAGCCGAAGTCCACGTCGAGCATGGTGCCCTGCGCTCCCTCGCAGAGGATAGACTTGCCCTCCTTGAGGATGTTGTTTATCTCGTGCTCTGAGTCCACAAGAGGGAACTGGCGGAGATACTCTATGCCCTCCATCCATTTCTTCTCCACCTCGGTGATGTCGTAGTCTGTATAGTTGAGAGCCTTCAGCATCTTCTCATGGCGAGCCTTGTGTGCGGCATACTTCTCCTCAAAGTTGTCGAGGATGTCGCCCACACGGAGACCATTGCGGCTTGTCTTGTCTGTGTATGTAGGGCCTATGCCCTTGCCTGTCGTGCCCACCTTGTTCTTGCCCTTGGCAGCCTCGTAGGCAGCGTCGAGTAGACGGTGTGTAGGCATGATGAGGTGTGCCTTCTTAGAGATATGGAGACGTGACTTCAGCTCGTGTCCCGACTTCTCCAGGTCTTTGGCCTCGTCCATGAACAGGTCTGGGGCGAGCACCACGCCGTTGCCTATGATATTGATTTTGTCTCCTTGGAAGATTCCTGATGGGATGGAGCGGAGTACATATTTCTCGCCTTCAAACTCAAGGGTGTGTCCAGCGTTGGGACCGCCTTGGAATCGTGCCACTACGTCATAGCGTGGAGTGAGTACGTCCACCACCTTACCTTTTCCTTCGTCTCCCCATTGAAGACCCAAAAGAACATCTACTTTCATTGTGTCTGTTTTTGTATGTTATGTTTTCTGTTTTTTATAGCCTGTTTGTTTCTCTGGCCGGCGGAGACTCTATGGCTTCCCACGTCCGCTCATGCGTCGGGATGCTGTGTGTTGGTCTTGTCGCCTGCATGGCATTTTCCAGGCATGCTTCATGCCCATCTCCGCATTACCGCAACAAATATACGGCTTTTATGGCTCTACCCCAAATAATCAGCAATATTTTTGACTCTCTTGTCATTATCTTTGCTTAATGAGGCATAAATCTGCAATGCCTTAATAGCATACCTGTTGCTTAGCGCGGTGCTTGCCTGATCGAGAAACTCGCTCTGTGCCGCCTCGCTCATCTCATGCTTTCTCATTAGATGGCAGAGTGTGAGGTAGCCGCAGTCTTGCAGGGTCTTGCTCTCGCTGGCTATCCATTCGAAGGCTTTGGAGCTGGCATAGGGCAGGCGCTGCGCCAGATAGAGGCAGAACATCATGGCTATCTCTTCCGTGTGTATGCTCTCAGCCCAGATGTCGCATGTGGCCTCGTCGCATTCTTCTGTGGGCATGAGCATGCAGGCGAGTATCTTGCACTCTCTCACGCTCTCGTTCCACAGTTGCTGCGCCAGGCTTCTGCTGGCCTCAAACTCCTTGGCTATGTCGCTCAGCCTTGGCAGCTCAATGCCCCAGTTGATCCTGTAGTCTTCTGTATGCCTCATGTGCGCTGAGGCTATGCCGTTCATGTTGGCCCTCAGCTCTTTCTTGATATTTATGATCGTATCTTCCATAGTGTGTGGATGCTTATCATGATGCAGGGCTACTCGTTCACGAGCGGCAGAGTGGAGTAGTCCTTGCTGTAGCGCAGCATCTGGTCGGCATATTTCTCTCCGTATGAAACCTTCACGTCGGTGATGTTGCCATCCTTGTCGCGCTCAGCTGTGTAGACAGGATTGATGAATCCCTTGTAGGGAGCTATGTTGAGTTTCTTGTAGCGGTCGAGCACCTCCTTGTGCAGTTCGGGGTCTATCTTCACGCCATAGTTCTCTACCAGCGCTTGTGCTCCCTTGAAGTCACCGGTCGACTTCACCCGCTGTATTTCAGCGAGCAGTTGGCCGAAGAGTCCGCGGAGCTTCTCATAGTCATTGATTTTCACATAAGTCTTGCCGTCGCGCTTGATTATCTCCATCACGTTGTCCTTCTTGCCGTGCTCGTAAGCCCAGCGCGCTATCAGGGCGCGGTTGCGCATATGCGCCTCTTCGATGTTGTTGCCTGGCTCGATGCGCACAAGTTGTGTGATGAGGCCGTTCTGCATCTGTGCTATGTAGCTGGCCTTGTACGCCTCTGCGTTGGGCACCAGTCCCAGCTCTACCAGCTTGGGGTCGGCCAGGTAATAGAGCGCGAAGAGGTCGGCTCTGGCTTCCTCGATGGTGCTGCCATAGGCCTTGAGGCTGTCGGGGTCCACGCCGTCGAGCAGTCGTCCGCTGCCGTGGCCGAGACACTCGTGCAGGTCGGTGTGCAGGTCGTCGGTCAGGTCGCCATACTTCTCCACCAGCTCTATCTCCTCAGTACCGTAGGCAAATTCCTGCAGCATGCCGCTGCCCTTAGCCGCCTGGTTGTAGGCGCCTGTCAGGTTGCCTATAGTCACCGACTTGGAGCCGTGCTCCGCTCTCACCCAGTTGCTGTTGGGCAGGTTGATGCCTATGGCTGTGGAAGGGTAGAGGTCGCCTGCCAGTATGGCGGCGTTGATGACCTTGGCTGTGATGCCCTTCACCGCCTTCTTCTTGAACTCTGGAGCCACAGGGCTGTTGTCCTCAAACCATTGCGCGTTCTTGCTCAGCGTCTCAGTGCGCTTGGTAGCCTCTATGTCCTTGAAGTTGACGATGCTCTCCCATGAGCATTTCAGCCCGAGAGGGTCGCCATAGCATTCTATGAATCCGTTGACAAAGTCGACCAGAGGCTCCGTGTCTTCCACCCATGCTATGGAGTAGTCGTCGAAAGTCTTCAGGCTGCCGGTCTTGTAGAACGACACGAGCAGGTCGATGACCTTCTGCTGCTGCTCGTTCTCTGCAAAGGGACGTGCCAGCTCCAGATTCTCCACAATCTTCTTGAGCGCTGCGCCATACATGCCGTCTGTGGTCCACTTCTTCTCCACTATCTTGCCGTCGGCGGTCTTCACCAGGCGCGAGTTCATGCCATACATCTCAGGCCTCTGCTGGTCGCCCTCCTCCTTCATCTTGTTGTAGAAGTCCTCAGCTTCCTCTTGCGTCACGTTCTCGTAGTAGTTGCATGCGCTGGTCTTCACCAGGTCTTCTCCCTCTGCAAGATTCACGCGCTTCGCCATGACAGACGGGTTGAAGATTATCTCTGCCAACTCGTCGGGGCAGTCGGCATGCTCCTGCAGCCATGCCCTGCTGAAGCCTGGCACGAACTTGTCGCAGGCATAGTGGTGGTGGATGCCGTTGCTGAACCACATGCGCTTCAGGTAGGTCTCGAAGGCAACGAAGTCCTTGTCGCTGCGGTCGCCGTCATAGCTAGTGTAGGCATCTTCCATCATCTTGCGTATGCGCAGGTTGTACTTGCCGTTCTGGTCAAAGAGGATGTCCCTGCCATACAGGGCAGCCTCCTGCAGATGGTACACGAAGGTCTTCTGCTTGAGCGTGAGGCTGTCGAAGTCCTCCACCTTGTATCTAAGCATCTGTATGTCCGCAAATCGTTCGTCGGCATACTCGAAGGTGTCGTTGTCTGTACTTTGCTGTGTGCTCGTGTGCGAGCATCCCGCAGCCATAAGTGATGAAATCATGATTGCTATAAATTTACTTTTCATTTCTTTTATTTGGTTGGGTTCTGTTATTTGGTCGGGGGCTTGTGTGTGTTGCTTGTCCTGTACTGCGCAGGCGTGCTCCCTGTACGCTTCTTAAACTCCTCATGGAACGTCTGCCTGTTGCCGAATCCAGCCATGGCCCCGATGTCATCGATGGTGCAGCCTTTCAGCCTCGTGTCCTTGAGATATTTCATGGCATCCTCTGTTCTCAGTCCGTTCACCATGTCGGTGAAGCTCATGCCGAAGTCTATTTTCAGTATACGCGACAGCTCATACCTCTCCACACCTATCATCTCTGCCAGCCTGCTGGCGTTGAAGCAGGCATCCCTGTATGCTTTCTGTTTCCTGACGATGCGGTCTATGCAGTCTCTGTAAGCCTCTGTCTTGTGCGTGCCAGTTTCTCTCATGGTGTGTCTGTTGCTCTTTTGGCTTGCTTGCTGAGTGGGTGTAAGTTATGGCGCGGTCCAAGTTGCGCCTGTCAAATTTTATGCAAACATACGACAATAATTTGACATTTCCAAACCAGCCATGGAAAAACACAGACTCGTGCCACCCCAGACTGGCAACGTCTGCACCCGCCGCATGCGGGCGATGCATTGACCTCGCAGGCATCGGTTGTCTGGAACTGGGAATTATTTTATGCTGAAAAACAAACTTTTCTTGGCGTTTGTCCTTGATATGTGAAAATAAATGTCTATGTTTGTGGAAAATTATTAACATTGTCTTTTTATAAGATTGGCTGTGCCTCAGCATGGCAGCCTGATGAGCAGAAACTATGCGGCTCATCTGGTTTGCGCAATCTTTCTGGTATAGACGATAGAGAAAAAGAAACCTGCTATGGAATATGCAAACACCTTACAAAGTCAACAGAGAATGCCCAAGATAGATATAGGCAAACTTATCCAGGAGGAGATGGTGCGCCAGGAGCGTTCTGTCAGTTGGCTGGCGCGCAAGCTTTTCTGCGACAGGACCAATGTGTACAAGATCTTCAAGCGCACCACCATCGACACAGATTTGCTCATGCGCATATCTGTGGTTCTTGACTGCGACTTCTTCAGCGTCTATGTTGATGCCATTGAGGAATTGTCTCAAGGTAATGGGGGGGTACTCTCTCTTCCGACCACAGGAAGGAACATTGACAAGGGCGGCATGAGCCGCCTTTTTCTTTTTTCGTCGTTGAGCCGCATAGCATAGGCTTATTCTTTTAGGCAGAAGAAATACCTTTCTCAACAGAGGGCAAGAGCGGCTTACCTCGATACTATAAAATAATTTCGAGCATCTACTTACATATGGCAACGCGCTTGCTGCAAGAAAGACGGTAGGCAAACCATAGGATAACGATATGCAAAGCATAGGATAGCGATACGTAAACCTTAGGATGTCGGATGCGCAAAGCATAGTGTATTACAATGTCTGAAATACGGGCAGGACTATGTGCGCCAAGTCATCAACAGTCAGTATCTGAAGAATGTTGTTCTGCTCAACCTTATACTTTACAGACCGCCATAACTCGTCTGGTGACTCAGGGTTCTTATACCCATTCACAGCATCCGCAATAAGTCTTGCTGTAAGAAAAGGACAAAAAGGACAAACGGACAAGTGACATATTCTTGCAAAATTCATCAATATTGCTTATTTTATATAGTTTTACTATGTTTTGGCACTTTGTCCGTTTGTCCTTTTTGTCCTTTTTGTCCTTTTCAAAGGCTCTTGTCACTCTCGCCACACCATTTCACATGCCTTCATGCGACTCTTTCTGAGGCTCCTGCTTATAAGGTAATCTTGACACCTACTTGCTAAAAAAAGAGTGCGGCACTCTCTTGGAATGTATGCTGCTGTCCTGTCCGGGCTTCCCGGAAAACTGTCCGCCAAGCAGCTTTCATATAGGGAAAAGCATGATGCATTGTGGTGTTAATCAATTGATAAACAAATAAAAAGCTATAATAACACCAGCATATCCCTCTCCTGAAAAACCTTGATGTGGCCAAAGAGTCACAAAAGTGTGAATCTTACGCTACGGATATCATATCATAGTGCTCCTTTTTCTCCGTACCTTTGCCCACAAAATAGTGCAATGTGCCCTTTTTTGAGTTCTTTTTTCGGAATCGCAGATGGGGAATTTTGTATTGTTTTGGAAATAACACATTATTAATAATAATTAGTTCGCTTATGGTGAAACGATGAAAGTTATAGAGTGATGCTCTGTCGCAAATAGCGGAGTGTCACAATTTTAGGTGATAAAGATAGATAACTAATATAAATTTAAAAACTACAAATGTATGGGAAAAAATAAACCTTTACTTTGGACGGCTGTACTCTCTGCTGTGGGCACTACAAGTGCGTTTGCACAGATTGCGGGTACGCCTGCAGCCGGTGAGTACTACTTCAAGAATGTAGAGACTGGCAAGTTCTTGGGTGCCGCAAATAATTGGGGTACACAGGCAAGCCTTACAGATCATGGTATCATATTTAAGGTTGCGCTGAATGACGGCAAGTACACACTTGACTCAAATACCAGCAATGGTGGTGAAAGTCATTTCTTTACTGGTGCATTCGTCGATGGCCCAGCTACAAATTTTGATATCATAGAGACAAAGGATAAGGGACAGTATATTATCAAGATGGGTGACACTTTTGTTGTAGCATCTGGTAATGTCCTTAAGGCCGATGAAAAAGACGAGACAAAGGCTTCAAAGTGGCAGATTATCCCTGTTGCCGACTTGAAGAAGGCCTTTGAAACGGCTACCTTTGATAATCCAGCTGATGCCACTTTTCTTATAAAGGGCGCAAATTTCAATAGGAACCACGGGGAAAATTCCGCATGGAAGGGCGAGCCTGCAAAAGGTGGCGACAATTCAAACATGTGTGCAGAAGTATTTGGAAAAACTTTTGATGTCTATCAGGACATCGAGGTTCCAAATGGTCTTTATATGCTGACAGTACAGGGCCTCTATAGAAACACCTCCAGCTGGGCAGGAGGTACTTTTGTAGAGGGATCAGATGTGGTAAAGACATATCTGTATGCAAATGAGGCATCGACAAAAGTGCCAAATATTTTTGATTGTGCTGCGAATGCAGTAGATCAAAACAATGGACTGGGAACGGAATGTGCAGTCAATGGAACTACAAAATATGTTCCTAATAGTATGTCGGATGCAAGCAAGGCCTTTTCGGCTGGCTTGTATAAGTCAGCTCCAGTATATGTTTATGTAAACGATGGAAAGTTGCGTGTAGGCATAAAGAATGATGATGGCAACAAAGCTGCATGGAGTATCTTTGATAATTTCGAACTTGCATATGTAGGTGACATCAACATTGACGGTATCCGTTCAGAACTCACTCAGAAACTTGCAGTAGCCATCAATAAGGCCAACAAGTATACAGAGGACGAGAAGCTCAAGCAATATGCAGTCGATGCGGCTAAGTTGCAGGCCGAGGTCAATAAGATTACTACAGACAATCCAGATGCTTATGTTGTCGCTGCCAACTACAAGAGCGGCGTGAAGGGCAATATCGGCGAAAGGATAGCAGACCTTGAGGCTAAGATATCCACAGCGAGTGTCAACTATGAGGCATACGTGGCTGCTAAGGCTTACTACAGCGAAGGCGGAGCGCTTGCTAATCTTAAGGCTGAGCTGGATGAAGTGTATGAGGATGCTCCAGAGGAGGCACAGGCTGCTGCTGAAGCAACATACAATGCTGCATGTGACACATACAAGCAGTATCTTGACGCAATAGAGACTGCGTACAAGAATGGGACAGCTGGTGAGGAGTATAGCAAGGCTAATCTCGAGAAGAGTGTGGAAACACTGACAGCATCTCTTCAAGCTACTGTAGACGGTATCAAGAACGGCAGCGACAACGACCTGTCGTATGCCAACGTGAATAGCTACATCACAGCTGCCCGTTCTATATATTCAGCAGAGGCTGCAAAGCTGTACACTCTTCTCTCTGGCGCAGAGAAAGATGGCGATATCTATGTTGATACATATACAGAGGCTCTCTCTGAACTCAACACCCAGAAGCGCATCATTGACAACATAGAGAAGACCAACAAGCAGCAGTGGACTGACAAGCAGGCCAATGCCGAGACCCAGGCTGAACATAAGGCTGCTCTCGATGCCGCTGAGGCTGAAATAAAGAAGGTCTATACAGAGTATCTCGCTAAGGTCGGCACAGCAGAAGATCCTGCTGATGGCACATGGCGTGGCAACTATGTGGCTGCATGCGCTGACGTGAATAGCCTCACAAAGAGACTCGCTGATGATGTGACAGACCAGTATGTCATTGATGCGGAGAAGAAGACTGTGCGTGAGGATGTGAAGGCATTCTATGCGGGTGCTGTGAAGACTATAGAGAATTCTATCGAAGCCCTTCAGGCTAATGTGGACGCTGCCAACAAAGCGCACACCATCGATGCCGCTACTGCTCCATTCAACATTGAGAAGTATGGCGAGGACAAGGCTGCCATCGAGAAGGCTATCGCTGACCTAAAGGCTAAAGTGGAGAAGTCGGTAGGCGAATGGAACGCCAACGACAACACAAAGAAGGCTATCGCTGCAGTACAGACTGCTTACAATGAGGCCAAGGCTGGCAAGAAGGATGGCTACACAGGTGTGGACAACCTCACTTCTGACAATAAGGCTTATGCCACTAAGGGTCGTTTCGCTGCCTCGGAGACAGTAATCACTGATGCTATAACGGCTCTCAGCAACGCTGCAGCAGAGGCTTACAAGGTTGACGGTTCAGGCACAGCAGCAGGCTTCTTCGCAACTGTCGCTAACGACAAGACTGATGAGGAGGGCAAGGTCACTCTGCTCGGTACATCATCTATTTCTTCTAAGATTAGCGACTATAAGGCTAACGCTGACGATGCTCTCGCAGCATACAATAAGATAGCAGCTGCTCTTGCCAGCTACGATGAACTCCTCAACGGTAAGGACATCCCGGCTCAGGGCAAGGAAGGTGAGGAAGGATATGTGGCTGCCTCGCACAAGGATGGCCTGAAGGATATTATCAAGAAGGGCACATTTGGTGGAGATGTCACTATCAACGGCAAATATGACGGTAAGACTTACAACAAGGCTGTTGAGGAGATAGAGAAGCGCATAGATGATGTGAAGGATAATCTCGGCAAAGCTCTCGCTGAACAGGATGTGAAACACAAGGACGCTCTTGAGGCTGTGGATACAGACGCAAACTTGGCTTTTGAAATCACTGGCCTGTCAAGCAAATATGCTGAAAACGAGGAATCTTGGAACAAGGAGCAGCTTGCTCAAGCCAAGGCTCGCTTGCTTGAAGAGGCAGACAGCCGCGTGAAAGGCATAAAGCTTGATGAGGAATACACTTCTGCAGCGTATGGCAAAAAGGCGGCTGAACTCAATAAGACAAGACTTGAGATCAAGGCCGAGCTTGACGTTCTCTCTAGTGAAATCGCTGAGGCTTCTGAAGAAGGAAAGGATGATGCAGAGGCTATAGCTCTCCTCGCCACTGTTATAGAGAAGCTTGACGGCACTAAGGACAAACAGGGTATCACAGCAAGAAACAACAAGCTCGTTGAGGATGCGAAGAAGGCTAAGACAGAGTTTGAAGCTGACCAAAAGGCTCTAAAGGAACTTAATGACCAGGTTGGCTACCTCAATGCATACCTCAATGGTGGCAAGTCTGGTAAGGTTGACTACAAGGGCGTGGCAGCTACGGACGGCAGCACACGCTTCACTGCTGAGATAAGCTCTGTGAATGGTCTTATCAATGCTGTCAAGGGTGAGATAGCCATATCTGGCACAAACGAGACTGTTCGCGTGGACAGCAAGGATGTTGCAGAGGTCAAGGACGACAAGGGTAACGTGACTACAGCTGCCAAGGATGGCTACACTAAGCGTCTTGGCAATATTGAGAAACAGATTGCCAACCTCCTTGTGCTCGCAGGCAATGAGGCAGCAAATGACAAGGCCAACACTGAATATAGCAAAGCTCTGGCTGATGCTAAGATTGACGATGCTATTTCTGCTGCTAAGAAAGACCTCGCTGATGAGAAGGTTTGCACAGGCACAGCAAGCACATTCTACCTTGGTGAACTGGAAAAGTATGAGAATGAGTTCGCCAAGATAAAGAAAGAGGCCGATGTTGCATACAAGGCAAAGGTGAAGTCAAATCTTGAGGGTGCTATTAAGGACAATGAGAAGTATACCGACACTTCTAAGAATATGGCTGCTGCCAAGGACGGTCTTGTGAAGAGACTCAATGACGTGAAGGCTAACATTACAGGTCTGAAGGCTCTTGCTGAGGCTAATGAGACAGAGCACAATGAACAGCTGGAGGCTGCTAAGACTGCAAGAGATGAGTGGCAGAAGGTGTTCGACACTGTTACTGGCTCTGAGGCATCTACAGCTCATGCGGCTGCCATAGCTAAGCTCTCTGAGATTGACAAGAATATCAAGGCTCTCGACAAGACTATCGCTGACTCGTTCGGCAAGGGTGCATCTGAGACAGACAAGGCTACTATTGAGGCTGGTCTCAGCAAGATAACAGGTGATATAAAGACTCTCGGTGTTGGCTGGAACGATGAGTACAAGGCTGCTTTGGCTGCTGACAACCAGACACGCTATGAAAGCTTCTCTTCTGCTTATGGGGAGCTTGTGGCTGCCTATCAGACAGAGACAGCCCTCGTCAACAAGTTGAGCAAGCTCTCTTATGCGAAGTCGAAGTATGCTACCGATTTGCTCATCAAGATTACAGGTGAAGGTGGCATCTACTCTAAGATAGATGAGATTCGTCAGATACGCAAGGAGGCAGATGCATCTTATAAAGCTACTGCTGCTTCAGAGCTTTGGGACGGTGACAAGATCAATGAGGCTAAGGCTAAGGACTTGCAGGCTGAGATAGAGAATCTCTCGTCTCAGTATTCTGACGAGGTGAACCGTGTAGCTAAGATGACATACAACAATGAGTCGCAGAATGTAAGCAGTTTGTATAACGCTGCATTGTCAGATATGCAGACTAAGCTCCATATAGACTCCAAGGCCGCTGCTGCTCATCTTGCTGATGTGAAGTCAATACTTGACGAGGCTAAGGCTGTGGTTGACGAAAAGGATTTCGCATATACGCTTGACAACACAATCCTCCCTGCGTTTGCTACTGTAGAGGATATGATTGATGCAGACAAGGCTGCGGCTGCTGTGGCTGAGTGGAACTCTGCTATATCTTCCGCTGACGATCTGGCTGCAGAGGAAATCGCTGCCATCAAGGCATTCAATGTGGATGCCAACAATGAGCTGAAGTATTCTAAGGACTACGAAGAGTTCGTTGAGACTTCTATCAATGCCGCAGAGGCTGCATGGGATGAGATTGAATCTGACAACAAGTATGCTGACTACAATGAGGCTTGGAATGAGCTGAACAATTTTATCTCAACACTCGAAGAGAGGAAGGTCGGCGAGAAGCAGGAAGGTGAGAACACTGTTGACATCATGGAGACCCATACTCTGAAGTACTGGGATGCTTATGATGCCGAAAAGAATTATCTTGACTACGATGCTTTCCTCAATGGTCTGAAGACTACTGTGAATGACCTCCAGTCAAAGCTGGACATTGCTGGCGAGTTCGCCACTTCTCTCGTTGTTGAGCATGAGATGAAGTCGGAGATGGATAATGCACAGCATAAAGTCGATGGACTTAGGAACATGGTTGAGAACTGGGTCAATACAGCATATAACCAAAGAAAGTTTAAAAGAGAATGCGAGACGGCAGAACGTCAGATTGAGGCTCTCTACTCCTCTTCTATCAAGAAAGAAGGGGCTGCGATGGGTGTTGTCATTGGCAACCTCTACAAGGACTTCGACCTTGCTGTAGCTAAGGATATCGAGAATGAGGAGATTGACAAGTACAAGGACATCATCAAGGGCTATGAGTCTATGAATGACTCTATCAACAATTCTTACTTTGTAGGCATCATCTTGGGCTATGACGAGGAGACTGGTACTCCTATCTACAAGCAAAATGAGAATAAGGTGAACATCACTGCTACAAAGGAGGCTACACATGCTGCTTACGTTAAGCTTGAGACGGCTGTCGGAGAGACTAAGTCGGCTCTCACCGAGATCTTCGACGGGGCCGCTATGGCTAATGCAGAGCTTGCTGTCAATAAGGCTGTCGATGAACTCAACGCATGGACTGGTGCCCTTCAGGCTAAGCTGGATGAGTGTGATGAGCCCGCTACTGACAACAGCTATAAGGTAGTGAAGGATGCGTCTCAGGAAGCTGTTGACGGCATCAATGCATCTGTTGAAGTGGTGAAGGCTGACCTTGCTGCGGCAAAGGATGCTAAGACTCTCCTCATCTACGTGGACAACCTTGTGAAGTCTGTTGAGAACTTGAAGGATGAAAGTCTTGAGAGCGATGTCGAGTATGTTAATGGCGTGTATGTAGGCAACAAGGACGCTAAGACTCGTCTCAACGCTGAGCTTGACGAATATGTTGCAGCCCTGAACAAGGTTGATGAGGCTGCTGCTGCTTATGAGCACCAGTGGAAATTCAACATGGAGGTGTCTGATGAAGATGGCAATATTGTCAAGGTATTTGACAACTACCGTGAGTACCTTAAATATCAGATAGAACAGGATATCGCTAGTGTGAGAGAGTCCGTCAATGGAAGGTATGAACGGATGGGGCTTAATAGCGGCTCATCACTCTACCCGTCGGATGTTGATCGTATTACATCAAGCACCACTTCAATGGAGAAGCAATTGGCTGGTTACAACCAGAGAGCTACAGTGTCAGATGTAAGAGGTGTTGTTGACAACGCAAATTTAATATGGGGTAACATCTGGAACCGCCACAACGGACGTTTCTATCCTTCTGAAGAGGTTGCTAACGAATTGCTCAACCAATATAATGGTATCAGCGGTAATGTGAATGACCTTAGTAATTACGCTGACAATGCGTATTACAGTGGCTCTGCGACAACTGATATTGATGGAAATGAGTTTAAGGATGAAGAGGGCAATGTGATCTCTAAGTCTTACATGGAGCTTTATCCATCCATCATGGCAAAAGCAGCTGAATACAAGGTCGTGGCAGACCAGCTCGCAAAGGATGTCATGGACAAGAGTTGCAAGTATGGCGATCTCGATAACAATGATGAGATTAACGTCAATGACTACAACTATGTCCGCAACATCATCATAGGCAAAATTGAGATTAGCGCAGATGACATGCGTTATCTTGCAGCTGATGTCAATCATGATGGTAAGGTGGATATCGCAGATGTGACTCGTATGGCGAATTATGTGATGACTGGCAACTTTGACGGCGAGAATGAGTACAGTCGTGCTGCTAAGAAGCACCCGTCTCTCATCCCTGAGGTGGACGAGACTAACAGCCTCTCGCTCTCTGCTGCTGGCAATGGCGCTCGTCAGACAATCACAGTGTCTGTGGCTGACACAAAGAACTTTGTCGGCGCTCAGATGAACATGGTTCTTCCTGCTGGCGTGACTGTGGTAAGCGAGACTTGCGATGGCCATGAGGTGGTTTCCAACGACGTTGACGGCATCCACCGTATCCTTGTAAGCGACCTTGAGAACAGCACATTCACTGACAACACTGTGGTGACTGTCGAGGTTGAGGTGTCTGGCGACTATAAGGGCGGTTCTGTTATGGTATCTGATGCTGTCTTTGCTGATGCCGCTGGCAGAAAAGTTGTCCTCGGTGGAGCAAGTATCGATGGCACTACTGGCATCGCTGAACTTACATTTGGCGAGAAGGTGATGAGCAAAGTGTACTCTATTGGCGGTCAGCTCATGGATGGCCTCAAGAAGGGATACAACGTGATTGTCAACCCTGACGGCTCTGCTAAGAAGGTGCTCAAGAAGTAATGATGTGTATAGCTCGTTGCAATATTGAACACGGATAAATAGAAATGGCATGGTGGCTTCAAGGCCTGGTCCTTCTGAGGCCGCCATGCTTTTTTACGAATAAAATGAATAATAATATAATGCATAAAAACAAACAACCTATGAAACTCGGTACTAATCTATCTATGAAGATATGGAGTTTGGTGCTTGTGATGGTGGCATCCATCGCCGGTGCTAAGGCTGGCAATAATCTTCTCGTTGAGGATTTTGATATAGTTCCAGGCGAAGTTAAGACCATCTCTGTGGCTCTTGACAATACAGACCCAATATCTTCTCTGCAGTTTGACATGAGTCTTCCTGAGGGACTCAATTATGTGACTAAAAGCACAAAAAAGAATAAAAGTCGTCTGAAGATGCATGCGTTGAGTGGCACACAGAGAGGCGAAGGCTATGTGCGTTTCGTCATTCTGCATGAGGCAGAAGAACTTGAGTTTTCTGCTTTTACAGGCAACTCTGGTGAAATCTTCACTTTCCAAGTCGAAGCGGATAGGGACTATAAGGGTGGCAAGATAGAGTTCACAGACATTGTGGCCAGCGACGGCACACAGTCTGTACCTGTTGAACACAAGATGGAGAACCTTACGGTTAATGCTGGCGCATATGCAGGTACTTTCTCTCTTTCAGAGGAAACCATCAGCAAACACATGATTGATGATTGCGCTGCTTCTGTCGATATCAACATCGCTAATATAGTTGATATCGTGGGCATGCAGGCTTACATTGAGCTTCCAGAGAATCTTATTGTGGAAAGCTTCACTGTAGGCGATAGAGTGACAGAGAACTACACTCCAAAACCTGCAAGTCTTGACAAGTCGGGTGTGGTGCTGCTCTCTTCTCTTATGCATGAGCCTTTTGTTGGCAATGAAGGTACTGTGCTCACTCTCAATCTCAAGGCTGTTGGTGCCGTGAAAGGCCAGCTTATTGTGAAGGATGTGATTGCCACAGAGAGCACAGGACAGGCTTCTTACAAGTTTGAGGGTGAGAAGGTAGTGGATGTTGAGTTTATTCCTTATTACACGGTTTCATTTGCAGAGGATATTGTTAACGGTACTGTGGCTTCTGACGTTGATAAGGCTGAGGAAGGAACTGTCGTTACTCTTACTGCATCTCCTGTCGCGGGTTACAAACTTGAGTCTGTTTCTGTCATGGCTGGTGAAACACCTGTAGAGCTTTCAGAGTCTTATACTTTTGTGATGCCTGCCGCTGATGTGAAAGTGAATGCAACATTCACAGAGATGCCTTCTTTGGATATCAATAAGGAGTTCACAGACATCGACTCTTGCTACAACCAGGCGTTCGCTATCGTGAACAAGGAGACAGGCAAGGTGCTCTATGGCACAAACAACCAGAACCTCGGCTACGACACATCAGACAAGGCTTTCGTGGAGTCTAACTCAGGTTATTACTTCAAGATAGACAAGGCTTCTGACGAGAAGAACAACCTT
>CAKQRW010000003.1 GCA_934271655.1 uncultured Bacteroidaceae bacterium | reverse complement strand
ATTACAAAAAAACTCGCAAGTGAACACTTGCGAGTTTTTTTGTAATATACAAGTCGGCTATTTTCGGATGCTTACGAAAGTCGGCATGCCTGATGTAGGAAACGGGGCATGCCTCATAGGTCTCCCTCACAGTTCCTTCTCCTCAAAGACAAGCCATTCGCCAGTCACGGGATGTTTCAGCTCTATGCGTTCGGCGTGCAGGTACAGGCGGTCGGATGGGACGCCGTAAAGGGCATCCCCCTTGATGGGGCGGCCCAGTCCATCCGGATGTGCGCAATGTATGCGCAGCTGGTGGGTGCGTCCTGTCTCAGGATAAAGCTCTATTCGAATGGGTGATACGAGCTTGTAGTGTGTGATGGCTTCCTTGCCAAAGCGGTAGTCTACCGCTTGACGTGGAGCGTCGAGAGGATTGCGTGAGAGAGGAAGAGAAATGGTGCCTTTGGAAGGTGTCTGCGATGATACGGCCTCGTCAAGGATTGCTATGTATCTCTTTCTGATTTCTTTCTTGTAGAACATAGCCTGCAGTTGCTTTGCCACGCAGGGCGTCTTTGCTACAAGCATGAGTCCTGATGTGTCCATGTCGAGGCGGTGGACAAGGATGAAGGACGGATTCTGCGATGTGAGGTAGGTGCTGAGCGAAGGCTCGTCGGGGTTCTTGCTTGGCACAGACAGCAGGCCTGATGGCTTGTAGACCACAAGCATGTGCTGGTCCTCATAGACGGTGCGCACCAGCTTCAGCCTCTCTCGTCCACGGCGCACGTTGGGATTCTCCTCAACATTGAGTCCCTGCAGCATGAATCCGAGAATAGGCACGCATTTGTGCTGGCAGGCAGGATAGTGGCGTCCCTCTATGCGCATCTCGTCCCGCTTGGATGGGCCTATCCAGAACTCTTCCATGCAGAGAGGCGTGAGGCTGTTGGCATAGGCGTATTGCAGCAGTTTGGGAGCGCAGCATTCTCCTGCTCCTCCAGGCGGTATGCCTATGCGTGATTTGGGCTTGCGGTCGGTGAGTCCCTCCTTGTAAGCCACGTACTCGTCTATAGTGAATGGAGTCTTATGCTCCTTGAATATCTGCGTGAGGTCGTGTATGTCGCCAGCTGCGTTGCGCATGCGAAACTGCCTGAAGGTCCACATCTGCAGGGCGTTGGACTTCTCCTTGCGCAGCGCCTTGAGCGTGCACGCTTCTTCTGGAGCAGCATCGGCAATCTTCTCGCTTATCTCTCCGATGCGGCGCTCTTCCTCTTGAAAGTATCCGGTGGGGTCTTGCAGGTCATACACAGGAGGCACGAAGCCTGCATGGTGGTATGACCCGTTGTAGATGCCGGAGAAGGCGCGGAGGTAGTATCTCGCTCCGTGGTAGGAAACAACAAGCACACCAAACATCTTGCCCTCTCGGGGCAACATGTCTGGTGTGTTGTAACAGTAGTCTATCACCTCCTTGGCAGCGGCCACGCACAGAGGGTGCGGCGTGTAGCAGAAGGGATTGGTGAATTGCCGCGGAGCTGGCATGCTGTCTGTGCATGACGGCATGGGGTGCAGCATGGCGGCGAGGTTGCTGTCTGTCATTTCTTGCTTATCTCCACTCGTTGTGTTGGCGCTTGCTCTATGTTGCGCTTGTCCACTTGTGTGACCACCCTTGCAGCGAGGCTCATGAACGCTGTGCCCTCTGGCGATGCGGGATTGAGCACGGCAGGCTCTCCCTTGTCGCCGTCGTCGCATACAGCTTGCACGAGCGGAATCTGCGCAAGGAGCGGCACGTTGAGTTCCTCAGCAAGCTGCTTGCATCCGTCTTTGCCGAAGATGTAGTAGCGGTTGTTGGGCAGTTCGGCAGGTGTAAACCATGCCATGTTCTCTACGAGACCGAGGATAGGCACGTTGACCTTGTCGTTTGTGTACATGTTGATGCCCTTGCGTGCGTCGGCCAGCGCCACCTGCTGCGGGGTGGACACAATCACGGCACCTGTGATGCCAAGTGTCTGTATGAGTGTGAGATGTATGTCGCTTGTGCCAGGAGGCGTGTCAAGGATGAAATAGTCGAGCTCGCCCCAGTTGGCCTCGCTGATGAGCTGCTTGAGCGCGTTGCATGCCATGCCGCCTCTCCACAGCGTGGCTTGGTCGGGGTTGACGAAGAAGCCGATGGACAGCAGCTTGACTCCGTATTTCTCTATAGGTATGATGAGGTCGCGTCCGTCTATTGTCTCAGCCATGGGCCTCTCGTCCTCCACGTGGAACATCTTTGGCATTGAGGGTCCGAAGATATCGGTGTCGAGCAGTCCCACACGGTAGCCGAGCTTGGCCAGTCCTACGGCCAGATTGGCTGTGACGGTCGATTTGCCCACTCCGCCCTTGCCTGAGCTGACGGCTATTATGTTCTTTACTCCAGGCAGGAGCTTGTCTGGCTCTGGCGGGAGCGCTGTCTTAGCCTTGGTGGATATGGTCACCTCCACATCTGGGTGCACGAAAGTCTTTATAGCTGTCTCTGCTGCCTTGACGACAGACTTCATGAATGGGTCGGTGCTCTTCTCGAAGATGAGCGAGAAGGATACAGACATGCCGTTGATGCGGAGGTCGTCTTCTACCATCTCGTTTTCAGTCAGGCTTTTTCCGTTGCCTGGATACCGCACGGTGGACAAAGCATCGTGGATGAGTGCTGGATATAATGTCATTTGTCTTTTTTGTGATGATATAGAGCGGCATCTTGTCGTGCGTGCCGTCTCTATACGATGAAGTGTTATGTTTTATTTGCCTGTTTTCTTGGTAGAGACCACCTGATGGTTGTATGAGCGGTAGCCGTCTACTGGAATCTCGATGTCGGGCTCGTTGAGAGAGCCTTCTTGCGGCAGGGCAAACTGGATATACTTGATGGGTATGCCCCTTTCCAGCCACATAGACTCATAGTAGGTCTGTATGTCTGTGAGGGCGTTGCTTGATATGATGTCGTGGTAGGCGCTTTCAGGGTCTTGCGCCTCCGCGTACAGGTCGGTGATGACACAGCGCAGCGGCAGCAAGTTCTTCTCCGCCATGTAGCGTGTGTATGTGGCCAGGAAATTGGAGTCGGTCTTGACGTTGATGATGCCTCCGTCTATGAGGAAGCGGCGGTAGCGCTCCATGAAGAATGTGGAGGTGAGCCGCTTGGTGGCCTTCTTCATCTGCGGGTCGGAGAATGTGAGCCACAGCTCAGCCACCTCACCAGGAGCGAAGAGTCCGTCGATACATTCAATGTTGGTGCGCAGGAAAGCCACATTGCGCAAATCCTCCTTGATGGCCGTCTGCGCCCCGTGCCACATGCGTGCTCCCTTGATGTCTATGCCTATGAAGTTCTTGTCTGGGAAACGGCGGGCGAGTCCGATGGTGTATTCGCCCCTTCCGCATCCGAGCTCAAGCACTATAGGGTTGTCGTTGTGGAAGAATGTCTTGTTCCAGTTGCCACGTAGGGCGAACCCTTCTTTCTGCAGTTGCCAGAAGGGGCACTCGATGACGAGCGGATTGGCGGCCATGTCGGCAAATTTTGCGAGTTTTCCTTTTCCCATTGATATGCTTGTATGTTGTTAGTTCGTTTGTCAGCATGCTCCGCCACCATTCTGGTGCCAGGCATGACGCTTGGTATGTATTCATTATGTGTGCCAGCTAGTCGCTATTGCAGTTCGAGCTGGAATGTCTCCTGCAGCTTGCGCAGAGCGTCACTTTCCTTAAGCATTTCCGCATAGCGCTCACGCTTGGTCAACACCCGCTTGCGGTCTTCCTCCTGTCTCAGTCGTAAGTCCATGGTGATGGCAGGGCGCTGCAGGCGCTGCCTTATATAGTTCTCTATGCGCGGCTTCATGTTTGTGAAGATATCGAGCAGCGTGGGGTTGTCGGCCGTGATGAGGAAAGTGTTGCCATCCTCCTGCAAAGCTGGTTCCATGAAGTCCATTTGTTGTGCTATGGCCGTCTCCTGCTGTGGAAGCTTGGAGGCAAACTCTCTCCATGCTATGGTGATAGACACATTGTCGATAGGCGCATTGACAGGCGCCACAGGCTGCATGTCGGCCAGTGTCGGCTGTGCCGTCTCCTCCTTGCCCTTAGGCGCGGAGTCTTGCGGCTGTGCCCCTCTCTTGATGGAGAAATGCGTGGCCATCCTGTTTCTCACAGGAGCCGATGTCTTGGGCAGTTCTATGCTGGCGGCCTCTGCCTGTTGTGTGGCATGCCCCATGTCCGCATGGGCATGAGCGTGCCGTGCGTTGGCTACAGGCGCAGAGATGGCTGCTGTGTTGGCGGCAGATGCTGTTGCGGCCGTTGCCGCTGATGCTGGAGCAGCTTGCTGTGCAGGCTGCCTCAGAAGGCTGAATATGGGTTTAAGAATCTTCGTAGGGCAAAGCCCCGAAGAAGCCCCGTCATCGGTGGAGAGTTGTGCCATCTCGATGAGGGTCAGTTCGATGAGCAGGCGCTTGTTCTGGCTCTGCTTGTAGTTGAGGTCACACTGGTTGGTGAGCCTCATGGCCTTGATGAGAAACTGCGGCTTGCATCGTTCGGCCTGTTGCTTGTAGCGGTTGCGCACGTCGTCATTGGCCTCTATCAGCTCCACGGTCTGCGGGTCTTGGCTGACGAGCAGGTTGCGCAGGTGGCTGGATAGCCCTGTGATGAAGTACTGTCCCTCGAATCCTTTGGAGAGGATCTCATTGATGGTGAGCATGCACTCAGTTATCTTGCTGTCGAGGCAGTAGTCCACCAGTTTGAAGTAATACTCATAGTCGAGCACATTCAGGTTGGCTATAGTCTGCTGGTAGGTGATGTTGCCGTTGCAGAACGAAGCCACCTGGTCGAAGATAGAGAGCGCGTCGCGCATGCCTCCGTCGGCCTTCTGCGCTATGACGTTGAGTGCCGCGTCCTCTGCCGTAATGTTTTCCTTTTGTGCCACATTCTTCAGGTGCGAGACGATGTTGTCCACCGTCATCCGCTTGAAGTCATATATCTGGCATCGGCTGAGGATGGTAGGCAGTAGCTTATGCTTCTCTGTAGTGGCCAGGATGAAGATGGCATGCTGGGGCGGCTCTTCAAGAGTCTTCAGGAAGGCGTTGAAGCCAGCTGTGGACAGCATGTGCACCTCGTCGATGATGAACACCTTGTATTTTCCTATCTGCGGCGGTATCATGACCTGCTCTATGAGCTGCCTGATGTCGTCGACAGAGTTGTTGGAAGCCGCGTCGAGCTCGTGTATGTTGAAGGAGCGCTGCTCGTTGAAAGCCTTGCACGATTCGCATTGTCCGCAAGCCTCGCCGTTGGGCAGCGGAGACAGGCAGTTGATGGTCTTGGCAAATATTCGCGCGCAAGTGGTCTTTCCCACGCCACGAGGTCCGCAGAAGAGGTATGCATGCGCAAGTCGGCCGCCCTGGATAGAATTCTTCAGGGTGGCTGTGAGTCCTTCTTGCCCTACGACAGCGTCGAAGGTCATAGGACGGTATTTTCTGGCAGATACGATGTAATTGTCCATATTGAATGTTGATTGCAATGCAAATTTACATAAAATTCCCGAATTATAAGCCACATGGGATGAAAAACGTGTGTAATGTTGCCTTTTGCGGAAAAAAACTTTCATGTTTGATGGATGAAACGAGTCATATGGCGAAAGCCCCGCAGCCTTGCCATGCTTGGCTATTAGGCTTTGCCGATGTTTGTGGCAGCCTTGCTGGCGGCCTCGTGGATTGGTTGCTGATTCGTTCGGGATCTGTTCGGCATTATCGGCTTGGATTCTTTCTGGATTCTTTCTGGATTAGCGGCCTGGATTCGTTCATGGTTAGCGTTCGGTATTATCGGCCGAAAACATGCGCTCCAGAACCATGCTGTAGGAAATAAAGCCTCCTATTATTTTGAATTGTCTCCGACATGCGCTATCTTTGCAAAAAAATTGCAAAATATCATGATAGAGGAATATCAGCTGCGCTTGTTGCCAGAGGAGGCGGTAAGCGAACAGGCCATAAGGAGCTATTTGGAAAAAGAGAAAGGCTTTGCGGCCTCAGCCATCAAGGCTGTGAGGGTGCTGAAGAGGAGCATAGATGCCCGCCAGCGCACGATATATGTCAATCTGAAGGTGCGTGCCTATGTGGGTGAGCTGCCCGAAGACGATGAGTACCAGAGGGTAAACTACCCATGTGTGGACGGGGCACCAGAGGCTGTGGTCGTGGGCGCAGGCCCTGGAGGACTGTTTGCAGCCCTGAGGCTGATAGAGCTTGGCGTGCGTCCCATAGTGGTGGAGCGCGGCAAGAATGTGCATGACCGCAGAAAGGACATAGCGCAGATATCGAGGTCGCAGGTGGTGGACCCTGAGTCCAATTTCTCTTTTGGAGAGGGAGGAGCAGGAGCCTTCTCCGACGGCAAGCTCTACACACGCAGCAAGAAGCGCGGCAATGTGGAGAAGATACTCAATGTCTTCTGCCAGCATGGAGCGAGCGTGAGCATACTGTCTGACGCCCATCCCCACCTCGGCACCGACAAGCTGCCTGGCATCATTGAGGACATGCGCCACACCATCATAAACTGCGGCGGCGAGGTGCATTTCGAGACTAAGATGGACTCGCTGATAGTGGAAGGCGATGAGGTCAAGGGCGTGGTGTGCGGCGACAAGGTGTTCATGGGGCCAGTCATTCTGGCCACAGGCCACAGCGCCCGGGACGTGTACCGCTATCTTTACGCCCAGGGCATAGAGATAGAGGCTAAGGACATAGCCGTAGGCGTGAGACTGGAGCATCCTGCCGAGATGATAGACCAGATAATGTACCGCCGCAAGGAAGGCCGTGGCGAGTATCTGCCTGCCGCAGAGTATTCGTTTGTCACTCAGGTGGATGGCCGTGGTGTATATTCGTTCTGCATGTGTCCTGGAGGCACGGTGGTGCCAGCAGCGAGCGGAGCCAACCAGATAGTGGTGAACGGCATGAGCAACTCGGGGCGCAACAGTCCGTGGAGCAATTCGGGCATGGTGGTGGAGCTGCATGTCGATGACCTGAAAAAAGACCAGAGCCTGATGAGCCTGCCGCCAGCGCCAGCCAACGAGTTGGCGGAAATGGACTCGCCGCTGGCCATGATGGAGTTTCAGGAAAGGCTTGAGTACGCCGCCTTTTTGCAGGGCAACCGCAAGCAGACGGCTCCGGCGCAGCGCATGGCACACTTCGTGAACGGCAAGATGAGCTATGACATGCCGCGCACATCATACACGCCTGGAGTCATCAGCACCCCGATGCATTTCTGGATGCCCGACTTCGTGTCAAAGAGGCTCCAGGCAGCGTTCAGGCATTTCGGCAAGTGCCACCATGGCTTTCTCACCAACGAGGCCCTGATGATAGGCGTGGAGACACGCACGTCGGCTCCTGTCAGGGTGCTGCGTGACGCATTGACCCTGCAGCATGTCAGGCTGAAGGGCCTGTTCCCCTGTGGCGAGGGCGCAGGCTATGCTGGCGGCATCGTCAGCGCAGGAGTGGACGGCGAGAGATGCGCCGAGCGCCTGGCGGAATATCTGAAAGGATGACAAGTATAGGTAGGTGTCCAGGACTAGTTTATAAGTAGAAATCCAGGGGCGTTTTTATAGAAGTCCAGGATTTTTTTATAAGTAGATGCTCATAATTATTGGGGAACATCAAAGTGGCCTGTTCTCGTGTTTGCTGCGGGCTTCACAGAGACATCAGCTGATTGTTCGGCGCAACACCTCTTTTCACGCTGGTGCGACAGAAATTTTTTTCTGTCGCACCAGAAAAAAATTTCTGTCGCACCAGCGCTAAAAAGGCTGTCTTTACATGCTGTGGCAATGAGTGCCACCCACCAGCCCGTCGGGCAGCCTTATACCATGCTATATTTAATTAGTAAAAGACAACAGATGGCAGCAACCGAGGACACGGTTGCTGCCATCTGTTGTCACCTGCACTTTGCAAATGGCCTGTGTGTGGCTTGCCGCCTTTATTTTTTGACATTTCTTTGCTAAAGAAAGCTTTCTTGCAACGTTTCTTTTGAAGATTTTAGATTTTTCAGTATCTTTGCAAGTGTAAAGAAGAGGAGATGTGCACTTATTAATGATTTATAGTGGATGAAATTCTCTGAACCTAAAAATAAACAGACGGTATAACCTTTTTTAGTAAAGTATGAAAAAGATATTTTCTGACGTTGCGCATGCGCTTCCAGTGCTCGCTGTGGCAGGGGTCGTGGCTGTTGCCTCGTGCAGCAAGATAGACCATGTGAAGCGTCAGCCACAGAAAAGCGTGGTTGTCATTCACTCATGGGACAGTGTGGGTGAAGAGTCATCGCTGTTTGCCGAAACCATGAAGAAGGAGTTTCACGAACAGGGCGTCAACGCCAGCATACACCATATCTATGCCAACATGGTGCGCAGGCCCGACACCGTGTTCACACGGTATGACTGGCCTTCATGCCGGGACTCCCTGCGCAAGTGGAAGCCCGACGTGATACTGCTCAATGACGACCCGATAGTGGAGTGGGTGTTCCGTCACCGCAGCCTTGACTCCATCTTCGTGAAGACTCCATGCGTCTTCGCCGGCGTGAATGTGCTGTCGCGAAACCAGCTGGAGCATTTCCCGTTGATGACAGGCTACGAGGCTGTGATAGACTGGGGCCGAAACCTGGAGCTGGTGCAGAAGTATGGCACGAAGCAGTCTATGATCATAGAGCTTGACTACAACGACCACGACGCTCACCTGCGCAAGCAACTGGCGCAGGCCATGCAGGACTCGCTGAGATATATCGACAACAGCGACTTCCACATGACCAACTTCGATGAGCGCACGCTCAACTCGAAGTATGCCGGACATCTGGTAGTGAACGTCATATCGTGCGCTGAGCCATACAGAAACAGGAACGAGGAGGAGTCGGACTCGGTAGGCGAGGCACGCTCCTGGAAAATAGTGCAGAAGGCCGACAGGATGACTCACATGCAGGTGAAGAATGACATATTCAGCAACACGCTGGTGAAGCGCGTGAGACGTCCGCAGTTCACGGCCATCAGGGAGGGATTCAGCGACCCAGACGCACCCTCATTCCTCTGCGGATATTTCACAAGTACGGAGACGCAGGTGAAAGACCAGGTGGGATATGCGGTGCAGATACTCAACGGACAGAACCCGCGCATGCTGCCAGTAGGCATGCACACATGCGACTACTACATGGACTGGAACGCCATGCAGCAGATGCAGCCCAAGATGTCGTATGCTGTCTACAGCGGCAGATTCAATATAGTGAACGCTCCAGTCTATCTCTCCAGCCCTCTCACCTTCACGCTGTGGGTGGCAGGCATACTGCTCGTGGTGGCTGGCGTGGTGTGGGGCATAGTCTATTTCATGTCAAGATGGAAGAGGAAGGGACAGCAGAAGCTGCTGGCCGACCTGCAGTATGAGGACAAGATACTCGACCTCGTCTTCTCTAACGCCAAGGACACGCTGTGGTCGATGGTGGACGACGTGTTTGTAGTGGGGCAGAACTTTGCCGACTATTATGGCATGGAGCATCACCATGTGCCGCTGGAAGACTTCAGGAAGATGATACACGAGGACAGCAAGGCCTCTTTCGACTTCTTCATGAATTTCCGCCAGCAGCGCGGAAGGAAGACCATCCGCCTGCATATGACGCCCGATGGCGGCAAGTCATGGTATTGGTTCAAGGTCATGTATGCCGCCACCAAGGAGTCGGCCGACTCGGGAGAGCTGTATGGCATGATGATGAACATTGATGACAAGAAGAAGGTGGAGGACCAGTTGGAAGAGGCTCAGCAGCTGGCAAGCCAGGTGGCCCTGAAGGAGAACTTCCTCGCCAACATAAGCCACGACCTTCGCACGCCTCTGGGCGCTGTGACAGGATTCTCTTCTATGCTTACCGTGCCAGGCATGACCTTCGAGCCTGGAGAGCGCGAGATGTATCTGGAGTATATCCATCAGAACACAGACATGATTCTGAACATGATAGACAGCGTGATGGAGAAGGCGCAGATAGAGACGGGCGACCTGGAGATAATACAGAAGCCCGTGTCGGTGTCCAAGCTCGTCAACGACTGCTACAACACCAACCGCATCATCGCGCCGTCGCATCTCACCTTCTATCTGGAGATGGGCGACCCCGATGTGATAGTCAACATAGACATGACACGCACGAAGCAGGTGGTCAACAACTTCCTGAGCAACTCCTTCAAGTTTACCACCGAGGGCAGCATCACTCTCGGATGGCGGCACATGGAAGAGGACGATGGCATGATAGAGGTGTATGTGAAGGACACGGGCATAGGAGTGCCTGCCGACAAAATAGACAAGATTTTTGACAGATACTCAAAGGTGAACGAGAACGATAAGGGCACAGGCCTCGGACTGAACATCAGCAAGACCATCATAGAGAAGCAGGAGGGCACCATAGGCGTGGAGAGCGAGTATGGCAGGGGAAGCAAATTCTTCTTCCGCCTCAAGCGATTCGTGCAATGCATAGTGCTGGTCATCACTCTGGGCATGGGACTTCTTGTGCCGTCATCGTGCGCAGAACACGATGCCAAGACAGACAGGCCTGTGAAGGTGATGGTGCTGCACTCATACAGCCGCGACTATGTGTCTTACAGAACATTTGACGAGGTGCTGAAGAGCGATTTCCATGATGAGTATTCCAATGCCGACATACGCGACGTCTATCTCGGGCTTGAGAATCCGGCTATTGACAGGGAGGACTTGAGGGCTGATGTGCGCGACTCGCTGTTTGACAGAGGCTGGGTGCCTGATGTCATCCTCGTCGAGGGCGACAGAGCGGCGGTGGAGTTCTTCAACGCTGAGGAGAACCCTCTTCCTGCCCTGGCCGATGTGCCTGTGGTGCTCGGAGGCATACACCACCCGGAGTGGGAGCGCATACGCTCGCGCAGGAATGTGGTGGTGATCAATGATCCTATCGACTATTGCTCCAACATCAATCTGGCTGTGGAGATGACAGGCAAGAGCTGTGTGGAGATAGAGCTTGACTATTTCCACCAAGACTCCATCATACGCGAGGAACTGGCTCAGGCCATAGCGCGCCCGCCATTTGTGGACAATTCCGACTTCCATGTGAGAAACTTTGCCGACCCGCGCTTTGCCGAACTGTGCAGAGACAGCATCGTGGTGATGACGTTCTCGGCGGAGTCGCCAGAGCTCAACGCTCCTGAGCCTATGGAGCTGGGGCAGGCATATGTGCATCTCGGCATGCTCTACACACATGCTTGGAAATATCCATCGCTGGTGGTGAAGCGCGACGTGTTTGCCCGCTCCATCGTGGACAAGACGGGCCGTCCGCAGTTTACAGCCGTGAAAGCAGGCTTTGCCGACGGCTCTGGCTCTTTCCTCTGCGGATATTTCGCTGGCTACGAGACGGTGGCTGAGGACTTGGCGAAGGTGGGCGTGCGCCTGCTCAATGGAGACGACCTCGCCTCGTTTGTAGGACTGAAGCACACGAAAAACTTCTACATGGACTATCAGGCCATGAAGCGCATGGGTCTGAAATATGAGGACTACTGCAATCGCTTCACCATTGTCGGAGCTCCGAAGGAGGTGACCATGCCGTTCTTCTCTTATCTGACATGGGTGCTCATCTCGCTCGTGTTTGTTGTGGCTGTGCTGTCCATCATACTTGTGGTCTACACATGGAACGACCGCACGATGCGCCACTTGATGGCGAGCGTGAAGCGCAGGTCGGACATGCGCCACATGGCTCTGAGCGGTTCTGACAGCCATACCATCAGGTCGGAGCAGAGCGTGAAAGACATCATCGCCTGCATACATCCCGACTATGCGCAGGAGGTGCCGCTGATGATACAGTCTATCAGCGTGAAGGGAGTGCATAAGTATGAGATATATGCCGACATAGAGAAAGACGGCAACTACCGCTGGTGGCAGCTGCGATTTGTGGTGGTGCATGAGGACAGCATCGAGTCGGGTGAGGAGTCGGGCAAGCATGTGGACGGCATCCTTATCAACATAGACAAGACAAAGAAGTATGAGGAGGAGCTCAGGAAGGCCATGCAGCTGGCAGAGGAGGCAAGGCAGAAGGAGGACTTCATGACGACCATCTCGCACGAGATACGCACTCCGCTCAATGCTGTGGTGGGATTCAGCGATGTGCTCGTGAGCCTGCCGCAGGATTCTTTCTCTGCTGAGGAGCTGATGCAGTACGACAAGGTCATCAAGACCAACAATGCGGCTCTGTCGGCCATGATAGAGAATATCCTGATGTTCTCACGCATAGAGAGCGGACGCATCCAGTATGTGAAGGATGAGTTCAATGTGTCGGACCTGTTTAAGGAGATAGAGAGCGAATGGCGCGACCTGGTGCCAGACGGACTGGTGTTTGAGACTCTCGCCATGCGCAAGGACATATACATGAACAACGACCGCATGCGTGTGAAGTATATCATAGGGCAGCTGTTGAGCAATGCCTTCAAGTTTACTAAGACTGGCAGTGTGGCCATGGGTCTGCATTACAGTCTGAACGAGGACCGCGCGCGGCTGTTTGTGACAGACAGCGGCATAGGCATCGCCAAGGACAAGCAGCAGGCTGTCTATGACCTCTTCTGGAAAGACGACGGCTTCACCCAGGGACTTGGCCTCGGACTCACGGTGGCTCGCAAGCTGGCCATAGGCATGGGCCTGCAGCTGAAGTTTGAAAGCAAGGAGGGATTCGGCTCGAACGTGTCGCTGGAGGGCGACGCTTATCTGAAGAAGAAGGATGGCAACTCCTGATGCGATGCAGATGTGTCGGCTTTCATCCATCCTTATGGGTGATGAGGCTGCCATGAGACAGATGAACACCTACTTATAGCATAGCAGATGATAGTTCTTATAACAGTATTGGTATATTTCATCGTTTTGCTCCTTCTGTCACGCCTTGTGGCTGGCAGAGGGGGCAATGACGTTTTTTTTGCGGCTGGCAGAACGTCGCCGTGGATGCTGGTGGCTTTTGGCATGGTCGGCGCGAGCATTTCTGGAGTCACTTTCATTGGTGTGCCTGGTTGGGTGATGACCACGGGCATGACCTATCTGCAGATGTGCCTCGGCTTTGTGGTGGGATATGTGGTGGTGGCGTTTGTGCTTCTGCCGCTTTACTATCGCTTGAGGCTCACGTCTATCTACACATATCTGCTGCGCAGGTATGGAGAGGTGAGCTACCGTACAGGGTCTGCCTTCTTCATAGTGAACAAGGTGGTAGGCGCGGCGGCTAAGTTCTATATAGTATGCCGCCTGCTGCAGGAGTGTGTGTCGTCGGCTGTGGAAGTGCCGTATGCTGTGGTGGTGGCGGCAACGCTGCTGCTCATATGGCTCTATACACGCAGGGGCGGCATGAAGACATTGGTGTGGACCGACGCTTTCCAGACTCTGTGTCTGCTGGCGGCTCTGGTGATGCTGCTGATGAAGGCTGTGGACCTGCTTGGCGTGAGCTGGGGCGAGGCTGCCAGGATAGTGGCCTCTGACAGCATGTCGAGAGTGTTCGTGCTGGATGATCCTGTGTCAAGGCAGTATTTCTGGAAGCAGTTTGTCTCAGGCATATTTGTGGTCATTGTGATGACGGGTCTGGACCAGGACATGATGCAGAAGAACCTGACGTGCAAGAACCTGCGGGCTGCCCAGAAGGACATGTGCTCGTATGGCGTGCTGTTTGTCCCGGTCAACTTCATGCTGTTGGCGCTGGGCATCTTGCTGGTCAAGCTCTACGGACAGTATGGCATGGAGCTGCCGGGCAAGGGTGATGAGCTGCTGGCTGGCATGGTGCTTGGCGGCAAGATGGGCACAGCCTGTGTGGTGCTCTTTGCCATAGGAGTGGTGGCGAGCGCCTTCTCTTCGGTCGACTCGGCCATGACCTCGGTGACGACCAGCTTTTGCATAGACATGCTGCGGAAGGAGAATGACGCAAGTACGAGGAAAAAGGTCCATGTGGCTTTCATGATGGTGTTTGTGGTGGTGACGCTGATATTTGACGCTATAGGTTCGGGAAGTGTCATCGACACCATTTACACGCTTGTGGCTTATGCCTACGGCCCGCTGCTTGGACTGTTCGCTTTTGGCATGCTGACAGAGAGGCGGGTGAGGGAGAAGGCTGTGCCATGGATAGCGGTGGCAGCTCCGTTGCTGTGTGTGGCTGTGGACTATGTTGCCAAAGAGGCTGCAGGATACAGGTTTGGGTATGAGCTGCTTCTCCTGAATGGAGGACTGACGTTTGCGGGCTTGTGGGTTTTCTCTTTCGGCAAGGGAAAAAAAATTCCTGAGCAGGTGCGGCAAATATGAGAGCGGCTTGCTTTATTGTAAAATAATTTTGAACACCTACTTAGATGTGAAACATCCTTTCCTCCTCAGAAGAAGTTGGCTTGCTGCTGATGAGTGCTCTTCGTGGAGAAAAATGAAATGGAATTATGAGATTTGTTGATTTGTTTGCTGGGCTGGGTGGCTTTCATCTCGCTCTTTCCAGACTGGGGCATGAGTGTGTGTTCGCCTCGGAGATTAAGCCCAAGCTGCAGAAGCTGTACAGGCAGAATTTTCCTGGCGTGCGCATAGAGGGCGACATCACGAAGGTGGCTGCGGAGGATATTCCTGAGCACGAGATATTGTGTGGCGGCTTTCCGTGCCAGCCCTTCTCTTTCTCTGGCAAGAAGCAGGGCTTTGAGGACGAGCAGGGACGTGGCAACCTGTTTGACGAGATATGCAGGGTGCTGGCTTACCATCATCCCAAGTACATCTTTCTTGAGAACGTGTCGGCTCTGCCAGGGCATGACGGCGGGCGCACCTGGTCTATCATCAGGCAGAAGCTGAAGGCTCTTGGATATGACATTGACGGAAGGGTGTTTTCTCCGCATGAGTTTGGTGTGCCGCAGCATCGCCCGCGCTTCTACATAGTGGGCATGCTGAGGGATGCTGACGGGCGCAGCGGCATGAGGAGGTTTCATTTTCCGCAGCCAGATGACAAGCTGGTGTGCGATGTGCGCACGTTGGTAGATCCGCTGGACAATGATTGCCTGCAGCCTGTGAGAAGAGCCTTGCACCCGGTGTTTGACGCCTGGCAGGAGTTTGTCTACAATGTGACAGCAAGGGATGGCTATATGCCATCGCATTGCATCTTCACCATGGAATTTGGGGCAGACTATGAGTTTGAGGACACTCCGCCTGCTTTCCAGACTGTGGAAAGGCTCAGGGGAAGAAGAGGGGCCTACGGCAAGCTGCTTGAGGGAGACACGATGGAGCAACTGCTGGAGAATGTGCCTTTCTACATGCAGAAGACCAAGTATGAGGACACGTATCCTGAGTTTAAGAAAGTGCTGATAAGGCAGAACAGGGCTTTGTATGAGAGGCATAAGGACTGGATAGACCCATGGCTGAAGAAGATAATGAAGTATCCGCGTACGCAGAGAATGCTGGAATGGAGCACCAACCAGGATTGGGACTTCCGTAATCATGTCATTCAGCTGAGGCCGTCTGGCATCAGGATAAGGTCTCTCAATTATGTCCCTACCATCACCCTTTGCACCACATCTACGCCTATCCTCCCATGGGTGGGCTATCCTCCCAACGGAGCTGTGGATAAGAAGGGACGGCCTTACACGCCAGATGATTTCAGGTGGGGACGGTATATCTCGCATAGTGAGGCCGCCAAGCTGCAGTCTATGCAGGAGTTGGAGTATACGGGCCTGTCGAGGTTGCAGAAGTTTCAGGCATTGGGCAATGCTGTGAATGTGGATGTGGTGGAGATGATAGCAAAGAGGCTGATAAAAGAGTAGGCGTGAGTGGGGACAGGTGGCATCATGATAAAAAGATTGCTGTAGCAGGGAAGAAGAGCGTGATGAGAGTAGGTGTGAGCGAAATAGGTAGTGTCATGACTGGTGTGCTGTCTCCCTATGGCATACTTCGACACAAAGCAGGTGCTCAAAATTATTTTATAGTATCGAAGTGAGCCGCTCTCATATTTGCCGCGCTCTCTGTTGCATAAGATGGGCTGCGCCTCAGCATAGCGTCTGGGCGAGCTTGACGCTCTGCATTCGGTTTGCACTATCTTTGGTCATATATTCCTTCTGCTTATCAGTCACCATGCCCGCATGGCTCCTTCAAACAGAAGAAAAGTCTGCCTCAATATAGAGCACGCCAGATATGAAAATAATTATGAGCACTTGCTTATGAAAATAATTATGAGCACCAGCCTAAGCCATGATCTCGTTGTTTACGCCAAGGCACACGTTGTTTTCATCGAACAATAGCGTAATGCTGTATGGGTTCTTTGCCCATGTGCAGAGTGAGCCGGCTTTTCCGGTTTCGGCTACGGTGCAGGCGGTGGTCGCATCTGGTGCGCCCACCTTTGCCTTGATTTCGTCAAGCGTCTTGCCCGTAAGAGTTCCCATTGCGATGAAGTCCTCATGCAATATGTTTCCTTTCGCCATGAGAAGTCCGGCAATGAAATAGCCGATGAATAAGCCGAAGCCAAGTCCGCATATCATCCACACCTTGCTAAATTCCGTTGTAAGCCCGGCTATGCCAAGACCAACCAAGGCGCAACTGATTGCCATTGAATGTCTGCTCATATTCTGTATAATTTCAGTTGGATTGTTTTTGTTTGCAAAGTTACTTCATTCGTGAAATAAGTCCACAAGCTGTGTGGTGAGTGTAGGCAACGCTTGAGGTGAATGCCGGCATGTGTGTCATATTTGCGAAATATAAGTGTGAATCGCCCTGTAGGGGCAAAAGTCTAATGTTGTTGTGTCATCAGACTTTTGCCTTTACAGGGCGATTCGCTTGTTTTCCTTCAGTCTGTTCCATCCAGGGTTGCAGCTTCTTTAGCTTTGGGATATGTAGTCTATTTGGCTTGCCAGCCAGTCCTGGATGCAGCCAGATGCCTTTTGTTCTGTGCCAGTTGTTGCTCTTGTCATTATCCTTATCTGCAAGTGAGATGGAAGCATCCCTGCTTGCGCTCATACTTGACATAGCATTTGCCCTTGGTGCGCAGGTCAAACAGCACTTCTGACAGTATGCGCTTCATGGGCTCGTCCCATCTCAGCAACGCTATGTTGGGGTCGTATCCTTCGCCAAGAGGCAAGAAGCGGTTGTAGGCGATGTCCACGGTAGTGCCGTAACAATGGCAGGAGTTGGTGGTGGCGTTCTTGTTGCCCTTTTGCAGGTTGGACACATCGTCGGTGGTGCGCAGCACAGATGTGACCATGAGCAAGTGTGTCGGCACACCCTTGGCGTAGCATGAGTCAATGAAATTCATGCTGATGGTGTTGAGCAGATGTTGGGCGCGCGGCACAAGGTAGGGGATGGAGTGCGTGAGGTCGTCCACAACGTAGTATGGCGAGTGTGTGATGTTGACCAGTCGGTGTCTTTTGACCAGCCGGTCAGCCTCTTCCCTGTTTGCCACAGGGTGTATGCCATGCTTCTGCGCGGCCTTGAGCTGTGTCTCCTGAAGGTCAGGGAAGCAGTCCTTATAGCTCCACACGCCTTTTATCTTATGCTTAGGCTTCTCTCCAGCGTCGTTGCCGTTGATGCTGGTGGCGCTGGTGGCGCCGTCGGCTTCGTCATTGGCTGCATCCGCCTTCGAGTCTGCTGGTTCTTCATCTGTGGAGGTGCTGGTAGTGCTGTCGCTGCCAGTCTCGCTTCCTGTGTCATTTCCGTTGACCTCGTCCATCTCGTCTGTCTCCATCTCTTCGTTGATGGTGGTGTCTGCATGCGCAGCCTTGTCGTGGCTGTGTGTCTCTGTCTTCAGTGAGCTGTGTGCCACGGATGTCTGTAGAGCGCTGATGGGCGAGTCGATTGAGAATAGGTGGCGCGCGCCTGCGCACAGGCCTATGACGGCGCAAAAGAATAACACGAACTTCTTTTTATTGTAAGTGCTTTTGTTTGCCATGGTGTGTTCCTTCCTTATGCGCGTCCTGAGTTTTCAATCATTGCTTTCACCTTGTTGTTGTAGGAGTCTGAGTCGAGCAGCTGCTCGATGGTGATGTGCATGCGGTATCTCCAGTAGTGGCGCGGATTGGCCGGGATGTTGATGCGCTCGGCATTGGCGTCGGGCAGGCGCAGGGTGCTGTCGATAGACAGCCAGTCTTGCAGCGAGAGCAGCGTGAGCACGGATGGAGAGAAGAGATGTGCTGCCACAATCTCCTCGCACAGCCAGTCGGGAGCTGGGTGGGGAGCTGTGCCGTCTTTGTAGAGGGCATGGCTGTAATATTTCTGCGCGCGCTCGTAGTCCTCGTCCCACCACATGCGGAGAGGCGGCATGTCGTGTGTGGATATGGTGGCTACGGAGCGGTAGGGGTTTTCCCACAGATGTCCGAACATTAGTCCTGGTGCTTTTGGCATGCTCTGTATCTCCAGCGACAGTATGCGCAGGTTGTTCATCACCCATGCCACGCACTCAGGCACCATGCCCAGGTCTTCGGCACACACAAGCATGCGTGTGGACTGTGTCAGGGCTGGCAGCTTCTTCATGGCTTCCTCATACCAGAACATGTTGTGTCTGTGATAGAAGTACTCTTCATACAGCCTGTCAAAGGCGTCGCGCTCATGCTGTGGCAGCGACTTGTAGATGAAGTCGTGCTGGGCCGAGATGCGTGGATGATACACGCCTGGCGACGAGTGGTCAGGCACGAACAGCACGCATGAGGCGAGAGTGTAGAGTCCGTCTCTGGTCTGCAGGCTGTCTTCATCGGTCTTATCGGCGAAAGCTGCCTGTATCTTGCGCTGGCTGCCATACTGTTCTTTCAGGTCGTAGCGTCCGTCGGTGCGTGGCTGCAGGTAGATGGCCTTCACGAGGTCGGCCTTGTAGCCGAATATATGAGAGAGCGTGTAGTCTGTTATGTATGGGCGTGTCATCAGCTCTGCGTTGAAGCGCATGCCATAGCTCTCTATCTCGTTGACGCTCATTGGAAGAGCTGGGGAGAATTGTCCAAGAAGGCCATGCACCGAGTGTGTGGGTATCTCCCATATGCGGAAGAAGCCGAGCACATGGTCTATGCGGTAAGCGTCGAAATATTCGGCCATCTTCTGGAAGCGTCTGGTCCACCATTGGTAGCCGTCTTTTTCCATGGCTTCCCAGTTGTAGGTGGGGAATCCCCAGTTTTGCCCGTTGACAGAGAAGTCGTCTGGCGGAGCTCCTGCCTGTCCGTCCATGTTGAAGAGGTGGGGCTGTGACCAGGCTTCCACACTGGTGCGTGAGATGCCTATAGGTATGTCGCCTTTCAGGATGACGCCATGCTGGCGCGCTGTGTTGCGCACGTCGAGCAACTGGAGGTGCAGCTTGTACTGCACGTAGTAGAAGAAAGCTATCTCCTTGTGATGCTCAGAGTCTGGACTTGTGAGCTTGGCTATCTCCGTCTTGTCATACTGGCTGTGCTCTGGCCATGAAGAGAAGTAGGCTGTGTGGTAGCGGTCGCGCAGATAACAGAAGGCTGCGTACGGCACGAGCCAGTCTTTGTTGTTGTGGAAGAATGACTGGTATTCGTCTGTGCTGGAGACTGCTGCGCCCTCCTGCTCGTATGCCATGTGCAGATAGTCCATCTTGAGAGCTATCACCTGTTCGTACTCAAGGTGCGGCAAGGCGTTGAGCTCCTGCTGCCTGATCATGAATTTCTCCATGGCCAGGCGGTTGCTGAGGCGTGGCAGTGCGTTGATGTCACAATAGAGCGGATGCAGGGCAAAGATGGAGATGGAGTTGTACGGGTAGGAGTCCTGCCACGTGCCGTTCATTATGGTGTCGTTGATGGGCAGTATCTGTATGGCGTGCATTTTGGTGCGCACAGCCCAGCGTATGAGCATCTTGAGGTCTCCGAAGTCTCCTACGCCATAGCTTCTCTGTGAGCGCAGGGAAAATACAGGTATGACTACACCTGCGGCCTTCCAGCTGTCGCTCTTCAGCCTGGGCTGTCTGTCTGTCTTCACCCACATCTGGTATGGAGCCAGCTTAGGGCTGCGCAGCCTGCGGTTGAGCCCGTCTTCCCAGCGCAATATGTTGTTGTTGGCATCTACCACCACATACTTGTATTCGGCCTCGTCATAGAGCAGCTCCGCGTCGATGTTTATGGCCCATTCCTGCAGGTTGATGAGAGACATCCTCTTGGCACGCTGCCATTCGCCCAGCTGTGGAGTGCTGCCGCAGATGGCGAGATATTCTCCCTTGCGCAGTCGTGGCTCCACCACACGCAGCTGCAGGGTAGAGGAGAAGAGTGTGTCTATGCTGTCGTGCCAGTCGTCTTTCACGCCGACGCACTCCGTGTAGGCTGACGAGTATAGCGGCAGCTCATCGGGGATGGGTCTCCAACTGTCGCTTATCGTATAGAGTCGGGTGATGCCGTCCAGGTGTATGCGATGTGGAGCTACCTCCCATTCTGTCCACACCAGGCTGTTGTTGCGGAACATGGCATATTTGTATTCTATTATGTCGATGCTTGTGTCCTGGAAAGTGATTTCTCCTTCCCATGTCTTGCCGTCATAGGTGTCGAGCTGGCACATGCGCTCGTTTTTCTTCTGTCCGCGCTTGTCAAGTTTGGTGAGCATCACTCTGATGTCTTCACCCCATTTGGTGCGGTATTCTATGTTGAATTGTATTTTCATTGTGCTGTAGCCGTTATATTGGAAATAAATTTTTGCAAATATAATAAAAAAACTGCTTTTTGCGGCTATGTATGAATATAAAAAGAGTGAAAGAAGTGTGTGAATGTAGCTGCTGCTGCGAAAAAGCGGCGCAAGTGAGGTAAATAGGCTGAGGTGAATGGTGATGAGGCTCTTGGGTGGCAAGTAAAAAAGAGGCCAGGCAATGAAAGCCTGACCTCTTTTGTCGCTATGATGTCGCGGCAAATATGTGAGTGCCGCGATTTATGCAGATGCTTATGCAATATGACTATTATGAACGAACGCCTGCTTATGCCTGCGCTTTGAGCATGGCGTCGATATTTGCGGCAGCCTTGCGTCCGTCTCCCATGGCGAGGATGACTGTGGCTCCGCCGCGCACGATGTCGCCTCCTGCAAAGATGGTTGGTATGCTTGACTGCATCTTGTCGTTGACGGCGATAGTGTTCTTGCGGCCAAGTTCGAGACCTTCTACCGACTTAGGCACAAGTGGGTTTGGCGACACGCCTACGGCCACAATGGCCATGTCTATGTCGATAGTCTCCACTTTTCCTTCCACAGGAATAGGTGAGCGGCGGCCTGAAGCGTCAGGCTCTCCAAGCTCCATCACCTGGAGCTTGACCTGCTTCACGGCTCCCTTCTCGTCAGCGACATACTCTATAGGGTTGTGGAGAGTGAGGAATTCGATGCCTTCCTCCTTGGCGTGCTTCACTTCCTCCAGACGCGCTGGCATCTCTGCCTCTGAGCGGCGGTAGGCTATGAACACACGTTCTGCGCCCAGGCGCTTGGCTGTGCGGCATGAGTCCATGGCTGTGTTGCCGCCACCTACTACCATCACACTCTTGGCCTTGATGATAGGGGTGTCTGATGCAGGGTTGGATGCGTCCATGAGGTTGACACGTGTGAGGTATTCGTTTGACGACATGATGCCTACCGAGTTCTCTCCAGGGATGCCCATGAAGTTTGGCAGACCTGCGCCCGATGCCACAAAGATGGCCTTGAAGCCTTCGTCCTCAAGCTGCTGTATGGTGATGGTCTTGCCCACGATGCAGTCTTTGATGAATGTGACTCCTATCTTGCGGAGGTTCTCTATCTCAACGTCCACGATGGCGTTTGGAAGACGGAACTCAGGGATGCCGTATTTGAGCACACCGCCAATCTCGTGCAGTGCCTCGAAGACAGTCACGTCGTAGCCGCCCTTGGCCAGGTCGCCTGCACATGAGAGGCCTGCTGGGCCTGAGCCTACGATTGCTACCTTGATGCCATTCTTTGGTGCGCACTCAGGAAGTGCCATCTTGCCAGAATTGCGCTCGAAGTCGGCTGCGAAGCGCTCAAGGTTGCCGATAGCCACAGCCTTGTGTCCCAGCTTGAGGTGCATGCACTTGCTCTCGCACTGCTTTTCCTGTGGACACACGCGTCCGCACACGGCTGGCAGGGCTGAGGTGGCCTTGAGCACCTTGGCTGCTTCAAGGAACTGTCCGCGCTCTATGTTCTTCACGAACGATGGTATGTTGATTGACACAGGGCAGCCCTCCATGCATGTAGGCTTGGCGCAGTCAAGGCAGCGCTTGGCCTCTGTGAGAGCTTGTTCCACTGTGAGGCCTGTGTTGACCTCCTCTGTGCGTGTGGTGGCGCGGTATGCTGGATCCAGTTCGCCCATCACGCAGCGCTCTATCTCGCCACGCTCTTTTGCCTTCATGCTGCCTGCCAGTGCCTTGCGCCATGCCGCATTGCGGTCTGTGAGTTCAGAGAGAGGAGTGTCGGTTGTCATGCCTGTGGCATCGGCTGGAGTGGACTCCTTTGCTGCAACGGCAACTGACTCGATATGCTGCTCCAGCTTTTTCATCTCTTCTATTTCTGCTGGCTTGAATGCTCCCATGCGCTTGAACATCTCGTCGAAGTCTACCTCATGGCCGTCAAACTCAGGGCCGTCAACGCAGACGAACTTGGTCTTTCCGCCTACGGTGATGCGGCACGCTCCGCACATGCCTGTGCCGTCCACCATGATGGTGTTGAGAGACACGTCTGTTGGCACGTTGTATTTCTTAGTGAGCAGGCAGCAGAACTTCATCATGATGGCTGGGCCGATAGCGAAGCACTTGTCCACCTTCTCGCGCTGGATAACCTGCTCGATGCCTACTGTCACCACGCCCTTCTGACCGTATGAACCGTCGTCGGTCATGATGATGACTTCGTCTGAGTGCTTGCGCACCTCGTCTTCAAGGATGATGAGATCCTTGGTGCGTCCTGCAAGAACTGACACTACCTTGTTGCCTGCAGCCTTCAGAGCCTTGATGATAGGGAGCATTGGTGCCACGCCTACACCACCGCCAGCGCACACCACTGTGCCGAACTTCTCGATGTGGGTAGCCTGTCCGAGTGGTCCTACCACGTCTGTGATGTAGTCGCCCTCGTTCAGTTGGCAGAGTTTGGTAGAAGAATAACCTACTGTCTGGACTACCAGTGTGATGGTGCCAGCTTCGATGTCGGAGTCTGCAATGGTGAGCGGCATGCGCTCGCCGTTCTCGCCTACACGCACGATGACGAAGTGTCCTGCCTTGCGAGCCTTAGCGATGAGTGGGGCTTCAACCACAAGCTTGAAGACCTTTTCGCTAAACTGCTCTTTCTTTACGATTTTGTTCATGATAATGATAATATATACTGTTTATTTATATATAATGTGTGGATTGTGCTACAGAAGTGATGTGGCATACAGAAGCACTTTTGTTTGTGCATGTGTACGCTTGTGTATATGTATAAGCCACGGAGAAGCCAGCCTCCCAAACCGCATGAGGCGGATCATTTAAATTATCACCGTATAAGCTTGGTCTCAAATAGTAGCTTCTTGTCATCTTATGGCCTTTTCCTGGTCTATGTGCCTGGTGCGTTCAAGCGTGATGTCTGCGTCGCTCTTCACTTGCCTGTACCTTTTCTTTTAGAAAACCATGTAATAGAAAACCATGTAATCTGACTGGGCTGATCATTAGAATCCACCATAAGCCATAGCAGCAGACTCCGTGCCGTATGCTGGAGACTGTCTTTCTGGCTGTTTTATAAAAATCATAGAAGCTATAGCACCTATATGCATTGGCTATAGATGCTACAGCTTCTACATGATGCTTTAGTCTATATACTCAAATCCTGTGTAAGGAACGAGTGCCTTAGGAATGCGTATGCCTTTCTCTGTCTGGTTGTCCTCAAGGATAGAGGCAACGATGCGTGGCAGTGCAAGTGCAGAGCCGTTGAGTGTGTGGCAAAGCTGCACTTTCTTGTCTGCGTTGCGGTAGCGGCATTTCAGACGGTTGGCCTGGTAAGTGTCGAAGTTTGACACAGATGATACCTCAAGCCAGCGTCCCTGTGCCTCTGAGTAGACCTCAAAGTCGTAGCAGATGGCAGATGTGAAGCTCTGGTCACCGCCACAGAGACGGAGGATGCGGTATGGAAGCTCAAGTTTCTTGAGCAGGCCCTCTACGTGGTCGAGCATCTCCTTGTGGCTCTCCTTTGAGTGCTCAGGTTTGTCAATGCGGACAATCTCAATCTTTGAGAACTCATGCAGGCGGTTCAGGCCACGCACATCCTTGCCGTATGATCCGGCCTCGCGGCGGAAGCACTGTGTGTAGGCGCAGTTCTTGATTGGCAGGTCCTTCTCGTCGAGAATGACGTCGCGGTATATGTTTGTCACAGGCACCTCTGCTGTAGGGATGAGATAGAGGTCGTCCACCTCGCAGTGGTACATCTGGCCCTCCTTGTCTGGAAGCTGTCCTGTGCCATAGCCTGAAGCCTGGTTCACTACTGTTGGAGGCATGATCTCGGTGTATCCGGCCTTGTTTGCCTCAGCAAGGAAGAAATTGATGAGCGCGCGCTGGAGCTGGGCGCCTTTGCCAATGTAAACAGGGAATCCTGCTCCTGTGATCTTTACGCCAAGGTCGAAGTCGATGAGGTTGTACTTCTTGGCCAGTTCCCAGTGAGGAAGTTTGGCCTCCTTGTTGGCAGGCACTGTGGTCCAGTTGCCTACGGTGTCGCCTGGCTGGCACTCGCGGAGTGATGACTTGACCACTACGTTGTCCTCAGCGCACGAGCCTTCTGGCACCTCGTCGTATGGTATGTTTGGAATGGTGCAGAGGTGGGCTACAAGCTCTTTCTCTGCATTGTTCTTGGTCGTTTCCAGTGATGCGGCAGCTGCCTTCAGCTCTGCCACCTTGGCCTTGGCTGCCTCTGCCTCTTCTTTTTTGCCCTCCTTCATCAGCTTGCCGATGACAGATGCCATCTTCTTGCTCTCGGCGAGAGTGGCGTCAAGCTGTGTCTGCGCTTCGCGACGAGTCTTGTCAAGGCTGATGGCCTTCTCTACTGCATTGGCTGCATCTGCGAAATGCTTCTTCTCCAAGCCTTTGATGACTCTTTCTTTCTCTTCTGTGATTAACTTGAGTGTAAGCATATCTTTGTGTGTTTATATTATTTGCTCTAAATAAGTGCTTGTTAAAACCAAAAGAGAGATGAATCAAAAAAATTTGCCATCAGCGCCGTTGCTCTTTACGAGTGTCGCTTTCTCAATTTTTTTTTGACTCACCTCTCGCTTTTCTTGGGGATATTTTTTGCGGCCAGAGCCTGTAGCCTGTTGCCTAAGGCCGCGTTAAGTTCTTGTCTAAGTCCCATGAGGCCAATCCTGCTGTGGCAAGGGTGGGCTCTGGCTTAGTCCTTCTTGAGAAGGTCAAGCTCCTTGAACACGTCAACAAGGATAGACACGCAGCGGTCTACCTGCTCCTTGGTGTGTGTTGCCATGAGTGCCACACGGATGAGTGTATCCTGGGGCGCACATGCTGGCGGAACGACGGAGTTGACAAACACGCCCTTGTCAAATGCCTTCTTTGTCACCTCAAAGGTCTTGTAGGCATCACGCACATAGAGTGGTATGATAGGGCTCTCGGTGTCGCCAAGCTCGAATCCTGCCTCGCGGAACTGCTGCAGGGCATAGTTTGTTATCTTCCACAGGTTCTCCTGGCGCTCTGGCTCCTCCTGAATGATGTGGAGTGCTTCAAGAGCTGCAGCTGTAGCGGCAGGAGTGTTGCTTGCGCTGAAGATGTATGTGCGGCTGTTGTGACGAAGCCAGTTGATGGTGTCGCTGTCCGATGCTATGAATCCGCCGATGGAGGCGAGGCTCTTTGAGAATGTGCCCATGATGAGGTCTACATCGTTGGAGAGTCCGAAGTGGTCGCACACTCCGCGTCCCTGTCTGCCGAACACGCCGAGTCCATGAGCTTCGTCCACCATCACGGTTGCGTTGTACTTCTTCTTGAGCTCAATGATTTCAGGCAGTTTGGCCAGGTCGCCCTCCATGGAGAAAAGTCCGTCAATGACAATGAGTTTCAGAGCGTCGGGGTTGCATCGCATGAGCTGGTGCTCAAGGTCTTCCATGTCGTTGTGCTTGTAGTGGAAGAACTGCGAGAACGACAGACGGCGTCCGTCAACGATGGATGCGTGGTCGCGGTCATCGCCGATGATGTAGTCGTTGCGGCCTGTGAGGCATGAGACTACACCCGAGTTCACCGTGAAGCCGGTAGAGTAGACGAGCGCCTCGTCTTTGCCCACAAACTCGGCCAGCTCTTTTTCCAGCTGGATGTGGAGGTCGAGCGTGCCGTTAAGGAATCTTGATCCAGCACAGCCTGTGCCGTATTTCTCAATTGCTTTGATTGCAGCATCGCAAATACGCTTGTCGTAAGTCAGACCCATGTAGGAGTTAGAACCAAACATGAGGACTTTCTTGCCACTCATTGTCACCTCTGTGTCTTGGTGGCTGTCGATTTCTCTAAAGTAAGGATAGATGCCAGCAGCCATGTATTTCTGAGGCTCTCTATACTTACTCATTCTATCTTGTAATAAACCCATAGTTATAAGGTGCATTCCGGTGGCATGCTGACTTTCCAGCCAATAGTGGCAAATGGAAATGTGTGTTTTGGTCTGCACCGGAAGAGACACGTTATTATTGTTATTATTTCTTTTGCTTGTGTAAAACGAAATACAAAATCGATGCAAAGTTAGTAAAAAAAGGAAATTATCAATGTATGTTTTGTAAAAAAAATGAATTTCAAGATGAAAATCTATTAATAATTTTGATGAAATGATTCAAAAATATTACATTTGCATATATTTTTGGCAACCGAGCTTGCTTGCAGACGGCTGTCGGCATCTGCCGATGCTGATGCATGGTTGGAAAAATCACAATGATTCAACTTTGTTTGTCCCACACATTATAATATATTATAATATATGTCGGAAAAGAAAAAGATAGTCTTCGTCGTTAACCCCATATCCGGAACGTCCGGAAAACGGTTCGTAATTAAGCTCATAGAAGAGTGCCTTGACAAGGACATGTATGACTATGAGATAGCAGAGACTGAATGCGTTGGGCACGCGACGCTCCTTGCAAGGGAGGCGGCGCAGCGCGGCGTGGATGTGGTGTGCGCCGTGGGAGGTGACGGAACGGTCAATGAGGTGGCGTGCGGACTGGTGCACACGGCCACTGCGCTGGCCATCATCCCCTCTGGCTCTGGCAATGGACTGGCACGTCACCTGTCCATCCCGACCGACCCTCTCAGCGCCTTGCAGATTATCAATTGCGGCATGGTGCATGGCATGGACTACGGGCTGCTCAATGGCAAGCCTTTCTTTTGCACGTGCGGTGTGGGGTTTGATGCGCTCATCTCGCAGAAGTTCGCTGAGTCGGGCAAGCGCGGACCTGTGTCTTATATAGAAAATGTGCTGAACAGCAGCCTGAAATATCATCCTGAGACATATGACGTGGACATCGTCAATGGAACGGGGAACGGCGAGGAGGAGGTGCACCAGTCGCTCAAGGCCTTTCTCATCTCTTGTGCCAACGCCTCGCAATACGGCAATAACGTCTATATAGCTCCGTCGGCCTCTGTGCGCGACGGACTCATGAACGTGACTATCATCGAGCCGTTCACGGCAATAGAGGCCCCGCAGATGGCATTGCAGCTGTTTAATGGCACCATCGAGCAGAACTCGCGCATAAAGACATTCCAGTGCAAGCGCATGCTCATCAAGCGGAAAAGCCCTGGAGTGGTGCACTACGACGGCGAACCCATGATGACGGGCGAGACCATCGACGTGCGGATAATGCCGAACGGGCTCTCGTGCCTCTCGCCGCTAGAGGAAGGTGTGCCTGGAGCAGAAAAGCGCTTCCAGAATTTCATCAACGAGCACCTGCGCACCATGTACAACAAGACAGAGGAGCTCATACAGGAAAATCTGAGACTTGGTCAGCGACTCCCCTTATTAAATAAGGACATAATCAAAAAAATATCCTTGAAGTGACTTTTTTTGAAAAAAAAAAACGATTTCCCTTTGCTGGATAAAGAAAAAATATTACATTTGCCATTAGAATCAAGAGACGAAGCAATCACGTCCTGTTCTAATGGCTTTACAGTATAATTGTTCTAATAGCTTTACAAGAAGACGTTCTAATGGCTTTACGACAACAACACTGTTCTAATGGCTTTACAAGATGACTGACAAGATGAAAAAATGCAACAAACAAAGTATTAACCTTAAATAATTTAAAACAAGAAAAGTCTATGGCTCAAAAAAGAGTTTACACCTTCGGCAACGGACAGGCTGAAGGAAATGCGTCAATGCGCGAGGCGCTTGGCGGCAAGGGTGCTAACCTTGCAGAGATGAACCTTATTGGTGTCCCAGTGCCTCCAGGCTTCACAATCACTACCGACTGCTGCAACGAGTATTATGAGGTGGGAGAGGAGAAGATCAAGGAGCTCCTCCAGGACGAGGTGAATGCTGCCGTAGCGCACACTGAGGCTCTCATGAGGAGCAAGTTCGGTGATGTCAACAATCCTCTTCTTGTTTCTGTGCGTTCGGGCGCACGTGCCTCAATGCCTGGCATGATGGATACAATACTTAACCTTGGACTCAACGACGAGGTGGCTGAGGGACTCTCAAAGAAGACCAACAACCCACACTTCGTATACGACTCATACCGCCGCTTCGTGCAGATGTATGGTGATGTGGTCATGGGTCTGAAGCCAGTAAACAAGGAAGATATAGACCCATTTGAGGAGATTATTGAGAAGGTGAAGAAGGAACAGGGAGTGGAACTGGACAAAGACCTCTCCGTCGAGTCGCTCAAGAAACTGGTGGAGCTCTTCAAGGCTGCCATCAAGGAGCGCACTGGCCAGGACTTCCCTACAGACCCTATCGTGCAGCTCTGGGGTGCTATCTGCGCGGTGTTCCGCAGCTGGATGAACGAGCGTGCCATCCTTTACCGCAAGATGGAAGGCATACCAGACGAGTGGGGCACAGCCGTGTCTGTCATGGCAATGGTCTTCGGCAACATGGGCGACACATCAGCCACAGGCGTGTGCTTCTCGCGTGATGCCGGCAACGGAGAGAACCTCTTCAACGGAGAGTATCTCGTCAACGCGCAGGGAGAAGATGTCGTGGCCGGCATCCGCACCCCACAGCAGATCACAAAGATTGGCTCACAGCGATGGGCAGAGCGAGCTGGCATCACAGAGGAGGAGCGTGTTGCTAAATATCCTTCTATGGAAGAGGCCATGCCTGAGATATACAAGGAACTGGATGCTCTCCAGAACAAACTGGAGAAGCACTACAGGGACATGCAGGACATGGAGTTTACCGTGCAGGAAGGCAAACTGTGGTTCCTCCAGACACGCAATGGAAAGCGCACAGGCACAGCCATGGTCAAGATAGCTATGGATCTTGTGCGTGAAGGACTCATTGATGAGAAGACAGCCATCATGCGCTGCGAGCCACAGAAGCTCGACGAACTTCTCCACCCGGTATTTGACAAGGATGCCTTGAAGAAGGCTAAACCTATAACACAGGGCCTCCCAGCCTCACCAGGAGCTGCATGCGGACAGATTGTCTTCCATGCAGATGACGCAGAGACATGGCACGACAATGGACATAAGGTTGTCATGGTGCGCATTGAGACTTCTCCAGAGGATCTTGCTGGTATGGCTTCGGCAGAGGGTATTCTCACAGCTCGTGGTGGCATGACATCACATGCAGCCGTCGTAGCACGAGGCATGGGCAAATGCTGCGTATCTGGCGCAGGTGCTATCAATGTAGACTACAAGGCAAAAACTGTCGAGATAGAGGGTTCCGTATACAGGGAGGGTGATTTCATCTCTCTCAACGGCTCAACAGGACAGGTCTATGCCGGACAGATACCTACGAAGGCTGCAGAGCTGTCTGGCGACTTCAAGGCTCTCATGGATCTCTGCGACAAGTACACAAAGATGGAGGTGCGCACCAATGCCGACACTCCTCACGACGCAGAGCTGGCACGCACATTCGGTGCGAAGGGTATCGGCCTTACACGCACAGAGCACATGTTCTTTGATGACCAGAAGATTGTGGCAATGCGTGAGATGATTCTCTCGGAGACTCCAGAGGGGCGTGAGAAGGCTCTTGCCAAGCTCCTTCCTTACCAGAAGGCCGATTTCTATGGAATCCTCAAGGCTATGGACGGACTCCATGTCAACATCCGTCTCTTGGATCCACCACTCCACGAGTTCGTTCCGCATGACATCAAGGGCCAGGAAAGAATGGCAGAGCAGATGGGCGTGGATGTCAAGACCATCCAGAAGCGTGTGGCTTCTCTGGCAGAGAACAACCCTATGCTCGGTCACCGTGGTTGCCGTCTCGGCATCACATTCCCTGAGATCACAGCTATGCAGACACGTGCCATCCTTGGTGCTGCTTGCCAGCTGAAGAAGGAAGGCCACGATCCTCATCCTGAGATAATGGTTCCGCTCATCGGCATCCTCTACGAGCTTAAGCAGCAGAAGGAGATAATCCAGAAGGTTGCCAAGGAGGTGTTTGCTGAGGAAGGTGTGGAAATACCATTCGAGATAGGCACCATGATTGAGATTCCTCGCGCTGCGCTCACTGCCGACCGCATAGCTACAGAGGCTGAGTACTTCTCATTTGGTACCAACGACCTCACTCAGATGACATTCGGATATTCCCGTGATGACATCGCTTCATTCCTCCCTGTATATCTTGAGAAGAAGATTCTCAAGGTTGACCCATTCCAGGTGCTTGACCAGAATGGCGTGGGACAGCTCATCAAGATTGCAGTAGAGAAGGGACGTTCGGTTCGTCCAGACCTTCGCTGCGGTATATGCGGTGAGCATGGAGGTGAACCTTCATCTGTCAAGTTCTGCGCAAAGGTTGGCATGAACTATGCGTCATGTTCTCCGTTCCGTGTGCCTATCGCACGTCTCGCTGCGGCGCAGGCTGCTGTTGAAGAATAACTTCTGAATGCTGATAATTAGTGAAATAAGAGGCAAGGGTTTGGAAAACAGACTCTTGCCTCTGTTCTTATTACGTACGTTCTGCTCATTACGCAAGCAGTATATGAAGCAGAAAATACCCTAAACGTTGACCAATTTTTAGGGGCATGCTGACCAGATTATTTTTGCCTGTTGGCCATGCATTTCATATGTTTCATATGTTGACCAAATTTAATTTTGGTTGATGCTTTGCAGAAAAAGTCGAAAGTCAATAAAATAGGGTTAGATGTAGAATATTCCACTAATTAATCGCATTATGGCAACACGAAGAACAACAGTTAAAACAAAGCTGAAGACAGGGATGTACATAGTTTACATCCGAGTAGTACACAACAGACAGAGTTCATTCATCAGAACTCAGTGGATGGTTAATGACGTTGGTGTCAACAGCAAAAACAAAGAAGTGACAGCCCCCTTTGTCATTCAACAGGCATCTGTGCTGATGAGTCAGTACTATCATATGCTCAACCAAATCGACTGTTCAAGCTGGACAGCGACAGAGGTGGCTTCCTATCTTACAAAGGTGAATGAGGAAATCTCTTTCTCCGACTATGTGAGAAAGCATGTTGATCATTTGATTGCAACTGGTCACGAGAGAATAAAGACTCTCATTACATAGTTGTATGCTTATTGGCAAGATTTGCACTGTAAACTCATCATGGGGCAAGAATTGCGCCTTGATTACTAATTTCTGACGAGATAACCAAAGGGTGTATGGTTAAATAGAGTGAAATTTAAGACTCGTTTACAAAATACTTTATTTCCGGCAATCTGAGACAATCCTTTTTTCGTACCTTTGCAAGGTAATATATGCTTTTGTGGCGTATATACATCGCAATAAGCAGGAATAGGTATTCACTCCTGCTACCCACCTGATGGGCACGATAGAATACTATGTAGGACTGAAAAATACAGGACGCCCACAATGGAAAGCCAAAACGATATAACTCTGCATGACGATGCGCTCCTCTCGCAAGAAGGGCTGCTTAAGGACTCATGCATCATCATAGAACAGGCCCAGCAGTCGGCATACAAGGCAGTCAACGAAACGCTCATCAAGCGCAATTGGCTGCTTGGCATGCGCATTCAGCATGAGGTGCTGAAAGAGTAGCGTGCGGAGTATGGCGAGCAGGTCATAAAGAAACTTGCGGCTGATTTGGTGAAGAGATACGGAAGAGGTTTCTCAAAAAGTAATCTCTATCTGTTTGTGTCATTTTATGTTAGCCACCCAGACTTTTTCCAATCACTGACTGGAATTTCCACTGTTGTAATTGATGAAAACATTTTCCAATCACTGACTGGAAAATCTCCAATACGTCTTTCGTGGACTCATTATAGCATTACACTTCAGGTGGAGGATGCCGAAGCACGCGCTTGGTATGAGGATGAGGCTGCCACAGAGATGTGGAGCACCCGCACCCTGCAGCGCAACGTCTCCTCTCAATACTACTATCGCCTGTTGAAGTCGCAGAACAAGCCAGCCGTCCACGATGAGATGATGGCGCAGACCAAGCCCCTGCAAGACAAGCTCGAATACCTAAAGAATCCCGTCATTGCCGAGTTCCTGGGGTTCAAGAACAACACCGACTATACCGAAAGCAACTTGGAGCAGAGTATCATCGACCACCTTATCCCATTCCTGATGGAACTGGGTAAGGGCTTCGCTTTCGTTGACCGCCAGAAACATATCCACACCGAGAAGGAAGACTACTACATCGACCTCGTCTTCTACAACTACCACCTCCGGTGCTTCGTCCTCATCGACCTCAAGACCAAGAAGCTGTCCTATCAAGACGTAGGCCAAATGGACATGTACGTGAAGATGTACGATGAACTGGTGCGTCCTGAAGGCCACGACCCAACCATCGGTATCCTCCTCTGCGCCGATACCGATGACGACGTTGCCCACTACTCAACCCTCAGCAGCAACGACCAACTCTACGCCGCCAAATAACTCACCTACATGCCAACGCAGGAAGAACTTCGCCGAGAGATAGAGCAGCAAAAGGCGTTTTTTAGGTTGCAGAATGAAGATTCAACTAATAATAGGTAAGGACCCATAAATATCTTATAATATGAGCATAAAGAATTTGATTAAAAATCAGCAAATAAGAATTGACAGCCATCAATGGGGGTTTGGTGTTCCAAATAATTGGGATAATAGTCTGACAGTATTTAACAAATAATATGTAGTGCAGCCATGAACAAAACGCCTTATATTCGCATATCGCCAGATTTAGATGTTCTTTATCAAGACGCTGAAGGTTGCTGTGCACTTGCTTATGGTGATGAAATCTCTAACAATAGTCCTTGTTTAGGGCCTCTTTTCCTCATCGTTATTCCAGGAATCGAGGAATGGGTCAAGCGATATGTGTTTGCAACAGATTTTGCAGAAACGACGACTGACCCTTCCTTTGACTGGGTTACATGGCACTATGAGGGTTTATGCTTCGCCAAAGCTATTTGGGAGCAGCTGCCAAGATGTTACAAATTATACTACCAGCCACCTTATGAGGATCATAGCGGAACAATAGGTGACGTGGTTATTGATGAGAATGTTGATAGTTTGATAGACAGCTTGCGAATGTTTGCCAACAAGAATGCAGCCTCGCTTTCCATCAAAGATAATGTCGAATACCAGTTAGAACGTAAAGAAGATAGCATTGAGACTACTTTCCGTATCAATAAGTTAGTCTTCAAGATTGGAATACCGTTCTTACGGCTTACTGGTATTAAAAAATGGATGAAATGCATCATTGACGCAAAGGAGGATGTTTGTACCATTCAGATGGGGGAATTTGACATTCATTATGCTCATCAGACAGTTGGATCTCATCCTGAGATGGGACGCTTCTGGATTTCGAAAAGATATCCATGCGATAGTGAATTCTGCGCCTATGTCAACACGAAGGAATTTGTAAAAGGGCTCTATCTGTCTCTGATGACCGAACTTGGTTTTGGATTATATGAAGGCATAGATAATCCACCCAAAGGTGAAGAGCGCAACGCTCTATGGAGACCATACAACGACCTCAAATCACGCAAAATAGAATCCTTTATCCATAGTATAGACATTCAAGAGGATGGTATCAGGTCTTATGTGAACGAATCATTCGTGCTGTTCCCCGATTGGGGAGGCTGCATATTTTGGGACACTATGGGAGTCGGCACTGGCGATTTCGCAGAATTGATTACCGACTACGGCGACATTAAACTCAATGTGCCAGGTTTGGAAAAATGGGGCGAGTTCTATGACAACCATGATGATAGTCAGACATTTGAAGAGTTGTGGCAAGAAGGTTGGGAGTTAGCCAAGGAGATTCGTCGTCAACTGCCCGACCGCATAGACCTCTACTACATGTGTTTCAACCCGAAGGAACCGGACAAAATCGTTGGTTACGATTGTCGCTTGCCAAGGATTATCGTCCCTATTCAATAACTCTAATGTATGGTCAGATAGCATATGGGAATTGATTCAAACTGTCAAACTTGGGTTAACATTATCATGCTTCACTATCCTCCGTATTGTTCAAAATACAATCCCATTGAACATTGTATGTTCGGGCCAATTTCAGGGGGTTGGAGTTGTGCCCCGCTGCTGTACGTTGAGGACGCAAGAAAGCGGGCCGAGAACACTGTCACAAAGAAAGGACTATCCATTATCGCTACAATAAATCAAAGAACGTATGAAACGAAAAGACCCATTAAAGAATCCTACGAATCGGAGAAGAGCAGACATGTCGTTTTTGACGATGAACTTCCGAAATGGAATTACCTCATCAGGTGCTCTTGATTGCGCAATTTCTGCGTAAGTTATTTTTCGAACATTACTAAATTGCTCCATGATTGCAAATATTCCTCCAAAAGGAGTGAGCTTCTCAGATTTTATTCGTACTTTTGCCATGTCATTCGGAATTTTGTTTGTTTTTAAATGCAGCACTAAGATAAGTGAAATTTCTGACATGGCAAAATCTTGAACAACTTTTTGTTGTCCAGATGTTTATAAAAACATTAAATTATAGTGTTGCGGAATTTAGGCGAAACTAAAACAACCCCGAAAATGACTGTTGAATCAGATGCTGTTATAAAGTCGAATAAACAATTCTCATTCAAGGTTGCAGACGATAATGAAAAGCCTGCAATCTGGTTAAGATTGCGAGAGAAAGAAGTGATGGTCTTACCAATGCCTCTTTTTGAATCACTATGTGGTTATGAAAAGCAACTTTATATTAGTAAAGGAATAAAAGCAAGCTTCCATATATATAAGAATGAAGTTTCTGGCTATTATTATGATGAAACTTGTGGCTCGTATCAGATTGAATACGAGCGTGACATGTTTGTTGATTCTGCTATTAGTGCATTAACCGCACTATGTCAGTCGGTCATCGCTGGTAATGAGCCACCATATAATAGGTTTACCAAAGAAACAGCAGAATGCATGCTCATTGACTTGCAACATATTGTGATTCCCAAAAGCTGCGCTCAGATTTTTTACGAAGAAATTCATGTTGAAGATTTTAATTTCAGAATATTGGAACCTTATAATTGTGACACCGCTTATGAAATCAAGATAGGTGATCGGACATACGTGTCAAATCTGTCAGACTGGACAACCGACTTCGATATTCTACGGAATGAAATAGAATCGTTCATTTATGCTCCGTGGAAAGATCAGTCTGATATAAAATTGTATTACGAAGATTCGCCTACAATTCTTAGACTCAAGATGAGAAATCTGTACTGGAACAAAAGCGGCTTGAACGTCGCGATAATACCTGACGAATTCTCACGTAGACCTGCCATCTTTGCTTGGTGCAAGCCACAACAATTGGTAAGCTCACTATACTTAGGTATTTTGGAGTTGTTTACCATGGATACTGAATGGTTTGACGATGGATTTGACGGTGATTGGGATACATTCCGTTTGAAATCGTATAACCAGTTTCAATCAAATGTCATCGAGGATTATATCAAAGGCATGAAAGAAAGTAATCGAACCGCATCACGCAACAGAGTTTTACGCTCTGTAGAAGAGATGCTTGAAGATTACCAGAATTTAAAGAGTTCATTAAATCAAATACCATTATGACAACAGGTGATTGCTTCATTATGATTGGCTCCAACAAGGAAGAGCCTATGACCCTATATCAGATAGATTGTGTGCGTGGCGACAAAATTGAAGCCCTGAGCATACTCGTAAAGAAAGCACAAATCATGGGATGGGATTTCCCAGGTGAATATGATAACGATATCCCAGAAGACGCTATAGAACTGCCCCGTGATACTTACTCCAAGGTCAAGCAAAAGATGCAGGACTTTGCAGCTCAGTCTCAAAAGTTCATCCATGAAAATCTGGTAGATGGTGAATTGGAAGTTGAGATAGGTAAACACTATGCATACGATGGTATTTATACCCTGACAAGATTTGAAGGTCAACGCGCACATTTTGACTTCTTCAGAGTCAATTCTGAAAATATTTCTCCTTGTTGGACAAGCGAAATGAGCGTAGATGATGTAAAGGAAAGAATGAAGCCAGTTTCAGAGGAACTCTACCAAGAAATGCTAAGCCGCTACAAATCTTTCGTTGCCCAACTCCAGGACTTTCTCTTCTCGCTCGTTGAGGGCCCATCCAACGCAACGTGCAAATATTAGGACCGAATACCCACTGGTCGATACACTCTTGTAGTATCTGTCAGTGTATAATAGTTTTGTCCGTTTTCAACCGTAAAAGTATACGATTGATGTGACAAAAGAGAACTTTATTCCCAAATAGTCCATCCACTGCGTTATATTTAAAATGACCGATTACTAAAATTGCCGTACCTTTGCACTCGAATTATAGAGAGATAACAAAATCCATCAAGAATATATTTTATTAGTACAAGATATATGATCAAGAAAATCATGTTTGTAAGCCTCCTGTTGGCAGGAGGCTCATCTTGGGCTGTGGCTCAATCAAACGGCCAGCAGGATAAACAAGACAGCAGTGTGCAGACAATGACTCTCACATCGCTTTACAATCTTGCCGACCAAAATAGTCAGAAAGTAAAGGTTAGTGAGGTGGCTCTCCGCGCAGCCGATGAAGGTGTGGCTGCCGCCAAATCAGCCCTGCTTCCGAGTGTCGACTTGGGTCTTCAGGGTAGTTACACGGGCAATGCCTTCATGTTGTCGCGTGGTTTTTCTGCCAGCGGAACGACAGACTACATTGTTCCGGGTGTGGGAGTCATCCCTGTGTCTAACGGTAAGCAGGACACACCTCATTGGGGCAATAGCTTTACCGCCCAAGTGACGCAGGTGGTCTATGCCGGTGGCGCCATCCGTTCGGGTATCCGCATGGCCGAACTGGGCAAGGGACTGGCAGAGCTTGATGTGGAGAAGAACCGTCAGGAGGTGCGTTTCCTCTTGACAGGCTACTATCTCGACCTCTGCAAGCTGAACAACCAGATGGACGTGGTTCGGCAGAACATCGATCTTACCCAAAAGGTGATAGACCAGATGAAGGCTCGCCGCGAGCAAGGCACCGTCCTCAAGAACGACATCACTCGCTACGACTATCAGTTGAAGAGCCTGGAGCTCACGCTGAAGAAGCTCTCAGATGCCTCTGCCATCATCAACCACCAGTTGGTGACGACGCTTCATCTGCCGGAGCAGACCGTGATAGTTCCCGACAAGAACGAGGTGAACACAGACATCAATGCGCTCTCTGCCATAACCACGCAGGACTCTTGGCAGCAGAAGGCAGCTGATAACAACATCGGCATCCGCCAGGCGCAAGTTGGCAAGAGCCTTGCAGCGGAGAAAATCAAGCAGGCTAAGGCAGCCTCGTTGCCTTCGGTGGCTGTCGTGGCGGAGAACCTGTTCAATGGTCCTTACACGCAAGACCTCATTCCGAAAAACTGCAATGTGAACGTCTGGTTCGTCGGGGTCGGCGTGAAGTACAGCTTGGGAAGCCTCTGGAAGAACAAGCATCAGATACGCAAGGCTCGCATAGAGCATCAGCAGTCGCAGGAGACCGTCTCCTTGGCACGTGAGGGTGTGGAGAACGCTGTGCAGGCCAACTACACCAATCTCCTTACATCCAAAACGGAGGTGGACACTCAGGAGAAGCAGGTGGAGCTTGCCAATCAGAACTACTCCGTGGTGCAAAATCGTTACCAGAACGACCTCGCGCTCCTCACCGACATGCTTGACGCCTCAAACATGAAGCTCTCAGCCGAGATGGCGCTGGTCAATGCCCGCATCAACATGCTTTACAATTTCTATCAACTCAAATACGTAACAAATACTTTGTAATTGCACAATCAACGCATTACACTATAAATACTTTATGACAATGGAAAAGAATAAGATACATACATATTTATATAATGCCCTTATCGTAGCTTGCCTCTTGGGCGGAGCTGCCTATGCAGTAAGTCAGTTCATGCACTTCGGCAGCGGAGAGTTTACCGACAATGCCCGTGTCTGCCAGAACATCGTGCCACAAAACTGCCGTGTGCAGGGTTTCATCCGTGAGGTGCGTTTCACAGATTTCCAGCAGGTGAAGAAAGGCGACACACTCGCCATCATCGAAGACTCTGAGTTTCGTCTGAGATTGGCGCAAGCCGAGGCCGACTTGCTTCGCGCTCAGCAAGGTTCGCAAGGAACAGCCAGCAGCATCGTCACCACCAAGACCAGCATGGGCGTGACCGACGCTGGCATCGAGGCGGCACGTGTGCAGATGGACAACGCAAAGCGTGAGGATGCTCGTTTCGAGAAGCTCCTCGGCCAGGATGCCGTTACCCGTCAGCAGTATGATAAGGTTCACACAGGCTATCTGAGTGCCAAGGCTGCCTATGAGCAGGCCGTTCGCTCTCGCCAGACCCAGTCTGCTGTCGTAGCCGAGCAGGGCCACCATCTCTCAGCTTCAGAGCAGGGCATCGAGCTGGCTCGTCGTGCTGTAGACTTGGCTCGCCTCAACCTCTCCTACTGCTACATCATCGCCACTTGCGATGGTACCGTGGGCTCGAAGGACATCCATGTAGGTCAGCTGGTTAATCCTGGCCAGACCCTGGTGAGCATCGTAGACAAGAACGAGCGCTGGATAGAGGCCAACTATAAGGAGAGCCAGCTTCCACACATCAAGGTGGGCAACAAGGTGCAGATTACCGCCGATGCCGTGCCTGGCGTGTCATATACAGGCACAGTGGAGCGCATCTCCGACGCCACAGGCAGCGCCTTCTCGCTCATCCCTATCGACAATGCCACAGGCAACTTCGTTAAGGTGGAACAGCGTGTCACCGTACGCGTCAAGCTCGATGACAACGCCGATGTAGCCAAGCTCAAGGGCGGCTACAACGTGGAATGTATCGTTGAGGAATAATGAATCGGAAGATTCATGAGAAAAAAGATTCATGATATCAAAAGATAAGTAGGTGCTCATAATTATTTTTATATTTGGCGTGCTCTATCTTGAGGCAGATTTTTCTTCTGTTTGAAGGAGCTATGCGGGCATAGTGACTGATAAACAGAAGGAAAATATGACCGAGAGAGAGTGCGCCAAATATGGGAGCGGCCTACCTTGATACTATAAAATAATTTTGAACACCTACTTAATAGGAACTGAAGAATCATGGGACAATTAACTGAATTCTTTATGAAAAGCCCGGGCGGGCCACCACCCAACATGGGCTTTGCGATGCCGATGATGAAGGACTGGGTGCCTCGCTTCTTGCAGCCGTGGCTGTACGTGCTGAGTGCCCTTTGCTTCCAGTTCGGCGGAGGTTACTATCTCGGTGCCCTGGAGGTGATCCGTGGCACCACCAACTTCATGATAGAGGACGTGATGTTTCTGCTCTACGCCTCGCTGGCTGGAATGGCAGCCTATTTTCCGATGCTCTTCCGCATGAAGTTTCGCTTCACCAATAAGCAGCTGCTTTGCGCCTCAGCCATCGTGCTCGCCATCTGCAACATAGTGACGATGCACAGCCAGTCGATGCCCGTGCTCATCGTGGCTTGCTTCATCTCAGGCATGGCTAAGATTCAAGGCACGTTCGAGTGTATGAGCAATATCCAGCTGTGGATCACCCCTCGTCGTGATTTTGCCGTCTTCTTCCCAGTGCTCCACATCATCCTGCTCACAGCCATCGAGGGCAGCGGCTGGTTGGCGGCTTGGTTCGGCCATCACTTCACGTGGCAGATGATGCACGTGTTCACCGTAGGTACCATGTCGCTCGTGCTGCTCATTCAGCTCATCTGCTGCCGTCCGTTCTGTCCGATGCCTAAGCGACTCTCGCTCAAGGGCATGGACTTCCAGGGAGCTTTGCTCATCTGCGTGCTCATGCTCATTGTGTCGTATATTGTGGTATATGGTGATTATTATATGTGGTTTGATACCCTTCACATGCGCATCTTGCTCGGCATCGCCATCGTGCTTACGGGCATTGTGCTTTACCGCATGCGCTACTATCGTTACCCATACGTTGAGTTCAAGCTCTTCACGTTTCGCAACGTGGTGCCTATCCTCATAGTCACCTTCTTCGCCGAGCTCGCTCTCGGTGCTGAGCATACGATGGAGGAGATACTCTACAGCGAAGTAGTCAAGCTGGAGGAGCTGACCAAGGAATCGCAGTATATGTGGGTGCTTCCGGGTATGTATGTCGGACTCCTGCTCGACATCTATTGGCTGAAGGTCAGGAAATGGAAGGTCTGGAAGCTGTTCGGCATCGCCTTCCTCAGCATCGCACTCTATGGCATGCTGATGTATTTCACGCTCGGCATCGGCGTGAACATCGAGCAATATCGTCTTGCCATCTTCCTCAGAGGCTTCTCCTACGCCATTCTGGGACCTACGTTGATGTGGGCGCTCGAGGAGTCGGTGCCAAGCCTTGAGCACTTCTTCATGGGCCTGTTCGTGTTCAACATCCTCCACATGTATCTGGCAGGAGCTACAGGTTATGGCATTTACACCACCATATTCTCCCATTTCATGAATGATGACATGGCTAACTATGGACGCCAACTCACGCTCACGCACTTGGACTTGTCGCATTTCAACTTCGGTGAATACGTAGGAAACGACTTCCTCCACTCCATGATGCTGGTGGCTATGAAGCAAGTGTATGGCTACGTCATTTGGTTTGCCTTGGCGATTGCCGCCATCTTTCTCTTGTGCGATATTCCGGCCGTGCGCACCAATATCCGCAAGGTTCCACGCTGGTCAGTCTATGCCATCGAGTATCTTGCAAGAAAGAGGTAGACACTCAATATTATCTTGCACTTCAATGGAAGAACACGTTCTTCCATGTGTAGACCTATTGTACCATATAATTCAAAAAGAGGGTATGGCATTCTTGCCATACCCTCTTTGCATGTTGTAGCTCAGGCATAATTGTCCAGGTTGCCGCTCTTGGCTGTGATGCGGGAATTCTGATTATCGTCTCCCCTTTATTATCGCTTCCTTACCGTCTCCTGGCTTGTCAAGTCTCCATGTGGACGGACGCAATTCTCAATTGTGGATGCTGTCTGTGCGTTCACAATCGTTAGCTTCTCGTTCATAAATGTTCACCCTACGTTCATTATGGTTCATAAAACAGGCATGAGAAAGACAGCCAGACAAGCATCGGATGTCATGTCGTACGACTATGCACTTTCATGTCGTACGACTATAGCACCTCATGTCGTACGTTCATAGCACCTCATGTCGTACGACATGACATCCTCATAAAAACAGCCCTCCGAAAGGGTGCCAAAACATGATGAAACGGCAATAAGCTTCCACGCAACACACATTCTTATGAAGCGAAAAAAATAAGTAGGTGCTCAAAATTATTTTATGTATCGAAGTAAGCCGCTCTCATATTTGCCGCACACTTTCTCGGTCATAATATCCGTCTGTTTATCAGTCACTATGACTGCATAGCCCCTTCAGACAGAAGAATCTGCCCGAGAATAGAGCACGCCAAATAAAAAAAATTATTAGCACCTGCTAATCACAGGAAGCCGAATGCCCAGTTTGTAGAATCGCACGTATCCTGTTACTTTTTCAAATACAGGTTCATCTGTTCTTGTGAACGTGAACCTTTCTTCTTTATCTTGGTCTGGATAGATAATCAAGCACTTAATAGGAAGTGATGAGTCTTCATCCAAGCCCAGTTTCTGGTAGATGCTGCTAAGCCGTGCATAGCCGCCCACTTCTCTGGCATCATCGATGGTAATGCCGCTATCTTTATAGCGTGGCTTGTATTTCGCGTCTATGACGTAAGGTTCAGGCCATCCTGTTGGTTTCAAGAGGTAATCAAGCTCCTGGTAATGAGCCTTCAGATGATACTGAATTTCGTTTTTCCCAGTGAATATCTTCCGGAGATTGCCGAATACGTATAGCTCGAAGAGTTTGCTCATGTCTATCCAGAATGGGGGAGTGTCTATCTCCTTTTTGCCAGTGACGGTGATGTCATAACTGAAACGCCTGAGCAACAGTTGGGCAGATTCCACAGCTGTGTGGTATTCCTTGAAAACAGGATTGCTCTTAAACGTCTTCATTGACTTGATGCTGATGGCATCGCCCACCATATCGAAATAAGGCTTGACGTGTCTTATTTTCTGCTCCAAGGCAGTCGTGTCAAGTGCATGCCTATAGACCTCCAACTGCCTTTTGCAGAAAATCAGAGCCTTCTTTAGTATTCTATTTTCCTCAGAGTCTATGTCATAGACCTGATAGCGACATACGTTGTCTGTCATACGACCTCTCGTAAGATTTTGATGGATAGTCCTGCTGACAAGTATATGCCCCTTAACCTTATTGTTTATGTTTTCTTCTACCATGTAGAAGCTCTTCTTCAGGCCATTCCTGACGATGCGCTGAAGAATATTCAAGTACTCTGTAATCAGGAGGATGCTTAACAAATCCTGTTTCTGGTTGACACGGATAGAAGGCTTGTCGAAGCGAATGCTGATCAAGTCCTTCAGGTGGCCAAAGTTGTCAGGCTCAGACAATGACTCGTTTAGCATACGAACATAGTCTACTTCGAAGCCGTCGTTCATTTTCGGACTGACTTGCACAGCCAGCTCGCCTTCTTTAATCCAGTCGACCCCAACGAAATAAGAGCCTGTGGCAAGAATATTGTCACCCCTACGAGATAGCCTAAGGCAAAGCTCCTGCTTCTCACGACCTCTCTTGACATCAAGCACAACTTCTGATCCGTCGTCCAGATGTGGGATGATGGCTTCGCTCTCAGTAGGCTGTAGGCAAGTGCTTCCCAACAACTGCTCTTGAAGTTGTATTACTTTCATCATTCTGTAGCTTGCTTATATAAGTCGTCGATTGTTTCTTGCGCATCTGCTGTCAGCACGCCATCGCGCACATATTCCTCCAGGAGAGGTATGATCTCATATAGGAGACGGTCGGTTGTGTTGTCCTTTCCCTCTTCATCCCTCATTAAGAAATAGCTATGGCCAATCCATACATCTTCTGGCTTATACTCGTCAGAAAGTGTGTCAGCAGGAACGAGCTTCAGTGTGTAGTCCCATTTGCTAACTTTATATTCATCGAAATTCTTGATAAATAGCTCGCTAACCTGCTTGAAGATTTTTAAATTGAATCCATCGTCATCCAGGCCCAATGGCTTTTCTGCGATGAACGCAAAGCGTCTTCTGATGGCATAATCCAGTGAACCTAAAGAGCGGTCGGCCGTGTTCATTGTTGCAATCAAATACACATTGTCTGGAATCTGAAAAGGTTTCTTGGAGTAGGGAAGAAGTACACTTTCAGAGTTGGCACGTCCTTTTCGCTTGTCAGGCTCAAGCAATGTTATCAGTTCGCCAAACACCTTTGATACATTTCCGCGGTTCAGCTCATCAATAACCATCACGTATGGTTTATTGTTCTCTTCCATAGTAGGAGTAGAAGGTGTTGCATTCTTTTCGAGAATTGATTTCACATTGTCAAGCGTGATGGAGTTTAAACGATAGACAGTTCCTAAAGTCATAGTCTTGCCATCATTCATCTCCACTATGTTTTCATTGATGCCCTTTAAAAGCCAGTTGACCTTCCTGACTCGCTTATAGTTAGGAAGACTGTCGTCAAACTCATAATCGCCCGTGACAACACCAATAGCATCAATGGTCTGGCTGGAAAAACATGACATGATGATATCACCAATTTTCATCTTATTGATGTAAGCATCCAGAATCTGCTTCCCTTCACCGTTGTGAATGCTCCAGTCTGTTTCATCTGAGATGACAGGACCATAGCCGTCCCATCCTATGCGGATGTAGTTGTTCTTCATGCAGTCCTCTCTTACAGGGTTGTTGCCTGTGCCAGCAAGTGATACTTTCCAGACAACAGCATGGTCAGAAATGCCCACCTGCTTGTCCTTGACAATAGGGCGTTCCGCATTTTCACAGAGTCTCTTGAAAATGCCACTTTCGATCTCGTATGTTATCTGGTTGCTTTCATTCACAACGGGGCGCAATCCCTCTATCCAATCCTCATAGTCCATAGATTGGTGGAAAGTCGTAAACGCAATCCGATTTTCAGACTTCAGCTGATTGTATCTGGTCACAATACCTTCTCTATCAGGATTGTTAGCCATAAAATTCGGATCACATAGACGTACAGCAAATTCAGGTATATCATAAGTCTTGCCAGTGCCTGGTGCGCCATATAAGACTATGTTCTTACGTCGCCTCCATGTGAGAACGCCTTTGTCATACCATGTCTGTGCAGTCTTGCCAAGTGCGCCATCACTTGCATTTGCTGAAAGCTCGTGGAATGTTTCCCCCTTTGTTTCGTTCGATACCATATTATTCCTTGTCCTAAATGATTCAATAATGTAATTTGATGCTTTTACAAGCGCCCGAACAACAATGATGCTGCTCGGAATCTTGTCATGTGAAAAAGCTTGCTTATCTTAGTATAGCGGATAAAAAAATAAACAAACTTCTGAATGACATGGCAAAAGTACGAATAAAATCTGAGAAACTCACTCCTTTGGGCAGAATGTTTTCAATAATGAATCCACTTTTACGAGTGGATTCTTGTTTTGCGTTTGCGAGCACCTGCTTCACTACGTTGCTTATTGCTGACGATTGCATTGCCCAAAAATGCGAACGGCTTTTGGGCACTCATTGCCCAAGGAGTGGGCAATGGATGCCCAGCGTGTGTTCAGTCGATGCCCACCTCATGGGCAATGGCTGCCCATCGCTTGGGCTGATATGGAATAGCCGTTTGACTGAAATGCAAGATACTCTTTCTTAGGGACAGACTGGAATGCAAGATGCTCTTGAAAGCCACATGTCCGAGAAATGTGGCTAAATGCTGGAAATAAGCGTATGAATGATACTTTTATGACGCTTTTATGACACTTCTATGATACTTTTATGATACTTCTAAGTCGTTTTTTCGAGAAGTGTCATAGGATGTAATAATTTGCACTCCAATAAGATAAAGTGTCGAGTTGGTCTAAAAATGATACTTTGACATTTTTTTTGAAAAAATATATCACGTGTGAGTGCGTATAGACCATAACACCCCAAAAGATTGCCGCAGTCCACAGGCTGGCTTCGTTGGCATAATGCATTAGTGGAAACTTGATGACTAACTTGATGAGTATGAGTCAATGTAGCCAGTGTATGTTGGATGAATTTAAGGTGGAACACTGATGCTCTGCCTTTTTTTGTTTCCACTTGTCTTGCTCCTTTCAATTCTTTTGATTAACTTTGCATCGTCTTACTGCTGAATGCCGACATGGTGTTGACGGCGATAAGTGGCGGTATGGACACTATTTTATTGAAAGACGTTTGCTAACGTTTTCTTCTGATTCTTCAAATTTCGCAAAAATTACAATGGTACTCAGAGGAAGACAGCGGTGGGCGTCTACCCATCGTGTATATACACATGGCACAGGTGCGCCTTCTCATAAGGAGAAGGTGTGCTTTGTGCTACCATATATATACAAGAATTGGCGTAGGTGTCTGTTGCTTCTTTCTTTATCCAAAGTACCATGGGACCGCGAATCCTGAAGAATATGGATAAAAAGAAGCAATTTGATTCCTATGCCTTTCTTTTTAATAGCACAATCAATTCTTTAATCTTCTCTGCTTAGGGAATCGGTGGGGCTCGAAACAAACGGCAGACACCGGTATGACGAACGAAACAAACTTGGAGGCGTTGCATGGGCAGGGACATCATTATTCATCTGCGCAGCTCCTGTATGATGCTTGGCAGTTGTCACGCAACAGGGGTGGTGCGGACGATGACAAGCTGACGGGTGTCTTGTCGGAGGCACGTGTCGATTTGAACCCCCATCAGGTGATGGCGGCTCTTTTTGCATTCCAATCTCCTTTCTCCAAGGGCGTTATCCTTGCCGACGAGGTGGGATTGGGTAAAACCATTGAGGCTGGTATTGTTATCAGCCAGTTCTGGGCTGAGCGTAAGCGCAAGGTGCTCATCGTCGCTCCTGCCACGCTTCGCCGACAGTGGAGCATGGAACTGGAGGAAAAGTTCTTTCTCCCTTCTCTCATTCTCGAAAAGAAGAAGGGTGTTTCCCTCGACCATCTCCATGATGGCAAGCAAATCTATATTTGCTCCTATCAGTTTGCCGCCCGACAGGCAGACATCCTTTCTCGTACCCATTGGGACTTGGTGGTTTATGATGAGGCTCACAAACTGCGTAATGTCTATAAGTCAACGCCTTCGATGGCTTCTCGACTGAAGACCGCTTTTGCCGATTGCCATAAACTGCTTCTTACTGCCACTCCGTTGCAAAACAACATCGAGGAACTTTATGGGCTGGTCAGCGTCATCGACGACCATTACTTCGGCGACTTGAAGAGTTTCAAGGCGCAATATTGCTACAGCAACAAGAGTGACGACATTGCTTTCGCCGACCTTCGCCGCCGATTGCGCCCCATCGTGCATCGCACCCTCCGCAAGCAAGTTACCGAGTATGTGAAATACACCTCTCGCATCCCGATGTCGCAGGAATATTATCCTGCCATTGAGGAGCAGAAACTCTATAATGAGATTAGCGAGTATCTTCGCCGTGATGATACTTATGGTTTGCCCAATAGTCAGCGACAACTCATTACGCTGATTTTTCGCAAGCTTATGTCTTCCTCAACATTTGCCATTGCTTACACGCTCAAGACGCTGATAGACCGTTTGCAAAACAAGTTTGCTCCTTATGAGCAAAGACAATTACGGGGAGAAGACGGTTTCATCTCTATGGTTGCCGAGGATATGCTCGGCGATGATTGGGACGAATGGAACGATACACAACAAATGGAAGGCGACGCACAGGAAGTGGAACTCCTTACGCCTGCTGAAATTACAGGAATCAAAGACGAAATCAAGGAGCTTCAGCGATTGTATCATCTTGCCACCAGCATCAGCAGCAACAAGAAGGGCGACTGTCTTCTCTCGGCTCTCCATACTGGTTTCCAAAAGATGGAGCAACTGGGTGCCAATCGCAAGGCTTTGATATTCACCGAGAGTACCCGAACGCAGCTCTATCTGAAACAACTCCTGGAGGAGAACGGCTATCAAGGGAAGATAGTCCTCTTCAATGGCAGCAACAACGACGAGACCTCTCGCCAAATCTACAAGGAGTGGAAGGCTCGCAATGCAGGAACTTCCGCCGTCACCCCTTCTCTGTCTGCCAACAAGCGTCAGGCGATTGTGGATTATTTCCGGGTGCAAGCGGAGATTATGATAGCCACCGAGGCGGCTTCCGAAGGAATTAACCTTCAGTTTTGTTCGCTCATCGTCAACTACGATTTGCCTTGGAATCCGCAACGAGTGGAGCAGCGCATCGGGCGCTGCCACCGTTATGGTCAGAAGAACGATGTGGTGGTGTTCAACTTCATCAACAAGGCGAATGCTGCCGATGTGCGAGTGTTTCAACTCTTGTCTGAGAAGTTCCATCTCTTTGATGGTGTCTTTGGTTCGAGCGACGAAGTGCTGGGCAGCATCGAGTCGGGTGTCGATTTCGAAAAGCGAATGCTCAACATCTATCAGCAGTGCCGTACACCCGAGGAAATCAATGCAGCCTTTGACCAAATCCAACAGGAGATGGACGCCAGCATCAAGGCGACGATGCAGGACACAAGAAAGCAACTGCTCGAAAACTTCGACGAGGATGTGGTGGGTTTGCTGAAGATTCGCCAAGGCAAGGACATGGGCAACCTGAACAAGTTTCATCGTTGGCTTTGGAACATCACCATCAGTACGTTGGGAAGCGATGCTGTCGAAATCATCGACGAGCAAGCCCTTGTCTTCCGCCTGAAATGCAATCCTTATCCCGATGTGGAGGCTGAGCCAGGTATCTATCAGATTACCACCGCCCAGAGTCCATATACCAACTACCGTCTTTCGCATCCGTTGGCTCAGAAGGTCATTGCGGTTTGCAAGGAGAAGGGAAGCTGTTTGGCGAATACAAAGGTAGATGAGGATACTCTGAGTGTATGCTTCGATTATTCCTTATATCATTATAAGGTAGCCGATGTTGAGCAATGTCCTTGCGAGACAGGTTGGCTCCAGGCTCGTTTGCTCTCCTTTGTATCAGAAGGTCAGACGGAAGATCATATCCTGCTTACAGCCCTTTCGGAAGATGGCAAGTCCTTGGGGCAGGAGTTTGCAGAGAAACTGCTCAATCTTCCTTCGTTCGAGGTAGGGGAGGAAGAGATAAGTCAAATAGAAACAAATGTTTACAGTTTACCCCATTTGGAACTTGAAGACTTGGCGAAAAAACTATCCGAAGTCTATGACTTGCAGCGAGCTAAGTTGACTGCCGACATCGAGGAACGCAACAAGGCGTTGCTGGATGATGAAATACAGCACATCGAGAAGTGGGCGGAAGACCAGCAACTCTCTTTGGAAAAGGAACTGGACGACATCAAGGCGAAAATCAAGGAGAAGAAACGTCTCTTGAATCGTTCGGAGAACGCCCAGCAAACTTTGGCACTCGAAAAAGAATTGAATACCCTGCAACGACAGCAGAAGCGAAAGCGAGCTGACATCTTTGACTTGGAAGATGAGATATTGGAAAAGCGAGACGGAATGATAGACAAGGTGAAAGCCTTTATTCAACAGCATATTACCGAGACGCCGCTATTTGTGGTGCATTGGAAACTGAAAAAGTAGAACGTCCTGTTAGAAACAAATTTGAGCAAATAAAAACTTATACATTATGGCAGCGTTATTATACATACAGAAGTTTATGGAAATACTTGCGGAAATCCTGCAACTCGACCATGCTGAGTTAGATTTCGGCATTTATCGCATTATGAATCAGAAGCGCAAGGACATCGAGGCGTTCTTGAACAATCGTCTCGTGCCTGAGGTAACAACTATTCTGAAGGCGAATGCAAGTGAGGAAACCGACTTTGCGGCGATGGAGAACGAGGTGTTCTCGCATTTGGCGAAGTTCTTTAGCCGTTATTACGAGGGTGGCGACTTCATCTCGAAGCGTCGTTACAAGGATGATGCTTACGCCATTCCTTACAGTGGCGAGGAGGTGAAGTTGTATTGGGCGAATGCAGACCAGTATTACATCAAGACTTCCGAGTATTTCAAGAACTATGCGTTCCGCTTGCCTAAGAGCCGTCGAAAAGTTCACTTCGTGCTTCGTGACGCTGAGACTGAGCAGAACAACAATAAGGCGGCAAGCAATATGGAGCGTCGTTTCCAACTCTGCGTGGAAGATTTCATCGCTGTGGAGGAAGGTGAGCTGAACATCTATTTCACTTACGAGCTGATGCCGAAGACCACCAAGCAGGACGCTTTGGTCAAGGATGCTGAGGCTCAGGTGGTTGCTGTGCTTTCTGAAGACAGTCAGTTTGCCGATTTTATGGAATTGGTAACGGAGAAAATGCCTACCGAAAAGAACAAAGACCGTACTTTGTTGATGAAGCATTTGCAGGACTATACGGCAAAGAACAACTTTGATTATTTCATCCACAAGAACCTTGGTGGATTCCTCCGCCGAGAACTGGACTTCTACATCAAGAACGAAGTGATGTTCTTGGATGATTTGGATGTCAACCATATTACTGCCCATTTGGCACAGGTGAAAGCCATCAAGCAAGTGGGTGAGAAGATCATCGCTTTCCTTGCCCAACTCGAAGACTTCCAGAAGAAGTTGTGGCTCAAGAAGAAGTTTGTGGTCGGTTGTGATTATTGCATCACGCTCGACCGAGTACCTCGTACCCTTTATCCAGAGATTGTCGCCAATGATGCGCAACGCCAAGAGTGGGTAAAGCTCTTTGCCATTGACGAAATCAAGGGCGATATGATGCCGGAAGGTTACAGTGAACCGCTTACCGAAAAGTTCTTGGAAGATAATCCATTCCTTGTGCTTGACACCAAGTTCTTTAGTGCCGAGTTCAAGTATAAACTCGTGGGGAGTATGGATAATGTGGATGAGGAATGTAATGGATTGCTGATAAATAGTGAGAACTTCCAGGCGATAAATCTGCTAAGTATAAAGTATCAGAATGCCTTTGAATGTATGTACTTGGATCCTCCTTATAATACAGGTCCTTCTGAAATACTTTATAAAAATAGTTATAAAAATTCCTCTTGGTTGACTTTGATGGAAAATAGATTATCCGAAAGTAAAGCGCTGTTGGATTCTATGGCTTCTTTTTGTTTGGCAATAGATGATTTTGAGCAAGTGAATCTTAGTGAAATGACAGATTTGCTTTTTCCATATTTAAACAGAGATACTGTAGTTGTAAAGCATCATCCTCAAGGAACGAATAAGGATAACATATCAAGAACTCATGAATATGCACTTATCTATACTCCTGAAGGAGAAAATTTGTTGCAAACTGAAAAGGAGTTGGAAAATGTTGATTTACGACCTTTGATGCGAAGTGGTTCTGCTAGTAATAATTTTCGTTATGGTAGACCCAACAGCTTTTATGCGTTTTTAGTTGATTCGGAAACCCATAAGGTAATGGGGTTTGAATCAGCACCATCTTTAGGTTCACATTATAATGTAGAACCAACTAAAGAAGGCTGGCTTCGAGTATATCCTATTAGCAATGGTGTTGAAAGATGTTGGAGAATATCTTCTGTTTCAGAAAAACTGAAAGTAGAGGATTTAAATTCTGTCATAAAGGTTTCTGAGAAAAATAAATTATACCAAATTGTAAATAGTAAGAAAGAACCAGTTGAAAGTATCTGGGATGCAAAAAAATATAATGCAGGAACGTGGGGAACGCAAGTTTTGCAGGCTATGTTTGGTAACAGCAAAGTGTTTTCTTATCCGAAGTCAATTTATACAGTACAAGATTATGTAGGCAGTATAACTGATGGTGATGAAAGTTACAATATAATAGACTATTTTGCAGGATCTGGTACTACAGGTCATGCAATTATAAATTTGAATAAATTAGATGCAGGAAAGCGTAAGTATTTCCTTGTCGAAATGGGGACTTATTTCAATACTGCAACCAAGCCTCGTATCGAAAAGGTAATCTATTCCGAGGATTGGAAGGACGGCAAGCCAGTCTCCCGCAAGGGCATTTCCCAATGCTTCAAATACATTCGCTTGGAGCAATACGAGGATACATTGAATAACTTGCAGCCGAAGAACCAGCATCTCGACTTCAAAGACGAGAACGCCAAGGGTGACTTCGAGGAAACTTATTTCCTCCGCTACATGCTCGATACGGAAACCAAGGGAGACCTCTTCAACTTGGAGTGGTTTGTTAATCCTTTCGCCATGTCGCTCAAGACTACCAAGGATAATGAGCTGGTGGATACACCTGTCGATATGGTGGAGACCTTCAACTACCTCATCGGCTTGAACGTAGAGACCCTGCGCTATCCGAAGGATGGTTATTGCGTGGTGGAAGGCTACACGCATATCGGAAACGAGCACACTCTCGTTATCTGGCGTGACTGCAACAAGGTGAGCAACGATGACCTCAATGAGTTCTTCCGTAAACTCTCCATTAGCACCACCGACTCTGAGTTTGACAAGATTTATGTGAATGGCGACAACACCTTGCCAAACATCAAGACCGATGAGGAACATTGGAAGGTCGTGCTTATCGAAGAAGAGTTCAAAAAGAGAATGTTTGAGTAAAAATCGGCGGATTTCAAATCCGCCGAAACCCCTATGGGAATAATCCTAAGATTATGGCGAAGAAAGTACAGAAGAAAGGAAAACTGCAACAGGCTCTGGTCCTGTTCCACTATATTTTGCAACTTTTTGGTTGCAATGACTTGGCGGCTTTGTCTCGTGACCTCAAAGACCCTGCATACGAAGGGCTGAACGAAGACCACGAGTCGAAGCTCTACCAAGAACTGTGTCGTAAGCTCTATGCTACGGGTACCCTGACCGTGGAGCGATTGCACTATTACGATGAGCACATCGTGCGCTTCACCGACGAAATCAATGAGAAACGAAGTGAACCCATCAAGTGGAAGTACTTCCAGTACCTCTCCCTCTTGTTCACCGAAATCTATCTCGACCAGTATTTCGCCGATGCGCAAGCCCTTTGCGACAACTTGAACTGCTTTCTGCACGAAGACTTCAATCATCGTGCAGAGACTTGGCACGAGTTGCCCGACTTCACCGTCGATGACTTGAACAAGTTGGCTTTTTGGAACGCTACGGGTTCGGGCAAGACCCTGTTGATGCACGTCAACATCAAGCAGTATCTCTATTATGCCGAACACTACCACGCCAAGAAACTCAACCGCATCCTTGTGCTGACTCCGAACGAAGGATTGAGCCGTCAGCACTACGCAGAGCTGATGGCCTCCAATATGGAAGTGGAGATGTTTAGCAAACAAGGATTGGGCGGATTCTTTCAAGGAAAAAGTGTAGAAATCATTGACATCAACAAACTTGCCGACAAAGACGGCGACAAGACCGTTGCCGTGGAGAATTTCGAGGGCAACAACTTAGTACTCGTAGATGAGGGTCACAAAGGATCGAGCGGCGATGTATGGATGGGCTACCGCCAGAAACTCACCGAGGAAGGCTTCTCGTTTGAGTATTCCGCCACCTTCGGTCAGGCCATCTCTGCCAAGAGCAACACCAAGGATGGAAAAGCGATGTTTGAGCAGTACGGCAAGGCGACGCTCTTCGACTATAGCTATCGCTACTTCTACGCCGATGGCTATGGCAAGGATTATCGCATCATGAATATGAACGACTGGAACGATGATGAGTTGCTCAATATGTACCTCACGGCTTATCTGCTGTGTCTCTATGAGCAGACGAAAATCTACCAAGGCGATGCTCGCATCCACAATAAATTCTTGGTGGAGAAACCGCTTGGCATCTTTGTGGGAAGCAGCGTGAAGGCGGTGAACAAAGATAACAAGCGAGATGTGTCGGATGTGACGCAGGTGTTGCTCTTCTTGCAGGACTTCGTGAACAACAAGAATCAAGCCTACACCACATATATCCGTCGCTTGCTCAGCTCGGACGACGGACTGAAGACCAAGAATGGATATTCCGTATTCGGCAGTTCCTTCCAAGCCTTGAAGAAAGGTTATCTCATGGAAAACGACAAACAGAAGTTTGCCGCCAACATCTATACTGGCATCTTGCAAGAATTGTTCCATTCGAGCATCACGGGTGCCAAACTGCACATTGACCTACAGAAGGGAGGTTTCGAGGAAATAGGACTTCGGGTTGGCGTTGCCCCATATTTCGGTGTCATCAATGTGGGCGATGGCAAGGAACTCGTCAAGCTCCTGCAAGACAAGGGCTTTATCTGCGAGGCAAAGTCGTTTGGCACTTCAAGCCTCTTTGCTACCATCAACTCGGCTGCATCCGGCATCAACATCCTGATAGGTTCCAAGAAGTTTACCGAAGGGTGGAGCAGTTGGCGTGTGTCTGTGATGGGACTGATGAACGTGGGCAGGAGCGAGGGCTCGGAGATTATCCAGCTCTTCGGTCGTGGTGTTCGCTTGAAGGGCTACAAGTATTCCTTGAAGCGCAGCAAGATGCTCGATGCTTGTTATCAGGACGAGTTCATCCCAAAGGGGCTTCCAACCATCGAGACCCTCAACATCTTCGGTGTGCGTGCCGACTATATGGAAGCCTTCAAGACATACTTGGAGGATGAGGGCTTGCCTACCAACGAGATAGACTATGAGGAAATCGTCATCAAGACTATCCATACGGTCGATTTGAAGGCCACGGAACTCCTTATACCAAAGGTGGCGGATGGCTATAACTTCAAGAAGTCGGCCGTGGTGGATCCTGCCGACACTGGTTTGATGAACCGAATAATGGTGAAGCTCGACAAATATCCGAAGGTGGATTTGCTGAGAAGCAAGAATGTGGGAACTTCTTATAATGCGAATCGCCATGTTGGCAAGTTGACACCAGAGCATCTGCATTGGATAGACTGGACGGCCGTCTTCTTTGCTTTGCAGAAGATGAAGGCAGAGCGCAGCTGGTACAATATGGAACTTAGGGTTGCAGACCTCAAGTACTTGATGGCCCATCCGTCGTGGTATGAACTGGCGATACCTGAGTCAAATCTCGCCTTCCGGGATTTCGGAAAGAATGTGGAGTTGTGGCAGGACATCACCGTCTGTTTGCTTCGTGGCTACATTGATATGGCATATAAAAAATCAAAGGCGGGGGAAGAACAACAGCATCTGAGAGGCACTCGTGTCACCTATTATAATATGGGTGTGCCAGATGAATATACCGTGAGGGTAAGAAACGACAAACCAGAACTCATCGACCATGTGACATCGGTGAAGAAGGACGTGGAGAAAGACAACTTCCATCGAGACATGGCCTTCGACAGTTGCTTCAAGGCCCTGAATTTGGATATGCATCTCTATAAACCTTTGTTCTTCATGGCGGAACGAGATGTGAATGGCAACCGTCCTTTCTTGGATGAGGTGACAGGCGAGCCTGTCCTGCAAGTGAGTCCTGTGCCTCTGAATTTGGGCGAGAAGAACTTTGCAGAGGCTTTTCGCCAGTATTGTGATGAACATCAGGATGATGTGCTTGCAGGCAAGCAAGTCTATCTGCTTCGCAATGAGAGCAAGAAGGGTATGGGATTTTTCGAGGCCAACAACTTCTATCCCGACTTCATTCTCTGGATATTGGTGGGAGAGAAGCAGTATCTTACGTTTATCGACCCTAAGGGAATACGCAACCTCAAGGGCTTGAATGATGATAAGATACAGCTCTTTCGCTACTTGCAAACCTCTGTTGCGGCGCAGGTGGGCAACCCCAATCTCATAATGAACAGCTTTATCATAAGCAACACGCCAATGGAGCAGGTTGAGTTTTGGGCAAGCGAGCCGTTTGCCGTAGAGGAGTTCGTCAAGAACCACGTGCTGTTTGAGGACAAGGAAGGGACGCACCTGAAGCTTATGATAGAAATGATACTCAACCAGTAGCGACCTATTCAGACGAGATAAAATAGTGCTCTGCACCTTATAAACAATAGGATTGCTATTCATGACCCATAGGACAACGATGCGCAAAGCATAGGATGACGATGCGCAAAGCATAGGATAAAGATGTGCAAGTCGTAGGTTTGCAGATAATGACTGTAGTGGTATATGATGGTTGTGAAACCCTTGCGATTGAAAAACAATCAGAATGGTCAGAGCGCATAGCATTGCACTTGTTCTCGTGTGTAGAAGGCATTATCTAAAGAAGCGCTTCCTTGCAATCTAACGAAGCGCTTCTTTAGCATTCAACGAAGCGCTTCATTAGCATTTAACGAAGCGCTTCTTTAACTCTTAATGAAGCGCTTCGTTAGAGTACATGTAAGCCGCTCCATTGATGGAGCCTCATGATAGGCCAATGCAGTTAATGTGAGGGCGGTCGGAATCAGGCGTATTTTCCATCAATAGCTCACTATAAAATAGTTTTGAACACCTGCTTATAATCATCATAAGCGAGCAAATGTTTTTTCTTCATACGTATCCTGTCTACTTATCATTTGTTGCTCACCTTCTCTGGCAATGTCTTTAAGTAGGTGCTCAAAATTATTTCCACCTGTACGGTTGGAAATGTTATTTCTGATCATCAATAAATGATGTTCAATGTAGTAGGTGCGGTGTCTCACCGCACAGCAGCAAGAACATTCTGACTATTTATAGTTGTAAAATGCTAAACACCATTCATAATTGTGCGGTGAGACACCGCACCTACTACGTTTTCCAACCGTACAGGTGGAATTATTTTATAGTATCAAGGTAAGCCGCTACAATATTTGCCACACACTCTCTCGGTCATCTTTTCCTTCTGTTTGTCAGTCACTATGCCCGCATAGCTCTTTCAAACAGAAGAAGAAACCTGCCTCAAGATAGAGCATGGCAAATATAAAAAATAATTATGAGCACCTACTTATAAAAATAATTATGAGCACCTACTTACCACAGCATCTTTGATGGTCACGATATATCCCCAGAGCGTTCTTTCTGTTTCTTCATCATCATGGAAATCCTTTTCGTGTCCATTAGCCTTCAAGATTTCTTCTTGAATAGTTTCCGCTTGAGGGTAATATGTGATCCGCTTTCCTCTGGGAAACTCGCTGCGTTCGGCTATGATTTGCGCCACAGTGCCGCAGATGGAATGTGTGGCAAAGCCATGATGTTCCTCCTCGAAATCAAGGATTATGCCATGAGCGTTTCTATATTCCGTTGGCATAACGCATGTCTAATCCACCTTGGTAACCATTATCATAAGTGTCTATAAGCAATAGACATTTCTTGTGCCACATTATGTTGACACATGCAGAGTCGTGCCGATTCCTCCCTCCAATACGTCGCAGCGTCAAATCAGGATTAGCTCTCGTCTGTGATGAACATCTGCCTTATATCTTCAGCACCCTGACTTCCGCGTTCACAAATGACGCCACCTCATGGTAGCTGCACTTGTAGTGGAATGCTATGAGGTTTCTTGCGAATTGTCCGTGAGTGACAACGATGATGGCATCATCGGCATAAAGGCTGGAGAGTTCCTGCAGGGCATGGCCAGCGCGTCTGTAAATGTCTTCCTCTGTCTCTGCGCTTCCGTCGGGAAAGACCCACTTGCCGTCAATCTTGTACTTGTCCTTTGCTTCCGACAGCGGCAAACCTGTGTAGTTGCCCCAGTCGCGCTCGCGGAGAAGCTTCATCGGGATGACAGGCAGATGAAGACGCTCTGCGATGATGCCGGCAGAGTCCATGGCACGTTTAAGGTCGCTCGATACGATGCACTTGAACTGAACACCTTGACTGGCAAGATGTTCGGCAGCTTGGCGCACCTGGTCCTTGCCTTGCTCTGTAAGTGTGCCAGGCATGTGACCTTGCAGTATTCTCTGCTTGTTCTCTTCTGTCTGTCCGTGTCTAACAATGTATATAGTCATTTTATCCAATCAGTTTAGTGAATATTTGATAAGTAGATGCTCAAAATTATTTTATAGTATTAAAGTAAACCACTCTCATATTTGCCGCCCACACTCTCTTGTCCTCCTTTCCCTACTGTCCATCGGTCGCATTCTCAATGTTCAGGAGCGTTTTTTTAGCCTCAATGCCCCCTGCGAAACCTGTCAGGGAGTGGTCGTAGCCTAAGACACGGTGGCAAGGGATGAAGATGCTCATGCCGTTGGCGCCGATGGCTTGCGCTACAGCCCTGACTCCTCTGAGATTGTTCACACTCAAGGCTATGTCCTTGTAGGAACGTGTCTCGCCATAGGGTATGTCAAGCAAGGCTCGCCACACTCGCTTCTGAAAATCGGTGCCTACGGGACGTAGTGGAATGTCGAACGCAGTGCGCTGGCCAGCGAAATACTCGTCAAGCTCTTGCTTGGCCTGTTCCAAGACCGCAGAGTAGGCTGTGACAAACTCGGCATGCAGCAGTCGTGCCAGACGGCGCTTGTTGCGCTCCTCACATGGCTTGTCGTGCCAGTCGCAGAGGCAAAGCTCATTGCCGGCTGATGCCAAGATGAGTGTTCCGCAAGGAGAGTCGTGGTACTGGATGTTTACTGTCTGTTTCATTGGCGTGTGCATGTGTCGGAGTGGATATGTCTGTCCAGGTGTTCAGTCAGCCTGTTCATGCCTCTTCACCTTCTGTGTGTTGGGCAAGAAGCCGGCAATGACTCCTAAGAGTGGCAGGAAGGCGCTTGCCTGGAAGATGAACTCGATGCTGGTCTTGTCGGCAAGCCATCCGAAGAATGCCGAGCCCAAGCCTCCAAGGCCAAACATCAGTCCGAAGAAGATGCCGGCTATCAGTCCCACCTTGTCGGGCATCAGGTCGGTGGCATAGACCACTATGGATGAGAATGCCGAGGCTATGATGAGGCCTGAGAGGAATGTGCAGATGATGGTACATGTGAGGCTCACAAATGGCATGGCGAGCGCGAAGGGGGCGGCTCCCAGGATGGAGAACCATATCACATACTTCCTGCCGAACTTGTCGCCCAGCATTCCTCCTGCCACTGTGCCGATGGCAAAGGCTGCGAGGAAGACAAACAGGCAGAGCTGGGATGCCTGGACGGATATGCCAAACTTGTCTATAAGGAAGAACGTGAAGTAGCTGGTGATGCACGCCGTGTAGAAATACTTTGAGAAGATCAGCAGGATGAGAATCACCAATGACCAGTATTTGGTCCTTCTGGATATGTCGTTGTTGAGGAGTGGCTGCTTCTGCGGATGCTTGGCAGCATAGGCGAGTCTCGCCTTGTACCAAGCGCCCAGCCTGACCATGATAAGGGCTGCCGCCAATGCTGCCAGGGCAAACCAGGAGATGGCGCGCTGTCCGAGGGGCAGGATGATGGTGGCTGCAAGGAGCGGACCCACTGCCGAGCCTCCGTTGCCGCCCACCTGAAAGATGGACTGGGCCAGGCTCTTCTTGCCGCCCGATGCCAACTGCGCTACTCGTGATGCTGTGGGGTGAAACACTGATGAGCCTAATCCTACGATGCTCACTGCCAGGAGTATCAAGATATAGTTTTCGGCGAAGGCGAGCAGCAGCAAGCCTGCCAGTGTGAAGCACATGCCCACCGACAAGGCGTAGGGACGTGGATGCTTGTCGGCATAGAGGCCGGTGAATGGCTGCAGAATAGAAGAGGTCATCTGAAACACCAAGGTGATGATGCCTATCTGGGTGAACGAGAAGCCAAACTTGTCCTTGACGATGGGGTAGATGGACGGGATGATGGACTGGATCATGTCATTCAGGAAATGTGAGATGCTGCATATGATGAGCATCGAATATACGGTGCCTTCCATCAATGTATGATTGCCCTTTAGTTTGTCGCTTATTGAATTGAAGTTCATTTCGTTGTTTTTCTTATGATTGTATCTGAATACAAAGTTACAAAAAAGAATTCATAAGTAGGTGTTAATAATTGTTTTTATAATTGACGTAGTCTATCCCCGGACAGACTTTTCTTCTGCTTATCTCGTTCTTGCAGCGTAGTGAAAGTCCCTTCTTGCCTTGGCCATTGCCTCTGTGGCCATGTCGTGCGTCTCTTGTAGCAGTGGGCTTTTGTGGTATTGCACTATTTTTGTCCCTACTGAGCTGTGTCGTTCCTTTTCCTCGATGCATAGCTGTATCAAGTCGGAGTTGGCTCTTGCCTTTCTCCCTTGCGGCTCGGCAGGCATTGCGTCTTTGCTCTCTCTGCTCGTCTGGTGGGCAGGCTGGGAAGTCGGAGCCTTGTCGAAGTTCTGAATATATGCGGCGTTGGTGAGAAAGAGAATGTCTGAGCCAGCTTCAAGCTCGTGCATCACCTTTGCCATAAGTGTCAGCATCATGCGAAACTCGGTGGTGTGGAGGCCGCTGATGACATCGCGGCCGATGATGTTGCCATTGCGCTCTATCACAACGGCAGCCCCGCCAGCTCGCTCTTTGTGCCCATAGTCACATGAGCCGCCAATCCAGACATGGTATGCGTCAGTGTCTTGTGTCGTCATTATCCTTATCCAATCAATTTAATAAGTTGCTTGTCGGAAGCGTTTGGCAGGACTCGTCTCATATGCTCAAAAATTCTCTGATAAGACTCTTCCGGTGTCCGTTCGCATAGGCAGACTTCCCTTCCATGTATCTCCTCGGGAGTGTTGAGCAGTGACCATCCCCAACCGTATTCGCGATTGTGCTTGTCGTGAGGATAGATGAAATCCTCTGTCACAATGTAGGTAGCCATCTCCAATCGGGTAAGATAACCGTCAAACTTGCTTCTCATGCCCTTGCCTGTGAAGCCGCAGGCAGCACGAAGTTCTCTTGTGATGAGGCTGCCAGCAGACTGGAGCGTGAAGAGGATGGCCCCTTCTATTGAGTCGTCGTCAGGGCGAGGGTACTTGCTCCTTCTGTAGTTGCAGAAGTCTGGCCACCATTCCATGCTGATGAAGCCAGCCTTCCTGTTGAAGAACTTGCCGTACATGCAGGGCATCTCTCTTGCTATCTCACCCTTCCATCTCCACAGCGGCCATTCCCAGCCGCCATCGGGAAAGGTCACGTAGCGGCAGTCCTCGTCCACAATGTCCTCGGCAGAGAAGCCATCGATGCCGCTATCGAGAAGCGGAAGAAAGCCGATGGCGCGAATAAGCTCCATCAGTCCTGCCGCATTATAGATGTCGTGTGTGTCCATAGTCTATTCCCAGTTGAAGTTTTCCTTGCCTGCGCCAATCTCAAAATGCAGTTTGGCAATGCCCATATCCATCTGCGTGTAGCCTACCATAGAGAAGCCTCTGCTGGCTTTCACCCTCGGCTTGTCCGCTCCATGAGCAGGCAGGTAATCGAAGCGGAACTTCTGCTGGTTGATGGCAGTAGGAGCCAGCAGCGAAGCCCTTACGCCCTCATTGAACCATGCTGGAGTAGTGTCGCTTGCGTTGCTCACCTCGCCAGCCGTCTTTATCTTGTGCTTGACTCCCTGCGTCTCGCCATAGCCAAGCGCTATCATGCACGCTATCTTCTCGCCCTTCTTTATGGCATAAGCGCCATTCACCTTGCGGTATGAGAGGCCTGCCCAGCAAGTGTTGAGACCCAGCTGCTGGGCCAGGAGCACGAGTTGCTCACCATAGTAGCCTACTCGCTCATCGAGCGTGTCGCTCTTTTCCCCTGCCATCACAAGATAATTCTCCACGCCAGAAAACTTGCCATAAGCCATCATGCCCGAAAAGGCCTTGGTCTCGTCGGTCACGAGCTGTATGTCAAGATGGCCCAAGCGGTTGCACTCTTCAATCTTCGACCGCAGTGCTGTGACTATATCCTCAGAGAGAGGCTTGGGCATGTAGCGCCGCACGCTGTGGCGTGCCTCTATAGCTTCATTTAGTGTCATTGTCATTTAAGTAGGTGCTCAAAATCATTTTTTATATATAGTATAGAAGTAAGCTTTCCTAGCATCTTCAGTGGGCTATGCAGGGGGCATTTGCTGACTGCCCGTTGCGACCGCTCTTTTAGCGCTGGTGCGACAGAAATTTTTTTCTGTCGCACCAGAAAAAAATTTCTGTCGCACCAGCGCTAAAAAAGCCGTTTTTACAGGCAGCTGTCAGTCTTGCCTGCGCTTGTATTCGTCCTTCCTCTTAGGATTCATCGGAAACCAGCCTTTCTCTACTCTTTGCTTCTGCTCGAATATTTCGAGTATGCTCCATAGGCATGAGCATCCCACGACTCCCAGTATAGGGCTCAGCGTGCTGTCTTCAACCAGGAGGCTTGCAGCGATGAAGGCCGCGCCGGCAAGGGCAAAGACCCACCAGCACTTGGTGCCGAAGTGGTATTCGCTCTTGATGACGATGGGGTGGAAGAGACCTATCACCAGAAAGGTGATGGCTGCTATGATTAAGCCTGTGTAGTTCATCTTGTCGGTATATTATGTTGTGTCTTGAGTCTGTCGCTTGTCTGTCGCTTGTCTGTAGGCTTGCGGCTCATGCTTCTGGTTCACGTCCGTATTTCAGTTCGTCGCCGTTGCTGTCATACTGCTTCCTTTTTCCGCATGGAGGTTCGGAGAGTGTGATGCGCACCACAGCTGTGCGTGCCAGTGAACGCTCCACGCTCTTGTCGAAAGCGTCCATATGTCCTGGCAGGAAACGCTCGCTGATGAGTCTCAGCCCGTGCACTTTCTCCTCGTCGTCGGTGACGAGCTGTGCGGTGCCGAACGCTATGGCCGACTTGTACTGAAGTGTGAAACTGCCGTCTTTGGGGCCTACCGTGGGAGCGCACCGTGTCACAGCCGACAGGCACACCTCGGGGTGGGCGGCTATGGCGTCCAGCTTCTTGCCCTCCAGGGCGCAGTGGAAGTACCAGTGCTGCCCGTCTTCAGAAGCCAGCGAGAGTGGCAGGCCGTATGCATGGCCGTCGGCATCGGTGAAACTGACTGTGATGTAAGGGGCCTTGCGCATCACGTCAAGTGCCCATTGGCTGTCCATAGCCCTTGATTCCTTTCTCATGGTTGTCATTGTTTTTTTTGGCAGGCTCTGGTGTGCAAGGATGGTAGTGCTGAGCCTGCCCAGTGTTGATTATTTGATGATGCAAATATACGCATAATAAAGGAAACAGAAGGGCTGCTGCTCGAATTTAGTGTTAAAGAATGAGCTTTTAGGCCAGGCGTTGGCGGAATATTTAATAAAAAGCCGTAACTTTGCTGGGATAAATTTTTATAGTGACAAGAGGAATAATATGATTTCAACATTTGAGCGAGGTGCGCAACGGCGCACCGAACTTCTTTTGGGCAATGACGCTTTGGACAGGATAATGAGCGCGAAGGTGCTGGTGTTTGGTCTTGGAGGCGTAGGTTCATGGTGTGCTGAGTGTCTTGTGCGCAGTGGCGTGAGGCACATCACCATTGTGGATTCAGACCGTGTGTGTGTGACTAACTGCAACCGCCAGCTGATGGCCACTTCCAAGACTGTGGGCCAGGTGAAGGTGGAGGCGCTGCGCTCGCGTTTGCTGGAGATAAACCCTAACGCTGAGATTGTGGCCATGCAGAAGATTTATGAGCCAGCGAGCGCGGAGTCGTTTCACATGGAGGACTATGACTTCATCATAGACGCCATTGACTCGCTGAGCGAGAAGGCCGACCTTATACTGCGTGCCACCAGCTTGCCGCGCCACATCACATTCATCTCGTCGATGGGGGCGGCATTGAGGATGGATCCTTTCCAGGTGAGGAAGGCTGAATTCTGGAAGATTAAGGGAGACCCGCTGGCGCGTGCCATCAGGAGAAAGTTCAAGAAGCAGGGCACTTATCCGTCACGCAAGTTCTGGTGTGTCTACAGCGAGGAGCAGCCCATGCAGAACAGGGGAGTGAACCATGCGTGCGGCACAGGCGGCTGTCTGTGTCCTAAGGCCAAGCTGCTGAGCGGTGAGCGTGGCACGGATTCTGCCAGATATGACGCTCCTGGCGACCAGAAGCTGGTGGAGCATGAGTGGTGCACGTCTAAGGCTCAGATCAATGGTTCGCTGTGTCATATCACGGCTATCTTCGGAATGTCGATGGCGGGTATGGTGATTGACGCCATTGTGAGGCAGGACAAGCCGGCTGAGGATATGTGTCCTGACGTGTAGTGACCGCGTGGCCGCGCTCTTATAGTCAAAAGGAACGAGAAGGCATTCCTTTAGTCATCTGACATGGAAGCATGAAATATTCTCAAACCAATACTGGCTGACTATGAGCATGACATATATAATGTGAGCATGGCATATATAAGACGTATATATATGTGTGATATGAAGCGCTAAGCTGGCCTATAGCTGGTACAGCAGTCTAATATAAAAATACGAAGCGCCCTGTAAGCACAAAAGTCTTGATGATAAAAGGACTTTTGTGCTTACAGGGCGCACTTTTTTTACCAGCTATGGCAATGTAGTAGACACTGGTGTGTCCACGCTTGTGCTGCCACGTCGCGGCCCGTCATTTCTTCTTCTCAGCCGCAGCTTTCTTCTTGTTCTTCTTCTTGCTGCCGCTCACAGCGGCGTTGTGCCTGAATAGTTCGAAGCTGTGCTGCCATGAGAGTCCGAGGCCTTGTGTGTTGAGCGTAGCCTTGGTGAAGTAGCGGTCGTTGGTCTGGTTGTATGCCTTGAGATAGAGGTTGCCGTTCTGGTTCATGCGCCATTTCACCTCAAAGTCACCGATGAAGTTGCCTTGGTTGGTCATGGCGTTGTCGCGGTATCCGAAGGCACCGTTGATGAGCAGCCGCTCGTTGAACAGGCGGCCAGAGAGCAGACCCTCCACGTCAAGGTCGTCCCATCCCTTCTCGCCGGTAGAGAGTGACGAGCCGAAGTTCCAGTTCTGCACATTGCCCAGCATGTTGCCCAGCATCTGGTTTATCTGTCCGCTCAGGGTGGATGACAGCAGCGAGTTCATGGCTTGGCCAGAATTGCCGCCGCCGTTGTTGCGCATGTATTCGTTAGGATAGAAGCGTCCGAAGCCCAGCAGGTATATCATCTGTGTATTCATCTCCTCCTCGCTGTTGATGGTGGAGCGCACCAGCTGTCGTGTCTCCTCGCTCACGTTGGGTATGTCCATGTTGAACTTGAAGTCCATGTTGCCCAGTTTGCCGGTGATGTCGAGTATGCACACCACCTTGGCCTTGTTGTTTTGTGAGAAGGCTGTGGTGGATGTGAGGTCGCTCAGAGGCACCGAATTGATGGTGTGGTGACAGATGAGGTGTATGTTGGCATCGAAGGGGTTGCCGTTGAATTCCACCGCCGAGCCTGGCTGCAGGGCGAGGTCGCGGAAGATGATGTCCTGCAGGTAGAGGCGGTAGGAACCCGACTGGATGTTGTAGTTGCCAAACAGTTGGAAGGCTCCCTTGTTGTACCACTTGGCCGTCAGCTTGGCGTTGCCGTAGGTCTTCATGTATCCGTCATCAATGTTGTCCATCCTCAGCTTCACTTCGCAGGCTGGGGTGAGGTTGATGTCGAAGTTGATGAAGATGTCGCTGCTGTAGTTCTTCTTCGCCTCTTTGAGTATGGCGAGCGAGTCTTTGTTCTGCTGTGCTTCCTGTTCGCGCGCTATCCGCTCCTTGGCCTGCTGTGCGGCAGCCATGATGGAGTCGCGGTCGTGAAACTCGATGAAGCTGTTGCCCATGATGGCGTCGGGCGTGGCGGCATCGTAGGCAAAGACAGAGCCGCGGGTAGGTGTCACGCTTGCGTTGACATAGAGCGGATGGCCGTCAGAGCCGTCGATGCTGAGTGTGCCGTCGGCAAAGACTGTGGCGAGGAACTTGTCGGCGTTGAACTCCTTCTCGTCATAGGCGAGCAGGTTCTTCAGCGCCACGTCAAAGCGGTAGCTGAAGTTCTTCATGTTGCGGTGAGTCACCTTGCCGTTGAGAGTGGAGCGGTGGCCGTAGCGGTCGTAGACGCCGATGTCAGAGAAGTCGAACAGGTAGGGCTTGAGGTGTATGGTGTCGCCCTCTATGTGGTATGGCACATTGGTGGCTCTCAGGCGCATGTTGAGATTAGGCACAGCGGTGCCCACGATATTGATGTTGTTGAGAGGACCCACGACGCTGATAGGGCCGCTGACATATCCGTCAATCTCTTTGAACACGCTGCCCAGGAAGCCATGCAGAAACTTGGCGTTGGTGTTCATCGTGTTGATGTCGAGATGTATGTCGTTCTTAGACGGAGAGATCCATCCGCCCACAGTAGTGATGCCTGTCATCTTGCGGCTTAGGCCTGTCAGGGCCACTGGAGCCTCATAGAGGTCCACTATCCTGCCGTCCACTGATATGCCGTCCACATCCTTGTCCCAGCGTGCCGTGATGATGGCATCGCCGAGTGTTCCCTCCTGCACAGACAAGTTCTTGACGGAGATGCTGGCGCGCAGGTCGGGTATGCCGCCACCGAGCACATTCTTCACCACGGCTTGGCCTGATGCCTTGCCGGCAAAGCGCACGGCGTCGAAGTCTATCATGGAGAGTATGTACTTTATCTCTATGTCGTTGAGCGTGGCTACCAGTGAGTCGGTGTCCAGTTTGGAGGCCTTGCCGTTGACGGTCATGTAGCTTCTTGAATTGTCGTTGGCAAACTTCACGTTGTGGCATTCGATGTCGGAGCCATATATCACCACTCTCGATGGCGACACAGTCCATGTGGTGTCATTGATTATGGCATGTGAGTGCCTCAGTCTCACGTCGGTCTTCATCTTGCCGAGCGAGTCTTTCAGTTGCACGACGGGAAGCAGCTGCATGGCGATGCTGTTGCGTCCGCGCGTGTTGAGGTAGATGTCTGAGGCTATGCGGTTATTGTGTATGTCTGCTGCCACGTCGAGCTTCATGGATTCAGAGGGCTCCTCCTCATCCATGCTCTCCTTGAAGGTGGAGGCCATGGCGTGAACGTTCATGTTGTGCGGTGTGGCGGTGCAGGCCAGTGCCACGTCGTCATACTGCTCGCCATTGTATGTGATGCATGGGGCGCTTGCCTTCATTGTCATCTCGTCGTGTCTGGTGTCGACATGTCCGAAGACTCTGACAGGCTGGATGGGGTCGAGGCTGATGCCAAGCATCTTGCCAGCCTGTCTTAGGGAAGGCGAGCTGGTGAGCGTGGCCTCGTAGGTGAAGGCAGTGTGTGTGTCTGTGGGCTGGTGGTGGAAAAGGATGGGCAGGTGCATGGCCAGTTGGTTGGTCACGCTGCTGGCTATGCCAGCCATGTCTGTCTCTCCCTCCACGCTTGCGTGCAGAAAGTCGCTGTCGATGGTGTAATGGCTCATGCGGCCGCCTTGTCGCACGGCTCTCATGCTGAGTCCGTCCAGGTGGATGTGGGTGCTGTCGGCAGCCACATTGATGTCGCTGATGTCAGCGTGTCCGTACATGTGCTTGAGGTCTGGTCCCGATGCGTCCATCTCTATGCCGAGACTCAGGTTGTCAATCTTAGGAGCGCCGGCTATGTTGAGACGGCTGAGGTGCAGACGGTCGAGCAGCATGCTAAGTTGCAGACCTTTCTCATCAGTGTCCTTGTAGGCCATGTCTGCCTTCAGCGCCACATTGTCGTCGTCTACGCTGATGGTGGCGCTGGCATTGTGTGCGGAGCTGTGGGCTGTGACGCTGATGTTCTGGTATCTGTATCCGCTGAAGGTGATGTTGTGCACGTGGCATGTGGCCTCGCCTTCGGGAAGTGGCTTCGTGGCCGAGGTGTTGACCGCGGCATCGATGTCGAACGAGGCGGCGCCAAGCGGTTCGCAGCCCAGCAGCGGTCCGATGCATATGCTGTCTCCGCTCACCTTGGCACGCAGCAGTTTGTCTTCTGTCAGAGCCATGACATACTGTGCGCTGCCTATGCCGGTGTGGAGTGTGCCTTCCGATGATATGCGGCGTCCGTCGGCTGCCATGTCTATATGTCCTTTAAAATATATGTGTGCCACATTGCTGATGAGCGAGTCGTTGTCCCATTTGGCTGTGTTGGCCAGTTGCCTCATCATGTCTGTGCCTATGTCGAGGCGGCTGATGTCGGCTTCCACTCTCCGCTGTCCCTGATTGAGCGCATGCTCTATCTTGATGTTTGATGCCAGATGGAAGTCGTTCTCGTCGGTGCTGATGCTGATGGGGCTGATGTGGAGCATTCTGTCATCGCCGTTGATGGCGAGGGAAAAATGTGGAATGCTGCCGATGCTGCGCAGGCGTGGCGCGATGGGGGCTATGTCGTCAAAGCATAGTTGGCCCTTTATCTCTGTGCTGTGGATGGCGAATGCGCTGTCAGCGCTGAAGGTAGGGTAGCGGAGCGACAGGGTGTCGAGTGTCAGTTCCGACTGTTTTGTCTCCAGGTGCAGCCCCGACAGCAGGGCCTGTGTCTTGCCAGCAGCCAATGTCAGTTGCATGTCGGTGATGCGCAGTCCGGATGTCTCCTCCATTGCCCTGAGACGTTTGACAGCCATGCTGACGGTGTCGTTCTTGAGGCAGTGGATGTATAGGTTCATGCCGCAGTCTCTCAGATGGATGTGGTTGGTGTCTATCTGGTGAAGCTTGACGGGCAGAGACTTCACGTCATACCTCACATTGGCGTGGCGCATGATGAGCGTGCCGAGCTGGAGGTCTATCTGTGATGGCTCGTCGCTCTTATTGCTGGAGAGAGCGTCGACAAGGAACTGGTAGTTGGGCGCGCTGTCTGGTGTCTTGCGATAGAGCGAGGCCTTCACGCCGAAGAGCTGTGCTGTGCCGATGTTTATCTGTCCATACATCAGGGATAGCAGGTTGACGCTTGCCGACACGCGCGACACGGTCAGCATCTCCTTGCCTGAAGGCTCATGTATGACCATGTCGTTGACAATGATTCTGTTGAGGAATCCAAGGTTGATGCTGCCTATCTCCACTTGCGACTTGAAGGTGTCGGTCAGTATGCTCTCCGCCGCCCCTGCCAGCTTCTCTTGCATGGATGGCAGACTGAACAGCAGGACAATAGCGGCGTATATGGCCACTATTGTCCCGATGATATGAACGAGGGTTTTTTCTATTCTTTTCAGCACTTGTCTCTTCTGTATGTGTTAAGTAGGTGCATGCCTTCTTCCCTTTCACGGCATGCCTGTGTATTTGCGTTAGGGCTTATGCCTGAATCTTTCGCTTGAAGTCAATCATCTTGATGGCTGTCACGGCGCACTCGTCGCCCTTGTTGCCCATCTTGCCTCCAGCGCGGTCTTCGGCCTGCTGCATGTCGAGGGTGGTGATGAGGCCGTAGATGACAGGAACGTCTTGTGTGGCGTTGAGCTGAGCCAGGCCAGCGGTGACGCCTTGGCATATGTAGCGGTCGTGTGGAGTGTCACCACGTATGACGCATCCGATGGCTATCACCGCGTCTACGCCTGTCTTCACCATCTGTGCTGCGCCATACACGAGTTCGAAGCTGCCTGGCACTGTCATCACATTGATGTCGCTGGCCTCGACGCCGTTTTTGATGAGTGTGTCTTTTGCGCCTGCGAGCAGGGCTGCTGTGATGTTCTCGTTCCATTCAGCTACTACGATGCCTATCTTCATCCCTTTAGCGTCTGGTACTGAGTTGATGTCGTAGTCTGAGAGATTGTGGTTTTTTGTTGCCATGGTTGTTCGTATTAATGAGTGATTGGTTTATTCGTGTTGATGGAGTGACTGCATAGCCCGCCTCGATGGAGTGGCATGTCGGTCGCGGCGCCTTCTGGTGGCATGACGGGGCATGTCTTGATGGGCGAGTGCCTGTGCCATCTTCTGGCTGTTGTGGATGTGATGGCTTTTCCAACTAAGATATAGGAAGGCTATCTGAAACAAGAATGGGATGTCTTGAAATAAGGATGGCTTTTCCAACTAAAAATATAGGAAAGCTATCAGAGACCATGTTTTGGTGTCCAAATAACTTTCCTATATATATTCTTTTGTTGGTGTGGAATGAGCCTTTTTTAGTAAGGCTCACTCTGCCGTCTGTCATGCGGCTCGCCATGTGAAAGTAGCCCGTTACTTCTTTGTGGCGCGCTCGATATACTTGTCTATGTCTTTAGCCAGGTTGCTGCGGAAGTAAGTCTTCTCTATCTTCTTGTACAGCTCAATGGCCTTGTCGTTATTGTTGATAGACTCGTAAGCCTCGCCAGCCTGGAGCAGGCATATTGGGCTGATGGCGTCGTTGTCGGCCATGTCGGCAGCTTCCACCAGTTTGTCGATGCCCTTCTGGGTGTCGCCCTTCTGGATGTAGAGATTGCCGAGCGCTGCCACTGCTTCGGGTGAGATCATCTGGTCGTCCTGTGCGGAGAAGTCCTCAAGATACTTGATAGCCTCGTCCACCTTGCCAGTCTTGGCGTATGAGAGTCCTGCGTAGAGCTTTGCCAGGTTGGCTGTCTTAGTGCCGCCAAACTCGTTGATAATCTTGATGAATCCCTTGCTGTTGCCATCACCGTTGAGAGCCTGGTCATACTGCTGCTGGGCGAATGCTGTCTGCGCTGAGGCGATGGCCTTCTGTGCGTCTACCTCCTTGCCTGCGAGTATGTGCTTGTAGATGTAGAAGCCTGCTACGACCACCACTACTGCTCCGAGCACTGCTGCGAGTTTTTTCCAATTCTTCTCGATGAAAGCCTCGCTCTTGTTGAGTTGCACGTCGAGTGCTATTGGCTCATCTGTTGCTGTTGGTTGTTGAATCTTTTTTGTCATGATATGTTTGATTATTTTTCTTTCAGTCGCAAAATTAGTGCAAATTTAAGATATTTCCCACTAATATTAAAGCAATTTGCAGAAAAAATACATCCCACACCTCACTTTTACTCTGATTTCACTCCCTTCAGAGCCTCAGAGAGTCGCTTAGTGGCCTTTGTGATGAGGTCGTGTGTGCCAGAGCCGTCGTTGACATACTGCACCACCATGTCGGCATAGTCGATGGCCTCGCGCAACTCAGTGGTCTTGTTTGGCACATTCTCCTTGGCGCCTGTCAGCATAGGCAGGAGCTGGCTCAGGTCCTCAGGTTCGGCGAGGTTGCCTGGGCGCATGGTGTTGATGGCCACATTGAGGGCCGACACAGCGGCGTTGACGCTTTCCTGCGTGAGCGATTTCTTGTCCATGGCATTGACTTCTTTTGCCTTCTTCACCTGTTCGAGCAGACGGGCGAATCCGTTTGGCGCCCATGGAGAGAAGGCTGGCACCTTCACGCTCATGGCGTTCCATGCGTTCTGGTTCTCAATGCGCTCGTTGGCGAGTGCCAGAGCCTGTTCGAGAGCTGTCTTGTCCACGCCCTTGGATGCTTTTTTCTTTGTGCCGTTCTGCTGGTCTATGCGGAGATAGTGTGTGGCGTGTCCTGTCTGGTAATAGTCGGGGGTGAAGGTGATGGTGCCCTTGGCTGGAGTGTGGAGCTGCAGGGTGTAGAGCTTGTCGCCTGTGTTGTCGGTAGCTCCCGTCTCTTTCACCTCAAGTTCTTTAAGAGTGGACGACACGGTCACATCGGCGTCCTTCCATTCTGTCACATCGGAAGTGGCCATGACGAGCGGGCCGTACATCACGGCTCCTACCCATTGAGGGGCAAAAGGCGTGCGCACCTCGTTCTTGCCTGTGGCAGCGAGGTCCATCTTGTCTGGACCCCAGTTGATGTGCTTGGTGAATGGCATGGTCACCTCTATCTTGTCGCCGTCTTTCCATTCGCGGTTCTCGATGGCGGCGTATGAGCTTGGCTGGTAGCTCTTGGCTATTGACTTGCCGTTGAGCCTGATGTCAAATCCCTCTGTGGCCCAGTAAGGCACACGCAGCTTGAGGGTAAACTTGGTGCTGCTCTGTCCGTTGGTCTTCACGGTGATGACGCTGCTCTGCGCTGGCCACTGGCAGTCTTGCTCTATGGTGACACCCTTGTCTGCCCAGTGGGCGGTGGTAGGCATGTATAGGCCCACCCACATTGTGTCGCCTCCTGTGAAGTATGCTGCTTCCTGGTATTTCACATGGTTCTCAGCGCCTGTGCCTCCGCAGCAGGTGCTTTGTGGCGTCTCGTTGCCAAAGGGCTTGATAGCGTTCATGCCTACGGCATACTGGTATGTGACAGCCCAGTGCTCAGGATGGAGCGAGCCTACTATCTGGTTGTAGAGCACGCGCTCGTAGTAGTCCATATACTCAGCGTTGTCGGGATCGAAGCAGTTGAGGTCCTTGGTCAGCTTGGCCAGGTTGTATGCGCAGCATGTCTCATTGATGTCGGGGTTGGGGTATATGTCGCGCTGCCTGTCGCTCATCACGCTGGTGTTCATGGAGAGAATCTGCGAGTAGGGCTGGCGGAACATCTCTCCGTTGCCGACGCCGCCTGTGGCGTAGACATACTTGCCTTGCATCATGTTCCAGAAGTTGTAGGCGATGTTGTAGTAATATGGGCTGCAGTTGCCGCGGTATGACCTCAGGGCTCCTGTTATCATCGGTATGTGCTGGTTGGCGTGCCGTGTGCGTATGTCGTCCACATTGACAGAGAGCGGTCCGAACAGGGCAGGGGTGTCGAAGCAGTTGGCTGCCTCGATAAGCTTGGCCTTCTCCTCCTTGTCGCTTACCATCTCGCTCAGGCGCGACAGCGATTCGGCCATGCCGCCCACCTCGCCTGCGATGTACATGTTCCACATCTCGTAGCGGTTGCCTGGGCGTGCCTGCCGCTCAGCCTTGGTGCCATCTTCCTTCACGTAGGTGCGGTAGTGCATGCGGTTCCACACCCACAGTCCCATGTCCTTGGCTATGAGCAGGGCCTTGTCGGCTATCTCCTTGTCGTCAATGTTGTTGGCTATGTCGATGAGTCCGGCCAACTGCTTATGGATGGTGTAGTATGGTGCCCAGACACCTTCCTCGTTGTTGTATGGGGCATACTTCTCTATCAGGGCAGGATGAGCTGCTGGGATGGCGTTAAGGTAGCCATAGCCATAGTTGCGGTAGTCCTTCTTGTACCTGTCGAAGTCGGCCCAGCTGCCGCCCATCTTTTTCAGTTCTTCCTCTGGGGCGTAGTCGCGTGCCTCACGGTAGCGATTCAGTGTGCTGTCCCAGACGAAGGTGCGCTCCTGGCATGCGCGCAGCTCGTCCACCATGCGGCGTATCCTGTTTCTCAGTTCTGTCTTCTCTGTCGTCTCCTTGTCAGGGTCGCATGAGGCAAAGGCAAATGCCAGCGAGCTCATGTAGTGGCCCGAGCCATGTCCTTTCAGCTTGGTGGTGGGAGAGTCCCATCCGTCTGCCACGGTGTAGCCGTCGGTGGGCAGGCCGTAAGTGTCGCGGTAGTTGTAGAGCTGCTGTGTGATGTCCCATGAGAGCAGTGTCCTTATGTTGAGGTCTCTGTTGCTTGTCAGGCGGTTCTTGCCATTGATGCTCACTTCTTTCAGTGGCAGCGGGCTTGCAGTGGGCTTGCAGTCGGGAGCGGTCCAGCTGTTGGTGATGGACGACGCGCCGTCTGCCATGGCGAGCGGAGCCACGGCGCTGGTCACTCTCACTTTGGCTGTGAGGGGGTAACCCTTGTCTGTGGTGTTGTCTCCAATCACGTGGCCCTCCACTATGTATTCGCTGCCAGCTGGAGTCTTCTGAGGGTCAGCCTCTGCTTCCTCCGTAGCGCGCATGTAGTTTTCCCATTTCACTTGTCTCCATTCGTGCGAGCCGTCGCTGTAGGTCACCCATACCTGCCATGGCAGCCGAGGCACGGTGCCTTCAGGCGTCTCCACCGTCACAGGCAATACTTTCTTTATGGAACGCTGCTTCTGCTTGGCCACAGACAGTGGGGCCAGGCTGGCTTCTGAGGCCTGCGTGCACATTGGGGCGGTGATGCCGAGGCACACCACGCTTGATAGGATTAGGTTGATGTTTCTTTTCATACTATAATGTTTGTCTAACAATTTTATAAAGTTCATCTGATATATAAAGCCCGTGTGGCATCCATTCTTTATGGCCAGTCGGGCTTGCTGTCTTCCATTATCGGTGGCTCACCGATGTTTTGTTCCGCTAAATTAGTCAAAATCCCTAATATTCACATATAAGAATAGTCGAAAAGTACTATTTTAACATAGCCAACCGCTTGTTTTGGATTATTTTTTCTAATTTTGTATTGAAATAGCTTGCATGTAGGGTTTTTCCCCGCATCAATAGGGAAAAGGATAGAGGCGGACTTGGAGAGACCCGCTACATTTGCAGGCAGAAGAATCAAGGCGGCTTGCTATGCGGCCCGTGCAGGGTGATTACCTGTCTGACCCGAGGCCGGCTGCCAGAAAATGAATGACGATATGAAAAAGCTATTCGTATTATCCATTGCGCTGCTGCCGTTGATGTGCATGGCGCAAGATGACCTCTACTTCGTCGGGAAGAAGGCAAAGAAGGCCACCACGGAACAAGTGGACCTCAGGGCTCGCACAGAGAAGGTCGAACCGTCTGCTGTCGTGGATTATCACGTGAGCCGGCGCAATGACGATGAGTACAACCGACGCTATGTGGGCGGAGGCTCAAAGGCGTACACTGACAGTCTCAGAACTGATACAGCAACATGCTATGATGACGGCTACATAGACGATCCAGAAGCCGACTTCCGCTGCTCGCGCCGTCTGGTGCGTTTCCACTCGCCTCGCTTCTACGTGACTGCGAGCCCTTATTACTGGGATCTCTATTATGGTTATGGTGCATGGGACTATCTCTATGACCCATACGACCCGTGGTATTGGGACTACGGATGGGGATGCGGATGGTCGTGGGGACCTTGGAATACCTGGTATGGGGGCATATGGGGCTACAGACCTCTGCACGCCTGGGCTTACTGGGGATGGGGCCCCAACTGGTACGGACCGGCTGTGGGACATCCTGTGCACCGCAACATGGTGCCTCGTGAATACAACTCATCGCGCGGACAGATGTCGTCATATGACCGCCTGCGCACATCGGCCGCACGCGGTGGCCTTGTGTCCACATCACGCACATCGGCCTATGGCAACTCACGTAGCGATGCCGCAGGAAGCAGCCGTGGCACTGGCGTGTATTCGACACGGCGAGGCTCTTATACGGATTACACGGGTGTGCGCGGAAGTGGCAGCGCAGCCACACGCAACAATGGCAGAGGCGAATCGTATGCAGGCACACGCAGTAATGTAGGCAATGACTCCTACACGTCACGTCGCAACAATGCCGCTGCACGCTCTGCTGAGCGGGGTGGCGAGTATAGCGCTCCAGTGCGCAGCCGCAGCAACGAGAACAGCAGCACGCGTACCACAACTCGCAGCACTACCACATATGACGCTCCATCACGCTCATCCTTTGGCGGTGGCGGCGGAAGCTTCGGTGGCGGTGGCTCACGTGGCGGCGGAAGCTTCGGTGGCGGCGGCTCACGTGGCGGCGGTGGCGGCCGACGGTAAGCCGTGCGCATCCTACTTATAAAGAATCAAAAAAAAACAATCACTGCAATGAAAAAGTCAAACGTAACAAGATATATCATTTCGGGCGTCTTGGCGGGCGCTGCTGTAACGGTCTCCGCCCAAGACAGCTATGACGCTCAGCGTTTCTCCTCAAGCGACCTCAACGGCACGGCGCGCTTCGTCTCTATGGGCGGAGCTCTCGGAGCTCTCGGTGGCGACCTCAGTGTCATGGGCACCAACCCTGCAGGCACAGGAGTGTATAAGCGTTCGGACGCTTCCTTTACTGTAGGAGGACTCTTTGGTGACAAGGGAGCTCTCGACCACTCATCATCGCGCATGTCGCTCGACCAAGGCGGAGCTCTCATCGCTTTCGACATGGATAATGCTTCAGACAAGGGACTGCAGTATGTCAATTTTGGCATCAATTATACCAAGAACACGAACTTCCTCTTTAATCAGCGCACTGACATACAGAATCTTGACGGAGTGCTCAGTCAGACACACCAGATAGCTAACCTGTGCGCCCTGTCTTATTCCAACAACTATTTTGGCAAACTCACAGACATGTCGGCTGCTATTTTCACAGGCAATGACAGGCGTGATGGTCTGCTCTATGAGAAGTATTATGACGCGGCTGGCAACTATCTCGGCAACACTGTGGCTGACGTCAACAAGGGACAACAGGGGTATCTCACGCCAGAGAACGCCAGCAAGGTGAACCGTGTGGACTATACTGCTGTTGGGGCCAAGGACGCATATTACGAGAAGGCCACATATGGCGGCACGACGCAGGCTGATGTCAACCTCTCTTTCAATGTGTCTGACCAGTTCTTTTTCGGAGCCTCTGTTGGCGTGTATGACATAGACTACACGCGAGAGTCTTTCTATCAGGAGATGGGAGTGGACAACAACGTGTATGACTTCACCAACTGGTACAAGACAACAGGCGACGGCTTTGACCTGAAACTGGGAACTATCATACGTCCGTTTGAGGACAGCCCATTCCGCATTGGCCTTACGGTGCACACGCCAACATGGTACCGCATGACCGACAGCAATGGCTCCATGCTGTATCTTAATGACAGCCGTCTTTCCGACAGCTATTCTGAGGAGTACGACTATGACATGCGCACGCCTTGGAAGTTTGGCGTGAGCCTCGGACACACAGTGGGCTCTTTCCTCGCTGTCGGAGCAGAATATGAGTATTCAGACCTGAGCACGGCGCACTACAGCGGCATAGATGGTGACGGAAGCGCGTATTTCCGCAATGTCAACCGCATAACAGAAGAGACACTGCGCGGGCAGCACACGATCAAAGCCGGCATTGAGCTCAAGCCCATTGACTCTTACTCGCTGCGCTTCGGCTACAACTTTGTGTCCTCGCCGTTCAAGGATGGAGCTTACCGCACTATCGGATATGATGGAGTGTATACTGAGACTGACTTCACCAACTGGGGCGACACGCACCGCTTCTGTTTCGGAGCTGGATTTAGCTTCAAGAACGGATATTTCGACTTGGCTTACCAGTACCAGACACAGAAGGGCGATTTCTATGCCTTTGATGATGTGGACCTCAAGCCTACAAAGGTGAAGAATGACCGCTCTCAGGTGATGGCTACACTTGGCTTCCGCTTCTGATGCAGTGTCGCATTTCATATGGCACAGCATGTGTTGCATCTGGCGCAGCGTTGCACTCTTCTGACACAGCGTTGCACAATAATATAAAAAGGCTAATGCCCATGAATCAGCATAAGATTCATGGGCATTAGCCTTTTTATATTCATCGCCTCAGTCTGTAAAGAGCTGCGCCACCTTTTCAAGCCAGCGCCTGTCGGTATCGTCAAAGGTGGCGAGGCGCTCGCTGTCTATGTCGAGCACTGCCGTCACCTCACCACGGCCATTGATGATGGGCACCACTATCTCTGAGCGTGAGGCGCTGCTGCATGCTATGTGGCCAGGAAACTTGTCGACATCTTCCACCACAATGGTCTGAGCCTTTTCCCAGGCTGTGCCGCACACACCTTTGCCGCAGCGTATGCGTGTACATGCCAGCGGCCCCTGGAATGGGCCAAGCACGAGTTCGTCGCCCGTCACGCGATAGAAGCCTACCCACCAGAAGTGGAAGGTCTCCATGATGCAAGCTGATACGTTAGCCATGTTGGCTATGATGTCGTCTTCTCCTTCGAGAAGCGACTGCAACTGAGGCAGCAGTGTGGAGTATAGCTGCTCCTTGCTGTTGCCCTCTACAATGAGATGTTCTGCCATATGATAAAATAATGTGTAATCTAAGTAATGTGTATGCTGGATGGACGCATGGGTCATCGGCGCTGTCACGCATTTCTTTGCAAAGTTACGCATTTCTTTTTGGTGAGGCAAGGCTGGTTTGCATTAACTATGTAAAAAAGTGCTTGCTTCAGACCGTTCTTTTAGGAGCTGCTGCATCCTTTTAGTCTCTTAGAGCAGTTCTCAAGAACAACTTGAGCATTAAGTAGGTGTTCAAAATTATTTTATAGTATCAAGGTAGGTCGCTCCCATATTTGTCGCACTCTCTCTCGGTCATATTTTCCTTCTGTTTATCAGTCACTATGCCCGCATTAAATAAGATTGGCTGCGCCTCAGCATAGCGTTCAAGATAGCTTGACGCTCTGCATTCGGCTTGCACAATCTTTGTCTCCTTCAAGCAGAAGAAAAATCTGCCTCAAGATAGAGCACTCCAAATATAAAAATAATTATGAGCACCTACTTATTTTATCATATGGAGTGTGTTTGGACTATTGTTCCTCCACCTCTTCATTGTCATCTGGCTCGTCCCTGACAGCAAGGTTCTTCTTGGCCAGTTCGTTGATGATGCCGTCGACCAGTCCTACATTGGGCACACGGATGGATGAGGCTTTCACTATGCCTGCCACCATTATGAAGAGCTGGGCAGCAGGCACAATGACATCGGCACGGTTGATGCTGAGTCCAAACTTGTCCATGCGTTCTTGCAGTGACAGTTGTGAGAGTTGCGTGAACATCTTGCGCAGGTCTTCAGTGGCCACCTCGTTCTTCTTCTTGTTGCTCTTGTGGATGAGGCGGTAGAGCTTGTTGATGTTGCCGCCAGAGCCTATGATGGAGATGTTGTCAATGCCACGGGTCATGTCTTGCACCTGGTTCAGCATCTTGTTCCAGTCATCTGGCGTTATCTGCTCGTTGAGCAGGCGTATGGTGCCTATGTTGAAGGAACGAATGTCGGCAAGTTTGCCGTCGCGCACTAGGGAGAGTTCGGTGGAGCCACCGCCCACATCCATGTAGAGCGCATTGCCGGTAGACGGGCAGTTGTCGCGTATGATGCGTGCCTCTTCTGTGCCGGTGATTACCTCTATGTCGAGACGGGTGCGCGACTTGACATACTTAAGTATCTTTTTGCTGTTCTCAGCGTCGCGAAAGGCTGATGTGGCGCATATGCGGTAGTCGTCCACGTTGTAGAGTATCATGAGCTGGCGAAATATCTTCATGGTGCGCAGCAGCATCTTCTCTCGCTTGTCGCCTATCATGCCTTTGCTGAACACGTCCATGCCGAGGCGGATGGGGATGCGGAGAAACTGGAGCTTGCATGAGTTGAGGCCCTCTGGTGTGGCTTCGACGCTCTTGATGAGTATGCGTGCAGCGTTTGAGCCTATGTCGATGGCTGCGAGATTGAGCGCGGTCTTTTTGTCTTGTGTTTCGTTGTCTTTCATCTTTGATGTTTTTTTCTGTTGGTGAGAGGCTGGAGGAATGGAAGTGGGACGGCAGACTTGAGTAGTCCGAGATGCCTGACGGAGCCAGACTATACATGATGATGTCTTTTCGGACGATGTCTGGTCTATTTTCTCAGACTATGTTTTTTCAGGCTATGCTTTGTCCTTTTTTTGGAGTGTCTTCTTCCGCTTGGTCCTCCTTCTCCACATTTTCTATTTCTTGCTCTTGGCCTTTTTCTTCCGCTTGACCTTTCTCTTGTTCAATTTGCGCCTTGTAGTGCTGGTAGAGGGCTGCCTGAGAGCGGAATGGAGTGTCGGATGCTGTGAGTGCTGGAAGCACGTCATGCCCTGTGCCGCAGACGATGCGGGCCTGCATGTTGTCTTTCAGTCCATAGTCTATGATAATGTTCATCTCGTGCTTGATGCGCTCGTTGTAGACAGGTGTCATCACTTCTATGCGGTTGTCGAGATTGCGCGGCATCCAGTCGGCGCTGCCTATGTAGCATCTCTCGTCACCGCCATTGCAGAAGATGAGTATGCGGGCATGTTCCAGGTAGCGGTCGATGATGCCTTTGACATGTATGGATTCGCTCACTCCCTTCAGGCCTGTACGCAGCGCACAGTTGCCACGGCAGAGGATGTCTACAGGCACACCTTCGCTGCCTGCCTTATAGAGAGCAGCTACCATGTCGGGGTCTGTGAGGTTGTTGATCTTCATGCGTATGTATGAAGGACGTCCAAGACGGTGGTTCTGTATCTCTGTGTTGATGAGACGCAGCAACTGGGGCTTCATGGAGTTGGGCGACACAAGCAGCTCATTGAACTTTGTGGGCAAAAATGGAGCCGTGATGAACTTGAACACCTTCTCTACCTCTTTCACTATGGGGCGTGCGGCGGTGAAGAGCATGCAGTCGGTGTAGACACGGGCATTGCCTTCGTGGAAGTTGCCTGTGCCGATGACGGCGTAGTTGCCGAATCGTGTCACCACATGGGTTATTTTGGAATGTATCTTCAGGCCGTCAATGCCGTAGACCACGTTGACTCCAGCCTCTCGCAGTTTCTCGCTCCACTTGATGTTGCTCGCCTCGTCAAAGCGCGCCAGGAGTTCTATGACCACGGTCACCTTCTTCTTGTTCTTGGCCGCCATGATGAGGCTGGCTATGACCTTGGAGTCTTTAGCAAGGCGGTAGAGTGTGGTCTTTATCTCCCTTACGTCGGGGTTGAGAGCGGCCTCGTGGAGAAAACGCAGGTAGGCATCGAAGCTGTGGTAAGGCACGTGGATGAACTGGTCCTCGCGGCGTATCACATCGAAGACGCTCTCGTCGCCAGAGAACTGCGGCAGCTGCAATGATGGCTGTGGACTATATTTCAGGTCTTTGCGCCCGCAGTCTGGGAAGGAGAGGAAGTCTTTGTGATTGTGGTAGCGTCCTGATGGAAGGATGCTGTCGAGCTTGTCAAGATTAAGCTTCTCCTTGAGAATCTTCAGCAGGTCTTTGGGTATGTCTTTATCATAGATAACACGCAGCGGCGCGCCTTTCTTGCGGCTCTTGACACCTTTCTGCACCTTCTGCAGCTTGCTGTCTTCCATGTCGTTGTCAATCTCCATCTCAGCATCTTTGGTAAACTTGAAGGCGTAGGCCTCGAAGTGTGTGTGGTCGGTGCCTGCAAAGATCCATTTCAGGCAGAAGCGCACCACGTCGTCAATCCACATGAGGTAGACTTTGCCGTCTTCGTCGGGCAGCCGGAGAAAACGGCCGAACTGCTTGACGGGCATCTTCAGCAGAGCATAGTCTTTCTTGATGCGCTTCGGGCGTGAGGCCGTCTCGTCACGCTGTGGGGCTGTGACGCTGAGCCTGATGGCGAGATAGATGGAGTCGTCCTCTTCGGTGACGATCTGGTCTATGGCGTTGAGCCATACTGGAAGTGTGGTGCCATAGAGGCTGTTCAGGAAAAACTGCCGTATGAACTCACGCTGACTGTCGTTGACTTGCTCGTCGTTAATGATGTTTATTCCTTCGTCTTCGAGCGATTTCATCACATCTGTTGTAGCGTGGGTGAATTCCTTTATGTAGGCCGTGTTGAGCTTGTTTATCTCATGCAGCACATGCTGGGCGTGCTTGGCGGTATCTTTCGATGTGCCTTTGCCTTCCATCTCGGCTATGCGGCTCAGTGTGGCTATGCGCACGCTGAAGAACTCGTCAAGGTTGTTGCTGTATATGCCGAGAAAGGAGAGACGCTCAAGCAGCGGCACATCGTTGCGCTGTGCCTCTTGAAGAATGCGGTGGTTGAAATACATCCAGCTGATGTCTCTCTCCACAGTTGGCGCATTTTTGGTTGAATTTTTCATTTAGTGATTCTTTTTGTAAGTAGGTGCCCATAATTATTTTTATATTTGGCGTGCTCTATCCCCGGGCAGATTTTTCTTCTGTTTGAAGGAACTATGCGGGCATAGTGACTGATAAGCAGAAGGAAAAGATGACCAAGAGGGAGTGCTACAAATATGGGAGCGGTCTACCTTGATACTATAAAATAATTTTGAACACCTACTTATTGTTATAAAAGCCCCATGAATAGCTGTGATGCAGTTGCCCCTGTGTGTGAAAACTTCATCATGAGTGAGCTGTCATTAGTTGTTGCGCTGTCATTAGTTGTTGTCTGTTGTGGCGAACTTGTTCATGCCTCTCAGCATGTGTCGGAGACTTCCCACAAGCTCTTGCGACTCTTGGAGGATGTGCACGGTGAGCAGCAGTGTGTTGATGCTCTGCTGGCTTGAGCTGCCGTCTGCGCTGTTGATGTTGGCGGGAGTGAGGCAGTCGAGCACCAGCTTGCGGTCGGTGGAGAGCTGGTTCTGCACGTTGGTGCACTCGTTACGCAGATGCTCGGCGTTGGAATAGTCGCCCGACTCAAGCATGTTCAGAGCCTTCTCGTACATGGCGATGACTGTGTCGCGCATGTTGATGAATTTCTCTCTGTCGCTTGCAGGCAGCGGATTGAAGTGGTTGCCCACATGCTCACGTATAGGATCGTTGATGCGCTTCAGGCAGTAGAGCATCTGCTGGCATGAGTTGATGCCGAGGAAATACCATGTGTTGCGCTGTATGACGGTGATGGGGTCGAGCTTGCGCATGGCCACAATCTCGCGGCGGCGCTGGCGCTTCAGCCGTGTGCGCTCATCGTCTATGAGAGAAGAGCCTTTCTTGAGAGGGCGGTAGCTCTCGTTGACAAAGGAGTCTGTGGCGCAGCGGTAGGCGTTGATAACAAACTGGAGCCGGGCTGCGTTGCCTGTGCGTATGTGGTCGCAAAGCAGTTGCCATATCTCTTGCTTGGAGCGTGAGTGCATGATCTGGTCGAAGAGCGAGTCTTCTGCCTGTGTCTTTTTCTTGGCGTAGATGATGTTGTTGCGCACAAGGATGAAGATGGCTACAGCGATGGCAATGGCCATGGCTATGTAGCTGCCGTAGAACATGATGGTGGTGACAATGAAGCAGATGAAGAAAGCCACGCCGGCTGTGATGAACCATCCGCCAATGACGCTGAGCACGCCTGTGACGCGGAACACGGCGCTCTCGCGGCTCCATGCGCGGTCGGCAAGTGACGCGCCCATGGCTACCATGAAGGTGACGTATGTGGTTGAGAGTGGCAACTTGAGCGTGGTGCCGAGAGCTACGAGCAGTCCTGCCAGCACCAGGTTGACTGAGGCGCGCACGGTGTCGAAGGCTGCGCCTTCCTCAAGCTGGAGGTCTTCGCGCTTGAAACGCTTGTTGACGAAGTTGGCTACAGGTTCTGGCACGGTGGCGCATATAGCGGCAGACACCTGTGTGATGCTGCGCACAAGCGAGCGCGCTATGGCTGAAGAGCCGAACATCTCGTCGCCTTCATCCTGGCGGCTGAGGTCTACGCTGGTCTTCACCACATTCTGAGCTTTCTTTGAGAAGATGAGTGAAAGCACCATGATGAGTCCGGCAGAGAGCAGGTATATAATAGGTGTCTGGGCGCTCTCCTGCAGCGACTTCATCATGAAGGCATCGGGATTGCCTGTTCCGTTGGCAGAGTAGTCGTTGAAGGCGTCGAGGCCTGTGAGCGGCACGCCGACGAAGTTGACAAGGTCATTGCCGGCAAAAGCCATGGCAAGGGCGAAAGTGCCAAGCAGCACCACAGTCTTGAGGATATTCACCTTCATGAGGCTGAGCAGGGCCATGATGGCCGATGAGGCCGCGAAGCAGATGAGCAGCACGAGGACCGTGTTGTCGTTGATGGCTTCTTTGACATCAGCTGTCATGAACGATGCGCTCTTGAGTCCGTTGATGAGCAGGAACCATATGATGGCTGTGGCGGAGAGTCCGCCGAAGAGTACTGTCTTCAGCGATCGGTTGTTGGGCTTCACGAAAGAGAAGACGAGGCGTGAGACCCACATCACTATTGTTCCGAAGACGAATGCCACTGCCACGGAAAGGAAGATGGCAAGAATGACGGACAGAGCCTTGTCGGTGTTGAGCAGGTCGCCCAGGTTGAGCAGCGCTCCATCCTGACTTGTGGCACCATGCGCCATCTTGAGCAGTGCAAGGGCAAAGGCTCCTCCCAGCAGCTCGAAGACCATGGACACGGTGGTGGAGGTTGGCATGCCGAGAGTGTTGAACACATCAAGCAGCACCACGTCCGTGACCATGACGGCGAGGAAGATGCACATCACCTCGTAGAATGAGAAATACTCTGGGGTGAAGATGCCGTGGCGCGCCACATCCATCATGCCGTTGGAGGTGGCTGCTCCGGCAAACACTCCGATGGCGGCGATGGCGATGATGACCTTGAAGGATGCAGCTTTCGTTCCGATGGCGGAGTTGATGAAGTTGACTGCGTCGTTGCTGACACCCACCACCAGGTCGAAGATGGCGAGCATGCAGAGGAATACCACTATTCCCAGGAAAATCGTTTCTGTCATATCTCTGTAATGTTTTTAGAATACGGTGCAAAGGTATTGTGTTTTTGTTACAGCCGTTTGACAGATATGTTACGATTGTGTTAAGGTGTGTCCAGCCTCTCAGACCCTTCTGGCCTGTTGTGGGGTCATTCCTGTGTGCTTCTTGAAATACCTGCAGAAAAAGCTCGCGTCGGGAAATCTGTATTCCCATGCTATCTCCTTAATGCTCTGCTGACTGCGGTGGAGCGCTATCTTGATCTGCAGCACGGTGTATTGGTCTATTATGCTTTTGGGTGTGTGGCCTGTCACCTGCTTCACGATGTTGGTGAGATACTTCGGGGTGATGCTCATCTGCTGCGCATAGTAGTTCACGTCTCTTGATGTCTTGTAGTCGCGCTCCATCAGCCGCATGAAGATGTTGAAGAGCTCGCGCACCCTGTATGACTTCACCTCGTCGGGCATGGGGAGCGGCGCGCGCTGCATGTATTCGTGGAAGCCTATGAAGAAGGCTTTGAGCTGGCAGAGCACCAGCTGGGCTATGCAGGTGCATTCCGACTGCTCGAAATAGACTCTGAGCAACTGGAACATACAGTTGATGATGTTGGTCACGGTGGGTATGTCTTGCCGGCACCTGTCTTGCCGCAGCGAGGAGTAGACGGTCTGTTCCAGTTGCAGGCTGGCCTCGCGTAGCAGCGAGGCGTCATATTTGAGCATCTCTACAAGGAACTCCTCATTGCCGTGGCTTTCTTCGGTTGTTATGCTCCCTTCGTTAGCGCCAGACTCGGGCCGGGAGGGCGCGCCTGCCACTCGCAGCGTGACCACGTCATTGGGGAAGATGGTAATGACGGCGTCTCTGTGCAGCTTCCATTCCTTGAAGTTGATGTTGATGACGGCCTCTCCGCTGCGGCATATTATGATGGCTCCGTAGTCTACCACCTGCTGTTCTCCCCTCCATTCGCTAAGTGTGGTGAGCGACAGACTGGCTTCCTGGGCTGAGCGTAGTTCGGGATAGCCTTTACGCATGTCGTTGTTGAAAGTGCTTTTTTTTATGGCTTTCATGCTTTGATAATGTCTTTTGTTCTTGTTTCGGATACAAAAGTAATCAATAGATGTGATATAAAAGAACGATTGTTCTTTAAAAGTCTATCTGCGACTCCTTTTTTGAAATGCCGCATTCCTGAAAATGCTGTAACTACGCACCAGAAGCCTGTTAAAGGCTTATTAAGGTGATAAGTAGGTGCTCAAAATTATTTTATAGTATCAAAGTACGTCGTTCTCATATTTGTCGCACTCTCTCTCGGTCATATTTTCCTTCTGTTTATCAGTCACTATGCCCGCATAGCTCCATCAAACAGAAGGAAAATCTGCCCGGGGATAGAGCACGCTAAATATAAAAATAATTATGAACACCTACTTAATAGAAGATGAGATGTGATATTCGCATGTCTTGTGCCCAGGCTGGAAAGCTGGGACACTAAGTCTGCAACGCTTTTTCCCGAAGTTTGCAACATCTTGTTTGCAAAAGAAAGGGGCAGAGCGTTAAATGTGCTTTAAATGTGAAGGAGACAGACAAAAAACTGTTTCCTTCATTTATTTTATATGCTGAATAATGGCTAATTTTGTATTGCAAAGAATGAATTTGGTTGATTGAGCCAGTCGGCGGCATATGCAGATGTGCTGTAGGCAGGCTGGACATTTATTATTTTAAAACTTAAAATTACACGTCAAAACAATAATGAGAGTAGGATTGTTTGTTCCTTGTTATGTGGACGCGCTCTATCCAGAGGCTGGCGTCGCTACATACAGGCTGCTCAGACATTATGGAGTCGAGGTGGGGTATCCGGAGAAGCAGACTTGCTGCGGACAGCCAATGGCCAACGCGGGCTTCCAGGACAAGTCGGAGAAACTTGTGGAAGGCTTCGATGCTCTGTTTGCGGGCTACGACTATATTGTGGCGCCGTCGGCCTCGTGTGCAGCTTATGTGAGAGTGTATTATCCTCAGATTCTGAAGGGAAAGCATGAGTGTGTGTCTTCACGGAAAATTATGGATGTGGTGGAGTTTCTGCATGATGTGCTGAAGGTAGACCACGTGCCAGGACGGTTCCCGCATGTGGTGAGCGTGCACAACAGTTGCCACGGAGTGAGGGAACTGGGCCTTTCGTCGCCATCAGAGCGCAATGTGCCGCCGTTCAACAAGATTGTCGACCTCCTGCAGATGGTGGATGGCATCACCGTCCGTGAGCCAGAGCGGCCTGACGAGTGCTGCGGCTTCGGCGGAATGTTCTCCATCGAGGAGCCGGCCGTGTCCACACGCATGGGCGAGGACAAGATAAGGCGGCACATGGCTACAGGGGCTGAGTATGTCACTGGGCCCGACTCCTCGTGCCTTATGCACATGGCGGGCATAGCCAGAAAAGAGAAAATGAACGTCAAGTTTATTCACGTTGTAGAAATATTAGCTGCAGGACTATGAGTACGGAACATTCGAGAAGAGCATCGCTGTTTACAAAGGATGTGAAGAAAACTGCATGGCACGACGCCACTTTCTGGGCTGTCAGGCAGAAGAGAGACAAGATGGCGCATGAGTTGCCTGAATGGGAGAGCCTGAGGGAGCATGCATCGCAGATAAAGTTGCACACCATCACACATCTGGCCAAGTATGTGGATATGTTTGCCAGCAATCTGGAGAGCAGGGGAGTGAAGGTGCACTTTGCCAAGGATGCGCAGGAGTTCAACGAGATAGTGCTTGCCATCCTCAATGAACACGGAGTGAAGAAGATGGTGAAGTCTAAGTCGATGCTCACGGAGGAGTGTGAGATGAATCCATATCTGGAGAGCCATGGCATAGACGTGGTGGAGACTGACCTCGGGGAGAGAATCATACAGTTGCTCGGCCAGAAGCCAAGCCATATCGTCATGCCTGCCATCCATCTGAAGCGTGAGGAGGTGGGACGTATGTTTGAGGAGAAGGGCATCTCGAAGGAGAAGGGCAACTACGACCCGACATATCTGACTAGGTGTGCTCGTCATCACCTGCGCCAGGAGTTTATGGAGGCTGGCGCCGGCATGACTGGCTGCAACTTTGGTGTGGCTGCAACGGGCGACTGTGTGGTGTGCACCAATGAGGGCAACGCCGACATGAGCACCTCTATGCCTAAGTTGCACATCGTGGCCATGGGACTGGAGAAACTGGTGCCCGACTATAAGTCGCTTGCTGTGTTTCAGAGGCTGCTGTGCCGTTGCGGCACAGGACAGCCCACCACTACCTTCACGTCGCATTTCAGACAGGCGCGCCCTGGAGCGGAGATGCATGTGGTGATGGTGGATAATGGAAGGAGTGACATTCTCGCAAACCCTGAGCACATGCAGACGCTCAAGTGCATACGTTGCGGAGCCTGCATGAACACGTGTCCTGTCTATCGTCGTTCGGGAGGATACAGCTACACATATTTTATTCCTGGGCCTATAGGGGTCAATCTCGGCATGCTGCGCGACCCGCAGCGATATAGCGACAACGCTTCGGCTTGCTCGCTGTGTCTGTCGTGCGACAACGTGTGCCCGTCTATGGTGGGGCCGGGATCGCAGATTTACTTGTGGAGGCAGCAGCTGGAGAGCCTGGGCAAGGCCGACCCTGTGAAGAAGGCCATGTCGACGGGCATGAAGGTGCTGTTTGACCATCCTGTGCTCTACACCTCGGCTCTGCGCCTTGCGCCTGTGATAAACTGGGTGCCAGAGAGCTGGACGCATATTGACAGCGTCAACGCTTGGGGAATCGGACACTCGATGCCTCTGTTTGCAAAGAAATCGTTCCACCAATTATGGAAGGAGGGTAAAGTGAAATGAAGAAAGAAGAATTGATAGCAAAGCTGCGTGCCAACACGCACGTGGAATATGACATGCCAGACATGCGCATCCATGGCATCGGATATGCTGACACGCTGCAGCAGTTTGTCGAGATGACTAAGTCGGTGGGGGGCAATGTCATTATGGCAGATTTGGGAGATGACCTTAATGGCCTGGTGCGTAAGGCTTATCCTGAGGCAAGGGTCTTTGCCAGCAACGTGCCAGAATTTACCCTGGGCAAGTCTGCGGATGATGGCTATGAACTGAGAAACCCTGACACGGTGGCGGAGGCCAGCGACCTCAACGGCGTCGACGTGGGCGTGGTGTGCGGCAGTCTTGGCGTGGCGGAGAATGGCTGCGTGTGGATTCCGCAGTCGATGAAGGAGAAGGCTATGCTCTTCATCTCTGAGTGTCTGGTCATAGTGCTCCGCAAGAGCAATGTGGTGGACAATATGCACGAGGCCTACGACCGCATAGAGATGAACTCGCAATACAATTTCGGCACCTTTATCAGCGGACCCTCGAAGACTGCAGACATTGAGCAGGCTCTTGTGATGGGAGCTCAGGCGGCGCGAGGTGTCACGGTGGTGCTGGTGGACTGAGACGGACAGCTCATGCTGGATCGTTCTGTTTGCATAACTTGCAGGAATGACGTTCCGTTTTTGCGGCTTTAGAAGGTCGTTCCGTTTTTTACGATTATATAAAAGTGCAGGAAAGCAGGCTATTTGTCGCTTGTCTGCACTTTTTTATATACAAAATGGTAAAAAAAACACTCTCGTATTGTACAGAAAAAGAAAAAGTATTACCTTTGCCGTCGAAAAGTTACATTAAACACAAATGCATATAAAGATTCTTTTTAGGTGTTGCTAAAATGTATCAAAGATAGGATATAGGAAAAAAGACAAATAACTATTAATAATTAACTGCTGATTATGAAGAGAGTGTATGTTTATGCGTTGCCTGTCATGATGATAGGCGCAATGGGGCTAAGCTCATGTAGCGATGTCGATGATGATGGTATCTCTACAGACTATGCGCCAAAGAAATTAGAGTCTGAGTATTTCGACTTCTCAACGACTAAGGAAGTGAAATTCAATCTTAACTATAGCGCAGTTGCTGCCAACTCGCTCGTGTCTGTCTATCTTGACGAATCTGCTGGCGATGAGGATGGCGATGAGGCTGCTTTCCGCGTCTTTACTGATGCCAGCGGATGCTACCAGGGCAAGGCTTCTCTGCCTGCTTATGCTGACTCCGTATGGATTAAGGTGGAGGCGTTTGGCGTGCCTGCTGTCAGTGTGGCAAGGGTGGTGAATGGAGAGGTCGCCGTGGACATTACCGACGCGTCATCTTCATCTGTAAGTCGCCAACGCGCCACACGCGCGGCTGACGGTGAACTGGACTGCCACCAGGTGGACGCTTCGAAGAAGTTGTACACGATAGTGAAGTATGACAACTGGGATGGCACTTACAGTAAGTATAGCCACGGAAAGATAGACTACACATGGAACGCCAGCATCTTCAGCGACGGCAAGGTCAACCCTAATGTGCTTACAGAGATAAAGAAAACGCTGTGGGGAAATAATGCTACTAAGCCAAACGGTCTGGACAACAGCAGTTTGACACGTGACACCAAGCACGTCAACACCACGATAGCCAAGGCTTATCAGGATGCCGACGGAACGGTGAAGACTGTGGAGAACGCTCAAGTCTATCTCACTTTTGTACATGAGCGCGCGCACTACCGCAATGTGCTGGGATACTATTACTACAAGACGGGAGAGGCACCAGCCAGTCCTGACAATGTGGAGAAATACATCATCCTGCCTAACGCCTCGTTCGCATATGACCATCCATACGCTAACACTACACATAGCATGAACATGGAGTACTACGCATATGCTCCTCTGCAGTCGTACGCAGCTAATGGTGCGAAGAACCTCCGCACTCAGCTCCTTTTCAAAAATCCGGAGACTGGCAAGATGCAGAAGGAGTTTCCCGCAGGATACACCATCGGATATTTTGTCATAGCCGACGGCTTCTGGATTAAGGACGCATACAGCCGCGACTATTGCCATATCAATACTTCGTGTCCTTTCTATTACTCTAACAATGAGTGGAATGCAGGACAAACAAAGCGTTTTATCTCTGTGACCATGAAGAGTGATGGTACCGTGGTCTACGGACTTGAGGACGGAAACGATGACAAGAGCTATGACGACGTGATGTTCACTATTGACGCTGATCCTAACTTTGCCATACAAGATCCTGAGCGTCCTGTTGTGGAGCCTGAGAAGGGAGAGATATATGCTACAGAGACCACGTATAAGTCGTATGCTTTTGAGGATATATGGCCAAAAGGTGGTGACTATGACCTTAATGATGTCATCATCAGCCATAAGCGTGCCGTCACTTTCGGCAGCAACAGCAATAACATCACGGAAATCGTGGATGAGTTCACTCCTATACAGCCTGCTGGCTCTGCTACATACACCAATGCTTTTGCGGTAGTCTACAGCACAGCATGCACCAGCATCGAATGTCCTGGCATGACGATAGAGCCTGAGACCAACAGCGTCATAGTGAGCAAGAACACTAACGCTGACAAGGGCAAGACGTTCGTCGTGACACGTAAGTTCAGCGGACTGTCAAAGAAGAACTTTTCTGAGGACATCAATCCTTACGTCATCCCACAATATAAGGCCGGAGCTGAAAAGAGGGCAGAGGTGCACTTGCCAAAGCACAAGGGCACAAGCAAGATTGACGCATCTCTCAGTCTGACTGGCAAGGATGCCTGGTATGTCGATGCTGACGGCAAGTTCCCATTTGCTATCAGTTTGCCTGTGCACCATTATGTTCCTGCCAATGAAGGCGTGCGCATAGACGGCTTTTACAAGCGCTTCGCCTCATGGATCACATCTGGTGGCGAGAAGGAAGCTGACTGGTATCTGGATTACAGCGAATGATAAGGACTGGAAAACATAATCTTAACATACTTTTTTGACAATCACGGCAAGAGTGAGCATGCAATGCCTCTCTTGCCGTGATTTTTTAAGTGGGCACCCATAATTATTTTAATGGGTCAGCGGATTTTCCCGGTTGGGCTACTGATGAATATGCTGTAAATACAACGATGCACAAACCTTAGGATAACGATGCGCAAAGTGCAGGATAACGATACACTAACCTTAGTATAAGGACATGCAAGCCTTAGAATGCCGTATGCGCAAAGCACAGTGTATTGCAAGGTCTGAAAAACAGGGCGAGACAATATGCGCGCCAAGTCATCAACAGTCAATATGTGACGAATGTTGCAATGCTCGACCATCAGGCTTTACAGACACAGCAAACTGTCTGATGAATCAGACTCCTCATTGCCGTCGCTACATCTGCAATATGTCTTGCCCCAAAAAGGACAAAAGGACAAAAGGACAAAAAGGACAAAAGGACAATTGACATCTCCTTGTATAATTCATCAAAATTACTTATTTTGTATAGTTTTACTATGTCTTGGCATTTTGGCCGTTTGTCCTTTTTGTCCTTTTTGTCCTTTTGTATAAGACTTGCGCATGTCCCGCAACACCATTTCCTATGCCCTC
>CAKQRW010000002.1 GCA_934271655.1 uncultured Bacteroidaceae bacterium | reverse complement strand
CCGAGGCACAGACTGAACGTATTATCGAATTGCTGTATAAGCTGCATAAGTTGTTTCCGAAAGCGAAGATTGTGGGGCATCACGACTTGCCAGGCACTACGCCCAAGGCTTGTCCTTGCCTGGACGCCCGTGCCGTGTTCGGATGGATAGAGGGTAAGTGATCAGTGTTTGGACTTGGTGATAGATATATCATCAAGTTCATTCCTTATTCCTCAACCACCTCAAAGTCCTCCTTGTGCACGCCACGGATAGCTACGGCAAGTCCTCCAAAGTCGAAGACGAGTTGGCGGTCACGGTCTATGCGGACAATATAGCCTTCATAGTCCTTGAATGGTCCTGTAAGGACGCGCAGTTTCACATGGTCTTTGGCAAACCTCTCAAAAGTGTCACGGAGAAATGTCACCTGTTCTGGATGTGTCTTCATCACATTCATGAAAGGTCTCATGATGGAATCTCTGATGGAGGCAGGCCTGTTTTGACAACGGTCCTTGACCAAATGATATTGCGGAAAATAAGTCGCGAGAAAAGTTTGTATGCTTTTTACCGTGCCTTGCAAGAAGACGAGTCCGCTGACAGATGGCTCCAGCTCTTTTTTTACACCTTGCTGGCTTTCCTTGTTTTTGTAGTAATACCGAAACGACTGATGTATGAAAAAGGGTTGCTTGGGTGAATTCTTTTCATTTGCGTTGTAGGCTTCCAACCACTTCTGGAATGTTTTTGCTGCCATGTGCTGGATGAAGAGATAGCTCCAAGATGTAGGTAGTGTGGAAGGGTCTTCCTTCTTCTTGATGCGTTCACGTCGGGGTATTCCTTCTACTTTCGGAGCCGATAATCTTTCAGCCCCGATAACGTGGATGCCCTTTGGTAAGCGTTTGCTCACGTCGGCTGTAGAAGGTGAATCCAAGCAGTCCTGCGTCATCTCCTCTTTCTACTTTATGTCGTTAGCTGCAACCATACATGATAGCCGCGTCAGCTTAGTTAATTCGTTCTTGTTGTGCATAGCCGTATTCTGATATTTGAGTACCGGCATTGCTGCCCTGCACATTATTATATTATTATCGTATCATCGTCACGCACTCTTCTTATGAAAGCGTGATTTTAGTGCAAATATACGGATTTTCTTTGAATTTTGTATCATATTTCATCATATTATATTTGAGGCTTCAATAAATTTCCACAAATGTTTAGCAAATCTGCTGTGAAATGTATTCTCAAATGGCAGATTTGCTTTTGTTCTCATTGTTTTCACGCTTTCATAAGAAGAAAGCGTGATACTAGCGAAATATTTTGCCTCATTATTTTCGGGAAGTGTAAACGTGGCTGTATCTTTACAATCCTCTCATGAATTCTGAATAAAAACCTCCCGTTCGTCAATCAGAAAACAATTATAATTACGAATATTATAATATTTATTAGCGAATACACCACTTTTTATTTGTTTTCAATCACTGTGAATGGCGGTTACATACTGATAAGTCTCATACAACTCGCTTTCATGATTATCGGTTGGAATATCCAAGCCACATTCAGTATCTTTGAATGAAATTGACGGCAAAGAATCCACAAATGGCATAAGTAGGTGTTCAAAATTATTTTATAGTATCAAAGTAAGCCGCTCCAATATTTGCCACACTCTCTCTCGGTCATCTTTTCCTTCTGTTTATCAGTCACTATGCCCGCATAGATCCTTCAAACAGAAGAAAAAACCTGCCTCAAGATAGAGCATGGCAAATATAAAAATAATTATGAACACCTACTTAATAAAATATCTACATTTGGCATAACAAAACATCCGCAAGTTGTACAACAGAAATGCCATATATTGTATAAAAGCAAGCTAAAAGCCATTCTATTTCAACGGTTTTTGCTAACTTTGCACCATAATCAAAACAACAACGGATATGAAACAATACAGACCTCGCATAGCAGACAGAATGTTAAGCCGAAGACTTATGGGAGTTGGCGCAGTTCTCATACAAGGCCCGAAGTGGTGTGGCAAGACAACAACAGCCGAACAACAGGCTAAAAGTGTCGTATATATGGATGATCCATAATATATGGAGCAAAATGTAGAACTGGCAAGTCTTTCCCCAAAGAAACTTCTTGCAGGTGCGACACCACGCCTGATAGACGAATGGCAACTTGCTCCACAGCTATGGGATGCCGCCCGATTTGAAGTTGACCACAGAGACGAAGAAGGACAGTTCATCTTCACCGGCTCCGCTGTTCCTGCCGATACAAACAAGATTCACCATTCAGGCACTGGCAGGTTTGCATGGCTCACAATGAGGACTATGAGCCTTTATGAGTCAGGAGAATCTACTGGCGAAGTCAGTTTGAACGATTTGTTCAGCAATCCAAACACAGATGTTTTCGGAACAAACAATCTGAATATAGATTCTATAGCATGGCTCATTTGCCGTGGAGGATGGCCAAGAGCCACAACTATCAATAAAGAAGTGGCATTGGATATGGCATATAGATATTACGAAGCAGTTGTCAACAATGATATATCTCGTGTCGACAATGTTAAGCGCGATGCCGAGAGAACTAAAAGAATCCTGCGGTCTATCGCAAGAAACCAATGTGCGCAAATCTCTGTAAACACTATTTGTGCGGACATCGAGAACAACGATACCGTCTCTGCAAACCGTATTACAATAGCCTCATATATTGAGGCGTTGAAAAAAATATTTGTTTTGGAAGACTCTCTTGCATGGAATCCGAACTTACGGAGCAAGACTGCTATAAGGAGTTCGGAGACTCGGTATTTCTCCGACCCTTCTATTGGAGTCGCAGCTTTGGGTGTCGGTCCCAACGACCTCATAAACGACCTTAACACTATGGGACTGTTCTTTGAGTCAATGTGTGTCAGAGACTTAAGAGTTTATGCCGACGCAATGGAAGGTTCTATCTACCATTATCGTGACAGTAATGGTTTGGAGTGTGATGCGGTCTTACATTTGAGAAATGGTAGCTATGGACTAATTGAAATAAAATTAGGTGGTGAGAAAAACATAGAAGAAGGAGCAAAGAATCTGAAACTCCTTGCTTCTAAAATAGACACCACGAAGATGAAAGCACCATCGTTTCTTATGATACTTACAGGCACAACCAAATATGCCATACGACGTGAGGATGGTGTGTATGTTATTCCTATAGGTTGTCTGAAAGATTAAAAACGAGGTTAGTAATGACAAGAATATCATCATACGAATAGTTTAGACTATTGGCAGAGCATCCACAACACCGTGATGTTACTGCCATTTTTTGCTCGAAGTGATAGAGGCGGAAGAGGTTGAAGAGGGACAACTCTCATATTATCCTCAATATAAGGTAAGCACTTATAAGTAGGTGCTCAAAATTATTCCACCTGTACGGTAGGAAAACGTAGTAGGTGCGGTGTCTCACCGCACAATTATGAATGGTGTCTCACCGCACAATTATGAATGGTGTTTAGCATTTTACAACTATAAATAGTCAGAATGTTCTTGCTGCTGTGCGGTGAGACACCGCACCTACTACATTGAACATCATTTATTGATGATCAGAACTAACATTTCCAACCGTACAGGTGGAATTATTTTTTCACCGTCACTTATTTGTTTTCAAGCACTGTAAATATCCTAAAACTTTGCAGCAAGTACTTGCCTTATGATTCGCTCGTTGGCTTCATTGATGGTAGCCACGTCCAACGACTGCAAGTATATCTGTGTGGTCTTGTAGGAGTTGTGGCCCATACCCTCGCTGATGGCGGCTATCGGGATGTTCATGTGCAAGGCGATGCTTGCCCATGTGTGGCGTGCCACGTAGGTGGTCAGCGGTATCTTCAAGCCTATCATCTGTCCGATTTTCTTCAAGTTGTAGTTGGTGTTGTACTCCACCTTTCTGTATGCGGTGTAGGGTGCGGTCTCCTTGCCTGCCAGGATGGGCAACAGATAGGGTGAGTCCTTGGTCTGCTCGGCATACTTGTCAATGATGGCTTGCATGGGCTTCATCCACTCGATGTTGAGATTTTGATGGGTCTTGCGACGGTTGTAGCTCACCAGCCCACACTTCAAGTCGCTCTTTTTCAAGAATGCCATGTCCACGAATGCCATGCCTCGCAGATAGAAACTGAGCAGGAACAGGTCGCGTGCCTTATCAAGTGAAGAACCTCTTGACAACTCCAACTTCTCTATCTTGCGAATGTCCTTGACGGAGATGGCTCGCTTGGCGGTTCTCACGTTGGCTGTCTGTACGTGAGTGAAGATGTCGTTTGGCGGAGCTTGCCCTGCTTCCACCGCCTTGTTGTAGAGCGTGCGGAGGGTGCGCAGATAGAATGACACGGAGTTTTGGCTGATGCCTCTGTTCCATAGCCATGCCTGGTACATCTCCATCATATCGGCTGTCATTTGATTAAAAGCAAGGTCTTCATGGTTACGAAACTCCATGAAGCGGTTGGCAGCACTGGTATAGTTGTTTTTCGTTCCGACACACTGCATCTGCTCCTTCTTGGATATCTGTTGCTGGAAGAAAGCAAACACGCTCTGGCTCGGTGGCAGTTGCAGGATTTCCCTGGCTATGTCGTCGATGGAATAAGGGATGCCATCCGCCTCCTTGTCGTGGATGATGCGCTGCATCTGGCGCATCTCCCAGTCTATCTTCGACTGTATGAGTTGCAGATGCGCCTGTCGGTCGGTACGATTAGAAACAATGATTGCCGACTTCCTGTCGTTCCACTCCTCGGGAAAGACATGATAGTCGGTGCAGATCCAGCGCAGATTGCGCTGGTGGATGAGGTGATAATACAATGTGCCTTCCTTTCCTGGCACTGAAGATGCACGTAACTTTACTTTTACTGTTGCCATAATGCTTACATTTGAAAGGTGAATAATATTTTTCGGTTTACACCTTATATATTAAGCATCGGCATGACGGAAAAGAACCATCTTTTATTTTTGTTTAAGTAGGTGTTCATAATTATTTTTATATTTGGCGTGCTCTATCTTGAGGCAGATTTTCCTTCTGTTTGATGGAGCTATGCGGGCATAGTGACTGATAAACAGAAGGAAAAGATGACCAAGAGAGAGTGTGGCAAATATGAGAGCATCGTACTTTGATACTGTAAAATAATTTTGAACACCTACTTATCAACTACTATATCCGCATCAAACAAATGAAAATGCTGCCTCAAGATAGAGGACTTCAAATATAAAACATCAATCAGCCGCAATACTCGCATTGCTCCATCTTCATGTCTTCAAACTATCTCAAAAAACTATGACATAAATTATACCAATTTATTTTTTCACCGTCACTTAATAGCAAGAAAAAAGCAGGGTGACGCTGACCTGTCAGCGTCACCCTGCTTTTTTTTTCATTTATCAAAAGCTGTTGCCATAAGATACCCTTGGCCAGCCACATGCGAGCCTACAGGCACGCAAGCGCATCATTTTCCAGCCTTCTCCTCGTAAGCCTCAATCTTGTCAGTGTTTGAGAGGAGGAAGTCGATGTCGTCATAGGCATTCATCAGACAATACTTCTTGTAGGAATTGATGTCGAAATGCTCAGAGCGACCTGTAGAGACATTAGTCACTGTCTGGTTGGGCACATCCACCCTCACCTCGGCCTGCGGATTGTCCTCAACCGTCTTGAAGAGCTCCAGCTGGAAGTCTCTTGAGACGATGACAGGAAGCACGAAGCAGTTGAGCAGGTTATTACGATGGATGTCAGCGAAAGAGTTGGAGATGACCACACGCACGCCATAGCCAGCTATGGCCCATGCGGCATGCTCACGTGAGGAGCCAGAGCCCCAGTTCTGTCCGCCGATGATAATCTCGTGCACGCCCTTGTGTGGAGCCTCAGCATACTCAGGCTTGTTCATCACGAAGTCTGCCACAGGCTCGCCATTAGCGTCATACCGCAAGTCGTGCATGAAAGCCTCGCCATAGAACTTAGGGTCGCGTGTAGTGAAGGCCAGATAGCGTGCGGGGATGATATTGTCCGTATTGTTGTTGTCGATTGCAATAGGAATGCAAGTAGACTGTATTACGTCGAATTTTTCTTTAGCCATGTTTTTCTTTTACAATTTTCTTGGGTCAGTGATTACGCCAGTGATGGCACTTGCTGCTACTACGAGTGGTGAAGCCAGGATGGTGCGCGCACCTGGTCCCTGACGTCCCACAAAGTTGCGGTTGCTGGTAGATATTGCGAGCTTGCCGGCAGGCACCTTGTCCGGGTTCATGGCCAGACAAGCTGAGCACGACGGCAGGCGCAGCTCGAAGCCAGCATCCTCAAGAATCTTGTCGATGCCCTCGTCAACGATCTGCTGGCGCACGCGCCATGAGCCAGGCACTATCCATGCCACCACGCTGTCGGCCTTCTTCTTGCCCTTCACCACAGAGGCAAAGGCGCGGAAGTCCTCGATGCGTCCGTTGGTGCAGGCTCCGAGGAAGCAGTAATCGACAGGAGTGCCCTCCAGCTTCTGTCCAGGCTCAAACTGCATATAGTCAAGCATAGCCAGGAACTGCTCCTTCTCCGTGTCGGACATGCCGTCGGTGGAAGGTATGCACTCGTCGATGGCTATGCCCGCGCCAGGGTTGGTGCCGTAGGTGATGCGTGGAGCTATGTCCTCCGCGCGGTAAGTCACCTCCTTGTCAAACACAGCGTCTGCATCAGAGAAGAGCTTCCTCCACTCCTCCACAGCCTTGTCCCATGCCTCTCCCTTTGGAGCGTACTCGCGTCCCTTGAGATAAGCGAATGTAGTCTCGTCGGGAGCAATGAGTCCGGCACGAGAGCCCATCTCGATAGAGAGGTTGGACAGAGTGAGTCGTCCCTCCATGCTCATGTTGCGTATAGCAGAACCAGCATACTCCACGGCATATCCTGTAGCACCAGATGTAGTCATCTGCGCCATGATGTAGAGAGCCACGTCCTTGGCTGTGGTGCACTCAGGCAGTGTGCCCTCAATATTTATCCTCATGGTCTTAGGCTTGCTCTGGAGGATGCACTGCGAGGCGAGCACCTGAGCCACCTCACTTGTGCCGATGCCCATAGCTATGGCACCGACAGCACCGTGAGTGGAAGTGTGCGAGTCGCCGCACACGATAGTCATGCCAGGGAGCGAGAGAGCCTTCTCTGGTCCCACCACATGAATGATGCCGTTGTCCCTTGTGCCCATGGCGAAGTGCTTGATGCCAAACTCAGCGCAGTTGGCAGCGAGAGTCTCCACCTGCTTGCGTCCCACAGGATCATCGATGCGCTCCTGCTGGTCGGAAGGTGTGTTGTGGTCTGGCATAGCAACGACGTGGTCGGGACGGAACACCTTGATGCCCTTGTCGCGCAGCGTGTCGAAAGCCTGCGGTGAAGTGACCTCGTGCGCATACAGGCGGTCGATGTATAATTGTGTAGGGCCATCCTCCACGTTCTGCACCACGTGAGCGTCCCAAATCTTGTCAAATAATGTTTTACCCATTGTGTATTGTTTTTGCGCTGCCCCGTCTCATGCCGCAACTTTCCCCGGCCTTGCGGCCAAGGGCTGCCGGCCATCCGGTGGCAGAGTATAGAATCTTAGTTATTTCCTGAATTTGTTGATGCAGTCGATATAAGCCTCAACAGAAGCTGTGACGATGTCGGTGTTGGCTCCGAAGCCATAGTAGACATGTCCGTCATACTCCACCTGCATGTGCACCTTGCCCATATCGTCCGAACCCTTTGATATAGCCTGTATGGTAAACTCCTTCAGAGTCATCTCGCGCTTGATGATCTGCTTAAGCGCCTTGATGGCAGCATCCACAGGTCCGTTGCCAGTGGCAGCAGCCTCGAAGTGCTCCTTCGCTATGGCCAGTCCGATGGATGCCACGCTCTTCACTCCCATGCCTGTAGTGACCTGGAGATAGTCGAGCTTGACCTCGTGAGTCTCGGAGCGGTCGGCGCCAGCCAGCACGAGCACGTCATCGTCAGTGACCTCCTTCTTCTTGTCGGCCAGCTTGAGGAACTGCTCATATATCTTGTCGAGCTTCTCGCCTTCTACCTCCACGCCGTTCACATGCAGGCGGTGCTTCAGCGCAGCACGTCCAGAGCGCGCTGTGAGCACGATGGCATTGTCGTCGATGCCCACCTCCTTAGGATCCATAATCTCGTAGGTAGAGGCGTTCTTCAGGACACCGTCTTGGTGGATGCCGCTTGAGTGCGCAAACGCGTTCTTTCCCACGATGGCCTTGTTGGGCTGCACAGGCATGTTCATCAGACTTGACACCATGCGGCTTGTCGGGTATATCTTAGTGGTGTTGATGTTGGTCTCGATGCCGAGGTCGGGGTGAGTCTTGAAGATCATGACCACCTCCTCCAGCGAAGTGTTGCCCGCACGCTCGCCGATGCCATTGATAGTCACCTCCACCTGCCTAGCTCCGCCCAGCACTCCAGCCACCGTGTTGGCAGTGGCCATGCCGAGGTCGTTGTGGCAATGGGTAGAGAGGATAGCCTTGCCAGCGGCAAAGGCGTCGACATGCTCATACAGATACTTAATCTTCTCGTTATACTCGTTAGGGATGCGGAAGCCCGTGGTGTCGGGAATGTTGCACACAGTGGCTCCAGCCTTTGTCACAGCGTCGATGACACGCGCCAGATACTCATTGTCGGTGCGTCCTGCGTCCTCAGCGTAGAACTCCACATCCTCTACATACTTCTTGGCATACTTGACAGCAGCCACGGCGCGCTCGATGATTTCCTCAGGTGTGGAATTGAACTTATACTTGATGTGGGAAGGCGAAGTGCCTATACCTGTATGAATGCGCTTGTGCTTGGCATACTTCAGAGCCTCAGCCGCCACGTCGATGTCCTTCTCCACGGCGCGTGTGAGCGCACAGATGGTAGGCCATGTGACAGCCTTGGATATTTCTACCACACTGTTGAAATCGCCGGGGCTGGACACTGGGAATCCGGCCTCAATGACATCCACGCCCAGAGCTTCCAGCTGCCTTGCCACCTGAATCTTCTCTACGGTGTTGAGCTGACATCCAGGCACCTGCTCGCCATCGCGGAGCGTGGTGTCGAAGATAAATAATCTATCTGCCATATTGTTTTGTTTTTATTTTTTCTCAGGGCAATGACCGAAGACATCTCTTTTTCCACATAAAAAAACAAACCTTCCCCACTGCCGTGAGAAAGGTTTGAATTATGTTGTCATGTCTTTATGCAGCATAGCATGCACGCGCCTTTCCCACCTGCGGCTTTGTAAGTCGTAGTGCGAGTAGGCTTAGAAGTGCTATGTTACCATTTGTAGTCATTTCATCATTATTTTTGTGCAAAGATAGTTTTAATTAGCGTATCAGCAAAGCATTTTTCTTTTTTTTTGCAGCTATATGCAGAAAAAAGTCGTCATGAACAGCCAATCACTTCCTTTTCAGAAGTTGCACTAAGCATATTCTGTAGTGTCGTCTATGCCTGCCTCAGCCAGTGCCTCCCTGCGCTCTATGCACGTGCCGCACTTGCCGCAGTGCTTGTCGCCACCCTTGTAGCACGACCATGTCTCGCTGTAGTCCAGTCCGAGAGCCTTTCCATGGCGCGCTATGTCAGCCTTGCTTATATTGGTGTATGGGGCGCACACCTCCACCTTGGTGTCTGTGCCGCACACCATGGCGCGGCTCATGGCATCGATGAACTCAGCGCGGCAGTCGGGATAGATGTTATGGTCGCCGCCATGATTGGCTATCATCACCTTCTTCAGTCCGCGGCTCTCAGCCAGTCCGCACGCCACAGCCAGCATGATGCCGTTGCGGAACGGCACCACGGTAGAAGCCATATTGTCAGCCGCATAGTGTCCCTCAGGAATGGCATCGGCGCCTTCAAGCAGGGACGACTTGAAATACTGGTGCATGAAAGCGAGCGGTATGGTGATGTGCGGTATGCCGAGACGCTCGCAATGCATCTTAGCCAGAGGTATCTCCTTGTCGTTGTGATTGCTTCCATAGTCGAAAGAGATGCCAAGAGCTATGGAGTCTTTGTATTCGTAGAGCATGGTGACCGAGTCCATGCCGCCAGACACTATTATTACAGAATCTTTCATTGCTTTAGTTCAATTTATTAAGTAGGTGTTCAAAATCATTTTACAGCATCAAATGCGCCGCTCTCATCCTTGCTATGCCATCAATGGACAGCGAGCTATCTCACTACGAGTGTTGTCACAGAGCGTGCAGGGAGCGACACTTTTCTGAGATTGGCTTTGCCAACATGCTTCAGGTCTTCCCCTGCCTTGTCTGATGTTCTGTAAGCCTCAGCCACCTTTCCTTTCTTCAGAGAGGCATCCATAGCCACATTGGCCACGCGGTCCTCGCCAGAATAGTTTATAGCCACTACAGCCACACAGCCGTCCACATTCCTGTAGGCAGAGAGCATCAGCCCCTTGGCTGACATCTCTCCCTCCATATCGAAGCGCACAGCTCCTGGCCTGACAAAGCGGGAGTAGTTGCCGAGAGTCCACATCAGCTTGGAGTCGCGCACCATATTGCGCTCCGCCACACCCTTTCCAGGGCCGAGGCGCTCGCCTTTGACATACATGCGTATGAGCCCGTCCTTATAGTTGCCTCCGGCAGCCCGCCACCATTGCCATGAGCGCGCATTGGCCACAGTCAGGTCGTAGTGCATCACACGCGCCACATAGAGAGCTTCCTCCATGGAGAAGTCGAAGCCTCCTCCGCCATGTATCTCCTCGTCGTTGCCCATGATGCACAACTCCGTCATCCAGAAGTCTTTGCCCACACGCTTCAGAGCCTCAGCCACCCGCCTGCGGTAGCCATACAGTCCGATGCTATCATAGCCAGGGTCGGACGGAGAGAGCACCGGGGTGTTGGTCCAGTAGGAGTGTCCTGCCATCACGCTGGCCACACTCTTCAGATTGCCCACATAGGTATCGGCCGAGTCGGGGTTCCAGAAGCACTCTATCTCATTGCCCCTTTGCCAGTCGGCCTCATACACGCCAAGCATGCAGCGCAAGTCGCTCGACTCATTGATGAGAATCTTGGTGGCGAGTTGCCTTTTTTGCAGTTCGGCATCGAGCACACGGGCAATGCGCGCTATCTCCCGGTTGGTGGCAGGACTGCCTTCCTGCTTAGGTCCCAGCCAGTTCCAGTGGCCATCAGGCTCATTGACAGGACACACATAGCCAAACTCAATGCCGTCCTCCTGCTTGGCCTTCTCCAGCACGTCTGCGATGTATGCGGCGTAATCGCCATAGGCATCCTCGCGCAGGTTGAGCGTGCCGCCACGCCCAGTGTTGGTAGCCAACCCATTCTGTGTGAGATGCACAGGCGGTGAATTGTAGAAAGCCAGGAACGTGGGCACGCCACGTTCCTTGGCCAGACGAAGAAAGCGCCGCTGTCCTGTCTGGCGCTCAAAATACTCGGTGCGTGTGTCGCGGTTTATCTGAGCCGAGTCGCCCTGGGTGGCGCTGCCAGCTCCAGCATTAAAGCGCCACACACTGAGCGCTATGCCCTTGTCGGCAGAGAACAGCCAATCGGCCACTTTGGTCTGGAGCGAATCGTCCCACTCCCCTATCTGCCACATGCTCCATGCATCGCTGGCACCGAATCCATCTATCGTCTGACGGGATTGTCCCGTCACCGCATAGCGCGTCACCTGGGCTTTCTGTGCCACGGATGGCATGCAAAGCGAGAGAGACAGTCCTATGCATAGGGCTATTTTCTTATTCCTCATTATATTTACTTGTGTGTAAGTAGGTGTTCAAAATTATTTTATAGTATCAAGTTAGGCCGCTCCCATATTTGTCGCACTCTCTCTCGGTCATATTTTCCTTCACCATTCATTATTCACCATGTTGGCCATTTAATCGCGCTTTTCATGTCAACGAACAATCACGCCACACGATGCGACAAGCTCACTGGCTGCCTGTTTGAAATACAAAGATAGCTTTTTCTCCGCATAGTTCACCCACATATTGCCACAAAACAACATATTCAGCACCATATTTAAGCTTTCACTTTGGAATGTGACATGTTTTTTATAACTTTGCCATTATGTGACGTAGCCATGCTCACACTATGCGCTGCAGAAGTGTACAAGGCTGCGCCACAGCATGACACCTTATTCAACAATACACTTAACTTATAACTAACGACAAGACTTATGCTATGAGAACAATCAAAAAGACACTACTTACCCTAAGCGCCATGGCATTCATGGGCATGAATGCACAAGAGTACAAGATACCTGTAAGCGAGGCAGACGAGCCAATGGCCACAGGAGCCTTCACGCCCGACTGGCAGTCGCTCTGCCAATATCAGGTGCCAGAATGGTTTCGCGACGCCAAGTTTGGCATCTGGGCACACTGGGGCCCGCAATGCGTGGAAGGCAGCGGCGACTGGATGGCGCGCGAGATGTACATGGAAGGCACATACAAATACGACTACCACCGTTCCCATTACGGGCATCCATCAGAAGTAGGATTCAAGGACATCCTTCCCCTCTTCAAGGCAGAACACTGGACACCCGACGAACTGGTCAGGTTCTACCACGAGGAATGCGGGGCACAATACTTCTTCGCCCTTGGCAATCACCACGACAACTTCGACCTGTGGGACAGCAAGTACCAGGAATGGAACTCGCAGAACATCGGTCCGCACAAGGACATCCTCGACGGATGGGCCAAGGCGGCAAAGAAAGCCGGCATACCTTTCGGCATATCATTCCATGCCGACCACGCATGGACATGGTATGAGCCTTCACGCCGCTTTGACCTCAAAGGTGACAAGCGCGGCGTGAAGTATGACGGATGGCTCACCAAGGAAGACGGCTTCAAGCCCAATGCCGACGGGACGGAGAAATGGTGGAAAGGACTCGACCCGCAGAAGCTGTACGCACAAGACCACGACTTCAGCGACCGCACATGGGACAACGGCTCCATCCACTCACAATGGGGATGGGAGAACGGAGCTTCCCTGCCAACGCAGGAATATGTGACCAACTTCTACAACCGCACACTCGACGCCATCAACCGCTACTCGCCCGACCTCATCTACTTCGACGTGACCGTACTGCCATTCTATCCTGTCAGCGATGCCGGCATGAAGATAACCGCACACATGTACAACCACAGCGCAGCCACACACAAAGGCAAGAACCAGGCTGTGGTGTTCGGGAAGATTCTCGATGACGAACAAAAGAAAGCACTCGTGTGGGATGTGGAGCGCGGTGCCCCAAACAAGATAATAGACAGGCCATGGCAATGCTGCAACTGCATCGGCGGCTGGCACTACGACACAGGCATCTATGAGCACAACGCCTACAAGAGCGCAGCCACAGTGGCAAAGCTGCTGGTAGACATAGTGAGCAAGAACGGCAACATGCTTCTCTCTGTGCCGCTCCGCGCCGACGGCACTCCCGACGAGAAGGAGATAGCCATCATGAAGGAGTTTGGAGCATGGATGAAGGTCAACGGCGAGAGCATCTTCAAGACACGCCCGTGGAAAATATTCGGCGAGGGACCTATAGCAGACTCCGACATCAAGATCAACGCCCAGGGCTTCAACGACGGTGCCTACACATCGGCTGGCTCCAGCGAGATTCGCTTCACCCAGACAGAAAAGCACCTCTATGCCAGCGCCCTCGCCTGGCCAGAGGACGGGACACTCACCGTAAAATCGCTTGCTGAAGGCTCCAAGCTCTTTCCTGCCAGCATCAAGGCTGTAGAGCTTCTCGGCTATGGCAAGGTCAGCTTCACACGTACGCCCGACGCCCTCATAGTGAGACTCCCGAAGAAGCTCAACAACATCATGCCTGTGCTCAAGATAAAGAAGTGACACTAAGCAACGCGCACATGTCATAAGATTTCAAGAAACACACATTTATTGCAGGCTAACGCCATTTAGGCAGTCTCATACAACGATGTTGAGAATTTAATATGTATCTTTGCACCAATCAAACAAAGACACATATTAAATTCTCAACACTTTTTATATCATGAGCAAAGAGTATATAGTATTGAGCCGCCAGGATGCAGTGGCGCGCAACAACAGCCCATACGTCAACCTGAAGGTGGCCAACGAAGACGGCAATGAAAACATCTGCGTCTTTGACGTGCCAAAGACAAGCGGCCCAAAGGTAGGCCAGCTCGTCACCTTCATCAGCATCCGCGACAACCAGGGAAAGAAGTCGGCATCAAGCATGGACATGATGGTGGGCAAGTTTCCTGACGAGAGCCATCCGCTCTACCACCTCGTGCCACGCCCCATCAAGCGCGAGGAGTGGGACCGCTGCCTCAAGAGCCTCATCTCCTATTGCAAGGACGAGAAACTGACCCCGTTCATCGAGGAGCAGGCAGCCGAGCTGTTTCCACTCTACAGCAAGTATCCCGCTGCCACAAGCGTGCACCACGCCTTTCCCGGCGGACTGCTCAACCACACCTACCAGATGCTCCATCTCCTTGAGGGCATCTATCCTGTATACCCCTATCCTGGCGAAATCAAGATAGAGCGCTGCATCATCGGCATCCTCTTCCACGACTGGGGCAAGGTGTGCGAGTATAATGTCGATGGCGAGAGGCAGGAGAACGGCTTTCTGCTTGGTCACATATACATGTCTGCCAACTATGTGAACAACAAGCTCCGCAAACTGGACATAGACAAGCGCGAGGTCAACTTCATCGTGCATGTCATCCTGGCACATCACGGCGAACTGGAATACGGCAGTCCGGTGGTGCCATGCATTCCAGAGGCGCAGATAGTGAACTATGTAGACAACATATCAGCCAAGGCTGACATCTTCCACACTACAGGAAACATGGAAAAGGCCTTTGCCCTCGGCACCAGCGTGGTCAAGGGATAGACCAATAAGCAAGTGGATAACCTACACAAATGGAATGACCTTTATAATAAGTAGGTGCTCAAAATTATTCCACCTGTACGGTTGGAAATGTTAGTTCTGATCATCAATAAATGATGTTCAATGTAGTAGGTGCGGTGTCTCACCGCACAGCAGCAAGAACATTCTGACTATTTATAGTTGTAAAACGCTAAACACCATTCATAATTGTGCGGTGAGACACCGCATCTACTACGTTTTCCAACCGTACAGGTGGAAATTATTTTATAGTATCAAAGTACGTCGTTCTCATATTTGTCGCACTCTCTCTCGGTCATATTTTCCTTCTGTTTATCAGTCACTATGCCCGCATAGTTCCTTCAAACAGAAGAAAAATCAGCCCGGGGATAGAGCACGCCAAATATAAAAATAATTATGAGCACCTACTTAAAAGGAAAGAGGCGCGCCACAAAGGGCACGCCTCTTTCCTTTTTTTTCAGTCATCAGCATTGCTATCGGCGCTTGCCGGCGAGCGGCACTCCTTTACCAAATCTTCACGCGCTTGTCAGCCGGCACGAAAAGCTTGTCCTTCTCTGTGATGTGGAAGGCATCATACCAGGCGTCCACCAGAGGAAGCGCGCCATCCACTCTCCACTTGCCGAGAGAGTGAGGGTCGATGACTGTGAGACGGCGTATCTCAGCCTCTGTGATGTTCTGCGCCCACACCCCGGCGTATGCCAGGAAGAAACGCTGCTCAGGCGTGAAGCCATCCTTCACAGGCAGCGGATTGTCCTTGGTGGCATTCTTGAAGGCTGTGTAAGCAAACTTCAAGCCTCCGTGATCACCCAGATTCTCTCCGCAGCACAGGTCGCCATTAGCGTTAAGGTCTGGCAGCACCTTGATGGCAGAGAAGAAGTCCTTGATGACCTGAGCGCGCTGGTTGTACTTCTCTCCGTCGCCATTGGCCCACCAGTCACGGAAGTTGCCATCCTTGTCAAACTGCCTTCCCTGGTCATCGAAACCGTGCGACATCTCGTGTCCGATGACCACGCCGATGGCACCATAGTTGAAGGCATCGTCAGCGCTCATGTCGAAGAACGGATACTGCAGTATGCCGGCAGGGAAACATATCTCGTTGGTAGTAGGATTGTAATAAGCATTGACAGTCTGCGGATTCATGAACCACTCAGTGTTGTCCACAGGCTTCTTCCACTTTCTCTCCACCATGTCGGCCAGCGCCCACTTGGCAATCTCCTTTCTGTTCTCATAGAGCGACTTGGACGGGTCTATAGTCATGCTGCTATAGTCGCGCCACTTGTCAGGATAGCCTATCTTCACATAGAAAGCGTCAAGCTTCTCATGGGCAGCGGCCTTGGTAGAGTCGCTCATCCAGTCCTGAGCGTCGATGCGCTCTCCGAGAGCCTTCTGCAGGTTGCGCACCAGCTTCTCCATGCGCTCCTTGTTGGCAGCAGGGAAATATTTCTCCACATAGAGCTGGCCCACAGCCTCGCCAAGCACGCCATTCACAGCATTCACGCTGCGCTTCCATCGTGGCTTAGGCTGCTGGGCGCCTGTCATGACACGGTATTCGAAATCGAAGTATTCAGCATACATCTCATCGCCAAGGATGCTGGCAGCACCATTTATGATGCCCCACTGCATCCAGTCCTTCAACACCTGCACAGGCTCATCCTTCAGCACCTGCATAGCCTCAGCGAGAGCCTTTGGCTGGCCAACAGACAGATAGTCGATGTCTGTCATGCCCTGATTGTCAAAGTAAGCCTTCCAGTCGAAGCCATCATACTGCTTCACAAAGTCAGCGAACGACATCTTGTTGTAGTTGGCTCCAGGGTCGCGCAGCTCCACATTAGGCTTGCCCGCCTTGGCCATGCGTGTCTCCAGCGCAATGACATTCTCCATCTTCGCCTGTGCCTTAGCCTCTGGATAGCCCACAAGCATGAACATCTTCTTCACATGCTTGCGGTAAGCATCAAGGATTTTCTTGTTGGCCTCATCATCCTCCACATAATAGTCACGGTCGATGGTGTAGCCGCCCTGTCCTATCTCAAGCAGGTTCTTTGTCGACTCCATCATGTCGGCATCAATGTAATAGCCCCAGAGCTCGCCGAAAGAGACGCCCTCCGAGTTCATCTTGTTGACGAGAGAGACATACTGCTTCTTGTCCTTCACAGCCTCCACCCTCTTCAGGTCTTTCAGCAACGGCTTCACGCCCTCCTTGTTCTGTCTCACAGAGTCCATGTACATGGTGTAGAGGTCGCCCACCTTCTGGGCTATAGAGCCCTTTGCGTTCTTCTGCCCAGCCATAGTCTCTATGATCTCGCGTATGCGCTCATTGTTGAGTTCATCGAGTGTGTTGAAACTGCCAAAACGGGCATACTCAGGCTTGAGCGGATTGTTCTTCATCCAGCCGCCACACGCGTACTCGTAGAAATCATCACCTGGATTCACGCTCAGGTCCATGTTCTCCAACTTCAGACCTGATGTCTGGGCCGAAGCCCCAGTTGCCATCATTATCGCAACCATCGGTAAAATTTTTTTCAGATTCATTGTATTGTTTGTTTATCTTATGCCACCAGCATTGTCCATCTGTCTTCCGCCGCATACCATACACATAATCATACAACAGCTGCACACATATAACAATCAGCATGCGATACAGCAGACGCACGCTCACATATACAGCAGATGCACGCGCGCCAGCACACAGTAGCGCCAGAGACAGCTTGTCATGTTACATCATGCAAAGTTACAAAAATTATCTGTCTTAGCGCACTCATGCCCGAAAAAATGGTCTATTACGAACAAAAAGCCACAGCCACATCCTTGCGGATGAAGAAAAAAGCGTAACTTTGCATAGATATGCAATATCAACAAGTATCACAGACATGCTCCACACATACAAACGCACCCTGCGCATCATAGCGGCAGCACTGCTTGCGGCAGCCTGCCACCATACCGACGCGCAGGAGGCTGAATACACCACAGCAGACAGCGCGATGGTGGCCACGCTGCTACGAGATGCTGCCACACAGCGCGGCGACACGCCACCGCTGCTCTACTTCGGGCGCCGTTTCATAGGCACGCCTTATGTAGCCCACACTCTCGAAAAAGGAGACCATGAGCACCTCATCGTCAATCTGCGTCAAATGGACTGCACCACATTCGTCGAGACAGTCACAGCCCTCGCCATGTGCGACCAGCAAGAGCGCCGCACCTTCGCCGACTTCTGCCGCAACCTCTCCACGCTGCGCTACCGCCATGGCAAGATGACCGACTACACATCACGGCTGCACTATTTCACATGGTGGGCCAGCGACAACGAGCAACTGGGCATCATCAGGGACATAGCCCCAAAGCATGCTCCCTGGGGAGCCTTCACAGCCACACAGCGCATCAGCATCAACTACATGTCATCGCACCCTGCAGCCTACAAGCAGCTGAAGTCACATCCCGACTATGTGCCTACCATAAGAAAGATGGAGCAGGACTGCCACGGCAAGCAATACCGCTACATACCCAAGAGCAATCTGGGATGGAGCCAGAGCAGCAGCCTCGGGGATGTGCACACCGGCGACATCGTGGCCATGCTCACAGACAGAGATGGCCTCGACACACGGCACATAGGCATAGCCGTGTGGCAGGGCGGACGCCTGCACCTCATGCACGCGTCCAGCCTCTATGGCAAGGTGGTCATCAGCAGCGAGACATTCTACGACTACCAGAAGAGGCAGACGAGACAGACAGGCATAAGAGTGTTCAGGCTGCAGAAGCCGCGCAAGCAATGACCGACACCCTGCCATACACACCACACACAAGCTGGCGCTCATAATATATATATATAATCATAGGCAATATATATACATAATATATATTCATCGGCAATATATATAATCATGGCACCCACTTACCATCGACAGACTAACTATGATATACTTCTTCTCAGGCACAGGCAACAGCAAGCATGTGGCGCAGCACCTGGCCACACTCCTCGGAGAGAACTCCACAGAGATCACACTCGACACGCAAGCCACGGCCGGTGAGCGCCACACAGGCATCGTCTTTCCGGTATACGCATGGGGAGTGCCCAACATCGTGGCGCACTTCATCGCAATGAACGCCAGCAGCCTTGCCAGCAGCCAGTACATATACAGCGTGATGACATGCGGCGACGACATAGGCTACGCTGACCGTATCCTCAACAAGGCACTACACGGCCGACTGCAAGCAGCATTCTCCGTGCCAATGCCCAACACCTACGTGTGCCTGCCTGGCTTTGACACAGACAGCGACGAGGCCGCCAACAGAAAGGTGAGCCAGACAACGGCCATGCTGCCGCACATAGCCGACAGCATCATGAGGCAGGAGCACGTCACCAGAGTGACACGCGGAGACTGGCCATGGCTCAAGACACATGTGCTGCGTCCGATCTTCAACAGACTTCTCGTCACAGACAAGTATTTCCGCACCACCTCAGCATGCACCCTGTGCAAAAAATGCGTGAGGGAGTGCCCCACACACAACATTGAGGCAGACGGGCAACACATACGCTGGCAGCATTACTACTGCACCGGATGCCTACGCTGCTACCACTCATGCCCGCAGAGAGCCATAGAGTTTGGCCCTTTCACAAAAGGCAAAAAGCAAAAGAAGCAATTAAGCAATGCCCGAAAAACAACATGAGCATATTCGCTGTGGACTTTTGAATCACTAAAGTGGCAATCCACAGAAGCCACATCGCGCAACAGTAATAAACAATGAGCCTTGCGGCTGGCACTATCCGCCCATGCGCCACACACGGCCAGCCGCCAGACTCAAAACATATAGAACAAGACTTTTTCCCAATGGTATCAATAGAAAAACTCGGAGTAGAATTCTCCGCCACACCACTCTTCCTCGACGCCAGCTTCGTCGTCAATCCCAAAGACCGCATAGCCCTTGTGGGCAAGAACGGCGCGGGCAAGAGCACCATGCTCAAAATCATCGCAGGCCTGCAAGAGCCCACCTACGGACAGGTGGCCCGGCAGAAAGACATCACCATAGGCTATCTGCCACAGGTCATGGTGCTCACGGACAGCCGCACCGTGATGGAGGAGGCAGAGACAGCATTCGCCCACATCACCGAGATGCAGGAGAGGCTGGACAGGCTCAACAGCGAGATAGCATCGCGCACAGACTACGAGTCGGAATCGTACATGCAGCTCATCGAGCGCTTCACCCACGAGAACGAGCGCTTCAACATCATGGGAGGCACCAACTACCACGCCGAACTGGAGCGCACGCTCCAGGGCCTCGGCTTCCAGCCGCAGGACTTCAACCGACCCACATCTGAGTTTTCAGGAGGATGGCGCATGCGCATAGAGCTGGCCAAGCTTCTCTTGCAGAAGCCAGACCTGCTCCTTCTCGACGAGCCGACAAACCATCTCGACATAGGCTCCATACAGTGGCTGGAGCAGTTTCTCTCCCAACGCGCGGGAGCTGTCATCCTCGTCAGCCACGACCGCGCCTTCATCAACAACGTGACCAACCGCACCATAGAGATAACATGCCGACACATCAACGACTACAAGGTCAAGTATGACGAATACGTCAAGCTGCGCGACGAACGGCGTGAGCAGCAGATACGCGCCTACGAGAACCAGCAGAAGGAGATAGCCGAGATAAAACAGTTTATCGAGACCTTCCGCTACAAGCCGACAAAGAGCAACCAGGTGCAGTCGCGCATCAAGATGCTGGAGAAGATAGTGCCCATAGAGATAGACGAGGTGGACACCAGCGCGCTCCGCCTGAAGTTTCCGCCATGCCTGCGCAGCGGCGACTACCCCGTCATCTGCGACGACGTGAGCAAGTCATACAGCAAGCCTGTCTTCAGCCACGTCGACCTCACCATCAAGCGCGGAGAGAAAGTGGCCTTTGTTGGCAACAACGGCGAGGGCAAGTCCACGCTTGTCAAGTGCATCATGGGACAGACCGACTACGAGGGCACACTGAAGATAGGGCACAACGTGCAGATAGGCTACTTTGCACAAAACCAGGCGCAGCTCCTCGACGGCGACATCACCGTCTTCGACACCATAGACCGCGTGGCCAAGGGCGACATACGCCTCAAGATACGCGACATCCTCGGTGCCTTCATGTTTGGCGGCGAGGCCGCAGACAAATACGTCAAGGTACTCTCAGGCGGCGAGCGGAGCCGGCTGGCCATGATCAGGCTTCTACTTGAGCCTGTCAACCTGCTCATCCTCGACGAGCCGACAAACCATCTCGACATGCAGTCGAAGGACGTGCTCAAGCAAGCCATACGCGACTTTGACGGCACGGCCATCATCGTCAGCCACGACCGCGACTTCCTCGACGGACTGGTGGACAAGGTCTATGAGTTTGGCGGCGGCAAGGTGCGCGAGCACATCGGAGGCATCTACGACTTCCTGCAGAAGAAGCAGATCGAGTCGCTCAATGAGCTGGGACGCAGCATGACCAATGCCGGAAGCCCATCTGCACCAGCAGCCACCCAGCCCACCCAACCTGCAGAGGCCAAGACCACGTCTGCCCTCTCCTACGCCGAACTGAAGGAACGCAACAAGACACTCAAGCGAGCAGAGAAGGCTGTAGAGGCGGCTGAACAACTCGTCACTAAGCTTGAAGGACAGCTGAAGGAGGTGGAGGCTAAGCTCGCCACGCCTGAAGGCTCCAGCGACACGTCACTGTTCACTAAATATGGCGAACTGAAGCAGCAGCTTGCCGATGCGGAAGAGAAATGGACGGAGGCAAGCATGGAACTTGATGAGCTGACAAGCCAACAATGAATAATGCCAAATAGAGGGGCTTTTTCAAAGAAAAGCCCCTCTATTTACAATCTAAAACATATATTTTGTCCTAAAACAATCTATTTATCAAAAAAACTCACGAAACTTTTGTGTGTTTCCGCAAAAGTACGTACCTTTGCACTCGCAATCGGGAAGGACAAACAATCCAACCCAAACGGCAACATCAACATCGCGGGGTGGAGCAGTTGGTAGCTCGCCAGGCTCATAACCTGGAGGTCGTTCGTTCGAGTCGAGCCCCCGCAACTATTAAGCACACAGCGCAACATGAAGAAGAAGTTCCCAACAAGAACTTCTTTTTTTGAATAAAGACCATAGTGCCGAAATGGTGGAATGGTAGACACGAGGGACTTAAAATCCCTTGGGCATTGCGCCCGTGCGGGTTCGAGCCCCGCTTTCGGTACAAAGATTTCATCCAAGAGGGTGCATCATTTCCATGATGCACCCTCTTTTTTTGCTATATACATATCAATAGTGGGTCAGCGGATTTTTCCCGATTGGCAACTGTTGAACATGTTGTAAACATAACAATACACAAACCTTAGGATAACGATGTATAAAGTGCAGGATAACGGTACACTAACCTTAGGATAAAGATATGCAAGCCTTAGAATGACGTATGCGCAAAGCACAGTGTGTTGCAAGGCCTGAAAAGCAGGGCGAGGCATTATGCGCGCCAAGTCATCAACAGTCAATACGTGACGAATGCGATAATGCTCGATCATCAGACTTTACAGCCCCAACAAACTGTCTGATGAATCTGGATCCTCATTGACATCATGGCATCCGCAATATGTCTTGCCCCCAAAAGGACAAAAGGACAAAAGGACAAGTGACATTTCTTTTTTTAATTATCAAAATTACTTATTTTATATAGTTTTACTATGTTTTGGCACTTTGTCCGTTTGTCCTTTTTGTCCTTTTTGTCCTTTTGTAGAAGACCTGCGCAAGTCACACGACACCATTTCCCTTGCCTTCAGGCAACACTTTCAGTGGTTGTCACAGCGTGTGGCGTGGTCAAGCAGAACTGATTCTGCGCAAGTTTGATAGTTTGGACTTTTTTTAACCTGCATGGTTTAAAGAATCAGCACAACCAGTTCAAAAAAAAATTGGTATGTATGTAAGAAAAAAAACTAACTTTGCAGCGAATGAAACCTAAAATGACATTATCAACAATTTATATATATAACAAAAAAATATTCACTTACAACGAAACATGAGAAAAAGAACTATCGGCGGCCTTTTTGCCGCAACTTTAACATTTTCCGCCATTGTCGCTGTAAGCAGCTGCAATGAAGAGGATGAGTATTACAATGACAGCAACTACACACTTGCAAAAAAAACAAGTCATGAAAGACAACAATGGAGAAGTCATGACTGACAAGAACGGTCTTACAAAGTACTGCATGGGGCCAGAAAAGGAAAAGACAGCAACAGTAGAAGTAGACCTATCGTCTTACAGAATCGACTGACTGAACATGTCGGCAAACAGATGTACGTCATCATTTTAGAATATCATGGCGTGACGTTTCCACATTTTAGCGTCCTCTTATTTAGAGAATCGTAAGCATTCTCATAATTATAGCATTATCGTTAATTATAGCAAAACAGCACATGAGAAAACTATCTTTTATAATCATATTGACTTGCTGGTGCATCTCAGCCATTGCCCAAAAGGTCACATGGGAAAAGCCAGCCGTAGGCTACAGCAGCAACAGAATGGTGACTTTAGACAAAATCGAAATGACTCCGCACAAGACAGTGGTAGAGATCTCCTTCGAGCCATACAGAGGCATGATCACAGAAATTTCCAGCAGAGCATTCCTCAGCACCGGAGACCAAACATACGCCATGAAGAAGGCGACCGCACCCAGCAAGCCCAAGAAAGGCAAGCGAGGAAACGGCAGAATCAGCCTGAAGATGGAATTTGAGCCTATTCCAACCGACTCTGAGCTCATCCATTTTTCTGAATTTCCCTGGGACGAAGGACTCAAGCTGTGCAACATACATAAAAGAGGAACAGAATTGCGCACCGACAAAACGGCAGAATGGCAGAACGTGGAATACTGCAAAGATGACAGCCTTCCTCTCTCACGCTTCTGTGACGACTCTACATCTATCCATGTGAAGATACACAACTATGTCCCTGAGGCTGGACGCATGATGCAGGTCCAGTTCTGCGATGTGGACAATGGAATAATCAGGCAAGTGCACCATTCCCCTATAAACGAAAAGGGAGAGGCCGAGATACGCCTGCACCCATGCTTTCCGCTCACTGTACTGATGGGCGTAGGTGATGCCCCTAAATCGCCTGTGGTCATATTGCCCGGTGGCGACTTGTCTATCCTGATTGACATGGGCAAGGCGACGGATGAACTGGGAGCGGTCGCATTCAAGGGAACCCTCGCTGAAACGAATTACAGTCTGAACGTACTTGGCATGAAAAACCTTATCCAATACAATTACGACACCGCATATTACGATTCGTTGATATATAATACCAAGCGAGACTGCCGCAATGAGATATACAGATCGTATTACAACAACTATTTCAATATAGAGCAGGTTCAGCCTGCCGCCTTGAGAGAGCTTCTGTATGTGCTGAATCTGCGTGAGTGCATGTTGCACATAGACGACATGCGAAGCTATATGGAGCGCAAAGTACGGTAAATGATTGCCCCACTACGTCTGAACAGCAACCTAACAGTCACTCTTACAGACTATTGCTACCAGTTCAACTCTTCTTATTATGCAGAAATGCTCCAGACTTCCGATCGCCTGACCTACTGCCCCTTGTTCATATACATGAATAATTATACGGTCCCAAGCTTACGGGCCATTAGAACCATGTTCTCGTCATGGGACGACAAAGAGAAGATGTATGTACGCAATCAATACAACACAGATATCAACAATCTTTTCACCATTCTCAGCGGGGAGCATATCTTCGCCACTTACGAAAGATACATCAAGTCAAAAGACTTGAAAGAATACCATGCAGTGGTTTCAGAGAGATGGAGAGAGGAGATGAAGCGCATTGACAGCCTTCCACATGTGCATATAAACAAATACACAGACCTCAAAGACGAGGAGTTGAGGAGCAGCATACTCAATGCATACGCAGGCAAACGCGTCGTCTTCGTTGCCTACAACAGATTCTCAGGGAGCGAAGTTTCCAAACTGGACGAGTTTGAAAGGACCATATCCGCATCAGACACGAGCAAAATAGTGCTTGTCGAGTTCGACTTGAATACGGTTGATTCTGATTTCCAGGACTGGTGCAGGTTTGTCACGAACCGCCCTGGCGAACACTACGGCTCCACATGCTACAATCTCATCCTCTTGTTCAGAGGGAAACACAAGTATGGAACAGGAAAGCCGTACTATGAAGTGTATGATGAGGAGGGCAAACTAATAGTGGGCACAGACGACGACAATAAAGTCAAGGCTGCAATAAAATAAACAGAAGGGATTCTCTTTCACGCCTTCCACGCTCCGTCCCTCTTCGACAGAGACTTCCAGTTCCGTATTTCCAGAAGTCAGTTTACCTACACTGCGTCTTGGCACGAACATGATGCCAAGACGCAGTGCTTCATCTGGTTTCATACAAAGCGGCTCTCACATCATCGTCCGCTTGCGGCAATTCACTTGTTATTACGTATATCGCTCAGCACATCATCCAGGCCGAGCACATCGTATGAGACATATGTGATAAGCAAGAATGCTGATATGAGCAACAGCAACAGCCAAATCTTTCGATTACTTGCAAGCAGCCATCCTGCAAAGATGCCAACCAATCCCATCACATTCGCAGGAATAGAGAATATCACTTCCCTAAAATATATTATATCTTGTGGCAGCAGCAGTATCAGATAGCCCAACATTATGGCGAGAAGAATGCTGAATGTAGAAAGACCTTTAGGTTTGTAGACATCCAGACACACAAACGTATATATCATCCAAGACAATGCCCGAGCAACAACTGGCAGGTTCGATTCGAACGTGTTAAAAAAGCACGTTATGAACGTTGCCGCAATCGAATAGAAAAAAAGAAGCCATAGGCTTTTATGTATTCTTAGAAACTTCATAATAAAAAATGGTTTGATAAATAAAAAAATGGTTTGATAAATGGGACAACAAATGATGCCGCATACCTATGCATATCCATAGTTGATTGACGGTTTGATGCCCATGCCTATAAGTTTATCCAGTCATTGTTATATTCCTCCACATGTGCCATCACATTCTTCTAACATCAAGAAGCCGCATCCATCACGACCATCCCATTTGCAGTTGGAATCGTCACAAGAGCCCAGCGGATCCATGATGCAAGTGAAATAGCTGTCCTTGTTGCAATTGCAATTGAACTCAACAGAAGAGGACATGACCGCATTTGCCGTCATCCTACTTCTTGTGCCGTTCTGTGGAATCTGCATGTTGCCATTTTTATCAATCATCTTAAATCCTGTGCAGACAATAGCCATTGCTGTCTTGTTCGACCATCCGAAATGCCGCTTGCCATACTTGGTCCACTTCACGAAGTATGTCTCGACATCATCAAGCTCTTTCTCCGACAGTTTTTCATCACCAAAGAATTCAGGGTGAGTCGAGATGAAGTCTTCCACCTTTTGGATGTGGGCCAATTCTTCCGTAGTCCAGCCAAGTTTTCTCACTTCTTCAAGCTTTTCCATCCAGAAGTCTATTTTCTGTGACTGGGTAAAAGCGGTATACGAAGCTGTTGACACCTGATAGTCAAGTTCGCACCATTGAGAACGTGTCATCCTACGGATCAAGTCCTTGTTCTCCTTCACCCAGTTGTCTACCTCTGGGTTGCAACTGTACATTTCTTCCTCTTGCGTGCATGAGTTTGCCACAAAAGGCAGCGCCAGTGCCAACAGACACGCCACTGTCATTTTTAGTCTTCTCATAAAGTTGTTATCATTTTAAATTTGGTATATTTAAACGCATCGACTCTGATACGCTTTTCTTTATATTTGTAATTACTGGAGATTTTATTTACACTTCTAACGAAAAGGTTTTACCTGTACGGTTGTGATGCGTAGCAGATGCGGTGTTCCACCACACAACAGCAAGAACATTCAGACTTTTCATTGTAGAAAAATGTTTGACGCCCCTTCCTCATTGTGCGGTGGAACACCGCACCTACTACCCTTTCTGACCGTACTGCTCAAATTATACACATCACTCCCCTACCAAAATCCTTCCATCATCGCTCATGCCCTCCACGCTGACATACATCTCCCTGCACGTCGAGTTATTGTAAAACTCCACATTGGCCCTGCCATCGGCATCCGTGCGGACACAGGGGTTCCAGTATATCGTTCGACGGAAATCAGCCATAGGAGGCACTACACTATAGTCCTCCATCTTAAAGACAGACGGTCTGTTGAAGCCCTGGAAGTAGGTGCGGCGCAGCCCCTTCTGGCTCTCTGTGGTGAATTTCTTATGAGTGTATATGTATATTCTCACTGCGTTGTGAACCTCCTTGGGACTATTAGGCACAATATACAGGCTCTTTATCTCATCCATACGAAATGGAAAATGTTCAGCCAACAAAAAGCCAGTCTTATTAGAATAGCCTGCAGGTAATTCATCCCCCAGCAAAGAGGCTTTTTCTATAGGCACACCTAATATTTCTTGTGCTGAATTAAGGATGTCTCCAGTCACTCTACTCTCCGCGCCATCATTTGCCTGTCCGAATTTAAGGACACACATGGTCTCCCCATTATCAACAATCCACTTTACTGGTCTTCCGCCATACGAGAGTCCTCCACCAAAATCCACCACAAATGAATCGGCTGAGACTTCAGCCAAGCTCCTGTGTCTGGTATTCTCGAACAAAGTATTTTTCCGACACAGAAAAGTAAATATATCCGGCACTTCCTGTCCCTTATCCGCCATATCATCACGTTCTCTGTCTATGTCATAATACAATGTAGCATAAGCACTGCCCCATTGCTCATTCTTGTATTTCCAGTCATCATTGGTGAAATACCGGCGCTTAGACTTCACAACCACATTCTGCAGCAAATGGTTCTTCATTGTAATCGGCACAAAGTCCGCCTCATCACTTTGACCGTTAGCAGGCCCTCCACCAACAAACAGATTCGGCTTCAAAGGAGGAATCATCCTTGTGGCTTCCCTGCTGACATACCTTGCCTTTGGAGAGAACTGTCGGTCTATGCCAACGTAATACGTCTTGCGTTTGTTATTAAGTCGAGTGTATATCTGCATTTTCCACTCACCATCCACGAATGGCATCTCAAAGGCATAGTTGCCAAGCGAATCTGTCACGGTCTTACCAGCAAGGCTCTCTCCCGATGCATTATACAGAAAGACTTCCATGCCAACATTAGCCACAGGATTCTTCTTGCGATATACATTCAGACGCCCAAACACATAGAACTTGTCTTCTATCGGCTGAATCTTTTTAAAGTGCCTCGCTCCATCCATCAGTTCCCAATCGTAACGTCTCCAGCCCTGTGTCAGCATGAGCATGTCGGCCGCCATGCGGTGTTCGCGGTCGTCGGACTCAAAGTAGTAGTCTACATTGCTGATGCAACCTCGCACTTCTGATGACAGAAGCATCCACGTGTTCATGTTGCCATGCCAACCATTGGTCATGTTCTCCGCATCCACAACGGAGCACGACAATGTGGAGTGAGGCAACGTCATGAAATCAAGTTTCACCTTGCCACATGGTTTCGGCACGGCTGTCTCAGGAACAAAGCGGACCATGTTGCTATCCATCTTAGGCGGACAAATGAAATACCTACGTTCTGCGAGAATACGACCGCATGCATCAAAGACCGTCAACTGGTTCACGCCGGCTTTCTGGCATGAACGTTCAAGCTGTATCTCTACCAGGGGTTTAGCATACATAGTGTCGCAATAGACAACATTGCCATTGTTCAAGAGTACACATCCGAGCATCTTTCCGCACAGGCTGTCACTGCATTGAATCTCTGCGACCATGTCATCGCTCACAGCGTCGACACGGAGCACGCACCCTTCTTTTGAAGCCTCTGGCATAACAAAAGTCTGCACAGCCCTGCCGGCTCCCCTTTTCTTGTTGTGCATCTGCACATATAAAGGTTGTCCGTCAGGAACAATCTCCACCAAGGCCCTGCCCAGACTATCAGTCCTGAAAGTTGTCAACACATCGCCAGCTCCATTCACAACGTGACCTTCCTGCTGGTACGCGTTGCCATTGTCATCCACCACCATCACAGCCACGCGACTTCTCTTACCTACTACCATCTTTCCGCCTTCCGGATAGAACTGCGCACTTATCGTCTTTGCCAGATCATTGCTATAAATGCCCTCTTCTATCGCTTTCGCATATAGCGCATCGCTTTTGTCGCGATTATTGGGGTCACGAAATTTATACAGACGTGTTTTTATTGTCAAGTCTCCATAATCGCCTTCCTTCTCTGGCTTTTTAAATACAGGCACCACTCTTGAAAAGCAAGCGTTCGTTCCCCAGTTGGTCATATACCTCGTATAAGCCCTCACTTCATAGAACCCTGACCCAAGCAACGAATCCAGCGTCATATCCCCATTTGACTGTCCAATAGAATCGACAGGCCACTTGGTAGTCTTTATCACATCACCGCTCATGTTGAGAAGCTCAACATACAGCACCTTGCTCAAGTCGCTCGGTTTGCCACTGTCTGTGCGCACCAAATAAGCCTTGAACCACATGGTCTCATTCTCAAAATAGCCTGTGTTGTCAAGGTGAAGGTAAACTTTCTCCTGGGGTATGGCACGATTGAAGCTCATGGCATTTCTTATGTATGACAGCAGACGTTCATTGGCATTCGAGGCATATTCCCCTTCTGGCTGCATGCCGCCTGCAACTATATTTTCTTCCGCTGTCGTGCGCCGGATTATGGCGCTGTATGCTTTAATATTCATTTTACCTTCCATCTTTCTTATCGCTTCAAGTATATTGCCATGCAGCAATATCCCAGTCTCATCCGGCACGTTTTCCTCTCCGACAGCACACAGATGGCACCTCACAGCTACATTCTCCGACAGTATCTCACAAAAGGCACATTCCACTTCCGCAAAACCATTTTTATACGTATAGTCGACTATCATCTTCAGACGGCTGGGACTCGTATAGACCCAACCATCTTTCTTCTGCCTGACAGTCTGCATAGCAACAGTAGCCACACCTTTATACCGCACGATTCTAAATGTCGTAGCATCAACATACGCTGTGCCACACACCTCATCTGTCTTTTTTTCTGTAAATGTCATACGATGCATCAGTCTCCCCTCCTCACTATACACATCATCATGCACATAACACCTTTCCACTATCTCATCGACAGACACACTTCCAGCAAAAGGTGAAAACACATTCCTTTGGTCAAGTCCATTATTCATTGGAGACAACGACATCAGCTTATGAACATTGGAGCTTTGCAATGCTGTCTCCACCTCCGAACCATCGGCATCCACCCCATAACACTTGCCTGCCATCAGTCGCATTCCTCTAAGGCAATGGGCTGACTTAGCCTTAACCACACCCTCAAGCATCTCATGCTGACTGCCACTTCCCACATAAAAACGGAAAAAATAGGCCCGACTTCTATCAGCATGCTGTTTATATTCGGACTTCAGGTTCTTTTTTACCCGGTCCAAGACAGCTGTGCCGGACAACACCTCCACTCCTTCCAAATGCACATCCTGCGCGTACATCTTGACGACAGGACTCAATTCACGAGCACAAACCTTTATCAACGAATAGCCCACAGCCGTCAGAGACACCGTGTCAGATTCTGCTACAGGCAGGGACAAGTCACCTTCAGCATTGCTCACGGCACGTACAGCATTCCCCACTTTAGCATGCACACATGGCATCGCCACACCTGTATTTCCATCGACTATACGGACGTGACGTATCTCAGCCCCCTGCTGTTGCGCATGGAGCGAGATGCAAGACAGCATTACCAATGCCCAATATATAACATGAAAGCGCTTCATCAAAACCAAAGTGATTAGACTACAAAAAATCCATTACATTAAGTAGGTGTTCACCCTGAATGAAGACTGGTTTGCCTTTGAGATTTTCTAATTTCAAGGCAGGGGTACCAGCCCGCTGATAATACTCACCAGCTCTTGGCATATAAGTAGGCGCGTACAAAGCGATTGCCCTAAACATGCTCGGGTAATCCGTAGCCATTTGCAAGGCTCTGTAGCCTCCACTGCAGTTGGCATGCAGAAAAATCCTTGTAGTGTCTATATCATAATGTTCGCATACATCTTTTATAGCCAGCAACATTTCTGTTTTTGCTGCCGCAGACAGCTTCTCATACTGGTAAGTGCGCATTTCAGGCATCATCACCACATAGCCATACCTGTCAGAAAGAGCCTGCATTTGGTTAAGCGCCCACTGGCGTGCCAACTGAGGACATGTAAAAAAATGGTACATCTTCTCTACAGCAGGGCGCACAACAACGACAAGCGGCATTTTCTTGCCTCTCTTTATTTTGTTTGGATGCATCAACAGATACCTCTGAATGGATGAATCTTGCCTGGACGTATATGATATGAACTGAAGGTTAAATTCAGAATCGGAGTCTCCATACGTTCCGTCTAAATGAGACAGCACATGCTCAAGCTGATAAGAAAGAGGAGTTATTTTAAATTGCCACCACCAATCTCCATCATATCTGCTCGGATGAGACAGCAAGAACTTGAACCTGTAAAGTATTTCATCTATTTCTACTGAACGTGGATGCGTAGCCGGCATCTTGCTGCGGATGCGGACGAGACGGGAATATGCATCATCATCCTTGCCACACAGCACAGGCTGCCTCACGGTAGTTCCGCACATTGACATCTCACACATGTAAGACACATTGTTCTTCATTCCTGGTATATAGTACAAAAAGGAGTCTTTTTTCAATCTTATAGGCTCGCAAATCTCATTGCCGTTGACATCTGTGAAACGGAGACGTACTGGAGTGCGCAGAAGATTCTGGTGAGCATTAGTCAGCATTGCCACATGGCTAACGCTGTCTATCTGCGGATAGATGATATTGCAACTTTGTCCCTCTGCGTAAAGGCGTGCAATGCTTACGCTGTCATATAGGGTCGTCTCCAAAGATAAGTCCTCGCCTGTTATCTTTGCTTTCACCACATAATAGTTGCTACCCTTTTCAAGATGCATTGGATAAATATTAAGTCCCTGTATACTGGCCCTTTCCAGTCTCTTGCCATTCACGTAATGTGAACAATCTAAACCTGTCCTCACATCTGAGTAGACATCAAGAGGTTTTGCGGCATTTATCACACAATAAAGGTATACATATTGACCATCTATCATTTGTCGCTTTGCTGTATCTGCAGCCTCGATGCCAAACACTTCAGCAAGGTCTGGCTGGATATATTGCGGATGATACACTCCGTTACGCCAAATGCTGTCGGCCGCGCTTCCTTTATCTATCTCGCTGAACAGAGTGGGATTCCCTATTATGGAGTCAACCGCAGACGACCCTTTTTCATCAAAGCATCCACAAACATTCCACGTGGTCAACACGACATTCACACGTGTTTCCTCTCCTATATTATACACACCGCCAGATCTTCCACTGGTGAAGCAAGCCGAGACGTGCGTCAACAGAAGGGAAAGGCCTATTGCCACCATAATGTAGATGTACTGTTTTTTTTGCATGTCTTATATGTTTACAAGGTTTTTATTATCTTTTACAATAGGTTTAGCCCACAAAACAAAAAAACGTTCTGTATTTTGTGCACGAATTTTCTTTATAATAAATACTACATCACAAGTTATACAGACATTACCATTGCTAAGCTGCAGACCATACATGAAAGCATTTTCAAAATATGCAACAGCCACTGCCACCAAACAAACAGTAAAACACGGTTACCTCAGTTTCGAAGGCCATGAGTTTCCAGTTAGTTTACTAATGATATGCAAATGTAATGAAAATAGTGGCACTGAAGACTATTCCGCATTAAAAATTTAAATAATTACTGTAAACAAAAATTTTTCAAACATAACTTTACATCTAATTGCCGTGACAAAAGCACACCTATACTCCTTCAATATAAGCTATACCTACATATTTTATTTCATTTCATACACACAATGAGATGCTGTTCACACTATTGCAATACCAATAATTTTAGCATATTCACCTATAAAATATTCTGCTCTCATGTCATAAAAGCATCTTTTTTACAAAAAAAAAACATTTATACATAAAAAATACAGACAACTAATTCTTTTTATTTAAAAAAAATTAACTTTGCATCATGCAGAGCCTTACAGGCACATGCTCACTTTAATGAAATCATATTTACAACTTAAAACTAAGAGGAAAACAAGCATGAAGAAAATTTTTTATGGCTGTATTTCAACCACAGCACTCACTTTGTTATCACTCTTTGCCGCAAGCAGCTGCAGCAGCGACGAGGAGTATTACGAAAGCAACAATTATACGCTTGCCAAAAAGCGAGTAACAAGAGCTACGGAAGGTGCAATACATCCAGAACCAAACCTTGACAAAAAGCCCAGAACAATAGAACAGGATATTTCCGCTAATTTTACTTTTTATTATATAGGGAAAGACTCCACAATAAGCAGGAGCTTGGCTGGGACTGTTGTTGTTGAATTGGATTCTGCAGGAAGGGTGACAGGACGCCCATCATTTGCATGGGAGCCTTCTATAGACGTGTATATTATAAGTGAAGATGCATTCTATCATGACAGTAGACTAACCGTGAAAGCAAAGGCTGGATACGTTGGAGATTCCAATTTTCACGAGGCAAAATGGGAGACCCTTTTTATTGTAAAATGACAGTTTGCCTATTTTTAACAAAACATTCTACAAGCTTATAAATAGCTGGCAGGAATAACTCAACATGACGGCCATCCTATTCGGTATATAAGCAACTTACAATTACAACTTTTCATAAAACTTATTTTATGCTTATAAAAAAAACAACCTTATGCTTTTTGCTTATTTTAGCATCATTGTCGCAGGGCTTTGCTAAAACTAAAAACTTATGTACAGAACACGTCAAAGACAGCGTGGTGTTATGTGGCAAGGTGGAAGGATATGAAGATGCTCCCGACAGGTATGTAATGATTTCTCTACTTCTTCCTTACGCCAAAGGCAACGAAGCTGGAAGAAGCGAATATGAAGCTTATTGGATGCACACATATATGGATGCATCAGGATCTTTCTCTGTGACATTTCCCTTAGAGAGGGCTACTGTTACAAGCATATCCTGCCATCCTACATGGATGAAAGGAATAAGCCGGCATATATCTTTAACTCCTGGCGACAGTATCTATGTCTCTTTCGACATCGTGAACAAATGTATCAGCAAATTTGCCAGAAATGGCATGGAAGAAGAAACAGAGTTTGAGAAGCTTTCTGGCGTAAAAACGGACATAACATTTGCAGACACCATCACGCCAGCTCATTTAGGAGTTGCGCTTGATTCTGTCGTCACCAGGTATGCAGGCCAAGAAAGCTTCTCGCAGGAACATACCGATAAGGAAAAGGCTTTTCTGAATGCACTTTGCATGCAACTGCTTGTGTATTGCAACAGGATTGACGAAGCTCGTGGAGTGACAATACTGGACGGTGATACGGCATCATGTCTTCGCATGGCCATACACAGACTTCCCATTGACGAGAATAGTATATACGATAATGTAGATTTTCCCTTTTTGACGAACGCTGTTGTAGACAGAGCCATGAGGCATATCAGAGAAGAAACCGGAAAGGACAACTTCGAAACGTTGCGAGACATTCTGCTACCTGTCTTTTCCGATGAAAAAGGCAATGTGAGCGTGTGGGGGCAATATGCCCTAATAAGAGCATTGACAGCATCCGACCTGCACGGCAGAAGCTATGTCGACAGCCTTAAGAACGACATCATGCATGTTTTCTCCAATGAGCAGATGAAAGATTGGTGGATACAAACTTGTGATGGTCTATGGTCAGAGCCAACAGACAGGTGTCTTTTTGACGGATTAAGCAGAATGGAAAAGATCAACGGCATACGCAAGAGTCACAAATCTCAATATATTGACTTAGTTTTCTTCCGCCCTGTAAAAGAATCTTACAAACGCCTGTTCATGCTTGAGAACCTTCGCCGTGACTTTCACAAAAGCCACAGCCTGTCTTTTGTGTTTTGTGCCATCGTAGAGAATGATTCTGAATTGGCAGAACTGGAGAAGTTCAAACTAAGGTATCCAGAAGAGTCGTTTATCGTTTTTACAAAAGACGAATATGTGGACATAATGAATGATGTGTCAGCTTCCTGGCCTTTGAAAGTGATGACAATAGACAAGAAAGGACGTGTGCTTTCAGAACCATTGGACTTTGAGGACGGTGAATTTGCACTTAGGTACAGATTGAGGAATCTTCTGAAGAAGCAATAAGCAGGTGTTCAAAGGATGGAGAGACTCTGTGCGCACTATCACAGTACGAATAATTCTCGTCAATTCCTCTAAATTATCAAACTTTCATATTAAGAAAGGCACTTTTTTAAACAAATAGCATCATTTATTTTATAAAAAGCAACAATTTATTTGTCTCACAAAAAAAATCCTTAATTTTGTGCCATGCAGAGTCTTTACAGGCACATGCTCACTTTAATGAAACTACATTTACCACTTAAAACCACAAGGAAAACAAGCATGAAAAAAATTTTTTACAGCGGTGCTTCAGCCGCAGTATTCACACTGTTATCAATCTTTGCCGCAAGCAGCTGCAGCAGCGACGATGAGTATTACGAAAGCTGCAATTATACGCTTGCCAAAAAACGAGTTACAAGAGCAACAGAAGGAGTGACACAGCCTAAGCCTGGTATAAGTTACAAGGGCGGACAACAAGATGTTGAACATCTATGGAACGGAGACAGGTTCATGACATTTCTTTGAAAGAAGGTTTTCCCATTATTCACTCCACGCATCTATTCTGTCTGTCAGCCATAAAACCATATGACCACATGTGGAAGAGTTTGCGTCTTATCGAGAACATCAAAAATACATTCATATACAAAAAACACCAATTATGAGAAGTTTACTTTTAATATTGGCACTGCTTTCGATGTCTTGCATGTCCTTTGCCAAGACCAAGAGCTGGGATAGCCCTCATGTAGGATATTCCAACACAAATGTCATGTCAATCGACAAGGTGGAATTTTCGAGCAAAGCCACAGTGGTCTATGCCTCTGTCGAGGGCAGAGGAAGTTCTGTAGCGATTTCAGCCAATTCATACCTGGCCGCAGGCCCTAAACATTACAGCGTGGTGAAAGCTGAAGGAATAAAGCTGGGCAAGTATTTCAGCACTCCTTACAGCGGCAAAGTGTCATTCAAATTATTCTTTGAACCAATGCCCTCAGACACAAAGCTCATACATTTTGCCGAGGCAACAGACGACCAAGGATGGAAACTGTGCAACGTGCGTGAGGAAACGGACATATCCGCAATGGAAAAGCCCAAGGATTGGCAAAACGTAGTCAACAGTGTTGATGATAGCCTGCCGCTATCTGTCCTGAGCGACGACAGCACCAGCATCAGGGTCAAGATATTAAATTACACCAATGAAGCCGGAAAGAACATCTTACTTCAGATGAGCTCGCTGGACGATGGCTCTTACCAAACAATATACACCTTTCCCATAAACGACGACGGCACCGCAGAGATAAAGCTGCACCCATGCTTCCCTTTGACCGTCCTCATGGGTATAGGCTGTTCTGAGAAGTCGCCCATAGTCATTGTCCCAGGCGGAGACCTGTCTGTATTAGTGGACATGGAACAGGGCAAGACAGGATTGGCAGCCGTGGCTTTCAAGGGAACTATGGCTGAAACGAACTACAATCTGAATGTGCTTGGTCTTAAGGAGCTGGCCTCGTTCGACAACAGCACAGCCCACCTCGACTCCCTATTGCACGACACAAAGAATACATTCTATAATGAGGCTTCTGAGAGACTCTACAAAAACAAGTTGAAGATAGAGCAAGCATGCGGCAATGCTTCCGCTGACATGCTTAGGATTCTGAACGAGTGCGCTTATGTGGAACATAAGAGAATCCTGTCATCATACACATATTACAAGCTTAAAGATTACCTTGACGGACAATCCCTGAACCAGGATGTCATGTTTGGAATTGCCTGCGCTGCATATGTCCGCGACTTCGAGCAAACAGACAACGAGCTGGCTGTATCAGAAAGGTTTACGTTAAGTCCTTGTTTTGCATCTTCCGATCTCTATCCCAACTTTTACAACCAACGTCTGCGGTTTCAGCATTGGGACATCGGCAACAACACATTTGCTACCGCACAGTACAATTATGATGTGTACCGTCTGTTCGTGGCAATAAACTCCTACGTGAGCAAGAGCCAGCAAGAAAAATACCTCCAGGAAAGCATAAAGACCAAAGAACTTCAAGATTACTACACCTTGTTCAAGTCACGCTGGCAAAAGACTGTAGCTGATATCAACAGCATTCCACATGTGCATTACTGCCAGCACATGGACAAAAACGGGGAGGATTTGAGAAACGCCATACGTGCTGACTACAAAGGCAAGTCAGTGGTGTTCATCTTATATGACCTCAACAGCGACCTTGCTCTGAATAAGCTGAAGGCTGTAGAGGAGGCCATGGAAAAGTCCGACTCCAACAATGTAGCGTTCATCATGATTCCCAGCACATTGGGATTTCCTGACAGAAACGAGTGGCTGCGCTTTATAGATGGAATGCCAGGAGAGCATTATGGAACGACCAGCCTTAATATGCTCTTCTTGTTCACATCCAAGGACTCAAATAGTTATGAAGGCATTTTCTGCGAGGTATACGACCCAGAAGGCAAGTGTACTATCAGCACAGACAATGAGAAGAAAGCTGTTGATGCCATACTAAAATTGCAACAATAGTGCCAAAAGTGCCAAAGTGCCAAAGTGCCCAAACATAGTAAAAAGTAACAAAATAAGTATTTTAGACTATTTTGGCAAAGATTTGGCACTTGGCACTTTGGCACTTTTGGCACTTTCTCCTTTTTAGGGAGGGAGAGCCAGACATATTGCAGACGCCGTGATGGCAATGAGGATCTTGACTCATCAGACAGCTTGCTGTGTCTGTAAAGTCTGATGATCGAGCATTACAGCATTCGTCACATACTGACTATTGATGACATGGCGCGCATGATATCTCACTCTACTTTTCAGGCCTTGCAATACGCCATGCCATGCGCATCCGTCATCCTAAGGTTTGCATGTCTTCATCCTAAGGATTGTGTTTCGTTATCCTGCACTTTATGCATCGTTATCCTAAGGTTTGTGTATCGTTATATTTACAGCATATTCATCAGTCGCCAACCGGGAAAACCCGCTGACCCAGCAAGAGCACCAACATGAACATCCGCACATCAGATATACAGACTGTGACGCAAGCTTTGCACAACAAGACATATATGAACGCCAACACATCGCTTGAACACAGTCTGTAAAATAGCAAAAAGAAAGCAGCACATCTCTTTTTTATCATATTATTCCATCACTTCGTACCATTCTGACAAATCACAGTATTCTAAAGCGTTAAAATTATATCATTTTATTTATTTTATTTGTACATAATTATAAAAAGGCGTAAATTTGCACGATAATTATATAATTTATTTAATTTTAACCCACGAAAGAAGAAAAGTTTATGGAAAAAAGACTTGCGTCATTCATTGCTTGCCTCCTGGTGAGCATAGGCATGGCGTTTGCCCAGAATGAAGCTTCTGGAACCGTGATATTCGCAGATGACGGTGAACCTGTGATTGGTGCATCTGTCATCGTTCTCGGCGGAGAGGGCGGCATCGGCGTCGCCACCGATATCGACGGTAAGTTTAAGTTGAGCGTTCCCAAGGGAGCGAAGTTGAAAATCAGCTACGTCGGCATGGAGACACAGACCCTGCCCGCGGCAAAGAACATGAAAGTGCTTCTGAAGAACGAGAAGCAGCTGCAGGAAGTCGTGGTGACCGGTCTGCAGAAGACAGACCGCCGTCTCTTCACCGGTGCGACAGACAAGGTGAACGCGGCAGATGTCAAGATCAACGGCGTGGCGGACATCAGCCGCTCGCTCGAAGGCCGCTCTGCCGGCGTGTCCGTGCAGAACGTGAGCGGCACCTTCGGCTCTGCCCCGAAGATACGAGTGCGCGGAGCCACATCCATCTACGGTTCGTCAAAGCCACTCTGGGTAGTGGACGGAGTCATCATGGAAGACGTGTCGGATGTCAATGCCGACGACCTCTCGTCGGGCGACCCCGAGACACTCATCAGCTCGGCCATAGCCGGGCTCAACTCAGACGACATCGAGAGTTTCCAGATACTGAAGGACGGCTCTGCCACATCCATCTACGGAGCGCGCGCCATGGCTGGCGTGATAGTCGTGACGACGAAGCGAGGCAAGGCCGGACAGGCACATGTGAACTACACAGGCGAGTTCACCACCCGTCTCATCCCTTCATACAGCGACTTTGACATCCTCAACTCGCAAGACCAGATGGCCATCTACAAGGAGATGGCAGACAAGGGATGGCTCAACCTCTCGTCTGTGCTCAACACCAGCGACTATGGCGTGTACGGCAAGATGTATGAGCTGATAACATCATACGACAAGACATCTGGCATGTTCGGGCTGCAGAACACTCAAGAGGCGCGCTACGCCTACCTGCAGCAAGCAGAATACCGCAACACAGACTGGTTCGGCGAACTTTTCTCTTCCGACATCATGCAGAACCACTCTGTCAGTCTGAGCGGCGGCACAGAGAAATCAAATTACTATGCATCGCTGAGTGCGATGCTCGACCCAGGATGGTATCTCGACAGCAAGGTGAACCGCTACACGTTCAACGCCAACGTGTCGCATCACATCCTTGACAACCTGTCGGTCAACGTCATAGGCGGCGCATCCTACCGCAAGCAGAAGGCTCCTGGCACTCTGGGACAGGACGTTGACGTGGTGTCGGGCCAGGTGAAGCGCGACTTCGACATCAACCCATACTCTTACGCCCTCAACACATCGCGCACACTCGACCCTAATGAGACATACCGCGCCAACTATGCAGGATTCAACATCAAGCACGAGCTGGCCAACAACTTCATTGACCTCAATGTCATTGACGCCAAGTTCCAGACTGAGTTCAAATGGAGTCCTATCAAAGAACTGGAGCTGTCGGTGCTGGGTGCCCTGAAATACAGCGCAACCACACAGGAGCACAAGATTATGGACACGTCCAACCAGGCAGAGGCCTATCGCGCCATGGGCACGAGCCAGATACGCGACAACAACAAGCTGCTCTACTCCGACCCCGACAACGTCTACTCCCTGCCTATCTCCGTGTTGCCACAGGGAGGCATATACCAGCGCACAGACAACAGGATGCTCAACTATGACTTCCGCGCCACAGCGCAGTACAACAAGACATTCAACCGCGTGCACATCATGAACCTTTTCGCCGGCATGGAGACCAACAGCATCAACCGCAACCGCACATGGTTCAACGGATGGGGCATGCAGTACCAGTCGGGCGAGATACCATTCTACGTATACCAGTTCTTCAAGAAGAGCGAGGAAGAGAACACGGTATACTACAGCCTGAAAAACACCGACTCGCGCTCAGCTGCCTTCTACGGCAACGCCACTTACTCCTACAACGGCAAGTATGTGGTGAACGGCACCATGCGCTATGAGGGCTCTAACCAGCTTGGCAAGAACAGCGGTGCACGCTGGATGCCAACATGGAACATATCTGGCGCATGGAACGCGCACGAGGAAAACTTCTTCGAGTCGCTCCGTCCGCTCTCACACCTCACGGCACGCCTCTCCTACAGCTTGACAGGCACACCGCCCGACGCCTCCTACGCCTCTTCTTCCACTGTGCTGAGAGCCATGACGCAATACCGTCCAATGGGCTCGGACAAGGAGAGCAGCATAGGCATATACAACTACGGCAACGCTGACCTCACCTACGAGAAGAAGAACGAGATAAACTTCGGCGTGGACTTCGGACTGTGGAGAGACCGTCTGAATGTAACCCTCGACGTGTACCAGCGCCGCAACTTCGATGAGCTGGTGCCATACCTCACCTACCTCAAGGGCACCATGTTTGCCAACGAGGGCAAGATGAAGTCATGGGGCGAGGAGCTGAGCATCTCTTCCACCAACATCAAGAAGGAGAATTTCTCATGGAACACCAGCTTTGTCTATTCGCACACCAAGACAGAGATATCCAAGCTCTTCAACCAGGGCACCGTGTTTGACATGGTGAGCGGCATAGGCTTCGCCAAGCAGGGCTACCCAGTACGCGCCATCTTCTCCATCCCATTCATAGGACTTAACAGCGAGGGACTGCCGCAGTTCATCAACGAGAAGGGCGAGGTGACCACATACAACATCAACTTCCAGGAGCGTGACAAGACAGACTTCCTGAAGTATGAGGGTCCATCAGACCCTGTATACTCTGGCTCGCTGAGCAACGTGTTCACGTACAAAGGTTTCCACCTGAACATCTTCATGACATACGCCTTCGGCAACGTGGTGCGCCTCAACCCAGTGTTCAAGGGAACATACACCGACCTCTCGTCCATGACCAGCGTCTTCAAGAACCGCTGGATGAACCCTGGCGACGAGACAAAGACCAATGTGCCAGCCATACTCTCATACCGCCAGGTGAAGGAGAACTATGAGCTGACCTATGGCTACAACGCCTACAACTACTCTACAGCGCGCATAGCCAAGGGCGACTTCATCCGCATGAAGGAAATATCGCTTGAGTATGACTTCCCGTCGGCATGGTTCAAGGGCTCGGCCGTGAACAACATGTCGCTGAAGCTTCAGGCCACCAACCTCTTCCTCATCTACGCAGACAAGAAGCTGAACGGACAGGATCCTGAGTTCATCAACGCAGGCGGTGTGGCTTCGCCAATGCCAAAGCAGTTTACCATGACTGTGAGACTGGGAATGTAAGATGCGCCCTGGACCATGAACTCTGAGCCTTGAGCCTTTGTGCATGCCTCTCAGACATATCAGCATTGGCTCATGCACCACCTTTCGCGCCGTGGCACTCAGCGCAGATGCGCCCGAGGCACGGCACACAGACGGAAGACATCTTACGGTTCATAGTCCACAGCAGCACAACAAATACACATTATATAATATATATATCAAAATAATGACATCAATAAAGACATATATAGGTCTCTCCATATTAGGCATGTCAGCAGTCTTGACTTCTTGCAACGATTTTCTTGACAAGAACCCCGACCAGCGCATGGAGATAAGCACGCCAGACGATTGCAGCAAGCTTCTCGTGACAGCCTATCCTGAGACCAACGCCAACTACCTGCTTGAGATGTACTCCGACAACACGGACTACAACAACAAGACAGGATGGACCGAATACAACAAGTTTCAGGGACAGGCCTACCGATGGGAGGACATAACAGAGACCACCGACTATGAGTCGCCCAAGTATCTCTGGACCACACACTACTCGGCCGTGGCCACAGCCAACCAGGTGCTCGACTTCATCGACAAGCAGGAAAACCAGGCTGCTTACAAGAGCCAGAAGGGCGAGGCCCTGCTCTGCCGTGCCTTCGCCATGTTCCAGCTGTCCAACGTCTTCTGCATGGCATACGACAAGACCACAGCATCGCAGCACATGGGCCTTCCCTACCCTAAGCATGTGGACGAGACCATCAACAAGAAGTATCAGCGCGGCACGCTGGAAGAGCTATACCAGAACATAGAGGCCGACCTGCTCGAAGGACTGAAGCTGGTGGACAATGAGTACACACAGCCCAAATACCACTTCACCCCAAGCTCCGCAGCCGCCTTCGCCGAGCGCTTCTACCTCTACTACCAGCAGTACGACAAGGCCGTGGCCTATGCCAACTCTGTGCTTGGCTCCACACCTTCTGCCTCGCTGCGCGACTGGAGCACATGGTCGAAGATGAGCTACAACGGACAGATACAGCAGAACGCCTACGTCAGCTCAAGCAACAGGGCCAACCTGCTGCTTCAGGTGGTATACTCCATGTGGGGAGCCATCGGTGGTCCATTCCCTGCCGTGGGCAACAGCTATTCGCACAACAAGCTCATAGCCGAGCGCGAGACATTGCTGTCACGCGGACTGTGGGGCAGCAGCAACGAGAACCTGAACTACGTGTGCCTGTACAACACGCAGGTGACATCCAAGTACATGATGATAAAGGTGCCTTATGCCTTTGAGTATTACGACATACAGGCCAACACCGGCGCTCCGCACACGGTCTACGCCGTCTTCACCACCGACATCTCGCTGATAGAACGCGCAGAGGCCTACGCCCTGATGGGAGAGTACGAAAAGGCCATGGCCGATGTCAACACACTTCTCTCAGCCTTCTCAAGCACAGGCTCCTCCTACACTGTGAGCCGCGTGAAGAGCTTCTACGGCGACAACATGAAATATTCCGAGCCGAAGGCCACCACTCCCAAGAAAGAGCTGCACACAGCGTTCGCCATCGACAAGGACACACAGGAGCCCATGCTCCAATGCATACTCCACCTGAAGCGCATACTCACCATGCATGAGGGCTTCCGCCTGCAAGACGTGAAGCGCTACGGCATCACGATGTATCGCCGCACCATCATCAACGACGACGAGGTGGACGAGCTGACCGACAGCATCAAGGCTGGCGACCCTCGCCTGGCCATACAGCTGCCTCAGGATGTCATCAAGGTGGGCCTTACAGCCAACCCAAGAAACTAACAGCAGAACATGCTCGGGAGTGATGCGTGCACAGAACTGCACGCGGCAGCAAGCCGCAGCACGTCCTGCCCCGTCAGCATACTCCCGAAATGTCACTCACAAACAACAGACAACAACATTTACGACGTATGAAAAAACATCTATATACAATAGCATTGTGTCTGGCCACGCTGTGCCTCGCCTTCAGCTCATGCTCTGACGACGACCCCAGCGATCCCACCAACTTCCCGACAGACGAAGTGCAGAGGAACGACTTTGACAAATGGCTGCTCAAGAACTTCACCAATCCATACAACGTGGACTTCAAGTACAAGATGCAGGACATCGAGAGCGACATGACCAAGAACCTTGTGCCAGCCGACTCTGCCAAATCGGCCAAACTGGCCATCATCATCAAGTATCTCTGGTTTGATGCCTATGTGGAATCGGCCGGCTCAGACTTCATCAAGGAGAATGTGCCAAGAGTCATCCACCTCATCGGCTCTCCAGCCTTCAACAGCAACGGAACCATCGTGCTGGGTACAGCAGAGGGCGGACAGAAAGTGACGCTCTACATGGTCAACCGCCTCTCGGATGAGAACCTGAAGGACTACAGCTATCTCAACGAGTACTATTTCCACACGATGCACCACGAGTTCACCCACATCCTGAACCAGAAGCAGCCATACGACCGCAACTTCGAGAAGGTGACAGCCTCTGGCTACATCAGCGGCGACTGGTCGCAGATAGAGGATGACGATGCCATGAAGAAAGGCTTCGTGAGCGCCTACGCCATGTCGGAGGGCAAGGAGGACTTCGCCGAGATGCTCGCCACCTACGTGACATCGACCACCGACGAGTGGAACGCCATCCTCTCCAAGGCCGGCGACAACCTGGTGGACAACAACATCACAGCCAAGGTGGCGCTGGAGCAGAAGATAGCTTTTGTGAAGGACTACATGACCAAGTCATGGAACGTGGACATCGACCAGCTGCGCGACGCTGTGCTGCATCGCGGCAACGAGCTGTCATCTCTCGACCTGGAGCACCTGAAATGATTCGGCTCCAGCGAACACTATCCAAAGGAAATAGCAACACAGGCAGGCACCCGAAGCCATAAGGCGGCAGAGCGGTTTACTGCCAACAAAAAGACATTCTCGAATGAAAAAAACATTATATCCAACAGCCATAGCTCTCGCATCCCTCTGCGCAGCGAGCTGCAGCCTGCACGACGAGAGCGACTACTTCGGCGAGTCGGCGGCAGAGCGCATCGACGCGGCCATCAAGACAGACAAGAGTCTGCTCGAAAGCGCGCCCAACGGATGGAAGCTCATCTACTATACCGGCACAGAGTACACAGGCGGAGGCTACACATACCTCTGCAAGTTCAAGGACGGCAGGGCAACGGTGGCAGGCGACATGAGCGACGGCTACCAGACATGCACATCAAGCTATGACATCATCAGCGACCAGAGCGCGGTGCTCACATTTGACACCTACAACGAGCTGATGCACAAGTTTGCCACTCCAACCAGCAGCTCCATCGACGGCGAGCAGGGCGACTATGAGTTTCTCATCACCAGCGCCACACCCGACTCCATCGTGCTGAAAGGCAAGAAGTGGGGCAACAAGATGGTGATGACACCCATGCCCGCGACCGTGTCATGGGAGACATACATAGACAGCGTCAACACCATAGCCAAGAAGGTGTTTTACAACAATAAGGTGACCTTAGGCAACGACTCCATAGGACACATAGCCATAGACGACTACACACGACGTGCCGTATACCAGTCGGGCAAGGAGAAGGCCGAAGTGCCTTACTACGTGGGCAGCAAGGGCATACATTTCCAGTCGCCCATCACTATCAACGGAGAGCAGGTGAGCGAGCTTGTCTACAACAAGGCAAAAGACAACTTTGACGTGACAGGCACCACCTCCATCAGCATCCTCGGCTACAACCCGCCACACTTCCAGCCTATCGAGTTCTTTGAGGGCACATGGAACATCATCTGCCATGCTGCTGGCAGCGAGAGCCAGGAGACACAGACAGCCTATGAGTATCGTGTGGAGATGACCAAGTATAGCCCAGTGTACCTCAAGGGCAAGATCAACATCGACGGCCTGGCCTTCGAGCTCTATTTCCAGTACTTCCGCGACAAGGGAGCCATAGCACTCGTGCAGCAGTATGCCGACGACCCTACTGGCGAATACGCCTATGCCAACGTGGCGCCCGTGAGCTTCAGCGCAGGCGGACGCTTCAACTGGACAGGCACCCTCTACGGCAACTGGCACGAGGACAGCAACTCGGTGGTCTTCACCTGGGACAATGTGGGCGAGTCGAAGATAGACTCATACGTGTTCCTCGCGTCCAACTCAAGCGGACAGCCTGTATACAACGAGTCAGGCCAGCTCATCTCTCTGGCGCAGCTGACATATCTCCAGGGAATGAAAAAGGTGAACAACTAAAAGCCCTGACATCCCGAACACATCCCTAAGGCATCCCGAAGCCTTAGGGGTGAAACATGTAACAATTAAAGACAGCAGAAAGACAATGAAAAAGATATTAGCAATGTCACTCGTTGCGGGATGCGCCCTCGGCTTCATCGCGTGCAGCGATGACGACGACTACAAGGCCGTGCAGCCAAGCACCATCAATGTGCTCAGCGCTTCCTCTTCACTCATCGCCTCTCCAGACACAGGCTGGGTGGCCACAGACTGCAATGTTCAGAAGGCATACGTCGATGAGGAAGACCGCTCATGGATAAGCGTGGAAGTGAGGGGCGACAGCGTGAAGTTCTACGCCAAGCAGAACGAGAGCACAGAGTCGCGCAACACCATGCTGGTCATCAAGAAGAGCGACAACGACTCGGTGAAGGTCAACATCACGCAGCGAGGCATGATTTTCATCGTGCAGAAGAAGGTGGACATAGTGCAGTATAACGACAACGCCAAGAGCTACTACTACAATGTCAACACCGACTATGTGGGCAAGGTGACAGGAACGCCCGACTGGATAGAGGCCAACTTCAGCGACTCGCGCCTCAACATCAACGTGGCAGCCAACGACGAGGGCCACATACGCGAGGGCTACGTGAAGTATGCCTGCGGCAACTATGCCGACTCCATCCTCGTCACACAGTATGACTTCACGAAAGACATACTCGGCGAGTATGAGCTGTGGGTGGGATACAATGAGAAGACAGACATCATGGAGCGCAAGGTTCCTGCCAAGCTGTCGGCCAACGCCTCAGGAGCCGTCACCCTGTCGTTCGAGGCTCCTTACAAGAACCAGACAGTCAACGTGCAGCTGCCTGTCACCTTCGACCAGGACAGCGTGTCTGTCAACATACAGAGCGGCCAGAGGGTGGCGAGCTACAAGAACAAGAAGAACATATGGACTTACTTCTACTCCACCTTCACCTCTCCACGCGGAGCTTTCCTGCCAGCCGTAGAGAATGACAAAGACACTCTCTACTACAACACCAGCGGCTCCATCAGCGCGAAGATGAAGTATGACAGCAAGAAGGGCACGTTCGGACACTTCTCTGGCATGGCCTACAATGAAGGCGGCTACTCAGACGTGTTCAGCAAGATGTACATCGGTGCCTACTCCACTTCCAAGCCATACAAGAACGCACTCATCGACGACGAGTGGTGGATGTGCCTCTACGACATGTGGCTCGTGAAGAAAAGCAAGTGAGCCAAGCAGCACATGAGCAGGTGCCTGGATCTGCCTCACCTTATAATAGATGTGCATCACATCTGCATACACAATATGTTTTGTATGACATATAAAAGTATGTATCGTATTTATATATGTATAAGGACAAGGTTACAAGGCGGCAGTTCAAGGCACCTGCCCATGAACATATCATAAGAACAACAATCTAAAAAGTACAAGACATGAAAAAGTTTTTGCTTACCATGGCCATAGCCTTTGGTTCTCTCGGCAGCGCCTTCGCTCAGTTGCCATCCGTAGTCATTCGTGACATAGAAGGCAAGGAAGTCAAGACAGACACTCTGTCCAACAGCGGCAAGCCTTTCATCATCGACTTCTTCGCCACATGGTGCAAGCCATGCAACCGCGAGCTCTCTGCCATCGCCGAGGTGTATGACGAGTGGCAGGAAGAGACAGGCGTGAAGGTCATAGCCGTCTCTATCGACCAGGCGCAGAACATCAACAAGGTGAAGCCGCTGGTAGACAACCACGGATGGCCATACGAGGTGCTGCTCGACCCTAACGGCGAGTTCAAGCGCGCTCTCGGCGTGCAGATGATTCCATACACCATCATCGTTGACGGCAAGGGCAACATCGCCTACAAGCACAACGGATACACCGACGGGGCTGAGGAAGAACTCATCGAGAAGGTGCGTGAGCTTGCCAAAGGTAAATGACAGCTTGCCTGCTGACCACATTGTGCAACAATCATTTTTTTGCAGATGAACAACACTAAGATACTATACACTCTCTTTGCCAGCTCGCTGGCCATCACCGCTGCTGCTCAGGAAAACCTGGGCGGCAGTAATGGTTTAACCATCAACGGCAGCATACAGAGTGACATACTCATTCCGGAGAACGACAAGAAGATCCACACGGAAGACACAGACGACTGGGGCTTGACCAACACATACGTGGAGGTGAACGCCATGAGCAAGTATGTGGACGCAGGAGCCCGCTTCGAATACCTGGAGCATCCGCTGCCTGGCTTTGAGAACGACTTCAAGGGCTGGGGAGTGCCTTTCGGCTACATCAAAGGCCACATCAAGAACGCGGAACTGACAGCGGGCAGCTTCTATGAGCAGTTTGGCTCTGGCTTCATACTACGCACATACGAGGAGCGCAGCCTCGGCATAGACAACTCGCTTGTGGGCGGACGCCTGTCGGTGCGACCCGTAAAAGGCGTGCAGCTCAAGGCTCTCTCTGGCAAGCAGCGCCGCTACTGGAGCCTCAACGACAGCTGGGTGAGCGGAGCCGACGTGGAGCTGGGACTCGACCAGTGGATAAAGGGCCTGCGCAACTCTGGCACAGTGCTCACTCTCGGCGCCTCATGGGTGAACAGGAACGAGGATACCAACGAGGAAAAATTCGCCGACCCTACTCACAAGCTCAACCTTCCGCAAAACGTAAACGCCTTTGACGTGCGAGCCAATCTTCAGAAAGGAGGCTTCAGCATCCTGGGCGAGTATGCGTGGAAGACGGATGACCCTTCCTTCGACAATGGCTACATCTACCGCCACGGCAGCGTGGCCATGCTCTCCACATCCTATTCGAGAAAAGGCATGAGCATACTGCTCCAGGCCAAGCGCTCTGACGACATGTCGTTCAGAAGCGAGCGCAGCATGAACGGCACATCGTCAAGCATCAACCACCTGCCGGCCTTCACCATGGACCACACATACGCGCTGGCAGCTCTCTATCCCTACGCCACACGCCCCGACGGCGAGTGGGCTTACCAGGCAGAGGTGGGCTACAAGTTCAAGCGCAACACGGCGATAGGCGGCAAGTATGGCACAAGCGTGAAGGTGAACTACTCTCACGTGCACAGCATCGACAAGAACGAGAAGGGCGGCAAGGGCACAGAAGGCTATGGCTCCTCGTTCTGGAAATGGGGCGACAACATGTACTACCAGGACCTGAATGTGCAGATAGAGAAGAAGCTGTCGAAATCGTTCCAACTGAACCTGATGTACATGAACCAGTTCTACAACAACTCTGTGCTGAAGACCATAGAGCGTGAGGACAAGGCACGTGTGGGCATGGTCCACTCCAACATATTCATCGCTGAGGGCAAGTACCGCTTCAACAGAAAGTACACGCTGAGAGGCGAGGCACAGTATCTCACCACAGGCGAGGCACAGGGCGACTGGGTGTACGGGCTCCTGGAGCTGAGCGTCCTGCCACACTTCATGATCACAGCATCAGACATGTACAACGCGGGCGAGACAAACATACATTACTACCAGGGCTACGTGACCTTCAGCACAGGCTCGCACCGCCTGCAGGCTGGCTACGGAAGGACACGCGCCGGTTACAACTGCTCTGGCGGTGTGTGCCGTTTCGTTCCTGCAAGCAAGGGCTTCACTCTCTCATACAACTACAATTTCTAAGTCGGAAACACTATAACTTATACACACATCATGAGACTACATAAAATATTCTCTGCCGTCATGGCAGCAGCTATCACTCTCGGAAGTTGTAGCAATATCGACGAGGATGAGCGTCTGATAGAGGTTGACACTCCTCAGGCCAAGCGTGCCGTTCTCATAGAAGACTTCACAGGCCAGTTCTGCCCCAACTGCCCCAATGCGGCTGAAGAGATAGAAGCTCTGACTGCCACCTACGGAGAGGACAAGATCATAGCCGTGGCCATCCATTGTGGAGCGCAAGGCTTCTCTGTCTCGGCTGGCACGGATGAGATGCCCGGACTGAAGACAGACCTTGGCGAAGAGTACTACAACAGATTCAGAATAGAGTACCAGCCACAGGGCAAAGTGGACAGAGGCGGCAACCTGGCATACACCGACTGGGCAGCAAGCGTGCGCAGCGAACTGCAGAAGACGGCGCTTCTCAACATCAAGGTGGAGAACCTCTACGCGGCAGACACACGCAAGCTCCACATCAATGTTGACATGGAAAGCGTCAAGGGCATAGAGTCTGTGAGCGGCAAGCTGCAGGTGTGGCTGGTGGAAGACGGCATCAAGTCCATCCAGGTGATGCCCGACGGAGCTTACAACACCAGCTATGTCCACCAGCATGTGCTGCGCGACGCGGTCAACGGCACTTGGGGCGAGGCATACACGCTGACAGAAGACGCGTCGACAGAGATGGCATACGACTATGACATTCCTTCCAACTGGAATGCAGACAACATGTCGGTGGTGGCGTTTGCCTATGACGACAACGGCGTGCAGCAAGTGGTGAAGCAGCCTGTTGTGCTGAGACATGAATAAACGAAACCTGCCATTTCTTTCCATACGAAGTATTCCACGTCTCCACATGCGGAGAATCCGAGTTACCGTGAGGAAGAACAGGCATTCCGAATAAAAGACTTTTCAATAACAAAGAACAAAAACCAAAAAACAAAATGAATAAACAATTACTTACACTTGCACTCGGCATGCTCTGCGGCACAAGCGCATTCGCACAGGTCGAGTTTGTTGACGCCAAAGGAGAGATTATCCCCAATGGCAGCACAGTCATCAGAAACGAGATAGAGAAGCCTGTTCCGGCACTGGAGATGTACCAGATCAATTCAGGCATCAGCGTCAAGAACACGTCATCAAGCCCAGTGTCTGTAAAGAGCCAGATAAACTCGACAGACCTGCCTTTTGGCCAGGTGGCTCTCTGCTTCCCTGGAGAATGCTGGATAAACCTCGGCAACTTCACAGGCCCATACCCGACACACCAGCCTAGACAAAACAATCTGGCAGCCGACGGCCCATGGACCTCAAAAGAAGGACTCATCGCAGCAGACAAGACAGAATCGCTCCAGTCTGAGTGGAAGCTCAACAGCCTGGGACAAACAACATTTGACGCAGCAAGAGACAAAGGCTCTGTCACAGTCACCTACTCACTTCTGGTGAAAGACAACGCTGTCACTACCATCACTGTCATCTACACCACAGACCAGAACGCCACAAGCATCTCTGACGCAACAGCCAACGCCACAGCCAAGGCTTTCTACAACGCGGCAGGACAGAAGGTGGCAGCCGGCACAAAGGGTGTGAACATCGTCAAGTGCTCTGACGGCTCTATAAAGAAAGTCATTGTCAAATAATGACGCAACATAAGTGAATTAACATACAAACAAGAACACCATTATGAATTTCATCAAGAAGTCAATGCTTCTTCTCATGGCTTGCGTGGCATGCCTGGCCGCATCAGCGCAAGACCCAATCGTGAAGAAGTACACATTCGCCGACCACTCATACATCAGCAAGATGTCTGACAACGGGCGATGGGCAGTCACAGGCGCAGGTTCACAGGACATCGTCTGCACGCCTAAGATTATTGACCTCAACAGCGGCAAGGAGACCAACATCGGCTCTGCCACCAACGACGAGGTGACATGCGACATCACAGACGACGGCTCCATCGTAGTGGGCGAGGCACAGGGACAGCCAGCCTACTGGAGCAAGGCCGACGGCAAGTGGCACGCGCTGGAGCTGAAGAGTTCGCAGGCCAACCACCAGGTGCCGGGCAAGATTGTCAGCGGTGTGGCAGTAGCCGTCACCCCCGACGGCAAGTATGCCGTGGGCAACGTGTCAGCCGGCGACGACTACGCTTTCGCGCCAGCCCTCTGGGACCTCTCCACAGGCAAGACCATCATGACCGACAACCTGCCAAAGAAGGACATGGCACACATCGACCAGAAGCAGATGCGCTTCGACGCCATCTCAGCAGACGGCCGCTACATCTGCGCCACAATGTCGGCATCATATCTTCCAGGCGCAGGCAACGGCGACTCTGAGGCTGAGCTTGGCGGTCTGTTCAGCTTCGTTTATGACACTCAGAAGCACTCATACAACGTGATTGGCTTCACAGAGTCTGACACCAAGCGCTGGACCCCCGACTCAGAAGGCTGCTTCCTTGTAGACGGAGCCAACATGAGCAACAACGGCCGCTACGTCACAGGCGCATGCCGCATCTACCGCGAGACAGACGAGTCGACAGACTATTACGTGCCTTACCTCTACGACGTGGAGAACGACGTCTTCACCGTGTATGAGGACGAGTACACCAAGAGCAACGCAGCCTATGCGGTGAGCAACGACGGCATACCATTGATGTCATCGCCAGAGGGCAGCCCATACCGCGACTGGTATGTGTATGACGGCGAGCGCTTCTGGTATGCGGCACAAGACATACTCAGCCAGCGATGGGGCACCGACCTCATGGGACAGAACGGCTATGACAACACAGGCACAGCCGACGCCATCTCCGACAACGGCACACGCATCATCGCCACTCCTACATATCTCGACGGCGACAGCTACGTGCTTGACATACCTGTGCCACTCTCTGAGCTCATCAACGAAGATGTCAACATGCTCGGCTCATGGACAGCCTCTCCTGCAGCAGGATCAGAGGTGTCACACCTCACCAAGATGAATGTCACCTTCACACAGAACATCAAGTTTATAGGCACAGGCAACGTGGTGACACTTGAGGACGAGAACGACAACGTCATAGCCACAGCCACAAAGAACCAGGCTGAAGGCGACGGCAAGGTGCTCAGCCTGACATTCCGCAAGTCTAAAGCCAAGCTGGAGGAAGGCGTGGACTACTACGTGCACATCCCAGCAGGCACCATAGCCATGGCCGACGCTCTCGACAAGACGAACCAGGACATATACATCAATGTGGTGGGCCGCAAGGACGCTCCCGTGGCATGCACTAAGATTGCTCCATCCGACGGCACCTCTGTGGCAAAGATTGATGTCAACACCAATCCTATCACTCTCGACTTCGACACCGACATAGCCATCGACCCAATGGAGACACGCAAGGCGCACATCTACCGCAACGACGATGTGGAGCCATACGCTGAGCTCAACTTCTACTATGGCAACAACCAGGTGGCACTCGCACCTTCCACAACAGTCAATCTCTACAAGGAGAACACATACCGCATCGTGGTGCCAGCAGGCATCATCACCGACATGTGCGGCAACGGCGCCAACGAGGAGATAGCCTTCACATACCAGGGCGCATTCGAGCGCACCGTGTCTTACGACGACGCCAACCTCTTCAAGAACGACTTCGACAGCCGCGACATCGTGACAGCGTTCATGCTCTACGACGGCGACCAGAACGTGCCAGCATCCAAGCCAAAGGAGTGGAGCTTCAACTACTCCCTGCCATGGTATTTCGCCCGCACAAGCAACTCGACAAGCGACTATGCCGCCGTGTCACACTCTATGTACTCACCAGCAGGCAAGAGCGACGACTGGATGGTAGTGCCGCAGCTCTACATCCCCGACGGCTCATGCGAACTTGACTTTGAGTCGCAGGGCTATCTGAACAGCAAGGACGACTACCTCAAGGTGTATGTATGGCCATGCGAGAACGTCTACAACGCTCTCAACAAAGACATCGTGGCACGCATAAAGAGCGAGGGCGACCTCGTGTACAACCAGATCCAGGATCCAGGAGCCACTGAAGAAGGACTCGAAGGCGAGTGGACAGCCAACAGCATCTCTCTTGAGAAGTATGCAGGAAAGAACATCTACATAGCATTCTACAACGACAACGAAGACCAGAGCGCCGTGTTTGTGAACAACGTGTACGTGAAGCACAACATGCCTGTGCTCATCAGCTTCGACAACGAAGAGTCTGTAGTAGACAAGGATGAGGTCAACATCAGCGGCTCGGTGGCTGGCAACATGGAGGACAAGACCATCACAGACATCACGCTTACCCTCATCGACGCAGACGGCAAGACCGTAGACACAAAGGCCCTGACAGGTCTGAAGCTCTCAAAGGGCGTATACACCAAGTTCGCCTTTGACAAGGCTCTGCCCCTGAAGGCAGGTGTGGCAAACAAGTTCAAGGTTGTCATGAACGTTGACGGCAAGCAGACTGAGATAACAAAGAGCATCAACCACCTGCTCTTCCAGCCTGTGAAGCGCGTGGTGCTTGAGGAGTTCACAGGACGCGACTGCTCCAACTGTCCTCTCGGCATCGCCGCCATCGACAATCTCAGAAAGCGCTTCGGCGACAAGTTCCTCCCTATAGCCATCCATGGCTACACAGGCGACCCACTCGGCAACGGACTGGAGTCATACTATGGCTACCTCGGCCTCAACGCCGCACCATCCGCGCGCATCAACCGCAGCGACAGCATCATCAGCCCGATGATATCTGACGGCAACGGCAACTACTACATGAGTATCGCAGCTCTTGAGGCAGCTACAGGCAACACGTCCTTCCCTCTCTGGAGCGACTATGTGGAGACTGAGATGAACACTCCAGCCCTCTCTGAGGTGAGCGCAACCATCAGCTACGACAAGGCCACAAAGACATTCAGCGTTCCTGCCTCTGTGCGCTACGCCATGAATGCCGAGAGCCAGAACCTCAATGTCTTCGCTGTGCTCATTGAGCAGGAAGTGCCTGTCATCTACCAGCAGAACGGATTCTCTTCTATCAAGTCCGACATCCTGCTGCCATGGTCACAGGGCGGCGAGAAGGCCAATCCTTATGTCACAGGCTTCAACTATGACGATGTGTGCCGCGCCACATGGGGTTCAACCTTCCTCGGCAACGGAGGCCTGCTGCCAAGCAACATCACAGCAGGCACAGAGTATAAGGTCAACGACATCAAGATGACCTTCAAGGACCTTGGCGACATCAACCCTAACCATTGCCAGGCCATAGTGATGCTGTTCGACGCCAACACAGGCAAATACATCAACGCTGTGCGCACAGCACGTGTGGACGGCAATGCAGGCACAGGCATCGACAACATCTTCTCTGGCGACAACGCTGATGAGACTGTTGCTGACAACGCATGGTACACCATCAGCGGAGCCAAAATGTCAGGCAAGCCAACAGCTGCCGGCATCTACCTCCACCAGGGCAAGAAGATTGTCATCAAGTAAAGCAAGACACTAACAAACTTTTTTTTCAGAAGGCCAAGCCCTGAGCCCACGGTGAAGGGCTTGGCCTTTTACATTCACACAAGACAGGAGTGAAGGTTGGCGCAAGGGCAAATGCCCGATGAACAAGGAATATGTTTTCTCATTCAACTTCCACCCGACTATAAGCAGAGGATTCTGGTTCTTTATATGATTATTATTTATAATACATATTATAACATCTATAATACTGACAAATCTGCTTCACACCATAAATACACATAAAGCAATGAAAAGATTAAGCAACATCATCACATGCCTCATCGCATGCCTGCTCTGCTGCCTATACACAAATGCAGCAACAGAAAGCCCTGAATACGACTACGGCGAGATACAGATAGGCGAGACATACAAGATGAAGGACGAATGCGTCTACCACGCCACATTCACAGCCACGAAGGATGGCTACCTGCACGTGTACTCCACCACCACCAACACGCTGCGCCCTTTCAAAGAGTGGTGCGGAACGACTGTAGCCACAATGTCTAAACAAGACAATGGCTTCAACCTGCTCCGCCTGAGCCTCGGCAACAACTCCACTTACAACTATGAGTTTCCTGTCAAGGCCGGCGATACATTCTATTTCTGCGGACGCACATTTAAAGGAGAAGAAGTCGATGTCACTTTCAAAATGGAAGAACAGAAGACAATAGAGTTTCTGAGCGCATCTGTCGATGAGGGCGAGATAGTCTCACCATCAGAAGTCAGCTCAATCATCTTCAGCTTCAACCGTCCTGTAGTAGCTGCATCAGCCGTCATAGTCTACGGCGACGGCAAGGAAGAATCAGTCACCGCCGGCACTCTCAGCACATGCGGCATTTCTGTCGGCATCAGAGATGCGCTTGTCAAGCTGTCGACCGACGGACTTATCAACGAGGGCGAAACATTCGAGCTGAAGATAAAAGGAGTGCAGGAAGACCCCAGCGACATTACCGACGGATCGGACCCTATCGTTTATGGCGACGTGAGCGTGAAGCTCAAGGTAGGCGAACTGCCAGCCATGCTCCAGAGCGCTACCATTGACGGAGTGCCCGTGACAGCCAACACAAAATTCCTCACCTACTATGCCCCTGGCACAGGAGTGCTCACCCTCACCTTCACAAAGAAGCTCGACTCCAAGTATGGCGAGGGACTTATCCGCTTCGGCGACTCCGACCAGGCAGACAACGGAGGCTACTACCAGGAGTACAACGCAGAGCACAGAAATGGCAAGGAGGGCAACTTCACCCTCAAGGTGGAAGGCAACCAAGTCATCATCGACTTCTCAGGCAAGCGCCGCGCTGTCAGCGACATGGTGTCAAGCACAGAGAGCAACCGCGGCGTGGACTTCACTACCATCAACCTGGAGATATCAAAGGTGACAGATACCGACGGCAACCGCGCATACACCACCTCAAGCAAGACAGCAGGACGCTTCAACTACAGCTTCAAGATTGACGTGCCTGAGGCCAATGTGAGCAGCGACTTCACACCAAGCAACGGCTCCAGCATCAAGAATGTGGACAACATCGAGATATGGATTACCGATGAGCAGAGCCTCACATACGATGGAGTGAAGTTTGCATACCTGGATGAGAACGGCACAGAGCAGGAGATAATAGTCAGAGACTACACCCGCGAGGAGGATGAGGAAGAGGAAGATGCCGCCATCCTCACCGTGCCTGTTCCAGAAGCTATGAAGACAACAAACAATGTTGTCGTGTCGCTCAACAATGTCTCATGCGTGGACGGCAAGGACTACAGCAATGTGATCGCTGCCAAATATAATGTAGTGGCGACAAGCATCAGCGGCATCAACGCCAACAGCAGCATTTCAGAGAGAGCATTCAGCCTCAATGGACAAGCTGTCAATAAGAATGCTCTCGGCACAAGCAAGAGCATCATCATATCTGGTGGGAAAAAAGTGATAGCTGAGTAAACATTCTATTCAAGAAAAACAGAAAGAGCCTGTGGATTGTTTTGACATGACACAGGCTCTTTTTTTTTACAAATTGCAACTTGCCGCCCACGTTTTTTTTACAAAATGCTTTATTTCTATGCAGCCAAAACCTTTTTTAAGCTTTTTTTTGTCCCTTTGAAGGGAAATGCGTAATTTTGCACTGTTATTAAGCATTGAACATATCACATACTTCACTCGCCACAATGTCACAATGAACGGACGAACTTATCATGCACCATAATGACATGGCGAACAGAGGAACATATATAGACAACATGTGAACACGTTAAGGACATAGGTTTAGGCAACAATTAAGCATTTAAATATTAAACAACACTTTTAATCTAACAGAGTATGAAGAAAAACTACTTCTTTTCTCTCATTGCCATGCTGTTCATCTGCCTCAGCGCCAACGCTGCGTCAGAGCTCACATTCAGCAATGTATCCCTGGCTCCAGGCTCTAAGCTGGAAGCCCTTGTGGTAGACCAGGAAATCACATTCAACACAAACATGGACGCTGAAATCGGCTACATGTACGCTGAAATCAAAGACGAGGCCACAGGCGAGATTGTCGGCACAAGAACCACTGTCTATGACCCAGACTTCAACAACACAGGTGATGAAGGCGACTTCTCCAACCTGCCACAGACAAAGAAAGACCCTCATTTCACTTTTGTCTGCCCATCTTACACTAAGATGTATGAGGAGCACACTTACAGCCTCATCCTCACAGCCTACACCAACAAGGACGCCTCTTACGGCGCCGGCAACATCCTGGCAACAGGCACAATCCAGTATGAGGGAGCTTCAGCCTCTTACATTCCAAGCCCATTCAAGCTCATCTCCATCACTCCAGACCCAAACACATTCATCATCAATAGCAACGACAACCGCTCGGTGACTCTGCACTTCAACTCTAAGGTGAGAATGGATGAGGCTGGCTCATTCATCAACACTGGCTTCGGCACCTCAGCTGCATACGAGTCAATGGTGCCAGGAGAGGACGCTGACACAGTCACTACAAAGAGGGGCGACTTCAGCAGCACTTATGTATACAGCTCTGAATGGACACTCACTCCAAAGGCAGGCACTATCTCTGATGGCGTTGACGTGATTTTCGTTGCCAACGCGTTCGACAAGTCAGACCTTCACGTGACAGCCACTGCTGCTGGTCTTGAAAAGTATTCTACAGGAGACGACGAGACAAGCTGCTACACTTTCACCATCATGAACGACCTTAACAAGGACACATTCACCATCACTCCCGACAGCAAGGACAACAGCAAGTCTCTCTCTACATTCGTTGTCAGCAGCGAGGAGGGCATAGCAGTGGCCAACATCAAGGATCCTGCCGTGCTCTACAAGGTTGAGGAGAATGGCACAAAGACAGAGGTGGCCCAGGTGAAGTGGAACATCGAGCTGGGCAACACTCAAGACTACGATGAGGTAGCCAAAGAGCTTCGCCTTGTGCTTGACCAGCCTGTGACAAAGGCTGGCAACTACATCCTCTCATTCCCACGCAACTACTTCAACTTTGGCTCAGGCATGTTGGCGACCTCAAGCGGCGCAACAGACATCGAGTACACTATAGCCAAGGATGCAACAGATTACAACCTCACATTCACTCCTGACGGTGAGGTGCCAAACATCAGCAGCGTGCTCATCACCTATGACAATGGGTATGAAGTAGGATACAACATGGATCTTAACGAATGCCCTGTTTACTTCTTCAACGAGAGCAAGGAAATCGTCACTAAGGGTCACCTTGACTACCCTGACGACTTCAATGACTTCCAGTCTGTGAAGGTTGTTCTTGACGAGGCCATCACAACACCAGGCAAGTACACTATGATTGTGCCAGATGGCGAGATTTCCATCGAAGAAGGAGCTGGCATGATGTCACTTCGCAAGGCTGCCCGCGGCGGCACAAGCATTGAGGATGATGACTACGATGACGAAGAAGAAGACTATACCTTCAACGCAGCAATCATCAAGGAGTTTACCGTTGTTGCAGGCTCTACAGAAAATGTCACTTTGGAGATAAGCCTCAAAGAAGGCGCAAAGGTTGCCAGCGTTGAGAAGATTGACTTCACATTCAATGGCGCTACTACTGTAACAGCAGGCTCAGGCATGGGATGGTGGAAGACATCAAGCATCAAGAAGGGCAATAAGGTTTCTGTAGTTTCAGTCGATGGAAATGTTGCCACCGTACGTCCTTCAAACGACATGTCTACAGCTACGACCCTCACTACAGAGAAGGCTGCCGACTACACTCTCACCCTTCCAGAAGGTTACTTCATTGTAAACGGAAACGCATGGCCTGAAATCGTTCTTAACTTCACAGTCGATCCAGAAGTCGCTACAGACATTGAAGGAACAGAGACAGAAAAGCCAGCAGCAAAGACTGTCTACACACTCTCAGGCGCTGAGGTCAACGCTGCAGCAGCAGCCAACGGCGCTTACATCGTGAACGGCAAGAAAGTCATTCTGAAGTAATAATCTCATGGTGCGACAAAGCACTCACATGAACATATAGGCAAAGAACCATGCCAGATTCGCTGAATCTGACATGGCTCTTCTCTTTTGCAGACTCTTTATATCGGCTCTTACTGTAAGTAGGTACTCATAAATTGAGCACCTACTTACTTCGTTTTGGGACTTGACCAACAGTCCTTTTTATGGGGATGTCATGTCGTACGACATGAGGCGCTATGAACGTACAACATGAGGACCTATAGTCGTACGACATGAAGGCGCATAGTCGTACGACATGACATCGCCATCTCTCAAGCCTGGCTTTCCCGCGCTTGTTTTATGAATAAAAATGAACAAGCGGCGAATATTTATGAACGTGGAGTGAATGCTTGTGAACGTATTAGCTGTGAGCTTTGCAGAGACATCCGCTGATTGCTCGTTGCGACACCTCTTTTTTCGCTGGTGCGACAGAAAAAAATTTCTGGTGCGACAGAAAAAAATTTCTGTCGCACCAGCGCTAAAAAGGGTGTATTTACAGACTGCCGCAAGGGACGTCACGCACCTGCATGTCAGGCAGGCTTATACTATGCTGTTTTTACTCAAACAGGTGTTCATATTTATTCCAAAGTTGATCTCATATGTTTTCCAATGATGCTATCATATGTTTTCCAATGATGCTCTCATGTGTTTTCTAAAGTTGCTATCATATGTTTTCCAATGATGCTATCAGGAGTATTCCAATGCTGCTCTCAGAGGTTTTCCAATGCTGCTCTCAGGGGTTTTCCAATGCTGCTCTCAGAGGTTTTCCAATGCTGCTCTCAGAGGTTTTCCAATGCTGCTCTCAGGGGTTTTCCAATGCTGCTCTCAGGGATATTTTGAAGCCAATCTCATATTGCCGCATTCTCTCTCGGCCTTCTTTCCGTACAACTTACAAATTGACAGCTAAATATCCGATGGAGTTTCTCTTATCTATCAAAATAGAGCATTTCAGCACAAATACTCAGTCGCTATTGTTAAAGATATATCATTTTAACCTAATAATTTGTACAAGATTTTAAAAAGACGTAAATTTGCAGGATAATTATATAATTTATTTAATTTTAACCCACGAAAGAAGAAAAGTTTATGGAAAAAAGACTTGCGTCATTCATTGCTTGCCTCCTGGTGAGCATAGGCATGGCGTTTGCCCAGAATGAAGCTTCTGGAACCGTGATATTCGCAGATGACGGTGAACCTGTGATTGGTGCATCTGTCATCGTTCTCGGCGGAGAGGGCGGCATCGGCGTCGCCACCGATATCGACGGTAAGTTTAAGTTGAGCGTTCCCAAGGGAGCGAAGTTGAAAATCAGCTACGTCGGCATGGAGACACAGACCCTGCCCGCGGCAAAGAACATGAAAGTGCTTCTGAAGAACGAGAAGCAGCTGCAGGAAGTCGTGGTGACCGGTCTGCAGAAGACAGACCGCCGTCTCTTCACCGGTGCGACAGACAAGGTGAACGCGGCAGATGTCAAGATCAACGGCGTGGCGGACATCAGCCGCTCGCTCGAAGGCCGCTCTGCCGGCGTGTCCGTGCAGAACGTGAGCGGCACCTTCGGCTCTGCCCCGAAGATACGAGTGCGCGGAGCCACATCCATCTACGGTTCGTCAAAGCCACTCTGGGTAGTGGACGGAGTCATCATGGAAGACGTGTCGGATGTCAGCGCCGACGACCTCTCGTCGGGCGACCCTGAGACACTCATCAGCTCGGCCATAGCCGGACTCAACTCAGACGACATCGAGAGTTTCCAGATACTGAAGGACGGCTCAGCCACGTCCATCTACGGAGCGCGCGCCATGGCCGGCGTGATAGTCGTGACAACAAAGAAAGGCAAGGCCGGACAGGCCCACGTGAGCTACACAGGCGAGTTCACCACACGCCTTGTTCCCTCATACAGCAATTTTGACATCCTCAACTCCCAGGACCAGATGGGCATCTACAAGGAGATGAAAGACAAGGGATGGCTCAACCTCTCAGAGATACTCAACGGCAGCGACTACGGCGTGTACGGCAAGATGTATGAGCTCATCAACACATACAACCCCGCCACAGGCTCCTTCGGACTCATCAACAACAAGGAGTCTCAGGATGCTTATCTCTCACAGGCCGAGTTCCGCAACACCAACTGGTTCAAGGAGCTTTTCTCCTCATCCATCATGCAGAACCACTCAGTCAGCCTGAGCGGCGGTACAGAGAAGTCAAGCTACTACGCCTCTCTGAGCGCCATGATTGACCCGGGATGGTACAAGGACAGCAATGTGAACCGCTATACAGCCAACTTCAACACGAGCCACCACATCTACGACAATCTCACAGTCAACATCATCGGCGCGGCTTCTTACCGCAAGCAGAAGGCACCTGGCACACTGGGACAAGACGTGGATGTCGTCACAGGCCAGGTGAAGCGCGACTTCGACATCAACCCTTATTCTTATGCCCTCAACTCAGCGCGCGTGCTCGACCCAAAGACATATTACCACGCCAACTACGCTGCGTTCAACATCATCAACGAGCTTAACACCAACTACATCGACCTCAACGTGGCCGACACCAAGTTCCAGATGGAGCTGACATGGAAGCCTATCAGAGACCTTGAGCTGGGCGTGCTTGGCGCTGTGAAATACAGCACATCATCGCAAGAGCACAAGATACTGGAAAGCTCCAACCAGGCACTGGCCTACCGTGCCATGGACAACCAGCTCATACGCGACAACAACAGCCTTCTCTTCAAAGACAAGGACGACCTCTATGCCTTGCCTATATCCGTGCTGAAGCAGGGTGGTATATACCAACGCACAGAGAACCGCATGACAGACTATGACTTCCGCGTCACAGCCAACTACAACCACACCTTCGACCGCCAGCACATCGTCAACCTCTTCGGCGGAGCTGAAAGCACAGACATCAGCCGCAACCGCACATGGTTCAACGGATGGGGCATGAACTACGAGGGCGAGGTGGCATACTTCGAGTATCAGTACTTCAAGAAACTTGACCAGGAGAACTCCACATACTACAGCCTCCGCAACACCAACTCACGCTCATCGGCCTTCTTTGCCAACGGCACTTACTCGTTCCGCGGCAAATATGTGCTCAACGGCACCTTCCGCTATGAAGGCTCCAACCAGATGGGCCGCACACGCACAGCACGATGGATGCCTACATGGAACGCCTCTGGAGCATGGAACGTGCATGAGGAAAACTTCTTCGAGCATCTCCGTCCGCTGTCCAACCTCACATTCCGCGTGTCATACAGCTTGACAGGAACACCTCCAGACGCCGCCTACTGCAACGCCATGACCAAGCTCATGATGAGCACACCCTACCGCTCATCCACATCCGACAAGGAGCTGGGACTTGACGTGTCGGCTGTAGGCAACACAGAACTCACATACGAGAAAAAGCATGAGTTCAACTTCGGTGTGGACGCAGGCTTCTTCAACAACCGCATCAACATGACCATCGACGTGTACCAGCGCCGCAACTTCGACGAGATAGGCCCTGTAGTGACCCAGCTCAGCGGTGTGGCTTACGCCAATGTCGGTTCGATGAAGTCATGGGGCGAGGAGCTCAGCATCTCGTCAACCAACATCAAGACAAAAGACTTCCAGTGGCAGACCAGCTTCATCTACTCCCACAACCGCACAGAGATTACCGAGCTGTACAACCAGGGACGCACCATTGACCTGGTGCAGGGCAACGGTTTCGCCATGAAGGGCTATCCGGCGCGCGCCTTGTTCTCCATTCCGTTTGTGGGCATCAACGACAAGGGCTACCCTGTGTTCATCAATGAGAAAGGCGAGCAGACTGTAGGTGACATCAACTTCCAGGAGCGCAAGAACAACGGCTACCTCATCTACGAAGGCTCGACCGACCCTATATACAACGGATCGCTCGGCAACACCTTCAGCTACAAAGGCTTCCATCTCAATGTCTTCATGACCTACGCCTTTGGCAACGTGGTGCGCCTCGACCAGACATTCCGTGCCAAGTACAACGACCTCACCTCCATGACCAAGGTGTTCAAGAACCGCTGGATGCAGCCAGGCGACGAGAACAGCACCAATGTGCCAGGCCTCGTGAGCAAATACGAGTATGAGAAGAACGGCACGTATCTCTCTACCGCATACAATGCCTACAACTACACCTCGCTGCGCACAGCCAAGGGCGACTTCATACGTATGAAGGAGATATCACTCGCCTACGATTTCCCACGCAAGTGGTATGAGAAGGCGGGCATCAGCAACCTGTCGCTGAAGCTCCAGGCCACCAACCTCTTCCTCATCTACGCAGACAAGAAGCTCAACGGCCAGGACCCTGAGTTCATGAATGCGGGCGGTGTGGCCTCACCTATGCCAAAGCAGTATACGCTGACAGTGAAGATGGGCTTCTGACACATTATATATATATATAATACATCATTATACATAACAAGAAAAACAAATGCCTGACGGCCACGCCCCGCAATGAGGAAAGCCATAGGGCACAATGAGACAAGTAATGAAAATAAGCAAAACATATATCACGGTTGCAGCCTTGGCCGCTACCATAGGCCTGGCATCATGCGATGACTATCTGGACAAGCAGCCAGACAGCCGCATGGACCTGGAGACACCAAGCGACGTGAGCAAGCTGCTCGTCACGACCTACCCAGCCGTGCATCCTGCATACATGCTTGAGGTGTATTCGGACAACAGCGACTGCAACATCAACACCGGATGGGAATCCAACGGACGTCTGGAGGAACAGGCGTTCAACTGGGAAGACATAACAGAAGACGGCAATGAAGCTCCAAGCACCATGTGGACGCTCCACTATGCCACAGTGACCAATGCCAACGTGGCCCTGCAGCACATATACTCACAGAGCGAGGAGGCCCAAAAGGAATATGACAGCCAGAAGGGCGAAGCTCTTCTCTGCCGCGCCTACGCCATCTTCCAGCTCGCCAACATGTTCTGCCAGGCCTATGACGAGACCACCGCAGACACCGACCTGGGCCTGCCATTCCCGGAGAAGCCTGAGACCAATGTGCATGGACAGTACAGCCGCGGCACACTGGCCCAGCTCTACGCCCGTCTTGCCGCCGACATCGAAGAAGGCGTGAGACTGGTCAACGGAGCCACTTACTCAAAGCCCAAGTACCATTTCAACTCGCAGGCCGCATGCGCCTTCGCCGCACGCTTCTTCCTGTACTACCACAAGTATGACAAGGCCATAGAGTATGCCGACAAGGTGCTTGGCGACAATCCCAAGGAGCAGCTGAGAGACTGGCGCGCATGGAGCCAGCTCACAGGCAACGGCCAGGTGGCACCATCAGCCTACGTGTCCTCATCATTAAAGGCCAACCTGCTTCTGCAGACAGTAGTGTCTGAATGGGGAGTCATCTGCGGACCATACGCCCTCGGAGAGAAATACTCCCACAGCGCCTTCATCAACAACTATGAGACCACCAACTCTGAGGGTCCATGGGGCAAGACATCTGAGGCACTCGGCAATGTGCTCTTCTTCAACTCATCAAGCTCGAAGTATTGCACACGCAAGATACCGTTCGACATGGAATACTCCGACATACAGGCTGGCATAGGCTACCCTCACAGCACCTTCGCCGTGTTCACCACCGACGAGACTCTCATGGTGCGCGCCGAGGCAAAAGCCATGCTCGGCAGATACCAGGACGCTGTTGACGACCTCAACATAGAGCTGTCGGCCATGTCGCTGACAGGCGCGCAGCTCACGCTGGACGACATCAAGACATTCTACAGCGACAGCAAGACCAAGTACTACACGCCGACGAACCCCACTCCACGCAAGATGCTCCACACGGCCTTCGCCATCGAGCAGACCACACAGGAGCCGCTGCTGCAGTGCATCCTCCATCTGCGCCGCATCCTCACCATACACGAGGGCATGCGCATGCAGGACGTGAAGCGCTACGGCATCACCATCTACCGCCGCACCGTGCGCTCCAACTACAAGATAACAGAGGTGACAGACACCATGGAAGCCCGCGACCCGCGCCTTGCCTTCCAGCTGCCGCAGGATGCCATCACAGCAGGCTTGCAGCCTAATCCAAGAAACAAGTGACAAACAAACATTTTTCTTTAATCATGAACAACATGAAACAATATATCCTCACAGCATTGTTAGCCATGGCGGCAGGCATGGGAATGGTGTCATGCTCCGATGACGACCCAGACGGGCCAAACGTCTTCGACGGACAGCCACCCCTGCGCGACAGCCTGGACACATGGCTGCAAAACAACTACACACTCCCATACAACGTGGACTTCAAGTACAAGATGGAAGACATCGAGGCGGACCACTCCTACACACTGGTGCCAGCCGACTCGGCCAAGTCGGCCAAGCTCGCCATCGTGACCAAGTACATGTGGTTTGACGCCTACGCAGAAGCCATGGGAATGGACTTTGTCAAGTCATACTCACCACGCATCATCCACCTTGTGGGAAGCCGCGCTTACGAGAGCAACGGCACGTTCGTGCTGGGTACAGCCGAGGGCGGTCTGAAAGTGACACTCTACATGGTCAACGAGCTGACAGACGACGTGCTGACCAGCTACGACACCATGACCAGCTACTACTTCCACACGATGCACCACGAGTTCACGCACATCCTGAACCAGAAGCGTCCTTACGACACATCGTTCAACCAGATTACTGAGTCGGGCTACACAAGCACAAGCTGGTACCAGACCCCCGACTCCACCGCTCACGGCAAGGGCTTCATCACTCCCTATGCCATGTCGGAAGGCAATGAGGACTTTGCTGAGATGACCTCCGTCTACATCACCAACACGCCAGAGTACTGGCAGAGCGTGCTTGACGAGGCGCAGCGCATAGGCGGCGACGAGGCCGTGTCGGCGCTCAACCAGAAGCTGAAGATCGTGCGCACCTACATGCAAGAGTCATGGAACTGCGACATCGACTACCTGCGCTCAGTCATTCTGCGACGCGGAGAGGAGATGAGCACACTTGATTTGGAAAAACTTAAATAAGAAGAGGAACATTTTTTATGAAGAACATAACATATGCAATCCTGTGCCTCTTAGGCTTGGCTGGCATGCAGTCGTGCAGCCTGCATGACGATACGGAAGACTTCGACACTCCTGCCGCCAACCGCATAGAGAACACAGTAGAGAATGCCAAGAACATACTGGAGTCGGCCCCAAATGGATGGGAGCTCCACTACGTGACAGGCGAGAACAACTCGGGAGGCGGCTACACCTTTCTCCTGAAGTTTGCTGACGGCAAGGTGGAGGTGGCAGGCGACGCAGCTGTGGCCACGCCAGCAGAACGCGCCAAGTCAAGCTACGACATCAACCGCAGCATGGGTCCTGTGCTCACGTTCAACACCTACAACAGCATACTGCACAAGCTGGGCTCTCCAAACATGGGCCAGATAGAAGGCGAGCAGGGCGACTGGGAGTTTGTCATCACCGACCTCACCGACAACACCATCTCCCTCCGCGGAAAGAAATGGGGCAACAGCATGGTGATGACCCGCCTGCCAGAGTCAACAGACTGGACAGCGCGACTCGACAGCATAGCCACTGTGAGCAAGGCCATCTGCACCAACTACCTCATCAACGGCTCCGACAAGAAAGAGGATGCCATCGACATGGACGCAGACAGCCGCCGCATATCATACATCTCCGACGGCAAGGTGACCGACATTCCTTTCTTCATCACCACAACAGGCATCCAGGCCATCAAGCCCATCGCTATGGACAAGGTGACATTCTCCGAGCTGGAGCTGAAGGACGGCAGCCTCAAGATAAAGGACAACGACCAGGTGAGCATAGACCCTTACATCGCTCCCATTGAGGCATGGGAAGGCACATGGGCTCTGAACGCCATGGCTGGCTCATGCGACATCACCCTCACTAAATATGAGGGCGACGACGAGAGCGAGAACGTCCTGGAGGGAACATTCACGCTCAACGGCGAGGAGTATGCCGTATACTTCGACTACGACCCAGAGACAGGCAACCTCCATCTGGACAACCAGGTCATCAACGACCCCACAGGCAAGTACTACGGACTCTGGCTCATGAACGCAGACCTGGAGAAAGGCGCGCTGGTAGGCGAAGGCGGAATGAACCTGGTATGGTATGGAGTGACACAAGAGCCCAAGTTTGTGGACGACGGCGTGGCCGCCAAGTATGGCTACAACACCGACACCTTCATCGCACTTGCAGTCAACTCCCAGGGACAGCCTGTGAGAGAAGACAACAGCTATGTGTTCGTGATTGAATGGTATTTCCTCTCAAACCTGTCACGCGGCAACTGACAATAACGGACGTGACAACAAACAAGAAAGAAAAAGATGAAAAGACACATATATTATATTTTAGGCATAGCAGCCATGGGACTGGCGGCATCGTGCAGCGATGACAGCGACTATCAGCCAATAGCCGAGACCACCATCAACATCACCTCGGCGCAGACATCCCTCGGCCCCAGCGCCAGCGAAGGATTCGTCACCGTAGACTGCACGCCTTCCGCTGCCTATACCGATGCTCCATCATGGCTCACAGCCACAATAGAGGGCAACAGCGTGCGGCTGGCATCCACAGCCAACGGCACACGCGAGTCGCGCAACGCCAAGCTCGTGATAAAGAAATCGCCCAGCGACTCCACCATCGTCAGCGTGTCGCAGATGGGACTGGTGCTGAAAGTGGACAAGGCCGCCCTCTACATCAACGACGACAAGGCCAAGAGCTTCACCAAATCGTATGAGAGCAACACAGACATCGAATTGCTGAAGACCCCAGAATGGGCCAAGGTGACCATAGACAAGGCAAGCAAAGAGATACACGTGGACGTGGAGGAAAACACCACCGGACACATGCGCTCCTCATACATCAAGTTCCAGGCTGCCGCAGCCACAGACTCTTTCCTCGTGAAGCAGTTTGACTACGACAAGGACATAGCCGGCAACTACCTCTTTGGCTACTACGACTTCAACGAGGACAATGAGCTGGAGCTGCAATACGCCGAAGTGACCCTCGACCGCGAGAAGATGGATGTGCCAGAGTGGGGATTCACTTTTCCAGTCATACTCAACGACACCACAGGAACAGTCTCTCTGAAAAGCAACCTGTATCTTGGCACCTTCGGCGACTACTACGCCTACACCATCTATATCGCAGAAGACGGCAACGCCTACTTCAACAACAACACCGGACTGCTGTCGAGCAACTTCGTGTACGACGATGAGATGGGCACCGTAGGAACATTCAGCGGCTACGCCTACAACATTGACGGCCAGAAGTCGGGATGCCTCGGCATGCTCATCGGACTCTTCAAGGCCAATGTGCCGACCCCAGTCAACTTCGTAGGCAACCTGAACTACATCCTCTCGCCTATCCTTCTGAAATACAATCCTGATGAGGAAGAAGACGCAGAGGCGGCCATGCGTCGCTACGCTCCCGTGCAAGCCATGAGGGCAAAAGCCAAATCACTCAGATTTAGCAGACGCTCATGATTATTTTTATATTTGCCATGCTCTATCCCCTGGCAGGTTTTTCTTCTGTTTGAAGGAGACAAAGATTGTGCAAGCCGAATGCAGAGCGTCAAGCTCGCTTGAACGCTATGCTGAGGCGCAGCCAATCTTATTTAATGCGGGCATAGTGACTGATAAACAGAAGGAAAAGACGACCGAGAGAGAGTGTGGCAAATATTGGAGCGGCTTACTTTGACACTATAAAATAATTTTGAACACCTACTTAAAGAAATAACAACCATACAACTATTATGAAAGCATTAACATCTTTATGCATGTCTGTGCTCATGACATCAGCCATGCAGGCCCATGCCGTCAACACCACCGATGGCAAAGATGCAAGGAAGGCATCTTACCCTGTATGTGTGCCAGGCATGAACATCAACGCCACTACCTCACAGCAACTGCTGGGCTCTCCTATCTCGAAGGCTGTCAAGTACGCGCCAGAGCGCGTGTCTGCCGACCCAGCCACCACCCACGAAGCCGAGAGCTACGGCTGGGTGATGGGACCCGACGGCTACTACTGGCACTACACCATGAAACTTGACGCCGAACTGGTCAATGACTATGGGCTCTACAAGGAATACAAGTACACTGGCGCAGATGTGACAGTATACGACAACTACAACAAGCAGGTAGGCTCGTTCAGCGTAGCTGTGCCCGACACCATGTTCTGCAACCGCATACAGTTCTATGGCCCTGTGACCAAGAAGCTGTTTGACAACAACGACAAGACATACGAGATCATGTGCGACCTCCACCATGCCAAGAATGGCGTGTCTTACAGCGTCACACGCGCCTACTCTGTCGAGTCGGGAGCCATTGAGTTTGACAAGAAAGGCAGCGGAGTCATCTTCGACGCATCTACAAGCTCATTCAACACCTTCCAGCGACTCATCATCACCCAGGAAGACCTGCTGGAGGGCGAAGGCGACCAAGCCAAGGAATACACCACAGTGGACATCTACAAGAGCGCAGGCTATGGCGGCGACGGTTGTCTCCTGGAGAAATCCTTCAAGCTCGACCAGTCGAAGCTCTACTACATGCAGGGCACATACCTCAACTGCTACCAGGTCAACGGCGAGCCATATTTCGTGTTCTCCGAGTATGAGCAGCCATGGCCAGAGGACACAGACTCTGAGGACTACAACGACATCAAGCAGCGCAAGAACAACAACCTTGTGCTGAGGACATACGGCATGGCGCGTCCAGAAGGAAAATACTCCAAGGAGCTGACCTTGATAGACAGCATCAAGGTCAACGGCGACGTGCCTGAAGGCTTTGCCCACCGCACACTCGGCTTCGGAGCGCTGGGCTACAACGACCTCTCACAGGGTATCTTCTCAGCTGACGGCGACCTCAACTATGTCATCGCAGCATACGACTACGTGGTGTCACAAGACGCCGACGTGGTGACATTCAGCGTCTACAACTCTAAGGGAGAGAAGGTGAAGGACATCATAAAGAACGCTTCCAGTTCATGGTGGAAGACACTCAGCTCCGTGCCAGGCAAGGAAGACCAGATAGCCTTCCTCCAGACCATCGGTGACGGCGACGCAGCCTCAGAGCAGATCACTCTCATTGACCTTCCTTCATGCAAGCAGGCCACTGTGCTTCCATACATGGTGGAGGGCAACAAGATAAGCACCACTCTCGACCGCAAGGCGACAAACGCCAACTCATACGGCTACCAGTATGTGGTCAGCCTTGCCCAGGGCGAGCAAGACGAGACAGGCAATGTCATCGCGCCTATCGCATGGATCAACCCTAACGGCACCATCGACCACAAGGACGCCATGAACCTCGGCGCCAACGGCGAGTACTTCACTCCGCTCATCAACGAGACATCGCTCAATCCTTACATCTTCGACACCGACGATGCCATGGAATATGTCTACCTCGCCAAGAAGCGCCGCACAGACGGCAGCAACAAGATAGACAACGTGCTGGAGGTGGCCAAGGCTGACGGCACTATCATCCGCTCGTTCGAGAGCAACGACACACGCCGCGTCATCGAGCCTTCCGTCTTCCCTGTCGACGCAGACGGCAAGTACCAGCTGGTCGTCGTGATGCAGAACCAGGAGACCAACAACTATGAGATGAACTTCTACGAGCTCCCGTTCACCAAATTCTCAAAGGGCGGCGACGGCACCAAGGAGAGCCCATACATGGTATCCTCAACTGGCGACCTCATGCTGATGGGCCAGGACAAGGAGGCCAACTACAAGCTTGCCAACGACATCGACATGACTGAGGCTGGACTGTGGAACCCTGTAAACGACTTCAAGGGCAGCCTCGACGGCGACGGACACACTATCTTCAACATGTATATCAACAGCCAGAACGCACGCGCAGGACTGTTCTCCACATTGAGCTACGGCGCAAGCGTGAAGAACCTCAACTTCATCGACCCAACCATCCAGCTCACCAGCAACAATGCCTTCGTCGGCGTGGTGGCGGGCAACTGCACCACCGACTCCGAGATGGGCAAGAACAATGTCAACGCTTGTGAGAATGTGCACGTGCTCGGAGCCAACATCTCTGGCGAAGGCTCGCCTATGGTAGGCGGCATCATCGGCCAGGCCTCACTCTTCGGCCACATCAAGGGATGCTCTTTCCAGGGCACTATCAATGTGCCAAACTCTGACACAGGCATCGGCGGCATCGTGGGCGGCACACAGACATCATCGTCTGTCTACGCTTGCTCAGCCAACATCACAGCCAATGCCGCAGCCAAGCTTGGCGGCATAGCAGGCGAGCTGGCCGGCGACAGCAAGGTCACAGACTGCGTCAGCAACGGCAGCCTCACAGCAGGCAACACCATCGGCGGCATAGCAGGCTACAGCAGCCGCGCCAAGATAAGCAAGTGCATCAGCAACGCCACCATCAAGGCCAACAACCCTTCTAAATGGTCCAAGTATGCAGCCGGAGGCATCGTGGGAGAGCTGGAGGCATCTGTTTCAGAGAGTGCCGACGCAGCCATCACCAACTGTCTTGCCACAGGCAGCATCTACATGAACAACACTATATACGACAGCACCGTAGACCGCGAGAACCGCATCCACGCCATTGTGGGCAGCTCCACAGAATATGAGCCTAAAGACGTGGAGGAGAAGTTTGACGAGACAATAGACGACTGGGTACAGACTGTCAAGAGCTACTTCACCGAGAAAGGCCTGAGCAACAACTACACCACTACAGACCTCACCACCAACACTGAGTCTACTCTCACAGACGGCAAGCACATCGCTGCCTCAGACCTGAAGAAGGACTTCTTCCAGGACAAGGCCAACTTCTACGGAGACGATGCTTATGCCTACGGCAAGACCATCGACACCCCTTGGAAGGGCAACAAGATTCCGGTGCTCTACTTCGACAATGAGCCTGTGGCTCTCACCATCAGCCATGAGAAGATTACACTCGGCCTCAACGATCCTGTGGGCACATTCACAGCAACCATCTACGGCGTTGATGACGCAAGCGACATAGATGTCGTCTCATCTTCAACCAAGGTGGCAGAGGTCACTCTCGACAAGACAGAGGGCAATGTGGCCACAATCAAGGTGACAGCCAAGAAGGTGGGACAGGCTAAGATAAACATCACCTACGGCAGCCTCACAGCCACATGCGCCATAACTATCATGAACAACTTCATCAACGGCGTTGAGGATACTGAGGCTGGCAGCTTCAAGGTCAGCGTAGCCAACGGCCTCATCTCAGCAGAGAACGCCGCAGCCATCCGCGTGTACAGCCTTGACGGCACTCTCGCAGCTCAGAGCGACGGCTCAGCCATAAGCACAGCCGCACTTGCTGAAGGCGTTTATGTGGTGACAGCCACCGACAAGGCTGGACGCCAGTCTACCTCAAAGTTCGCAATTAAGTAATAAAATGCTTATATGTTCTTAAAGCGATTCATATCATCATCATGCCTGGTGGCTTGCCTTGCGCAAGCCGCCATGGCTGTTCCTGCCCACCCGCATCGCAAGACAGTGCAGCAGGCTGATGGTAGCTATATCACCGTGACTCTCCATGGCGATGAGCACGGACACATAGTGCTGGCCGATGACGGCCAGCCTTTGTGTTTTAATAGCGCCACGGGAAACTACGAGTATGCCGTGCTCAACCACGGCATTGTGGCAGCCAGCGGCATCAAGGCGCAAGACGCAGCCGAGCGCAGTGTCCAAGACGCAGCCTTTCTGAAGACGCTGAACGTGCAAGACATCATGAGCGCCTACATGCGCCAGAGAACCGATGCCGCCGCCAAAGTGGCTGAGGCGAGAAGGGCAAGGATACAGGCACGCAAGGTGTCAAGAGGCGCAAGCTCAGCTGTCAGCGTCACCGACATGCGCATAAATGATTTTCCTTCCATCGGCCAGCAGCACAGCCTTGTCATCCTGGCGCAGTTTGCCGACTGTCCGTTCTCCACTGTCGGAGACGACCCTCACGCCTACTACACCGACATGCTCAACAAGGAGGGATTCACCCACTCCAATGGAGCAGAGGGCAGCGCGCGCGACTATTTCGTGGCAAGCTCGTATGGCAAGTTCCAGCCCACATTCGATGTTGTCGGACCTGTCACGCTGTCCAAGTCGGTCAAATACTACGGAGAGAACGGCTCGGGCAGAGACAACGCGCAGCGTCTGATGGAGTTTGTGCAGGAGGCTTGCACCCTTGCCGACCCGATGGTCGACTTCAGCCAATACGACAAAGACGGCGACGGACTGGTGGACAACGTGTTCATCTACTTCGCGGGCTATGGCGAGGCCGACTCAGGCAAGGGATACACCATCTGGCCCCATGCGGCCGACTACCGCGACGTGTGCAAGGACGCCGGCCAGAGCAGTTCCATCCTCAAGCTCGACGGCATGCAGATAGCCAGCTACACCTGCTCCAACGAGATAAACGGCCAGACACAGTATGCCCAGCCTACAGGCATAGGCACCTTCGTGCACGAGTTTGGCCACGTGCTTGGCCTTGCCGACCACTACGACACAGGAGCCACTTCACTGGGCGAGGCCTTCCATCCGGGAGCCTACGATGTCATGGCTTCAGGCTCCTACAACAACAATGGCAACACCCCACCGTCCTATTCTGCCTTTGAGCGCGCCACACTTGGATGGATGAGTCTCAGCGAACTTGCCGTCTCATCACGCAGCCTCAACAGCCTGGAGTGTCTCAATGACAAAGATGACGCCTACCGCGTCACTGTCAGCGGCACCATGGGCAAGGAGTTTTTCGTCTTGGAGAACAGGCAGCAGAGCGGCTGGGACAAATACATTCCCGGCCACGGCATGCTGATATGGCACATAGACTATGACAGCGGAGCCTGGAGCAAGAACGAGGTGAACATCACCAACAGCCACCAGCGTGTGGACATTGTGGAGGCCGACGGCATACGCTCTGACCTCACACGCAATGGCGACACCTATCCAGGAGCGTCTGGCGTGACAAGCTGCAAGCTCTCGTCATGGAACAGCGAGACAGCACTCGCCATCGATGACATAGAGGAAAAGGACGGACAGATAAACGTCCTTCTCGCAGGACCGGGCATCAGCATGGAGGCCCCACAGCCTGTAGTGGGCGAGGTGACTGACCACAGCGCGTCGCTGTCGTGGGCGGCGGCAGGAATAGCCAACAGGTACAGCCTCAACCTGTACAAGGTGGCTGAAGGCAAAAAGACGCCTGTAGCCGGCTACACCGGCAAGACCTACGACGAGCCTGGCAGCATAAACATCGAAGGCTTGCAGCCAGAGACAGAGTACTTAGTTGTCATGTCCGCAAGACGAGGCTCATACATCTCTGCCGAGACCACCGTCTCTTTCACCACCACAGCCATACCTTTCGGCAAGCTGTCTCCTGCCAACCTGAAGACTGAGCTTGCCACATCCAGCAGCATCGAGGCCACATGGGACGCTGTGGAACGAGCCGACGACTATGAGGTGACTCTGAGCCGTCTCTCCTACTCTGCCGATGCCGAAGACCGCGGATATGACTTCAGCGACCAGCTGTCGGGCATGCCGCCTCTGTGGGAGACCAACGCCGGGTTCATCAACCAGACCTACGGCGAGTCTGCTCCTTCGCTCCGCATGAACAAGGATGGCAACTATCTCATAGCAGGATATGACGACAGCATGATATCGGGCATAAGGTTCTGGGCCAAGGCCTCAAGCTCTGCCGACGGCAGCATACTGGTGCAGGTGCTCAATGACGGCGACTGGAAGACCGTCAAGACTTTTGCCGCGGACGATGAGATGCTGGAAGGCACAATCTATGAATGCCAGTTTGGCCAGACAAAGAGCGCAAGGCTCCTGCTGGAGCGCGAGGCTGGCACATTCTATGTGGACGATGTCATCACAGACTGCCACAGCATGGTGGCGACGCCACTGGCTGAATACGACAGAGTGAGCACTGGCGGCAAGACATCATTCACCTTCACCGGACTGGAGGGCAAGGCTGGCAGCTACATGATATCTGTGCGCGCAAAGAACGGTTCTGAAACATCAGAGACTGTCAGCGTGCAAGTTTCACTGGCTGGCTCCACAGGCATCGGCTCCACCGCACCAGAGGCAAGCGAAGCCAATGCCACATACTACAGCATCAGCGGCGCACGCATCAACGGCACGCCCACACAGAAAGGCATATACATCATAAGGCGCGGAACACGTACAGAAAAGAGGTACAAGTGAGCTTTCCAGGCAAATGCCCGATTCTCACAGCACCGTTTCTTTACGGCACACCAAGCCACTGACACAAGCGGATGCCCCGCTATCGCAGACACAGAGCATCCGCTTGCACACAGCCCAGGGCGCTTGTTGGCCATAAGCGTCCACAGACAGGAAACAACTTTTAATTCACAAATATTATTAACAACTAAATCAAGAGGAATATGAAGAAACATTTACTCTTTGCTACAATGCTTGCCATTAGCGCAGCTCCGGCAATAGCGAGCCAGTCTGCCAGCAGCATTTTCGTCATTACTGACGATGCGGCAACTCCCAACTTTGAGTCGCTGATGAAGAACATCGCCGACTTCAAGCAGACACTCACCACCCTGCTTGCCACTCTCCAGGAGAAATATCCTGACGCGGAGACACCGATAAGCTCAGTGGAGACAACGCTCAACGGCGAGGGCGGCCTGGCCGAGATGGAGAAAGAGGCCAATGCCAAGCACGAGGCCGGAAGCCTGACGGCTGAAGACATCAAGGCTTACCAGACCACACTCGACGACTGGACAGCCACCTTCACCGAGGAGAAAGTCATAGGCATGGCACAGCAGGAGCAGTGGGTTGCCGACATCTACGCTGCTGCCAACAAGGCCAACGAAGAGATAGGCACCAAGCAGAGCGAGATTTCTGAGGATGTGGCCACATACTTCAATAGCATCATCGACGGCATCACATACAGCATCTCAGCCGTGTCATGGTTTCTGCCTGAGTCTCTGACAGAGGATGACGTGAAGGATGCCATCGCCAAGATTGACGCCTACAAGGCGCAGGCTGACGAGGCTCTGGCCAATGCTGCCACTGCTGGCACGCTGGTGGCCGGCATCAGCGAGTCGCTCAAGACTGTGGACGAGCAGGTGAAGCTCATCAAGGAGGCTGGACTGGAATGTGACGAGGAGACCATCCAGGAGGCAAAGGAGTACTGGCAAGGCATCGCTGACGGCTTCAAGAAGGAGCTTGGCGAGGACAAGGAGCCTGTCACAAAGGCTGAGCTTGACGAGATGACCGAGGAATTCGGCTATTTCGCCGACGAGGCAAAGAACCTCTACAACAGGGCACAGTCTGAGGCTTGGCAGGCAGACTACTTCAAAAAGTACATGGAGATAAGCGACAGAATCACCGAGGTCACAAGCATACTCGACAGCGAGTGCAAGGATGTGGCTGAGAAATACATGGCGCAGCTGGAAGACCTCAACGCTGAGATGACACAGGCAAGCATGCTGTTCTATGGCGACGAGCCTGTCACAAAGGCTCAGTTCGATGCCATGATGACACGCGCTGGCGAGATTGCCACAGAGATAGAGGATATCCTCGCCAAGGCACGCAAGGAAGTGAGCGGCTCTGAGACACCAAGCATTGACTTTGACACTCTCGCAAAGAACATCGCCGACTTCAAGCAGACACTCACCACCCTGCTTGCCACTCTCCAGGAGAAATATCCTGACGCGGAGACACCGATAAGCTCAGTGGAGACAACGCTCAACGGCGAGGGCGGCCTGGCCGAGATGGAGAAAGAGGCCAATGCCAAGCACGAGGCCGGAAGCCTGACGGCTGAAGACATCAAGGCTTACCAGACCACACTCGACGACTGGACAGCCACCTTCACCGAGGAGAAAGTCATAGGCATGGCACAGCAGGAGCAGTGGGTTGCCGACATCTACGCTGCTGCCAACAAGGCCAACGAAGAGATAGGCACCAAGCAGAGCGAGATTTCTGAGGATGTGGCCACATACTTCAATAGCATCATCGACGGCATCACATACAGCATCTCAGCCGTGTCATGGTTTCTGCCTGAGTCTCTGACAGAGGATGACGTGAAGGATGCCATCGCCAAGATTGACGCCTACAAGGCGCAGGCTGACGAGGCTCTGGCCAATGCTGCCACTGCTGGCACGCTGGTGGCCGGCATCAGCGAGTCGCTCAAGACTGTGGACGAGCAGGTGAAGCTCATCAAGGAGGCAGGACTGGAATGTGACGAGGAGACCATCCAGGAGACAAAGGAGTACTGGCAAGGCATCGCTGACGGCTTCAAGAAGGAGCTGGGCGAGGATGAGGAGCCTGTCACAAAGGCTGACCTCGACGAGATGACCGAGGATTTCGGCTATTTCGCAGACGAGGCAAAGAACCTCTACAACAGGGCGCAGTCTGAGGCTTGGCAGGCAGAGTTCTTCCCAAAGTACATGGAGATAAACAACAGAATCGCCGAGATCACAAGCATACTCGACAGCGAGTGCCAGGATGTGGCTGAGAAATACATGGCGCAGCTGGACGACCTCAACGCTGAGATGACACAGGCAAGCATGCTGTTCTATGGCGACGAGCCTATCACAAAGGAGCAGTTTGACGGCATCATGACGCGCGCTGGCGAGATTGCCACAGAGATAGAGGACATCCTCGCCCAGGCACGCAAGGAGATGACTGGCGTGGAAGGCATTGCCGCTGAGAGCCAGAGCGCAAAGAGCGCCCACACTCTCTCAGGAGCCAAGGTCAATGCCGCTGCCGCAGCCAAGGGCATTTACATTGTTAACGGCAAGAAGATTCTCATGAAGTGATGAGGGCTGCATAGCCTGTACGGCAATAAACAACGAGGCGGAGAGCCATGTCATTCTCAATGAATATGACATGGCTCTCTTCTTTTTCACTCGCTTGGATGGCACTCGTTACAACATAAATCTCTTCTATTTACCCTGCTTGGATAGCACCCTTTTACATGTTTGGAGCCATCACTCTACTTGCTTGAAGCCGCTCACTCTCCAATCTCAAAATAGCCGCACTTCGGCACATGAAGAACCGCCCTATGGCTTATGGCACGAAAACCATAGGCTCTTGGCATGAAAACCATAGGCTCTTGACACGGAAACCATAGGCTTCTGACATGAAAACCATAGGCTTCTGGCATGCAAGCCCCAGGGCATTGAAATGGAAGTCTCATAGCAAGTAATACCAAACCTAAGGATTTGAAAATGCGCCCAAGACACACGGCCTGGAGCGCTACATCACTTTTTTGTGTCTATAGATTGTGATTATCAGAATTTATTCGTACCTTTGCCATGCATTTAGCTAAAGCGAGATTTTACAGAAAAGAGTTTATCGATAAAACAAATATAGACATACAATGTCAGTAATATTACATATAGAGACGGCTACAGACATGTGCAGCGTGGCTGTAAGCCAGGATAGCGCCATAATCTTTCAGACAGACAGCCACGAACTGGCCAAGAAGAACAAGGAACAGGAAACACAGAAGGGCACCAACCACGCTTCGGCTCTCGGAGTGATGGTTGACGAGGCACTCTCATTCACAGACAACCACGCCATACCGTTTGACGCAGTGGCAGTGAGCGTGGGCCCAGGCAGCTACACAGGCCTGCGCATCGGAGTGTCCATGGCCAAGGGCGTGGCATATGGCAGAGACCTGAAGCTGATAGGCATACCTACACTTGAGGCCCTGTGCGTGCCTGTGCTGCTCGTGCATGACGACCTGCCCGAGGATGCCCTCTTGTGCCCGATGCTTGACGCGCGCCGCATGGAAGTGTATGCCGGGCTCTTCAGCCGCGCGCTCCGTCCGGTGGAGGCCACAGCCCCAGTAGTCATCGACGAGCATTCCTTCGAGGAACATCTCAACCAGCATCCCGTATATTTCTTCGGCAACGGAGCGGAGAAATGCAAGAGCGTCATCAAGCATCCCAACGCGCACTTCCTTGACGGTGTGCCATTGCTGGCTAAATACATGTCGCCTCTGGCTGAGAAGCGCTTCCTGAGAGAGGAATTTGACGATGTGGCTTATCTGGAGCCCAACTACCTGAAGGAGTTTCAAGCCACGGTGGCAAAGAAGCTTCTCTAATTTTCATCAGACATTTTTGACAACAGACCTACATGGATTACAATACAGAACGTGAAACCCTGAAGATGGCAGAGTATGGACGCGGCATACAGCAGATGGTGGAGCACTGCAAGACAATAGCAGACCGCAATGAGCGCACACGCTGCGCCTGCACCATCATCAATGCCATGGCAGCGATGACAGAAAAGACCACAACACTCGAGGACTATGTGAAGAAGCTGTGGAACCATCTGGCAGCCATATCCAACTATGAGCTGGACATAGACTACCCTGTAGAGATAACGCACCACGACAAGCAAATCAAGGCAGCATCGCATCTGCCCTACCCGCAGTCGCCAATACGCAAGCGCAACTACGGCAAGATAGTGGAGAAGTTCGCCCAGCATGTGAGCGAGATGCCAAACAACAGCGACCGCCACGAACTGGCCCACATGGTGGCCAACCACATGAAGCGTGACCTATGCAACTGGAGCGTGGACACCATGAGCGACGACAAGGTGGCTGACGACCTGGCCACATACACCCACGGAGTGATACAGCTCGACCCAAGGGAGGAGCCGCTCATCTCTGACGGCGAACTGCTCAGCACCAGAATATCCACAAGCGTGAAGAAGAAGAAAAAGAAGTAAGCGGCATCATTCATCATAGCAAACGCTATCATTCATAGAAGAAATGGCATCATTCATCATAGAAGGAGGACGGAAGCTTCATGGAGAAATCACCCCGCAAGGAGCCAAGAACGAGGCGCTGGAGGTGATAACGGCAATCCTACTCACATCAGAGCCCGTGATTATAAAGAACGTGCCCAACATCCTCGACGTGAACAACCTCATCAACCTGCTCAGCAAGATGGGAGTGAGAGTGCTCGACATGGGAAACCACACATGGCGTTTCCAGGCCGACAAGCTTGACATGGACTACATGCAGAGCAAGGAGTTTGTGCAGCGGTGCGCGCGTCTGAGAGGCAGCATACTCATGCTCGGGCCGCTGCTGGGACGATTTCACAAGGCATGCGTGGCCAAGCCCGGAGGCGACCAGATAGGACGCCGCCGTCTGGACACCCACTTCATTGGCATTCATGAGCTGGGGGCTGAGTTCAATTACAACAGCGAACGCGGCGTGTACGACATTGAGGCCAAGGAACTCCGCGGCAAGTACATGCTGCTGGACGAGGCGAGCGTGACGGGCACAGCCAACATCATCATGGCCGCCGTGCTGGCCAAAGGCACCACTACCATATACAACGCGGCGTGCGAGCCATACATACAGCAGCTCTGCCGCATGCTCAACGCCATGGGTGCCGACATCTGCGGCATCGGCTCCAACCTGCTCACCATAAAGGGAGTGGAGAAGCTGCACAGCACGGAGCACACCATACTGCCCGACATGATAGAGGTGGGATCGTTCATCGGCATGGCTGCCATGACTGGCAGCGACATCACCATCAAGAACGTGAGCTACGAGAATCTGGGCATCATACCGAAGATGTTCCGACGTCTCGGCATAAAGATAGAGCACATAGGAGACGACATACACATACCGGAGCAGGACCACTACGAGGTGGCTTCGTTCATGGACGGCAGCACCATGGCTCTTGCCGACGCTCCATGGCCCGGCCTGACTCCCGACCTGCTGAGCATCATGCTGGTGGTGGCGACACAAGCCAAGGGCACGGTGCTGATACACCAGAAGATGTTTGAGAGCCGCCTCTTCTTCGTGGACAAGCTCATCGACATGGGAGCGCAGATAATCCTCTGCGACCCTCACCGCGCTGTGGTGGTGGGACACAACAACAACATACAGCTGCACGGCGCAAAGATGTCAAGTCCCGACATCAGAGCCGGAATAGCCCTGCTCATCGCTGCCCTTTCTGCAAAGGGCACAAGCATGATAAGCAACATTGAGCAGATAGACCGAGGATATGAGGATATAGAGCAGCGACTCACCAACCTTGGAGCCTGCATAAAGAGAGTGTAAAGAAAGGCACCCACTGACTATACGGACATTATAGCTACTATAGACTCTATAGCCTCTATAATAAAAAAAACATCCATCTATGATAAAGACAGAAGACGTTTACAAAATAGGCAAGCTCACCAAGGCCCATGGACTGAAGGGAGAGATAAACTTCCTCTTCACCGACGACACATGGGACAGGGTGGAGACAGACCACCTCATATGCGAGGTGGACGGCATACTTGTGCCATTCTTCATGGAAGAGTACAGGTTCAGGTCAGACTCCACAGCCCTGGTCAAGTTTGAGGACATCGACTCGGCGGAGGCCGCACAGATGCTGGTCAACAGCGATGTGTATCTCGAAAAGAAATACCAGGAAGAACTTGACGACGACGAGGTGTCGCTCAACTATTTCATTGGCTTCACCATGGTAGACGGCGATACAGGAAAGGTCATCGGCACCATTGTGGACATTGATGACAACACCGACAACTGGCTTTTTGTAGTAGAAAGGGAGAATGGCGAGGAAACGCTCATTCCGGCCCATGAGGAGTTTATCTCAGAAATAAAGCAAGAAGAGAAAACCATGATAATGGACCTGCCAACAGGACTTTTGGAATTATGAAGAAAAAGATTTGCATACTTGGCTCAACAGGAAGCATCGGCACTCAGGCTCTCGATGTCATAAGGCAGCACAGCGACCTGTATGAGGCCTACGTGCTCACAGCATACAACAATGCCACGCTGCTCATAGAGCAGGCCCGCGAGTTTAATCCAGAGGCAGTAGTGATCGCCAAGGAGTCGAACTACGAGGCCGTGAGGGACGGGCTGGCAGACCTGCCCATCAAGGTGTACACAGGAGCTGACGCTCTATGCCAGGTGGTACAAGACGACAACGTGGACATGGTGCTCGCCTCGATGGTGGGCTTTGCCGGTCTCGAACCCACAATAGCAGCCATCAAGGCACACAAGGCCATAGCCCTGGCCAACAAGGAGACGCTCGTGGTGGCTGGCGACCTCATCGTGCGGCTGGCCAATGAGAACAGAGTGCCCATACTGCCAGTGGACTCTGAGCACTCGGCCATCTTCCAATGCCTGGAACCAGGCAACCGCATCGACAAGATACTGCTCACATGCAGCGGCGGTCCTTTCCGCCACTACAGCAAAGAGGAGCTGAGGCATGCCACCAAGGCTCATGCCCTGGCTCACCCCACATGGAACATGGGCGCAAAGATAACTATCGACTCTGCGACACTGATGAACAAGGGCTTTGAGGTGATTGAGGCCAAATGGCTCTTCGGTGTCAAGCCAGAGCAGATACAGGTGGTGGTGCATCCACAATCGGTCATACATAGTGCCGTGCAGTTTGAGGACGGTGCCGTGAAGGCGCAGTTGGGCGTGCCAGACATGAGGCTGCCCATACAGTATGCCTTCAGCTACCCGAAGCGACTGCCTCTCAATGGCGAGCGCCTTGACCTGTTCAAGATGAAAGAACTCACATTTGAGCAGCCAGACACAGAGAGGTTCCGCTGCCTGGCTTTGGCCTACGAGGCTCTGAAGCAGGGCGGCAACATGCCTTGCATCGTCAACGCCGCCAACGAGATAGCCAACCGCGCCTTCATCGAGGACAGGATTGGCTTTGAGCGCATCGCAGAAATAATAGAGGAGACTATGGGCAAGGTGGACTTCACACATGAGTCATCGCTCGACATCTATCTATCCACAGACAAGGATGCCAGGGCATACGCAGCCTCCCTGCTGTAAGAGCAACGCCTACACATTATTTATATTATACATATATCTATAATACAAAACAGACAACAACCAATGGAAACAATACTCATCAAGGGACTCCAACTTATCGTGGCTCTCGCTCTGCTCATCATTCTGCACGAGTTCGGACATACCATCGCCGCAAAGGTATTCAGAGTGAGGGTGGAGAAATTCTGCCTTTTCTTCGACTGGAAATTCACGCTCTTCAGCACATACAGCAACTGGTGGCGCAAGCTCACCGGCAAGAAGCAGGCCAAGAAGAAGAGCAACGGCGAATATGAATATGAAGGCACTGAGTATGCCATAGGCTGGATTCCGCTGGGCGGATACGCCAAGATAGCCGGCATGGTGGACGAGTCGTCCTTTAAGGAAGACGACAGCACAAAGGGCTTCTTCAAGCAGTTGCCTGGGATGATGAAGAACATAGTCATCAAGAAAGAGGATGTCAAAGGAGAGAAATGGGAGTTTCGCACACATCCAGCATGGCAGAGGCTCATCATCATGCTGGGCGGCATCATCATGAACTTCATCACAGCCTTTGTCATCTACGCCATGGTGCTGTTCACATGGGGCGAGATGTTTGTGAAGAGTGAGGACATGAATTACGGCATGAAGTTTAGCGAACAAGCCAAGGCTGACGGGTTCCGCGACGGTGACATCATCATCAAGACCGATGGCGAGCACGTGGAGTCGTGGAGCACAGCCGTGCTGCAAGACATGTCCAATGCCAAGACCGTGACCGTGCTGAGAGATGGCAAGGAAGTGGTCATCAACATGAAGGGCGAACACTCATTGCTCGACATGATAGAGCCGCCTATGTATGCTGCCATGCGCACGCCTCTGGCTATAGACAGCATCCTGCCAGGCACTCCTGCTGAAGACATGGGACTGAAGAAGACAGACAAGATATGCTCTGTCAACGGCATCAAGGTCAATGACTTCAACGATTTCCAGAATGCTCTCATCAACTTGCAGAAGGGGCTTCCAGAGAAAGCCAACTTTGGCGACAGCCTCAAGGCACGCCAGGTGACAATGGTCATCAACGACAGCATCACACGCAATGTGACGCTCTCATCCAATTTCACCCTGGGCTTCGCCAATGCCATGCCCTACGCTGACAAGGTGACGACAAGACACTTTGGCTTTTTCGAGTCTTTCCCCGCTGGCATCAAATATGGCATTGAGACTCTGAAGAGCTATGTGGACCAGATGAAATATGTCTTCACAGCCAAGGGCGCACGCCAGGTGGGAGGATTCATCAGCATAGGCAATATATTCCCTGACGCATGGGACTGGCACCGATTCTGGCTCCTCACAGCTTTCCTGTCTATAGCTCTGGGCTTCGCCAACGTGCTTCCTATTCCTGCACTTGACGGCGGACACGCCATACTGGCCCTTTTCGAACTTGTCACAGGCCGACGACTGAACGACAACTTCCTCCTGGTGGTGCAGTATTTCGGCATGTGGATTCTGCTCGGACTGATGGTGCTGGCACAGTTCAACGACATAATGAGGATATTAGGGTTTAACTGAATAAATTCATAAAGGCTATAGAGGCTGTAGAAGTCATATAGGCTGTAGGAACTATAAAGGCTATAGAAGCTGTAGGAACTATAGAGGCTACAACTCCTATAGCCTCTATCTTATAAAAAAGACACACTATGAAAATACTCGCTGTTGGCATGAATTATGCCAAACACATCACCGAACTGCATAATAAAGAGGGGCAGGATTCGTTTATAGAAAAAGAGGAGCCTGTGCTTTTCTCCAAGTTTGACTCAAGCATCATCCAGCCAGGAAAGCCCTTCTTCGTGCCCGACTTTGCGGAGCGTTTCGACTACGAGACAGAGATTGTGGTGAAGATAGCCCGTGTGGGCAAGGACATAAGCGAACGCTTTGCCCACAGATACTATGACGAAGTGACTGTAGGCATCGACTTTACAGCCCGCGACCTGCAAAACAGGCTCAGAGCCAATGGCATGCCATGGGAATGCTGCAAGAGCTTTGACGGAAGTGCGGCCATCGGCAAGTTTGTGAAGAAAGACTCACTGGGTTGCGACATGCAGGACATACACTTCCACATGAACCTGAATGGCGAACTGAAGCAGGAAGGACACACGGCCAACATGATTCACACCATCGACCACATCATCGCCTACGCTTCAAAGTTTTTCACGCTGAAGACAGGTGACCTCATCTTCACAGGCACACCCGAAGGCATCGGGCAGGTGAAGGAAGGTGACACCATCGAGGCCTTCATCGGCGACGAGAAACTGCTGAATCTGCGAATAAAATAAAGAAACATTATCTCACACTATGACACGCAAGATATACACTCTCATACTTATATTCATGATGGCGCTCCACGCAAGCGCCCAGGAACGCTACACACGGCAGTCGCTGCTTGCCTCGGGCAAGTGGGTGAAGATACGCGTGAAAGATGAGGGTGTATACCAGCTGACATCTGCCACGCTGAAGAACATGGGCTTCAGCAACCCTGACAAAGTGAGGCTGTATGGCTATAATCTGCCAGTGCTGCCCGAGGCTAAGATTGAAAACATAGCTGACGACATGGCTGAGATACCTGCATACAGAAAGAGCAATGGCACCATGCTCTTCTACTCGTGCGGCACTACACGATGGAAGAAGACTCTCTCTGGCACAGCGTTCACACACACCAACAATCCCTATTCTTCCTATGTCTACTATTTCCTCACCGACAGCAACGGTGAGCCTGCCGCGTTCCAAACAGAAGACGGCACAGGCACACAGGCCACGGTGCAGGACACTTACATGGCACACAGCCTGTATGAGGAAGATGCCTACTCGTTCATGAACTCAGGCAGAACCTTCTTTGAGAAATATGACTATGCTGATGGCACAAGCAAGACTTACCGCATTGCGCTGGACAACACGACCAAGGGCGACGTGATTATGAATGTGTGCTTCGCGGCCAACGGCTCAGCAGCATCGACCGTGAGCGTGTCAACGGGTACAAACACACTTGGCACCATAAGCATAGGCGGCATCAGCAACGAGGATGTGGCAAAGGTAGCGAGCAAGTCGTTCACCCTCTATGACCAGACCGTCAGCCAGATGTCTGTCACGCTGAAACATACACGGGCGCAAGGCATCTCTGGACATCTGGACTATATACGCCTGAGTTATCCTGCCGAACTGTCAATGAAGAACAAGAGCTATGTGGTCTTCTCGCCCAACAGCGCAACAAGAAGAACCTTTGCAATAGCAGGAGCAGACAATGGCACATGCGTGTGGAACATCTCTGCGCCATCTGCCACACACGAAGTGAAAGGCGCACTGGCAAATGGCACATACAATGTGAGCGTCAGCAAGGCCGCTATCACAGACCAATACATAGCCGTGAACACTAACGCTGTATTCCCTACTCCACAAAACATGGGCGTGGTGCCCAACCAGAACCTGCACGGACTGGACAGCATCAGCCTCGTCATCATAGTGCCTGCCAACGGCAAACTGACCGAACAGGCCAAGAGGCTGGCAGCGGCACACGAGCAGAAGGACGGCATCAAATGCGCCGTGGTGAGAGCGGACGAGGTGTATAATGAGTTCTCGGCAGGCACGCCTGACGCCACAGCCTACCGACGACTGATGAAGATGATCTATGACAGGCAGTATAGCCAGTCTCCTATGCGAGGTACAGAACCAGGCAGCCTCAACCTGCTCCTCTTCGGCAACTGCATGTGGGACAACCGTTTCGTCACCTCCGGACTTAGCAAGCTTTCGCAAGACGACTATCTGCTGGTGTACGAGTCGGACAACTCGTGGTCGCGCACCAATTCCTATGCCATGGAAGAGTACTACACGCTGCTCGAAGACGGCAAGGGCGTGTCGCCACTCAAGGAGAAGCCAGACTGCGGTGTGGGCCGTCTCCCCTTGTCGACTGTCACAGAAGCCAAGAATGTGGTGAACAAGCTTATCGGCTATATGTTCAACACATACGGAGGCGGATGGAAAAACAAGATATGCTTCATGGCTGACGACGGCAACTCCAACATACACATGGAAGATGCGGAGAATGTGATGAATGCTATAAAGCAGAGGCAGCCCGACTACCACTACCAGCGCATCTACTGGGACAGCTACCAACGCGAGCAGTCGGCTACTGGCAACAGTTATCCAGGAGCTTATGCCGACATCAACAAGACGATGGAGGAAGGTGCGCTCATAATGAACTATACAGGACACGGAGCTGCCTATGTGCTCTCTCATGAACAAGTGCTCAAGACGGCCGACTTCCAAAACTGGACATCGCCAAATCTGCCTCTGTGGATCACAGCAGCATGCGACGTGGCTCCGTTCGACATGAACACCACCAACCTGGCATGCGAGGCTGTGCTGAACAAGCAAGGAGCGGCTATGGGCTTCATCGGCACAGGCCGAACAGTCTATTCCTCTGCCAACAGAGTCATCAACCGCAACTTCATGTCGCGTGTGCTGTCACTCAAGCCTAACGGAGAGAACTTCACTATAGGCGAGGCCCTGGCGCAAGCAAAGGCAGACATCACCACGAGCATGTCAACAGCTACATCCATTGACTCTATCAACAAGGTGCAGTTTCTGCTTCTTGGCGACCCTGCCATCAAGCTGTGCCCTCCTTCCTACACTGTCAAGATAGACAGGTTCAAAGGCATGGACACAAGCGGAGAAAGCATGCCCAACATATCAGCAGGCGACATCGTCACTGTAGAGGGACACATTGTCAAGGACGACGGAACGATGGCAGATGACTTCAACGGCATAATCAGCTCATCGGTCTATGACAGCGAGGAACATATCGTATGCAAGAACAACGCGAAAGAAGACATATCAAAAAATTTTGAGTATGATGACCGCACACGCGTCATATACACAGGAACAGACTCCATTCGCTCAGGACGCTTCACCTTCTCGTTTCCTGTGACCGTAGACATCAACTACTCTGACGAGACAGGCATGATTTATCTGCATGCCATCAACGAGCAAAAGACAGAAGAGGGACATGGACGCTTCGACAGCTTTACCGTAGGAGGCTCCAACACTGATGAAGTGACCGACACCATCGGGCCTGTCATAATGGCCTATTGTGACGGATACACCACTAAAGACAGCATCACATATACTACAGCCAATCCCACCCTGCGCATCACACTCGCAGACGAGAGCGGCATCAACACCACTGGCAGCGGCCTCGGACACGACATTGTGGCCATCATTGACGGCAAGGAGTCTATGACATACACGCTGAACAGCTATTACAGTCCGGATGCTGGAAACTTCAAGTCGGGTAGCCTTGTCTACCCAATGCCCACACTGCCTGCTGGCAGACACACCATGCTGGTGCGCGCCTTCGACACCCTGAACAACATGGGTGAGGAGACATACTCTTTCGAGGTGGTGGAAGACATGAGGCAGGAATATGACATCATCGACATGTCGGGACGGGTGCTGAGTCATGACAGCGACACAAGCACCATGAAACCAGGCATCTACATCAAGCGTATAAGGCTTACTTCTCCTGCTGGCACTATATACACCAAGTCAGAAAAGTTTGTCATAGCACAATAACAGCACGACAACAGCACAATAAATAACGTATGGACTCGTTTATTATTGACAGGAGATATAGCTACTATGGCTATTATAGCCTCTATGGCTACTATAGCCACTATAGCTTCTAAAAACAAAAATAACACCCAGAACAACCACTATGAGAAAAACCATATTAGCTCTCACAGCCATCGCCATCGCCTCATCGGCCAAGGCACAAGATGTGAAGAATCAGCTCAACCCTATCTATCATGGCGTGACTTCGCTGGCCATAGCGCCAGACGCGCGTGCCGCAGGTATGGGCGACATAGGCGCAGCTACCGATCCTGATGTCAACTCACAGTATTGGAATCCTGCCAAATATCCATTCTGCATCAGCCGTGCCGGACTGGCCATCAACTACACGCCATGGCTCCGCCAGTTGGTAAGCGACATCGACCTCGCAAATATCACAGGCTACACACGCCTGGGTGACTATGATGCCCTGTCGGGCTCACTGCGTTATTTCTCATTGGGCGAAGTGTACACAAGCCAAGACGCTGACGCTGATGTCATCAAGCCATACGAGTTGTCGGTGGATGTGGCATACTCACGCATGCTCTCAGAGACATTCTCCGCTTCTGTAGCGCTCCGCTACATATACTCTGACCTTGCCTACAAGCAGGATGACGATGTGACTCCAGGCTCTGCCTTTGCAGCCGATGTGGCTCTCTACCACAACGGATACGTCAACCTCGGAGGCCATGAGAGCCAGTTGAGCTGGGGCCTCAACATCAGCAATATCGGTTCAAAGATATCGTATGACAGCGGCAACACATCTGAGTTCATACCGACCAACATGCGTCTGGGCATGTCGCTGATGGTGCCCATAGATGAGTACAACACCATCTCTTTCTCTGCCGATGCCAACAAGCTGCTCGTGCCCACACGGCCAACAATGGAGCAGTACGTGAAGCACATGGTAGAGACAGAAGGCGGCGAGTCGGCCGACTATGAGCAGGACTACGGCGGCTACCGCACATGGCTCGAAGGGGAAGGCTACTACAACGTGTCGCCTATATCCGGCATCTTCAAGTCTTTCCATGATGCGCCCAACGGTTTCAAGGAGGAGATGCAGGAGATACAGTGGAGCGCAGGTCTGGAATATGCTTACAACAACCAGTTCTTCCTGCGTGCTGGCTACCACTACGAGCACCCCAACAAGGGCAACCGCACCTACTTCACCGTAGGAGCTGGCTTCAAGATGAACGTGTTCTCTCTCGATGCTGGCTATGTCATCTCCACAGCCCAGAGCAACCCTCTCGACCAGACTCTCCGTTTCTCCCTGGCTTTCGACATGGACGGAATAGGAGACCTCTTGGGAAGAAAGAGAAGAAGATGAGGTCTCAATAATGCAAATGAGATGAAGTCTCAATAATAAAAGTGAGATAATGTCTCGATAATGAAAGTGAGATGATGTCTCAATAATAAAAGTGAGATAATGTCTCAACAATGAAAGTGAGATAATATCAATAATACCGCATACACATAATCAATACCATGAAAACACGCATAGGAATGGGATATGATGTCCACAAGCTGGTGGAGGGACGCGACCTGTGGATAGGAGGCATCAAGCTGGAGCATACATTAGGTCTGCTGGGACATTCTGACGCTGATGTGCTCATACACGCCATCTGCGACGCTCTGCTCGGAGCAGCCAACATGCGAGACATAGGCTATCATTTTCCGCCCAAGAAGGGAAATGAGTATGAGAATATCGACTCAAAGATTCTCCTCAAGCGCACTGTAGAGCTTATTGCCACCAAAGGTTACAAGATTGGCAATATAGATGCCACTATATGTGCTGAGCGTCCAAAGATGAATCCGCACATACCAGAAATGCAGTCGGTCCTCGCAGAAGTGATGGACATTGACATAGACGACATATCCATCAAGGCCACCACAACCGAGAAACTGGGTTTCACCGGAAGAGAAGAGGGCATAAGCGCCTACGCCGTGGCATTGATAGAGAAGGAGTGACCACACAAGTAAGCAGCGCATAAGCAGATGCCATACAGTTTTTAAGCAGGTGTCCTTATATTGAGGCATGCTTTTGTCGTATGGCACCTACTTATCGCCTATTTTCATTTTTCTGTTTACCTTCTGTTTGTTTCTTGTTGCTTTCATCATTGTGACAAGATTCACTTATACTGCGTTTTATTATATCCGTCAATTTAGCTCGGCCATTTGTGTTCAAATGATGTGAATCATAAAAATCGGAATCTGTAAAACGCCCGTCAGCAGAGAAATCCATATAATGCACCTCTGGATGCTCACGGAGCATATCTCCCAATACCGCAGCGTTGATGCTGTCTTGACGAGAGTCTTGATGACATCTGAACGTACTGGACACAGGTGTTGTGATAAGGAAAAGATCTATGTTACGAGAGTGGCAGAAAGACATGATGTCACCGAGAAAGCGCCTGTTCATCTCTACAAGTGATGTATCAGGGTAGGTATTTCCTGCAGCTGCTGCCACACCATCGTCCCATAAGGAATCGCGAGCCTGCAATGTGTAGTTTACTCCCGTCCCTAATGAGTCCCATATACATTCCTGCCCACTTAGGAGATATTCTATTTTTCTTTTTACACCTGATGGATTCAACACCTCAAAACCATACTCGCTTAGACGGTTGTGAATGTCACAATCCATATAGATCAGATAGCGAAAAGCCATGTACCGCTGGTCTGGCATGGATTCGAAATCCTCATAAAGAGAGAAATAGGAATAAGGCATGATAAGAGTATGCAGACGGTTGAAGTCATAATGAGCAAGAAGATACGAATCATACCTGTACGTTTGGCACACCATAGCCAAATTGAAGGCACGGTCATTCTGGCCAGCATCCAACATGCTGGCATCTATTCCATAAAGCGTGTGGCTGCTGCCTAATATAAGCGTTCCCACATTGCCCGCATGCTTTTCCAACCAGCAATGCTTATACTTCGCCGCATTAGGTCTACTCTCGATGAAAGCTTCCAATGCACCAAAAACCACAACAATGGCCATTGCAAACGTCACACTTTTCCATACAAAACTTCTCATGTATTCTACTGCTATTAGATTTTTTAAAACTGGAAATATATGAAGTCTACAGGCTTCCCGCCCATAAAGACAACAGACATAAGCACCACAAAGTAGCATAAAAGACGCACAACTTGTGATGATTGCCAACCTTCTTTCTTGAAATAGAATGGATGCTCGCGTTCTTTCATAAGCCATTCAGTGAACATCAGCAGCACGATAAGCAACAATGGAAACCTGCTTAGGCACATGCCTCCATGGATGTCGAAAGAAAACAGGCCACGGAGGTAACATGTAGCAACACCCATGTCTGAGGCACAAAATATGACCCATCCCAACATGACAAATATGAACACAAGAAAACCTCTCACGCGGTATACCAAAGCATGGTAAAGCCCCCAGCACACATATGTCGTAACCATCCGAAAATAGCCGACTTTCCCACCACATTTGAATTGCATAACTTTGCAGCAAAAAAGTCATGTTCAA
>CAKQRW010000001.1 GCA_934271655.1 uncultured Bacteroidaceae bacterium | reverse complement strand
GGCGCGCCGATGGTACTGCACCGCAATGCGGGAGAGTAGGTCGCCGCCTCCTTTCAGGGAGAGCCGCTTCCAGAATGATTCTGGAAGCGGCTCTCCCTTTTTTATTCGACTGATAGAAGTTATAGTGGCTATAGTAGCTATATAGCTGTAGTGCATGCCATGCTTGACATCATGGAAGCCGAGGCCATAGAAGCTATAGTGACTATTTAGCTGTAGAGCGTTATAACTTTCATTTCCATGCTCTGGGCTATAGAAGCTATAGTGGCTATATAGCTATAGAAGCTATAGAGGTCATAGTTGATAATAGTATCCATTCATTATCCGCTTTATTTTATTGTTATTGACAGAAATATTCTGTAACTTTGCATTGTAATTATTTTAGAAACGATGCAGATAAAGGTAAAGTCAAAAGGAATAATATCAGGCCGTGTAGTATTGCCGTCTTCCAAGAGCATAAGCAACCGTGCTCTTGCAATTAGTGCTTTGGCTGGCGGTTTGGGAGAAATATCAAATCTGAGCGATTGCGATGATACTAATGTTATGGTTAGTTGGCTCACGAATAGACCAGATACGGTTGATATAGGAGCGGCTGGCACCGCTATGCGTTTCTCTACTGCATTGTTAGCTGTAGGAGAGGGTAAGCATGTCATAACGGGAAGTGAGCGTATGCGAAATCGTCCTATAGGTGTTTTAGTAGATGCTTTGCGTTCGTTGGGTGCCAGAATTGACTATATTGAAAAAGAGGGCTATCCTCCTTTGGCTATTGAAGGTTGCGCTGGTAGGCTGAATGATTGTGTCACCTTGCCAGGCAATGTCAGTTCGCAATATGTGTCGGCGTTGCTTATGATTGGTCCGGTTCTGAAGAACGGGCTTACTCTTACTTTGACGGGTAAGGTAGTGAGTCGTCCTTATATAGACATGACCATGATGATTATGCGTCAGTATGGTGCATATGTGTTTTGGGTGCAGGAAGAAGGACAGCACGACAAGATAAGGGTGCTGCCTAGTATGTACAGATCACATTCTTACTATGTGGAGAGTGACTGGAGCGCAGCCAGCTATTGGTATGAGATGGTTGCATTGGCCGGTAACGAAAATGCGAGCGTTGAGCTTCCTGCTTTGTTCCAGAACAGTATGCAAGGAGACAGCCATGGCGCAGATGTGTTTAGTCTGCTAGGCGTGGAGACCGTATATACAGATGATGCCGTATTGCTCAAGAAGAAGCCTAAGGCTGTGGAGCGTTTGGATTATGACTTTGTCAATATGCCTGACTTGGCTCAGACGTTTGTGGTGACTTGCTGTATGCTTGGTGTCCCTTTCCACTTCACTGGTCTGGAGAGCCTGAGGATAAAGGAAACAGACCGCATAGCTGCTCTTGAGAATGAATTGCTTAAGCTTGGTTTCAGGCTGGAGGACAGAAATGATTCTGAGTTGATATGGGATGGCACGCATGTGAGCATGTCGGATGATGAGCTTGAGTCTGTTGCCATTGATACTTATGAGGACCACAGGATGGCTATGGCATTTGCTCCTGTGGCTATGGTGAATGGGAGTGTGAGAATAAATGAGCCTCGTGTAGTTTCAAAGTCTTATCCTAAGTATTGGGAAGACTTGTCTGCTATGGGCTTTGAGATAAAGGATATTGGAGAATAGGATTTGTACGTGGGGCATGGCGTTGGCGACTGCGTGCTTTACCTTTGTTGGTTGTCTGTAGCAGCGAGCATAATAATTGTGTAGCAATAAGCATAATAGTTGTGAGGAAACTGGCATTATAATGAGTGGCAGCGAGTTTTGCCTTTGTCATGTACATGATTTTTCTCCGTTGGATAAGATGTATAAAACATAAAAAAGGATAAAATGATTTATTTGATATGCTCATTGGTTCTGCTTGGGGCGGTTGCCCTTGTTTTCGGCTATCTGCGGGAAAGAAGGTTGAAGGCTCAGCTGAAACGTGGTGAGATAGATGAGTTGCCTTCTATCAAGCAAGTAGAGGACATGGAGTGCTGTGGCCAGCATGAGACATGTGAGAAAGAGAGTCTGCTGGCAGCTGTCAGCAAGCAAATAGAATATTATGATGATGAGGAGCTGGACAGATTTAAGGGGCGTGGAAGTGATGAGTATAGCGATGCCGAGGTGGATGAGTTCCGTGATGTACTCTACACCATGAAAGATGACGAGGTGGCAGGCTGGGTGCGCTCCTTGCAGCTGCGTGCTGTGGAGCTTCCGGATGACTTGAAGGATGAGGTGTTTCTGATAGTGGGAGAAAGAAGGATGCAGTAGTGGCGCGTGTTTCTCGTGCCGTGATGCATGGCCTGCTTTCCCCCATATGAGTGGCGACTATCTGTGCGTGTATCTTGATGCTATGACATCCCAGTCAATGATGTCCCAGAGTGAGGACACGTGGGCGGGACGCCTGTTCTGGTAGTCGAGGTAGTAGGCATGTTCCCACACATCGAATGTCAGCAGTGGTATGCAGCCCCGTTGCAGGGGATTACCAGCATTAGGTTCTTGTGTTATTTCCAGTGAGCCGTGGGCATTGACAGACAGCCATGTCCATCCGGAGCCGAAGAGAGTTTTGGCTTTCTCCTCAAACTCGTCTTTGAATGCTTGGAAAGAATGATACTGGTGGATGATGGCAGCGGCGATCTCTCTTGACGGACGCGCGCCGGTGTTGGGCTTGGTGAACTGTGTGAAATACATGTTGTGGTTGAGTATCTGCCCAGCATTGTTGAATATGCTGCCTGTGCTGTTGCATACGATGTGCTCAAGTGACTTGCCTTCTAACTTGGAGCCAGGCAAGAGTCCGTTGAGGTTGTTCACGTAGGTTTGCAGATGCTTGCCGTGATGCAGGGCTAGAGTCTCTGAGCTGATGACAGGCTCAAGGTCGTGCGGTCCGTAGGGCAGACTGACTAGAGAGAACTTCCCTTGTTCGGGCATGGTCTGCGGCATTGTAGGGATCTTTTGATTGACTAACATGATAGTTGGAAATTAATAAGTTGATAAAGTGTGTCAGCTCCTTGCCTCCATACGGTATAGGGGCAAGAAAGACACGATGACGCTGCAAATATATGAGTTTATGATTGCTTGTGCAAGTTGTTTATGCTTATTATGCAAATGTGCAGGAGCATTTATTCATTGTTAACAGACAGAGGACTGTAATGACGCACAATTGGCTGATAATGGCTCTATTGGACTATGACGTGAGGAGAAAATATTATTGCGGCTTTGACAATAAAAAGCGATGTGCCCTCGTTTGTATATTATATGGTTTTTGATTTATTCGGAGAATATACATATTATATTGAAACATTATATTGACATAATCGGAGTGTTGGCGACGTTGTTGTTGCTTATGGCGTGTTCTACCGACAAGAACACGCCGTTGACGCGTAATGTCCAGGGCTTCAAGGCCCGTTACAACACTTATTTCAATGGCCATGAGGCTTATAAGGAGGGTGTGGCGCAGCAGGAGCAAGGCAATAAGGACAACTATACAGAGATTATCCCTCTCTTTGTGACAGGTAACAAGTCGACAGCCAAGCTTGGTGCGAGTAATTTCGCGACAGCCATAGAGAAGTGCCAAAAGACAATAAAAACTCACAGCATCACTAAGCGTCCGGAATGGAAGAAGAGTCGTCCGAAGACGGCAAAGGACAAGGCTTGGTTAAGCCAAAAGGAATACAACCCATTCTTGTGGAGAGCCTGGATGCTGATGGGTGAGGCTCAGTTCAGAAAAGGCGACTATATGGAGGCGGCATCTACTTACGCCTATATACAGCGGCTCTATTTCAACAAGCCCAACATTGTGGCAAAGGCCCGTTTGCTTGAGGCGCGCTGCTACGCAGAGATGGAGTGGCACTACGATGCAGAGAATATGGTGAGGACCGCTGAAAGGGACAGCTTTCCTGTCAGCTGCATGCCGCTGAAAGCTCTGGTGATGGGAGATGTCCAGCTGCGCCGTGGGGAGTATGCCGACGCTGTGCTGAACATAGAGCAGGCTCTGAAGATGAAACGCAGTTCGCTTGAAAGGACACGCATGTACATGCTGCTGGGACAGCTTTACCATAAGATAGGACGTGATGGCGAGGCTTACAAGTATTACAAGAAGGTCATCAGGCGCAATCCTCCATACGACCTTGAGTTCAATGCCCGCATACAGCTTACGGAGTCCATGTCTAAGGGACGGTCCAAGCAAATGATACGAAGGCTCACGTCCATGGCCCGAAATGACAAGAACAAGGACTATCTGGACCAGGTCTACTATGCTATAGGAAATATCTATCTTGCCAAGGGCGACACCATGCGCGCCATATGGGCATATAAGGATGGTGTGGAGAAGAGCACCCGTAATGGCATAGAAAAGGGTGTTGTCATGCTCCATCTTGGTCAGCTCTATTGGGACACAGAGAAGTTTGTGGATGCGCAGAAATGCTACTCGCAGGTGGTGGGACTGCTCGACAAGGAGCGCGAGGACTATGAGGAGGCTGATGAAAGAAGCAAGATTCTCGACGAGTTGCTGCCATACTCCACAGCCATTGAGACTCAGGACAGCCTGCAGGCCATGGCTGCCATGGACTCTGTGGCCCGCATGAAAAAGATACGTGTGATGATAGAAGAGCTGAAGAAGAAGGAAAAGGAAGAGGAGAAAAAAGCTCTGGAGGCAGAAAACCGGAAAAGCGGTGGAAGCCAATCTAGGCCAGGAACTGTCAATGGGAGACCTGCAACAGGGCAGAACGGGCAGCAGACATCGGTGTGGTATTTCTACAATCCGACCTCTGTGGCTGCGGGCAAGAAGGAGTTTGAGAAGAAGTGGGGCAAACGCGACCTTGCCGATGACTGGAGACGAAGCAACAAGACTGTGTTGGGCGATTTCTCAGAAGGCGAGTCTGGCGACAGCCTCCTGCAGGACAGCCTTTCGCAAGACAGCGTGCCAGACAAAGGTAACGACCGAAAACTGAGCAAGGCGGAGAAAGACTCCATACATGCGGAGGAGTATGCCAACGATCCTCATCGGCCCGAATATTATCTGAAGGACATTCCGCTGACAGAGGAGCAGATGCAGGCATCAAACGCTTTGCTTGTTGACGGACTGTATGGTGCAGCTGTCATATATAAGGACAGGATGGAGAATCTTCCTTTGGCGGAAAAGACATTCAAGCGCATACTGGTTGATTTCCCCGACTTCAAGGATATGAATGACGTGTGCTATAACATGTTCCAGCTCTATTCAAGAGAGGACAGGCGTGAGGAGGCTGCGGTGTATCGGCAGCGCCTCATTGAGGATTATCCCGAAGACGAGCATGCCAAACTGATAGCCGACCCGCAGTTTGAATACAAGGGAAGGTATGGCAAGCAGATAGAGGATTCTGTCTATAGCGTGGCGTATGAGGCCTTCAAGGCAGGAGACTTCGCCACGGTGGTCAGCAAGAGTCAGCAGATGGCAAGGGATTATCCTAACGGAGCCAACAGAGCGCGATTCCTGTTCCTTGAGGCGTTGAGCCGCTTGGAGCAGGGCGACCAGCAGCACTTCATGTCAGACCTGAAGTCGCTTGTGGAGAAGTATCCGCAGTCGAGTGTGAGCGAACTGGCAGGGCTGTATGTCAAAGGACTGAAGGACGGAAGGCTGCTGCATGCCGGCAGTTTCGAGATGGGAAGCATTTGGGACAGGCGGATGACAGTCGCAGAAGAGATGGACTCGCTTGCAGCCGACTCTGCATTCAGCAAGGAGAGAAACTGCAATTTCGTCTTTGCCGTGGCGTATGAGCATGGTACCGTGGACGAGAACCAGCTGCTGTATGAGATGGCACGCTACAACTTCACCTCGTTCTCTGTCAGAAACTTCGACATCAGCATGGAAAAAGGAGAGGGCATCGACATGCTCCAGGTGCGCACGTTCCTCAATTACGACGAGGCTTACATATATATGCATCGCTTGCTCAACAATGCCGACATGGCTCACAAACTGAGCGGTCTGAAGACGTTCATCATCAGCGAGGACAATCTCAAGAAGCTGATGAAAGGCTTGAGCTTTAGCGACTACTTCAGTTTCTATGCCGACAACTTCGACCGCATAGGCTCGCTTATCATTGATGATGAAGAACCGACATCGCTTGATGAGCCGACCGAACTGCCAGAGCCGCAGGAAGAGGAAGAAGGAAACGAGGATGAGCAGGATGAAGACAACTACATATTCTAAGGTTCCAAGTAGCGGACGTGACATTCTAAGATGAAAGAGACAGGCATGATATTCTAAGATGAAAGGGACAGGCATGATATTCTAAGGTGAAAGAGATAACCATGTGAGATTCTAAGATCAAAAGATACGGCATGTCCCTGTAACGAGTAAAAGACTAAAAAAACGGAAGAGACTTATGAACGGTACATTGCTATGGGTAGACGATGAGATGGAGCTGCTGAAGGCTTATGTCATCTTCTTAGAGAAAAAAGGGTATAGTGTCAGGACTGCTACCAATGGTCAGGACGCTCTCGACATGTGCCGAGAGCAGTCGTTCGACATGATATTCCTCGATGAGAACATGCCTGGTCTTAGCGGGCTTGAGACTCTTACCATGATAAAGGACATCAACCCTGTTGTGCCTGTAGTCATGGTCACCAAGAGCGAGGAAGAAGACATAATGAACCAGGCCATAGGCTCAAAGATTGCAGACTACCTCATCAAGCCGGTCAATCCGAGTCAGATACTCCTCACGCTAAAGAAGCACCTTTACAAGAAAGAGATAGAGGCAGAGGTCACCAACACAAGTTACCAGCAGGAGTTCGCCAAGATAGGGATGCAGATCAACGACTCATATACGCTCTCGGACTGGAAGAATGTGTACAAGCGCCTTGTCACCTGGGAACTCAAGCTCTCAGACGCCGACAGCGAGATGACTGAGATGCTGCAGTCGCAGAAGTCTGATGCCAATAGCGGCTTTGCCAAGTTCATAAAGAAAAACTATATCAAGTGGATGGAACAGCCGGAGAACCGTCCTCTCATGTCGCCAGACATATTCAAGACCACAGTCTTTCCCCTTCTTGACAGCGGAGATAAGGTCTTCCTGATGGTATTCGACAATTTCCGCTACGACCAGTGGCGCGAGATAGCCAAGGAACTCTCTGACGACTACACCTTTGATGAGCAGCTATGCCTGAGCATCCTTCCCACAGCCACCCAATATGCGCGCAATGCCATCTTCTCAGGCCTCATGCCTATGCAGATAGCCCAGATGTTTCCCGACCTATGGGTCGATGAAGATGAGGATGAGGGCAAGAACCTCAATGAGGAAGCGCTTATACAGACGCAGATAGAACGCTACCGCCGTAAGCACACATTCTCTTATTTCAAGCTTAACGACTCGTCAGAGTCAGAGAAGATAGTGAGCAGACTGAGCAACCTCCTCAACAACGACCTTAATGTGGTTGTCATCAACTTCATTGACATGCTAAGCCATGCGCGCACCGAGTCGAGGATGGTGAGAGAGTTGGCAAGTGACGAGAAGGCTTACCGCGGCATTACTTCATCATGGTTCCGCAACTCGCCCATACGCGAGCTCTTCCGCGAACTGGCAAAGACCGATGTGAGAGTGGTCATTACGACAGACCATGGCTCTATAAGAGTCAACACACCACTCAAGGTCGTGGGAGACAAGAACACCAACACCAATCTGCGCTACAAGCTCGGAAAGAACCTGAGCTATAATTCCAAGCAGGTCTTTGAGCTCAAGAATCCAAAGGCGGCCTACCTCCCGTCGCCCAATATCAGCACCACATACATCTTTGCGCAGGATGACAGCTTCTTTGCCTATCCCAACAACTACAATTACTATGTCGGCTACTACAAGAACACCTTCCAGCACGGAGGCATCAGCATGGAGGAAATGCTCGTACCGCTGGTGGTGATGCAGAACAAGAAGAGACGGCAGGCCTGACAGAAAACAGAGAATATAAAAAACAAACAGCAATATGGAAATAAGCATAAGCAACATCAGCGAGATAAGCCTCGCTGCAAAGCAGTTCGTAAAGGCTATGGGCGAATCCACAGTCTTTGCCTTCTATGGCAAAATGGGAGCTGGCAAGACCACATTCATCAAGGCGGTCTGTGAAGAGCTGGGGGTGACAGATGTCATCAATTCCCCTACTTTCGCCATAGTCAATGAGTATCTCGACGGCAATGGCTCTCCCATCTACCACTTTGATTTTTACCGCATCAAGCGCGCCCAGGAAGTGCTTGACATCGGCTATGACGATTATGTCTACTCAGGCAACGTATGCTTCATGGAATGGCCTGAGCTGATAGAGGAACTCCTGCCTGACGATGTGGTCAGGGTCACAATAGAGGAAGAGCCCGACGGAAGCCGCAAGATAACATTTTAGCGGCGCTAAAGAAATGGTTCGGGCAGATTTGCGACAGAACCTTGAGACACCCTGATGTCAGTAAGATGGAGCTGTTCCGCCTCCTGGTTGATGAACAATCTCGGCAAGCCCCCAAAGAATGGTAAAGGTGCATGAGATCTCCATCCACAAGGCCAATAGCTTCCTTAGAACACAGGTAGCGTCAGCCTGATGGCAGGCGAAGCATACAAGAAGAGGGGGCGCCAAAATTCAGACAATGACTTTAGGCGCCCCCTCTTCTTGTAGTATTATTGCCCGTTCACATGTCTATTCGTCTCCCAGAGTCTCGTTGTACTCCAGTTCCGCGTCGACAAGGAGCGAGAGAGCCTCGATGGTGTATGGCCCCATGCCCTCTTTCTTGGCCTTCTTCTGTATGAATTTGGCCACATCCTCGGTGTCGATTTCGATGAAGCCATCAGCGTCAGCCGAATTGTTGGCCTTCTCAAAGTACTCGAACATCACGTCGAGGCAATAGTACAGGTCGTCCTCTGTGAAGTTGTCATCACATTCAGACCCCATGTAGTTCTTGATGAACTGCACCTCTTCTGCGTCAGACTCGGCGCCTTTGAGGATTTCGTCGTCAATGCAAGACATAGTGTGAGTGGCTGTGAGGATTAGAGTATAGCCTTGAGCTTTTCCTCCAGAGTGCTCTTTGGCGCTGCGCCCACTACCTTGTCCACTACTTCTCCGCCCTTGATGAAGAGAATGGTGGGCACGTTGCGAATGCCGAATTCTGCCACGAGGTCGTCTGCGTCTTCCTCAATGTTTACTTTGCCTATGATGGCCTGTCCCTCGTATTCATTGGCCAGTTCCTGGATTGTTGGTCCCACCTTGCGGCATGGTCCGCACCATGTTGCCCAGAAGTCGAGCACGATAGGCTTGCCCTGTGCCAACAGGTCGTCGTAGTTTGAATCGTTGATTTCCATAGTTGTTTTGATTTTTATGGTGTTAATAATGTCTGCAATTTTTGTATCGCCATGCGAGCGTGCATGCCTCATGCCGTGTGAGTGGCATCGGAAAAGTCTGGACGAGTCTGGTTTTTGTGGTGGCAGACCGCTTATGCCAACTCTCTCCAGCGTCTAAGCAGAGGCTTGTATGCGCGAGTTGTCATTGACTGTGACGGATATCTCTGGATGCTCCTTTATGTATCTTACCAGCGTAGCCTCTACCCGCACCTTCACGTTGCGCGACATGAGCGTGACGTGGTCTCTCTCTCCTGTGGATATGTTGAACACCAGCTCGGCCTCTCCTGGACTCTCCCTCACTATCTCGGCCAGGTCGTTCACCAAGGCTGTGCTGAGTTTGTCTAGAGGTATGTTGAGAGTGATCTTCTGTATGAGGCTGTCCTTCACGTCGGCCAGAAGGTCGACAGAAAGTATGTTCACGTTGAACACGCCTGTGCGGAAGCGGTGAGGCTCCACCTTCAGCTTTATGTAAAGCGAGGTGCCCTCCATGAAGTAGTTGCGGTACTCCACCCAGTCCTTTCCGAAGAGAGCCAGTTCGCCGTTGCCGGAGAAGTCTTCCAGCTTCACGATGCCATAGGGGTTGCCGTTCTTTGTCTCACCTGTGCGCACGTCCGACACAATGCCTCCGATGGTCACGCTTTCCATCTTCGACAGCTCTTCTTTAGCTTCAAGTTGTGTCATTCGCGTGTTGCACACATAGTCCAGTATGATGGAATACTCGTCCAGAGGATGTGCCGACAGGTATATGCCCACCAGCTCACGCTCCTTGTTGAGACGCTCCAGGTTGCCCCATGTTGCCACAGTCTTAGGCAACGCAGGATGTGAAATTGTCAGGTCTTCCATGTCGCCGAAGAGTGAGTTCTGTGACTTCTGCTTGTCCAGTTGGAAGTTGTTGCCATATCTCACCAGCACATCGAGGAAGACCTCGTTCTGCTTGCCTGTAGGTTCGAAGAATGTCTCTCGCCTCACTTCTTTGAACTCATCGAAAGCTCCTGCTATGACGAGGTTCTCTATGGCCTTCCTGTTGCATGCCGAGAAGTTTATCCGCTCGAAGAAATCAAACACGCTGGTGTACGGGCCGTTCTTCTCGCGCTCGTCCACGATAGCCTGCACGGCCGCCTCGCCCACGCCTTTCACGGCCGCCATGCCGAAGCGTATCTCTCCGTGTGGGTTGACGGCAAACTTGTGCCTTGACTCGTTCACAGACGGTCCGAGAGTCCTCACGCCCATCTGCTTGCACTCGTCCATCAGTTTGCGTATGTCGGTGATGTTGTCGAGTGAACGGCTCATCACCGCTGCCATGAACTGCGCCGGGAAGTTGGCTTTCAGGTAGGCAGTCTGGTATGCCACCCAGGAGTAGCATGTGGCGTGCGACTTGTTGAAAGCGTATGAGGCAAACTTCTCCCAGTCGCTCCATATCTTATCAAGCACCTTAGGGTCGTGCCCGTTCTTCACTCCGCCATTGATGAACTTAGGCTTCATCTGGTCAACGATGGCTTTCTTCTTCTTACCCATAGCCTTTCGCAGGGCGTCGCTCTCACCGCGCGTGAAGTCGGCCAGCTGGCGAGAGAGGAGCATCACCTGCTCCTGGTAGACCGTGATTCCGTATGTGTCCTTGAGATACTTCTCCATGCAGGGGATGTCGTACTCTATAGGCTTGCGTCCCTGTTTTCTGTCGATGAAGTCAGGTATGTAGTCCATTGGACCTGGACGGTAGAGGGCGTTCATAGCTATGAGGTCCTCAAACACGGTGGGCTGGAGTTCCCTGAGATACTTCTGCATTCCCGCCGACTCAAACTGGAAGGTGCCTATGGTGCGGCCGTCACAGTAGAGCTGGTATGTGGCAGGGTCCTCTATGCTTATGTTGTCAATGTCGATGTCAATGCCGAGACTCTCCTTGATGTTTGCCACAGCCTCCTTAAGCTGGGAGAGTGTCTTCAGTCCCAGAAAGTCCATCTTGATGAGTCCAGTCTCCTCAATCACGTGGCCGTCATACTGTGTGCAACGCAGTTTCTCCCCCGTCTCCTTGTCCTCGGCGGTGCTCACAGGCACCCAGTCATCAATGGCGTCGCGGCATATGATGGTGCCGCAGGCGTGCACGCCGGTGTTTCTCACGTTGTTCTCCAGCATCTGTGCGAACCTCATCGTGTCCCTCAGCAATGGGTCTGGCGATGTGGCCGCCTCCTTGAGCTCTGGTATGCACTCTATGGCGTTGGGCAAGTTCATCTTCTTGCCGTTGGGCAGCTTGTCGGGAATGGCTTTGCATAGTGCGTTCACCACGCTCAGTGGCACCTTCTGTACTCGAGCCACGTCCTTGATAGCAAGTTTTGTGGCCATAGTGCCATAGGTGATGATGTGTGCCACCTTCTCTGCCCCGTATTTCTCTGTCACCCATTGCAGCACCTTGCCTCGTCCGTCATCGTCGAAGTCGGTGTCTATATCGGGGAGCGAGATACGGTCTGGGTTGAGGAAACGTTCAAACAGCAGGTCATATTTGATAGGGTCAATCTTGGTGATGCCAAGGCAATAGGCTACAGCGCTGCCTGCGGCCGAGCCACGTCCTGGCCCTACCCACACGCCCAGTTCCTTGCGGGCGGAGTTGATGAAGTCCTGCACAATGAGGAAGTATCCAGGGAAGCCCATCGTCTTCATGATGTGCAACTCGAAGTCGAGCAGTTTCTTCACGTCATCGGGAATAGGGTCACCATACCGCTCCTTGGCCCCGTCGTATGTTATCTTCTTCAGATAGTCGGCCTCAAACTTTATCCTGTACAGCTTGTCTATGCCGCCAAGCTTTTTGATTTTCTTCTCGGCCTCCTCCTGCGTCATGACCACATTGCCGTTCTCGTCTCTTGTGAACTCGTTGAAGATGTCCTCGTCCGTGAACTTCTCTCTCCACTCAGCCTCAGTTCCGAAATCTTCTGGAATGGCGAAGAATGGCATGATAGGCGCATGGTCTATGCTGTAGGTCTCCACCTTGTCGAGTATCTCCACTGTGTTGGCCAGCGCCTCAGGAATGTCGGCAAAGACATCGTTCATCTCCTCTCTTGTCTTGAACCACTCCTGCTTGCTGTAGAGCATGCGCTTGGGGTCGTCAAGGTCTTTTCCCGTGGAGAGGCAGAGCAGACGGTCGTGCGCCTCTGCGTTCTCCTCGTCCACAAAGTGGGAGTCGTTGGTGCAGATGAGTTTCACACCATGCTTATGTGCCAGGTCGATGAGAGTTGGCTCTATGGCTTTCTGCTCCAGAAAAGTTTCCCTGTTGGCTCTCTGTGTGGGGTTCTTCACCTCATGGCGCATCAGCTCAATGTAGAAGTCATCGCCAAAGACAGACTTGAACCACTCGATGGATTCCTCCGCCTTGTCTGTCTCTCCATTGGCTATGTATCGCGGAATCTCCCCTGCCAGACATGCAGATGAGGCTATGATGCCCTCATGGTGCTTCTCTATTGACTTGTGGTCGGTACGTGGCCTATAGTAGTATCCGTCCACCCATGCCTCGCTCACTATCTTCACCAGATTGTGGTAGCCCACCTCGTTCTTGGCCAGCAGGATGAGATGCCATCCGCTCTTGTCGATGGGGTTTTTTCTATCTTGTAGGTGCAGGTCGCGGCGCGCGCAGTAGACCTCGCATCCGAAAATAGGCTTGAACTGCTCTTCAGCCGGCTTGCCGCTGTTCACCTTGTTGCAGTAGTTGAAGAATTCTTTTATCCCGAACATGTTGCCGTGGTCAGTGATGGCCATGCCTTTCATCCCGTTCTTTATCGCCTTGTCGACAAGTTTCGGTATGGCGGCCTGACCGTCAAGTATGCTGTATTGAGTGTGTACGTGCAGATGTACGAAATCTTCCATAAGTGTTAATCCGTTCGTTTTATGTGCAAATATAATAATAATATTCCATATCCGCTCGCCATTCCATGGTGTTTTCACCATCTTTAATATAGTTAGCGGCCTTTAGCGTGAAAAAAGAAAAGATTTTCTTTGCCCGACCTTTTATTTCTGCTAACTTTGCATTGTAAAAACTGCACATGTTATGGCACAAGTCTTGACACAAACCCAGACGCAGAAGATGGAACAGCAGCTGCGTCTCTCCCAGCAACAGCTTCAGGTGGTGAAGCTGCTGGAGATGCCTATTGCCGAATTTGAGCAGCAGGTGAAGAAGGAGATGATAGAGAATCCTGCGCTTGAGAGCGCCTCTTCTGGCAGCGTGGATGCAGAAGTCCAGACAGACGGAGGTTCTCAGGACGACTACACAGACAGCCCTGACAGTTCCGCGGATGAAGGCGGACAGGACTTTGATGCGGGTGAGGCCCTTGAGGCCGTGGCCGACTATGTGGACGACGACATGCCTGTCAATGTGTCGAGCAATGTAGACACACAGGACGAACCGCGGCCTGTGGGCGACAGCGGCTCGTTTATCGAGTATCTGGAGTCACAGATGGTCAACTATGACCTCAGTCCCGACGACGAGAAGATCCTTCAGTATCTCATCGGCTCGCTCGACAATCGCGGATACATAGACAACACACTCTCGGCCATTGTCGATGAGCTGGCTTTCAAATTGTACATATATGTGACAGAGGCAGATGTGGAGCGTGTGCTCAAGATACTCCAGAGCTTTGATCCCGCGGGCATAGGAGCGCGCTCCACCCAGGAGTGCATCCTCCTGCAGATAGACCGCCTGCTCAATAGTGGTGAAAGTCCTGTGCCAGAGGTGAAGCGCCGGGCGCTGGAACTTGGCCGCAAAGTCATATCCAGCCATTATGACCTGTTCATCAATGGAAACAAGGAGAGGCTGCAAAGAGAGATGGGGCTGTCCGCAGCGCAGCTGGACGCTGTCTATGCTGTCATACGCAAGCTGAATGTCAACCCTGGCATCGCCCTGGGAGAAGCTGCGTCGGGCAGAGTGGAGACACAGATACCCGACTTCATAATAGAGACAGACCTTGACGGCAACATACAGATGAGCCTAAATGGCGGTGAGGTGCCGCGACTGCATGTCAGCCAGGACTATGTCAACCAGCTCAAGGCATACCAGAAAAATCCGGGCAAGATGAGCCGCGGAGAGAAAGAGGGAATGATGTTCGTGCGCCAGAAGATAGACGCAGCAAGCATGTTCATTGAGTCAGTAAAGCAGCGCCGCCGCACTATGTATGACATTATGAAAGCCATAATAAAGCTGCAGCGCGCCTTCATCCTTTCAAAGGACAAGGAAGACAAGGTGCGCCTTGTGCTTGAGGATGTGGCGCAGGAGTCAGGCTATGATGTGTCTACTGTGTCTCGTGTGTGCAAGTCAAAATGCGCGCTCGTCGACGGGCGCATATATCCGCTTGAGGACTTCTTCAAGTTGACGAGAAAGAACAATGCTGGCGATGACATTGATGGCGACCTCGTGAAGACGGCTCTGCAGGAGATAGTGGACAGCGAGGACAAGCACAGCCCTCTCACAGACTCCGACCTTGTTGAGGCTCTCAAGAAGCGGCACATCGACCTGGCACGGCGCACAGTGAGCAAATATCGCAACGAGATGGGCATACCGCCTGTCACCAAGCGCAAAGCGTGACAGACCTGATTCGGACGCATAAAGAAACGGGCGCAGAAAGAAAAGGATTATATATGAACAACAAGCAACTCATACGCATAGCGAAGATTCTGTCAGCGGTCTTCATGCCGCTCTATGCCCCGTTGTGGGTTATACTGGGACTATTCGTCTTCACGTATCTCAGGCTATTGCCGTGGGGCTACAAGATATTCATCTTGAGCATCGTCTACCTGTTCACCATAGGCATACCGGTCATGGGCATCTCAGTGGTGCGCATCTTCAAGAAGTGGACTCATCTGGAACTGAGCCACCGTGAGCACCGTCACATGCCCTACGTGGTGACCCTGCTCAGCTACGGTGCCTGCCTTGTGCTGATGACAAAGATAAACACCGCCATGTTCTTCCGTGGCGTGGTAATGGCCGCGCTCATATCGCAGATAGTCTGTGTGACTGTCAACGCATGGTGGAAAATAAGCACGCATATGGTAGGCATGGGAGGACTTGTCGGAGCGCTCAACGCCTTCAGCATCCTTTTTATGTACAATCCTGTTGTGCCCATAAGCTTTCTCATACTTCTGTCGGGCGTGCTTGGCACAAGTCGCATGCTGTTGCGCCAGCACAGTCTGGCGCAGGTGCTTGCAGGCTTTGCGGTGGGTTATGCTTGCGCCATGACATTCATTCTTGTCAGCTGGATGTGAGAAACTTCTTGAAAGTGCATCGTGGCATGTGGCTCCAAAGGCGGCAGCCATGCAGCTCCAATGCAGATTATCGTAAATACATAAAAATCAATAAAGACATGAGACCAATAGTATCAATCATCATGGGCAGCACATCCGACCTGCCCGTCATGGAAAAAGCTGCAAAGTTCTTTGATGAGATGGAGATTCCATTCGAAATGAACGCCCTCTCAGCCCACCGCACACCCGATGCCGTGGAGGCTTTCGCCAAAGGTGCGAGAGACCGTGGGATAAAGGTCATCATAGCGGGAGCTGGCATGGCCGCAGCTCTGCCAGGAGTGATAGCTGCCAGCACCACTCTCCCTGTCATCGGAGTGCCAGTCAAGGGCTCTGCGCTCGATGGAGTCGATGCGGTCTACTCTATGCTTCAGATGCCTCCTGGCATCCCTGTGGCTACAGTAGCCATCAATGGTGCCCTCAATGCAGGCATCCTTGCCGTGCAGATGCTTGCCCTTTCTGACGATGTGCTTGCAGAGAAATTTGCGGCATACAAGAATGGGCTTAGCAAGAAGATAGAGAAGGCCAACGAGGACTTGAAGGAGGTTAAGTTCGCTTTCAAGTGCAACTAATGGGCGGAGTTGCTTAAGACCACCGTCCAAAACATACATTTAGTAAGCAGGTGCTCATGATTAATTTATATTTGGCGCGTTTCTATATAATAAATGCGCTCCACTTATATATAAAATAGTTTTGAACACTTGCGTGTGCTCATACAGGAATGAAATGAGAATGCAAATTTTGTATCCCCTGTATCCATAGGATATGAGGTCATAAGAAATTCTCAGACAAGGCCTGTTTGGGTTATAATAGCAATGAATACCCGCTTATGAGTTATCAGAGAAGAAAAACCACCGCGGTCAATGTTGGCGGCGTGATGATGGGTAGCGACTATCCCATACGTGTGCAGTCCATGGCCAACACCTCCACTATGGACACCGAGGGCTCTGTGGCGCAAGCCATGCGTATAGCCGAGGCTGGCGGCGAGATAGTGAGGTTCACCACGCAGGGTCAGCGCGAGGCTGCCAACATGCGCAACATCCGTGACGCCTTGCGCGCCAAGGGATGCGGTGTGCCTCTTGTGGCCGACGTGCATTTCAATGCTGCGGTGGCCGACACCGCTGCCGCTATCTGCGAGAAGGTGAGAATAAATCCTGGCAACTATGTCGATCCCGCCCGCACGTTCAAGAAACTCACTTATACCGACGAGGAATACGCAGGTGAGATAAAGAAAATAGAGGAACGCTTCATCCCGTTCCTCAATATATGCAAGGAACATCATACCGCCATACGCATAGGCGTGAACCATGGTTCGCTCAGCGACCGCATCATGTCGCGCTATGGCGACACGCCAGAGGGCATGGTAGAGTCGTGCATGGAGTTTCTCCGCATCTGCGTGAAAGAGAAGTTTGCCGATGTGGTCATCTCCATCAAGGCCAGCAATACGGTAGTGATGGTACGCACCGTGCGTCTCCTTGTCGCCCAGATGCAGAAGGAGGGCATGGCATTCCCGCTTCATCTCGGAGTTACCGAGGCAGGAGAAGGCGAGGACGGGCGCATCAAGAGCGCCGTCGGCATAGGAGCCCTGCTATGTGAGGGCATAGGCGACACTGTGCGTGTATCGCTCTCTGAAGCTCCAGAGAGGGAGATACCAGTGGCGCGCCTGTTAGTCAACTCCATTGGGGAATGTGCCATCATCCGTGAGAAGGCCACGAAGGCAATATCAGATGACACCGTCACCGTCTGCTTACATGAGACAGACTGGGACACCCTTCAGCTCAAGGCTGCCATGGCAACAGGTGCTATTTTCATTGACGGCCTCGCGCACCAGCTTGTCATACGCAATGAGGGCTTCTCTGAGGAACGGCTCAAAGAGTTGGCTGACGGCATATTGCAGGCCGCCCGGGTGAAATTCACAAAAACGGAGTATATCAGTTGCCCAGGATGCGGACGCACACTTTACAATCTTGAAGACACCATAGCGCGCATTCGCAAGGCCGTGAGCGAGCGCGCGGCTGCCGACCCGCGCTTCAATACCCTGCGCATCGGCATCATGGGATGCATCGTCAACGGTCCGGGAGAGATGGCCGACGCTGACTATGGCTACGTGGGAGCTGGCATCGGAAAGGTCTCGCTCTACAAGAGCAAGACCTGCATCGAGAAGAACATACCCGAGGCTGATGCCGTGCAGCGTCTGATCGATTTCATAGAAAAGGATCTTGATAAATGAAACTGCAGATAAATGAAACTACTTATTGACATAGGCAACACGTCAACAAAATTAGCCATAGCAGACGCTCGAACGCTGGAACTTCTCCACTTCGAGCGTCTGCATGATTCATGGACAGGCACGCTCCATCGGCTCACCGCACTCTTCCCCGTTGATGCCATCCACCTCTCCACGGTGGCAGGCAGGGACAAGGAGCTGCTTGCCTGCCTCGACACTATGGACATTCCATTCCTCTGGCTCACAGTGGGCTACCCGTGTGCTGTGAAGCCCCTCACAAACATTCCCTCAACTTATGGCGTAGACCGCTATGCCGCTGATATGGGAGCTGTGGCGCAAGACCCCAACAGCACGCTCCTCGTCATAGATGCAGGTACATGCATCACCTATGACCTCATATCCTCTGACGGAGTGCTTCTGGGAGGCGCCATATCGCCGGGCGTACAGCTGCGGCTCAACGCCATGCACGAGCACACAGCGCAGCTGCCCCTCTTGCAGGCCCAGCCTCATTGCCGTCTCATGGGCGACGACACACCTTCATGCATGCTTTCGGCAGCCGCCAACGGATCTCTTTTTGAGATAGAAGGATATATAAGAAGGCTTGGCCGACAGTATCCCGACTTGCATGTGTTCATCACCGGAGGCAACCATTTTGACCTTCCTGCCGATTTGCCGTGCCCCGTCACTTTCGATTCGAACCTTCTTTTCAAGGGACTGGCTGCATTGTAGCCGAGATGGAAATCACTCAAGCCTGTCATGGAGCGGAAGAAAATGTGACAAGACTTAATGCGTTAAAAGTGTTTAAAAAAGTCTTTGGCTTGTTCTTAATTTATCCATAATTGTTCTTTTGGTAAACAGCGCATAAGAATTATTTGGCTGTTGTTATAAAAAGATATACCTTTGCACCGCATTTCCGAAAAGAGGGGGATTCCGAAAAACCTTGGCTCGGATGAAGAATTCTAATAAACAGAGTAGGACGAATTAACTATTTTAAGAACAGTATTATGAAGAAGTTTTTACTTACAGCAGTAGTAGCAGTATTTGCGCTCGCAGCTAATGCACAGGTTTGGATTGGTGGTTCACTCGGAGCTTCAACATCAAAGGACTCTTACAAAGGACTTGACAACACTACCAATGAGGTGACTATCGCCCCAACAATCGGCTACACATATGACGACAACTGGGACTTCGTACTGGAGATTGGATACGCTCATGGTGAGGATGGCGCAACAACAAACTCGTTCGGCATCTCTCCATACGCACGCTACAAGTTCGTTAAGGCTGGCAACTTCAAGGCTTTCCTTGACGGTGGCTTCTCTTATGCCAACGTTCACTTCAAGGGCGACGACGACAACGCCAATGTATGGAAGATTTTCATCCAGCCAGGCGTGTCTTACGACCTCTCTAAGAAGGTTTGCATCGACGCAAAGTTCGGTGATCTCAGCTACAACTTCACTAAGAAGGGCGACCTGAAGAACAACACATTCAACTTGAAGATGGATAGCGACATCTCATTCGGTATCTACTACAAGTTCTGATAAAGAACATACACACACTATTTCATATCAAAAAACATCAAGGAGGGACGGCACGTGAGTGTCGTCCCTCTCGTTTTTTCACATTGCATGTGATGGAAGAGCTTCCTGAGGCCATAGGCCGATGCATTGTAAACATGTGTTAGCTTTTTTTGACATTGGGGCCATGCGTGCCCCCTTATAGATAATATTATGAGCGTGAAACACTATGTATGTCAGCCCTTTTTTGTAACTTTGTCACCGAATAGAAAAAAAACATTACAATGGAAGAAAATAAATTCAAGAGAACAACAGTGACAGCAGCTCTGCCATACGCCAATGGTCCCGTGCATATAGGCCACCTGGCTGGCGTATACGTGCCTGCAGACATTTATGTGCGCTATCTCCGCCTGAAGGGTAGGGAAGTGATGTTCGTCGGAGGTTCTGACGAGCACGGCGTGCCAGTGACAATCCGCGCAAAGAAAGAGGGCATTACTGTGCAGGACGTGGTAGACCGCTATCACGGCATCATCAAGAAATCGTTCGAGGATTTCGGCATATCCTTCGACATCTACAGCCGCACCACGAGCAAGATACACCACAAGTTCGCCTCAGACTTCTTCCGCAAGCTCTATGACGACGGCAAGCTGGTGGAGAAGACAGAGGAGCAGTATTGCGACGCCGTGACAGGCGAGTTCCTTACAGACCGCAACATCGTCGGCACATGTCCACGCTGTGGAGCAGAGGGCGCCTATGGCGACCAGTGCGAGAAATGCGGTGCCACACTTTCCCCCTCTGAGCTCATCAATCCTACCAACAAGAACAATCCGGGCAATCCTCTGGAGCTGCGCGCTACAAAGAACTGGTATCTACCTCTCGGCGACTATCAGGACTGGCTCAAGAAGTGGATTCTCGAAGGACACAAGGAATGGCGTTCAAACGTGTACGGCCAGTGCAAGTCATGGCTCGACATGGACTTGCAGCCACGCGCGATGACACGCGACCTCGACTGGGGCATACCTGTGCCTGTAGAAGGGGCAGAGGGCAAGGTGCTCTATGTGTGGTTCGACGCTCCTATAGGATACATCTCAAACACCAAGGAACTCTGTGAGCGCGAGCCAGAGAAATGGGGCACGTGGCAGAAATGGTGGCAGGACGAAGATAGCCGCCTCATACACTTCATCGGCAAGGACAACATCGTGTTCCATTGCCTCATCTTCCCTACCATGCTGAAAGCTCATGGTGGCTACATACTGCCCGACAATGTGCCTTCAAACGAGTTCCTGAACCTGGAGGGCAACAAGATATCCACATCAAAGAACTATGCCGTGTGGCTCAACGAGTATCTTGAGGAAATGCCCAACCGCCAGGACGAGTTGCGCTATGTGCTCACAGCCAACGCTCCTGAGACAAAGGACAACGACTTCACATGGGCCGACTTCCAGGCGCGCTGCAACAATGAGCTTGTGGCTGTGTATGGCAACTTCGTCAACCGTGCCCTGCAGCTCACGCAGAAATACTATGGCGGCATCGTGCCAGAGTGCGGCGAGCTGACAGACAATGACCGTGCGGCTCTCGGTGAGTTTGCCACTGTCAAGGACAAGGTGGAGAACCTCATAGAAAACTTCAAGTTCCGTGACGCGCAGAAGGAGGCCATGAACCTTGCACGCATCGGCAACAAGTATATAGCAGACGAGGAGCCATGGAAGGTCATCAAGACAGACCCTGAGCGAGTGAAGACAGTCATATACATATCTCTCCAGCTCACAGCCAACCTTGCCATCGCCTTTGAGCCGTTCCTCCCATTCTCATCCGCTAAGCTCCGTGAGATGATTTGCATGGACGAGCTCAACTGGGAAGAGCTTGGCAAGACCGACCTCCTGCCTGCGGGCAAGCAACTCGGCAAGCCAAGTCTGCTGTTCTCAAAGATAGAAGACGAGGCTATAAAGTTCCAGGTGGACAAGCTTGAGGCTACCATCAAGGCCAACGCTGAGGCAAACGCTGAGGTGGCTCCTGTGAAGGACACCATATCGTTTGACGACTTCAGCAAACTTGACATACGCGTGGGCACTGTGCTGGAATGCGAGCGCGTGCCAAAGATGAAGAAGCTCCTGAAGTTCAAGATTGATGACGGAACGCCAGGCGGACGCACCATCGTGAGCGGCATAGCTCAATGGTATGAGCCAGAGGCCCTTGTAGGCAAGCAGGTACTCTTCATCGCCAACCTGGCACCACGCCAGTTCAAGAACGGACTAGTGAGCGAGGGCATGATCCTCTCAGCTGAGAACTGGGACGGCTCTATAAGCGTCACGACAGTGGAGCACGCTGTGAAGGGCGGAAGCCAGGTGTGCTGATGCATCGCATTGCATGGCAGGAGGCTTCTATATGGCATGCGCAATGACGTGCCAGAAGCCATTCCGGTGATGTGACAGCCAACAAACTATTCATTATAAAAATGTGACAATACGATGCTGATGAAGAAACCACTCATGGCCAAATTAGCCATTGCCGCATTCGTGACGGCATCCATAGCCGTATGGTGCGCCTCCCGCTGGAACACATGGTTCCACAATCCTGCCGAGGCTCCCTACGAGGCATCTCCTGTTCCGTCTATGGTGCTGCTCACTTTCGGCGACAGCGACGGGATGAACAGGAATGTCAGTTGGACATGCGGCAAGGAGGTCGATTCAGCAGCGTCTCTGGATCTCTTTGACGTGACGGACCGCAACCTCAGCCAGGTCAAGGCTGAGGGCGAGTCCTTCAAGTCGAGAGGAGGACAGGCTGCATACTACGTGGCCAGGCTCAGGCACTTGAAGCCAGGGCACCAGTATCGTTACCGCGTGTGCGCTGGAGACGAGGAATCAGCCTGGCACAGCTTCTCGTTGCCGCGCAAGGAGGAGAAGGACATGTCGTTTCTCTATTTCGGCGACATCCAGGACACCATAGGAGGCCGCGCCGGCGAGATGGTAGAGCAGGCCGTAGGGAGAAATGCGGATGCCAGATTCATCGTGTGCGGTGGCGACCTGACAGAACGTCCCACAGACACCTTCTGGAAGGAGACCTTCCGGGACATTGGCGGCGTGGGCACATCGATGCCCGTCATAACAGCTCCCGGCAACCACGAGTATCTGAAGGGCGTGATATGCGAACTTGAACGGCGCTTCACACTCATTCACTCCTACTACCTCGATTCCAAGATAGAAGACAATCATGTGTTCACCGTGAGAGTGGGCGACTCGCAGATATTCGTGCTTGACAGCAACAGAGAGTTCTTCTACCTGTTCACACAGGCGAGATGGCTCAAGCAGCAGCTGAAGTCAAGCCGGGCCAAGTGGAAAATTGTGGTGCTGCACCATCCGCTCTATTCCATCAAAGGCACTACCAACAACGTCATCCAGCGCTGGATGTTCGACGGCTATGTGAGAGAATATGGCGTGGATATGGTCCTGCAGGCCCATGAGCATGAGTATGCGCGCATGACAGCGCATGCGGAAAGCGGAGACAAGACCACGCCTGTGTACACCGTGAGCCATTGCTCGCCCAAAAGCTACCGCATAGAGTTTGATGACAGCCGTTTTGATAAGTACGGCGTGGGCGGACGCTATTACCAGAAAGTGCGCTCGCATGCCGACACACTCTTCATGACAACGTATAATGCGCTCGATGGCAGCCTGTATGACTCGCTGTATGTCGTCAAGACAGGCGGAAAAGTCTCCGTGCATGACTGCGGCGCGCACATAAGGGAGGTGCTGCAATATGACGGCGACCCAGACAATGGTAAGGACCAGGCTTTCATGCAGAGAATAAGGGAGTATGGCAAGCGCCACCATTGTATTGTGAAATGAAGGCGCATGACTTATGTGCGCAAGATAATCGACCAAGACTGACAACAGCATTATGAAACAGATAAACCTCAAGAAATCATTCATCTCATGTCCAGTGGCGCTTGTGTGCAATCTGGCATTGGCATATATAGTGTATTGGCTGTGCCGCATAGCCTATCTGGCAGAAAACTGGGCCGTGCTGTCCGAGGGATTCGACACGCTCTCTTTCAGCGAAGCACTCAAGGGATGCTGGATGTTCGACACCTCAGCCATCCTGTACACCAACTCCCTCTATGCCATCCTCATGCTCATTCCTCTGCATTGGAAGGAGAAGGACTGGTGGCAGCAGATGGCCAAATGGATATTTGTCATAGTCAACTCATTGTGCGTGGTAGCCAATCTGTGCGACGCCGTCTATTTCCAGTATATAGGCAGGCGCACCACGGCCTCTGTCTTTGACGAGTTCAGCAATGAGGGCAACATAGGCGGCATAGTGGGCGTGGAGTTGCTGCGCCATTGGTATTTGGTGGCTGTGGCCATCGTGCTGATTGTCGGAATGGCCATCCTGTATGTGCGCCCAAAAGGCACATTGCGCCTGGGGCTGCTCAAAGACAGGCTCGCCTATTACGCCATCCACGTGGTCTGCTTCTGCCTGTATGTGCCCATCACTGTATGCGGCATGAGAGGCGGAGCCACCACAGCCGTGCGCCCCATCACCATCAGCAATGCCAATCAGTATGTGAACCGTCCGGCAGAGGCGGCCTTGATACTCAACACGCCTTTTTCCCTGATACGCACGCTGAACAAGCGCGCTTTCGTCGACCCTAAATATTATGCCCGTGAGGAGCTTGACAAGATTTACTCGCCTGTGCACGTGCCGGCCGACAGCGTGGCACCGACCCATAAGAATGTGGTGGTGCTCATTGTGGAGAGCTTCGGCAGGGAATACATAGGCTCGCTCAATGCTCCCGGATTCATAAAGGACTACAAGGGCTACACTCCTTTCATAGACTCGCTGGTGCAGCACTCTGTCACATTCGACATGAGCTTCTGCAACGGACGCCAGAGCATCGACGGCATGCCGTCAATCCTATCGAGTGTGCCACGCTTTCTGGAGCCATTCTTCCTCACCTCATACTCCATGAACAAGGTGAGCGGACTGGCTCGCGAACTCGGCAGCGACGGCTATTACTCAGCCTTCTTCCACGGAGCTGAGAATGGGTCTATGGGTTTTGAGGCCTTCGCCAAGTCCACGGGCTACAATGACTATTTCGGACGCACAGAGTATGACAGGGACAGCCGCTTTGGCGGTGACAAGGACTTCGATGGCATGTGGGCCATATGGGACGAGGAGTTCCTGCAGTTCTACGCCCTGAAGATGTCGGAGATGAAGCAGCCGTTCATCACGTCTGTGTTCACCGCCAGCTCGCACCACCCGTACAACGTGCCGGATAAATACAAGAACGTGTACAAGGATGAGCCTGGCGACGCCAACATCATGCACAAGTGCATCAGGTATGTGGACTACTCGCTCAAGCGCTTCTTCGAGACAGCCAGCAAGCAGCCTTGGTACAAGAACACAGTGTTTGTGATCACGGCCGACCACACCAACAAGAGCACCTATGCCGAGTACCAGACCGACCTCGGAGCCTTCTGTGTGCCCATCATCATCTACGACGCATCGGGACAGCTCAAGCCTGAGCGCCGCCATTGCATAGCCCAGCAGATAGACATCATGCCCACCGTGCTCAACTACGTAGGGCATGACAAGCCTTATGTGGCGTTTGGCAAAGACCTCTTCAGCACTCCCGACAGCCTGACATGGGCCGCCAACTACGTGAACGGCATCTACCAGTATGTCTATGGCGACCATGTGCTGCAGATGACAGAAGACGGTCAGGTGAAGGCTGTATATGACTACAAGCACGACTGGTTCATGAAGAAGAACCTGAAAGGCAAGATGGGAGAAGAGGAGAAGACAATGGAGAGGAGACTCAAAGCCATCGTGCAGTCGTACATGCAGCGCATGACTGAGGACAGGCTCACCGACACAGGGAAAAAATAGCCGGTCGCCTATAAAAATCTTTAGGGTGGCTCTCATAGTTGTTTTCATATTTGACGCTCCTGTATTGAGGCAGGCTCTTCTCTTTTTTCAGTGAGGCAAACATAGGGCGGGGCCGAATGCCAAGCTCGCTTGGACAACACGCTGAGGCACAGCTCATCTTATGCGGCCGACAGGGGCGGCAAATATATTTATATTCTAAAATGAATATGAGCACCTACTTGATATAATATGAGCGTCTACTTGATATAATAAATTTGAACACCTACTTATGACATGAAACCACGCAACCACACGTTTGACTTTCTGTGCGGCATCTGCATCATACGCATGATATGCCTCCATACCATCACCTTTTGCGGCCACAAGAACGATGGCTGGTGGAAGGAAGTGATGGCGTGGTCTTTCTTCTTCATGTGCTTCTTCTTCTTCAAGGCCGGATACTTCAACAAGACAGTGTCGGGCGACAGCCGTGAATACATAAAGGACAAGGCCAAGAGACTGCTGGTGCCATACGTCGTATGGGGTGCCATAGGCTTTGCTGTCTATGCCCTCTACCTTCCGTTCGAGATGAACCGCTACCATCATCCCGTGGAGCCAATGGAGTGGAGTCATCTGTGGAACACCAGTTCCTTCTGGGGCAATGAGCCCGTGTGGTTCCTCATGTCATTCTTCGCGGCCTATGTGCTTGTGCATTTCATAAAGAAGATACACATTGTCAAGCCTATATCCGTGTTCCAGACTGTGGTGATAATGCTCTGCCCGCTTCTGAGCTATTGGCTGTGGACGGCGGGCAATCCGCTGCCGCTCAGCCTAAGCAATGTGTTCATGGGCGTGTTCTTCTTCAACATGGGGCGCACATGGCACTGGATAATAGACCGCATGGGGCGTGGAGTGACCATCATGCTGTCGCTCGTGCTCATAGCCGCCTTCGTCACGCTCAACATAGTGTGGCATGGGGAATATGTGATGAGCACCAACCATTTCACTGGCGACAGCCTTGCCGCTTTCGTCAATACGGCCATCATCCTCCTGGGGCTTTCAGGGCTGCTCATCAAGTTGCCCCTGCCTGAGGTGCCTGTGGTCAACTACATAGGCAAGCATTCCATGGTCTACTTCGTGGCCCATTATCCCCTGCTGCAGTTCTACCGCTTCACCCACATATCCTTTGGCGTGAGCATATACGGAAGGTGGGACGACTTCATCATCCTTATAGTCTTCGTCTTTGGCGTCTGCACTCTGCTTGTGCCTCATGTTGAGGCTGTGCCATGGCTGAGCGGCAGATGGAAAAAGAAGGTGCCGCAGGAGCCAGCGTCAAAAGGCTGAAGCGGCGGAACACGCTGCAAGCAAGGATGGCAGCGCCATAAAGCCGTGACAGCGACAAGCCAGCTCCTGTAAGGATGCCAGGCAATGCGCACAAGCATCTTGGACAGATGCCCATAGATGCAGCCCATGCGCAGGCATGATAAAAACAACATTCAAAAAAAGTAAACGACATGCATATAGGCTACCTGATATCAGCGCATACTGACCCTCAGCAGCTGAAGCGCCTTGTGGACGCTATCAATTCAGACAGGGCATGCTTCTTCATACATATAGACCGCAAGGTCTCTATTGAGCAATTCACTTCCGTCATCAAGGGCGGCAACATACGATTCATCCAGGATCGGAAAGACGTGAGATGGGGAACCATCATCGAGACAGACTACCAGATGGCGCTCATCAGGGCCGCTGCCGCCTCGCGTATGAACTTCGACAAACTGTTTTTCCTGTCGGGGATGGACTACCCGTTGTGGAGCACACGACGGATAGAGGAATGGGTCGACTCGGTTGGCGGCAAAGAAGTGCTTTACGGCATAAACATGAACACCTGCTCCATCTGCGGGCAGCAGCGTGAGCTCTACGCCACTCCGCGCCCGTTCTTCTCGTGGAAGTGGCTTGGCAACAAGGGCAACCAGCGTCTCGGCATCTTGTGCCGCAAGCTGAAGAAGGCCGTGGGGCTCAGGAAGCCTCTGGCGTTTGCTGTGGATGGGCAGCCGTGGAACCTGTACAAAGGCTCTGCATGGTGCTGCATATCGGGCGAGATGGCATCAGACATTCTCAAGGTGTATGACACCGTTCCTGCTGTGAAGAGATATTTCACAGACTCGTTCGGCCCTGCCGAGACGGTCATTCCCACAATAGCTTTCAACAACAGGCAGTGGGCCTCCAAGTGCACCCTCGTGGAGGGAGCCTATCCAGGGCTGGCGGCTCTCACCCCTCTGCACTTCATCGACTACAATCCAGTGATAAAGGTGATGGACGAGGCAGACTACGGCAGGCTGGTGGACAGCGGCCGCATGTTCGCGCGCAAGCTGGTGAGCGGCAAGAGCGACAAACTGGTAGAGATGCTGGACGAACACCGCAGAAAGGAAGAGGAGCGATATGGCAGCAGATGACATGAACCGCACTTATCCAGGCCCTGCGGCTGCGCCAGACGGCATCCTGGCCGCACGCAAGCCGCGCATGGAGTGGCTTGACGCCATGAGAGGCTTCACCATGATTCTTGTCGTGGCCTACCACGTGGCGCAGTTCAGCTTCGGCGAGTCGGAGAAGACATCCGCGTCGCTGCCGCTGCTCGTGCTCTTTCGCATGCCGCTGTTCTTCTTCGTCAGCGGATTCCTCGCCTACAAGCGGCGGTGGACATGGACTGCGGGCAGCTACGGCTCGCTTGTGTGGAAGAAGGTGAAGGTGCAGGTGCTGCCGGCTTTCATTTTCCTTTGTGCCTTCCTTGTGGTGAGAGGCAAGTTGCCGTTTGCTGACGGACTGGAGAAATGCATGCATAGTCCCACAAAAGGAGGCTACTGGTTCACGTGGGTCCTGCTGCAGATGTTTCTCATATACTACACGGTGGCAAGCCTGGCCCAGCAGATAGGCAGGCGCGCCGAGCATGCCGCCATAGTGGCGCTGTGGGTGGTGAGCCTGCTGGCATACCAGTCGCTCTACATGCCGAAAGACTTAGGCAAGTGGTATGACAATGACTTCATGATGTGCAGCTCTCTCTATGAGACTCTGAAGTTCATGCACTTCTTCCTCCTCGGCAATATAGTGCACAGGGCGTGGAGCCGGGTGCAGAGCCTCTTCGACTCCCGATGGTTCTTCCCCGTGGCAGCGGCCGTGGCGTTCTTCTCCTGTGCCGACATCTTCAAGTGGCACGAGCTGACAGGCGAGGAGACTAACCTGCCGCGCACTCTTGCCATGTACAGCCTCATGCTCATGGTGGTGATGTTTTTCCGCCACTGGAAAGAGTGGTTCACATCCGACAAACCTGCTGGACGCGCCCTGCAGTATATAGGCACACGCACGCTCGACATCTACCTGCTCCACTTCATCCTGCTGCCGTCGTTGCCGGCTGTGGGAGTGTGGCTCAATGCCAATCAGCCCAACTTTGTCGTGGATGTGGCACTGGCAGTCGGCGTGGCGCTGCTGGTCATCGGGTTCTGCCTGCTGGCGAGCAACCTGCTTCGTGTCAGCCCTGTGCTAAAGGAATATCTTTTTGGAAGAAAATAAATGATGAAACAACGGAATCATGCTTTCGACCTCTTGTGCGGAATATGCATAGTACGCATGGTCACTCTACATATAACAAATGCTTGCGGCTTCGGTGACAGCAGCTGGTGGACTCCAGTGATGCACTGGACCTACTTCTTCATGTCTTTCTTCTTCTTCAAGGCAGGCTACTTCAACAAGACTGTGGCTGGCGACACCAGGGCCTACATACTCGACAAGGCTAAGCGCCTGCTTGTGCCATACCTCACGTGGGGACTGATAGGCAATGCCATATATTTCCTTTTCGTGTGGCTGGTGCTCGACCCTGGCAACTCGCTCGTCAAGCAGGTGACATGGTCGCACTTGTGGGAGACAAGCCAGTTCTATGGCAACATACCGTGCTGGTTTCTTGTGTCGTTCTTCATGGCGTATGTCTTCGCGCATCTCATCACCAAGGTGCCGCCGCTTCTCAGGATAAGATGGCGTGGCAGGCAGTATAACGTGAAGGCTCATTGGCTTACCATGCTGCTGCCGCTGCTGAGCTACCAGCTATATGCCTGCGGCAATCCGCTTTTCTTCGGTCTTGACAACGTGTTCATCGGCATATACCTCTTCTACCTTGGCCGCCTGTGGCATTTTGCCATAGAGAAGATGGGGCAGGATGTCACGCTTGGCGTGTCTGGCGTGCTGCTGGCTCTCTTCATTGTGGTCAACGCCATGTATGGCGGCGAGTACACCATGTCGGACAACCTGTGGGAGGGCAACCCCTACGCCACTGTCCTTGCAATCACCCTTGCCCTCTGCGGACTGTCTGGCGTGCTGCTCAGCATCAACCTGCCGAGAGTGCCTGTCATCAACTATATCGGCGAGCACTCCATGGTGTTCTTCGTGGCGCACTACCCGATCATGATGTTCTACAAGATGGAGCGTTCTGCCAACGTGCATACGCTTCGCAACCATTGGGACGACTACACCATACTGCTTGTTGTGGTCTTCTCCATATGCTTCTTGCTTGTGCCACATGTGGAGAAAGTGCCCTGGATGAGCGGGCGGTGGAAGAAAAAGACAGCCGGATGAGTCGGGTGCTGAAGGCACGCACGGCATATGCACGGTCATGCCTTTCTGTTATCCTAAGGTTTTCATGGCAAAAGCCATAGGCTAAGGCAGTCTTATCCTATGGTTTACCACAATAAAACCTTGCTGTTCTTGTCTGGACAGAAAGTATTGACTATATTTGCGAACAATTATGAGCATGCCCATATAAAGGATAGTGGGCATGGCAATATGCACTAAAAAACATAGGAGACAATATATATGTATAAGAACAGAGTGGTGGTGTACACCTCAGGCACCTTCGACATGTTTCACAGCAATCATCTGAAGATGATAGAGTACGCGCGCGGTCTGGGCGACACGCTGATAGTGGGAGTGAGCACCGACGAGCTGGTGTGCAGTTACAAGCGTCCGCCGATAATCCCGTTTGACGAGCGCATAGCCATAGTCAAGGCTCTGAAATATCCCGACGTGGTCATTCCGCAGCGCAGTCTCGACCATACGGAGCTGGTCAAGAAGCTCAATATAGACGTGTTTGTCGTTGGCGATGACTGGACCGGCAAGTATGACTATCTCAAGGAGCTTGGAGTGGCTGTCTTCTATTTCCCGTATGGTGAGGGCGTCTCTTCCACAAAGATAAAAGAGGAGATACTGGAGAAATACAATGACATGAAGTCCAAGCACGAGGAGAGGGTCAATCCTGACGTGAAGGTGAAGTGAGCGGGTCTCTGTTCTCTTGCCAGGCGTGTGGACTGCCATAATGCCATTGGCGTCGTCTCTTTTCGCTGGTGTAGGCTCTTGCCGGTGTCCGTCCGCAGCTCTCTCCTGCCGCCAAGCAGGCTGGAACAGGCCATGAGCTGGCATGTCGGAGAGCACGGGAAATGTGTCGGCTAATGCAGAAAATGCGTCGGTGAATGCTGGAAAAATCGTTTTCATGCACGGAAAATGCGTCGGCGAGACATGGACTGATATTGCGCAAAGTGACAGAAGTGACAGAAGTGACAGAAGTGTCAATGTGCCAAAACATAGTAAAAACATATAAAATAAGTGTTTTTGATGATTTTAGCAAGGATGTGTCACTTGTCACTTTGTCACTTTTGTCACTTTCGTATGGCCATACCTGCATGCTGCAGAGTGAAGCGATAATATAGTGACCATCCGAAACGAGCAACCTTTATGCGTGGGCAATGCAAGGCTGCTCGTTTCGGATGGTTGCGTATGGTATCATATGTAATGCGTGAGGCATCATATGTAATGCGCATGGCATCATCTGGAAGAGTTGTCATGCTTCCGCTCTTTTTGGTGCTGGCATGCACGAAAAGGCATGCTTACAATTATAGAATAATAAGAAGTCTATAGTGTAAAAATGAAAGCTTATATCTTTGAATGCTGTGCAATGTGAAAGTATATGAAGAATAATAATACCTTTCTGATAATATTATGTCTTGTGATTGTAACAAAATGACTAACTTTGCATCCAAATAAAAACAAAGTGGCAGAGAAAAGCTGGGAAGACACTACAAGAAGTGCATTTTTAGGAAATGGCTGCATGTAATGTATAATAAAAAACTATATGGCTTATGGATATAAACATTCAAGGACTGACAGACAGCAGAGACACTGTGAACAATTGGATGGAACGTTTTGGCGTCCGTTTCGGTGTATATAAAAAAGGAGTGTTCAATGAGCAGCTTTTCCCTTTCGACTCTGTGCCAAGAATCATCACAAAGAAAGACTGGACATATCTGGAAGAGGGGCTAAGGCAGAGAGTGAAGGCCCTCAACATGTTTCTGTGGGACATCTACCATGAGAAGGAAATCATCAGGGACGGAGTGGTGCCAGAGGAATTTGTCTATTCCTCCAAAGGCTACATGCCGCAATGTGAGGGCATCGACCCTATGGGCCGAGTGTATGCCCATATAGCAGGCATAGACCTGGTGGAAGGCAAGGATGGGCAGTGGTATGTGCTGGAGGACAACCTGCGCATACCGTCGGGAGCCAGCTATCCTATGATAGCGAGGAAGATAACACGCAAGGTGTCGCCAGCCACGTTCGCTGACAACGCTGTGGCCGACAACCGTGACTATGCAGACATGCTCCGTGACATGATGGACGACATGAACCAGGACAGGGGCATATCCGTCATCCTCACTCCAGGGCGCTACAACTCGGCCTTCTTCGAGCATTCCTATTTCGCGGAGAAGACCGGAGCGACGCTGGCCTATCCTGGCGACCTCTTTGTGGAGGACGACAAGGTGTACTACGCTGGCATGTACAAGGAGAAAATCAGGGTGGGCAGCATCTACAGGCGAGTGAGCGACGAGTATATGGATCCCATGATGTTTGAGGCATCCTCCTTGCTCGGCATCCCTAATGTGATGCAGGCGTACAAGGCAGGAAATGTGGCCCTCATCAATGCCATCGGCAATGGCGTGGCAGACGACAAGGGCATATACTACTTCGTGCCGAAGATGGTGGAGTATTACCTTGGCGAGAAGCCTGTGCTGCACAATGCTCCCACTTACCTGCCATACTTCAAGGAGGACTATGAATATGTGCTTGCCAACATCGGCCATCTGGTGATAAAGGACGTGAGCGAGGCTGGAGGCTATGGCGTCGTCTTCGGCTCTGAGCTCTCGCCAGAGAAACTTGAGGAACTGAAAGACCTGATTGTGAAGTATCCGAGACGGTGGATAGCGCAGGAGGTCATCGACTTCAAGGATCTCGAGATTCTTGAGGATGGCAAACTGGTGTGGAGGAAGGCCGACCTGAGAGCCTTTGTCGTCAGCGGCAAGGATACGAAGGTGTGGAAGAGCGGACTGACGCGCTTCTCAAGAAACCCCGACTCTTTTGTGGTCAACTCCTCACAGGGCGGCGGCTTCAAGGACACATGGGTGATGGAGATGTGAACGAACCGGTCTGTAGGCATGGACAGTCGCATGCGGAGACACGGCTGAGACGCATGAAATGAAAAAACAGCAGGAAGGCTGCTTATCGGGAAGACTGTTTTTGGGGATATATATGAATATGTTATTTTAGAAAGAAAAAGGATATAGAGTTATTATGGTAAAGAGTGACATTATTTCTGCTGCAAAGGCAAACAGGCTGTATTGGCTGGGACGTTATGAGATGCGTGTGTACCTCACGCTGCACCAGTTGAACAAGTGCTGTGACGCGATGATAGACGGTGCTCCCGACTCATACATGGAGTTTTGGTCAAGGTTAGACGCTTCGGGCAATTACAAGACCAACGAGGAATTTACCTATGGCATGCTGTACGATGAGTCCAACCCCTGCTCCGTCATCTCAGCGCAGAAGATGGCCATGGATAACGCCATCCTGCTGCGTGAGGACATCATGTCGGAGACACTGAGCTATTTGGAGATGAGCGTGGCCTACATGAAAAGATGCAAGAATGCGGATGAGGCTTCCACCCTGACACTGCAGCCTGTGATAGACTGGTCGCTCGCCTTCTGGGGCTCTGCCGAGCAGCGGGTGCGCAACCACAAGGCGCTGGACATAGTGATGATAGGGCGCAACATAGAGAACATCGACATCCTGCTGAGGTTTGACTATCCATACGCCCGTGTGGCGCTTGCCTATGAGTCACTGAAGAGATGCTGCAACAGCCAGTCGGGGCTGATGGACGAAAATATAGCAGGACAGCTAGACGGGCTCATCACAGAGGCCAACTACGACATCAATGACGCAGACTACAAATTCAAACTCATCAAATACATAAACCAGCTGGTGCGTGTATGAACAGATACATCTACAACTATCAGACAGTTGTGCTCTTCAGTCAGCCAGTAGCCAGCCACTCCATCTTGCTGAGGGTGCAGCCAGCTCTGGGCGCCTACATGACTGTGGAAGAGGAACACTTGATGGTGCCGCCTGAATTTCATATAGCCATGGGCAGCGACCAGTTGGGCAACCGCATAGCCTACGGCCATAGCCGCGCCAGCCACACGTCGCTGGTCACGGTGAGCGCAGGCATGGTGCGCATGGGCGACTACCTCGTGCCGATGGACAGCATCCCGCTCATGGCCTATATGGAGCCCACTCCCATCACATCTCTGCCGGGCGACAACAAGATGGACTTGCCCTCAGACACATTCCTGGCAGCCAGGGCCATATGCCACCATGTCAGTCTCGCCATGCGCTATGTGCCCAACGTGACTGCTCCAGAGACCACGGTGGCGGAGGTGGCTGTCACGATGCGCGGGGTGTGCCAGGACTATGCTCACATGATGATAGCCCTCTGCCGCGCCAACGGCCTGGCCGCGCGCTACGTGTGCGGATTCATAGAGGGAGAAGGCCTGACGCATGCCTGGGTCGAGGTGTGTGACGGCAATGTATGGAAAGGCTTTGACCCCACGCACGATGTGGAAATAGCGCAGGGATACCTGAAGGTGGCTCATGGCAGGGATGCCTCAGACTGTCCGGTGAGCCGTGGTGTCTTTACAGGAGAGGCCTCGCAGCAGACAGACGTGATGCTGACGCTGCGCAGGGTCTGAAAAGCATGGGCGGCCGACATCGGCACGCCATATTGGGGCGCATGTGCCTGTGGCAGGCTTGTGCGCCATGTCTATTAAACAGTATACAGTATAAATAAAAGAAAGATGATTAAGACATTGTTATCTACCGAATTGCCTATCAATGAGAATTACATTATAAGGAAAAACATCATCAGGCATGGCGATGGAAAAAAACGTGTGTGCATCGTGACGGGCACGCATGGCGACGAGTTGGAGGGACAGATGGTGTGCTACCTCATAGCCCGGCAGCTGAATGAGCAGCTCGCTTCTCTTGACGGCACAGTGGAAATATACCCGGCTCTCAATCCTCTGGGCATAGACACCATACAGCGGGGCATACCAAACTTCGACCTCGACATGAACCGCATCTTTCCCGGAGACAAGAACGGCACAATGGCTGAGCAGGCTGCATATACCATCATTGAGGACTTGAAGGGAGCGGACCTCGTCATTGACATCCATTCAAGCAACCTGTATCTGAGGGAGACTCCTCAGGTGCGTATCAATGTGCTGAATGTTAAGGAGCTGGTGCCGCTGGCGCAGGAACTGGGCATGGACTTCATCTGGATTCATGACGCGGCCACTGTGCTTGAGGCCACGCTGGCACATTCGCTCAATTCCACAGGCACACGATGCCTGGTCGTGGAGATGGGTGTGGGCGAGCGCATAAACCACAAGATGTGCAATAGGCTCAAGGATGGCATCTTCCACCTGCTGCAAAGCATGGACATGTGGTATGGCGGAGCGCCTACGGCCATGCTGTCCGACGCAAGAATATGTAAGGGAGACATGGTGGCTTTCCTTAATGCCGAGACATCGGGTGTGTTTATCACAGACATGAAATGCGGAGTGATGGTCAGAGAAGGCCAGGAGATAGGGCTGATAGTAGAGCCGCTGACAGGTAGCGTGCTCAGCAGGGTGGTGGCTCCTGTAGATGGCTATCTCTTTACCATACGGGCTTATCCCATAGTCTACGAGGGGTCGCTCATGGCGAGGATCTACCATCAATAAGCGGGTGGCAAAGATGTTTTAGCAACAACACAAGCATAGTAATTAGAGGCTGTCGCTTTACTGGCGTATACGGTCGCAAAATGTTTTAGCAACAACACAAGCACAACACGAGCACAACATAAGCACAACACGAAGAGATGAAGAGAGAGACTTTATTCAGGATGAAATCGCCATACAGGGACGATTTCGCCATAGATGGATTTTGGTTTGGCAAGGGAAAGCCGACTGTGGCAATCATTGGCTCCATGCGCGGCGATGAGATACAGCAGCAATACATATGCGCAAGGATGGTGGATTCTCTGAAAGACATTGAGCGCAAGGGGCAGATAACCGATGGCAAGAGCATACTGGTCATTCCATCGTGCAACCCTTTCTCCATGAATGTGAGCAGGCGGTTCTGGACTATGGACGGCACAGACATCAACCGCATGTTTCCTGGATATGACAAGGGAGAGACCACGCAGAGAATAGCGGCGGCTCTTTTTGAGCAGATAAAAGGTTTTGAATATGGCATACAGCTGGCAAGCTTCTACATGCCTGGCGACTTTGTCCCTCATGTGCGTATGCTGAAGACGGGCTACGAGGACATTGAGAAGGCACGCCGCTTCGGACTGCCGTATGTGGCTGTGCGCCAGCCTTTGCCGTATGACACTACGCTGCTCAACTACAACTGGCAGATATGGGGGTGCAAGGCTTTCTCGCTATATGCTGGACAGACCAACTATGTGGAGGACAGCACCAGCATGCAGAGCGTGGACGCCATTCTCAGGTTTTTGTGGAAGGAGGGAATCATCAGTTGCGCCTGCAGAAGCGCGGGATATGAGTCGGTGCCGCTTGACGAGGGAGACCTGTGCAATGTGATAGCGCGCCGCGCAGGCGTGTTCTACCGGGTGAAGAAGGCTGGCGACCATGTGGCAGAGGGAGAGGTGATGGCCCGAATACTCGATCCGTATGATTGCAGCATACATGAGGATGTGCGCTCGCATGTGGATGGCATCGTGTTTTTCGCGCACAACAAGCCTCTGGCTCTGGAGCATTCCATCTTGTACCGCATCATAAGGACGGACGGGAAAGAAGGGTGACGACGTGTCGCATCAGCCAAACGGCAAGTGTGGCGCCCGACTGTAAAGCAATAGGGCGCGCCAGGCAAATGCTGCCTGGCGCGCCCCCTATTTGTCTTTGTCGAATATTTGCTGCTCGCCTGCCTTTTTTAAAAGGTTAGACTGCATATGCTCTTCAGGCTGCATAAGCTCTGAAGAAATCAGCCGATGCCTGACTCTGAAGAGCCAGCCGTGGCTCAAAGCAGGTCCTTGCCTATGTCGCGGCGGAAATATTTGCCTTCGAAGTGAATCTTGCCAGCCTCGGTGAAAGACTTCACAAGTGCCTCATTCTGTGTGTTGCCGTATGAGCTGACTGCTATGACGCGTCCTCCAGCTGTGACTACCTTACCGTCTTTGAGAGCTGTGCCGGCATGGAAGACTACAGAGCCGTCGACATCCTCTATGCCTGTTATCTCGAAGCCCTTCTTGTATGCCTGCGGGTAACCGCCGCTCACCATCATGACGCACACAGCTGAGCGAGGATCAAACTCGATAGCCTTTGTGTCGAGGTCGCCATTTGCCACGCCCTCAAAGAGGTCGACAATGTCGCTCTTGAGGCGGAGCATGACGGTCTCTGTCTCAGGGTCGCCCATGCGCACATTGTATTCAATGACCACAGGGTCGCCAGCCTTGGCGTAAGCATAGTCGCGGTCTACCTTTATGAGTCCGAAGAAGATGAATCCCTTGTAGTCGATGCCGTCCTTTGCAAGGCCTTCTACAGTAGGACGCACGATGTTGTCCTCTACCTTCTTCATCCATGCAGCGTCTGCGAATGGGACTGGTGACACGCTTCCCATGCCGCCTGTGTTGAGTCCGGTGTCTCCCTCGCCAATGCGCTTGTAGTCCTTGGCCTCAGGGAGAATCTTGTAGCTCTTGCCGTCGGTAAGGACAAATACGGAGCACTCTATGCCAGAGAGAAACTCCTCTATGACGACTGTGGCGCTCGCCTCGCCAAACATGCCGTCGAGCATGCCGCGAAACTCCTTCTTGGCCTCTTCGAGGGTGGGCACGATGAGCACTCCCTTGCCAGCGCAGAGGCCGTCGGCCTTCAGCACGTAGGGGGGCTGGAGCGTCTCAAGAAACTTGATGCCGTCCTCTATGTTGGTGCCGTTGAATGAGCGGTAGGCCGCTGTGGGGATGCCGTGCCGTTGCATGAAACTCTTTGCGAAGTCCTTGCTGCCTTCCAGCACGGCGCCAGCCTTGCTTGGTCCTATGACAGGAATGCTCGACAGCGACTCGTCTTGCTTGAAGAAGTCGTACACACCCTTTACCAGAGGGTCTTCAGGACCCACTACCACCATGTCCACTCCGTTCTCGAGCACAAACGACTTGATGCTGCCAAAGTCGTCGGCCTTGATGTTGACGTTCTCGCCAACAGAAGCAGTGCCTGCGTTGCCAGGCGCAATGAAAAGTTTGTCAATCTTGTGGCTCTGGGCAATCTTCCAGGCCAGGGCGTGCTCTCTGCCGCCGCTACCAAGCAGAAGTAGTTTCATGTTGTGTCTTTTTGTTTTGTTGTTCTTGTGAAATAGTGGTGCAAAGATAGAGAAAACTGATGAGAAAATGAAGAAACAGATGGAATATTTGCCGCGCCGCGGAATATTATTAAATGTTAATCACACATTTGTTTGCCAAAATTTTGTAATTCGGAATTAACTGACTAACTTTGTTGCGATTTTCATACAATGTATAATGCCATCATGGCATAAGAAACAAAAGAACACATACAACGGAAAAAGATGAATGCGCGGACTTTCGCTGACACCTTGACTCAGACTGTTGAGGAACTTGCATGTCCAGAGTCTTACAGAGACCTCTATCATGAGCACAACGATGGAGTGCCATTGCCATCGGGCGATGAGCTCCAGAAGATAATAGAGCTGGTGAGGGGAATACTTTTCCCGGGTTACTATGGACGTTCATGCATCAACACGAACACACTCAAATTCCATCTTGGAGTATATACGGAACAGCTCTACTCCTTGCTGGTGGCACAGATACAGGCAGGACTGTCTTTCTCTAACTTTGACGAGAAGGGAGCTGTCTTTGCTGCTTACAACCGCAACACCATCAATGCGGAGATGCGGCGGATGGCGGAGAACCGCGCCGTGCGCTTCATAGAGAGGCTTCCGGAGCTGAGAAGGGTGCTCGCCACTGATGTGGTGGCGGCCTTCAATGGCGACCCTGCCGCAAAGAACTATGGAGAGATCATCAGCTGCTACCCTGTCATAAAAGAGCTGACCATCTACCGCATGGCACATGAGCTGTGGATGCTTGAGGTGCCGCTCATACCGCGCATGCTCACAGAGATAGCTCACTCGGAGACTGGCATCGACATTCATCCGGGAGCGCATATCGGAGAGTATTTCACCATCGACCATGGCACTGGCGTGGTCATAGGGGAAACATGCATCATTGGCAATAATGTCAAGCTGTACCAAGGAGTGACTCTCGGAGCCAAGAGCTTCCCTCTTGATGAAAACGGCAATCCTATCAAGGGTGTGCCGCGGCACCCTATACTGGAAGACGACGTGATAGTCTACTCCAATGCTTCCATTCTCGGACGCATCACCATAGGGAAGGGTGCTGTCATCGGAGGCAACATCTGGGTGACACAGGATGTGCCAGCAGGTGCGAGCATCACGCAGAAAAGATGATTGGACGCAAGCTTAGGGAGCATGAGGAGCATGGGACGGACCGACCGCATAGCCAGTACTGGCATGCTGGCATTTGCGCAAGCATACAGACATACAGGCAATCAAGCTGGCAATCGTGCAGGCATACAGGCGATCATGCTGGCATATAATAATACCGACATATAAGCAATCGTATCGACATATAAAGAGAATATGACCGAATTCAAGATAATAGCAAAGACCTTCCAAGGACTGGAGGAGGTGCTTGCAAAGGAGCTCATCAACCTGGGCGCAAACAACGTAGAGATAGGCAGGCGAATGGTGGCTTTCACGGGTGACAAGGAAATGCTGTACAAGGCAAATTTCTGCACACGCACAGCTGTGAAAATCCTCAAGCCCATCAAGGAGTTCAAGGCCACGGACGCTGACGACCTGTATGACATAGTGAAGGAAATAGACTGGTCGCAGTATATGGATGTTGACAATACCTTCCTGGTGGAGTCTGTCATCTTCAGCGACAATTTCCGCCACTCCAAGTTTGTGGCATACCGTGTCAAGGACGCTATAGCCGACTACTGGAGAGAGAAGACAGGCGACCGCCCGAACGTGGGCATAAGCAATCCTGACATACGTGTCAACGTGCATATCGCGGAAGACCAGGTCACGCTCTCGCTTGACTCATCGGGAGAGAGCCTGCATCAGCGTGGCTATAAGACGGCAACGGTGGCAGCTCCTATCAACGAGGTGCTGGCTGCGGGACTCATCATGCTCACGGGATGGGACGGCGAATGCGACTTCATCGACCCCTTCTGCGGTTCGGGCACGATTGTCATTGAGGCAGCGCTCATAGCTCTGAATGTATACCCTGGAGTCTTCCGCAAGGAGTACGCTTTCGAGAAGTGGAAGGATTTCGACTCTGACCTTTTCGACCGCATATACAATGACGACAGCCAGGAGCGCGAATTTGACCACAAGATATATGGATATGACATCAACCGCCAGGCTGTTTCTATAGCTCAGGGCAATGTGCTCAATGCAGGTGTGAAGGATATCGTCAGCATTGAGCAGCGTGACTTTTATGAGTTTGAGAAGCCTCTCGACAAGGCTATCATGGTGACCAACCCTCCTTATGGTGACCGTATCACCACCGATGACATATACGACTTGTATGATACTATTGGCAAGGTGCTCAAGCAGAACTTTGTGGGCAACGACGCATGGATCATCACTCATCATGAGGAACTCTTTGACCGCATCGGCTTCCGCCCGTCTACGAAATACGCTCTCTTCAACGGTTCACTCGAATGCGAGTTCCGCAAGTACCAGATATTTGACGGAAAGCTCAAGGACCGCCGTGAGGAAGGCCTTGACATCAAGACTGACGAAGACCGCAGGCATAATCTCAAGTTCAAGCCTCACAAGAAGAATGAGGACGGAGAATGGGGTGATGAGAAGAAGACTGACGATGAGTCGCATTACTTCAAGTCTAAGCCGTTCAAGGATAAAGGTGCGTGGGAAAGAGGTTCCAAGGACTGGGAAAGGGGCGCTAAGGACAGAGGCTTCAAGGGATTCAGCCGCGACAACATCATGAATGAGGCTGCTGATGACGAAGAAGTGGAAATCATCAACCGTCATCTCGGCAAGTGGGGCGACAGAGGCGCAAGGGTCTCACGTCCTGATAGAGACAGGAGACGTCCTGACTCGCGTCAGCGTTCAGAGGGATTTGGCAATCGTTCAGAGGGATTTGGCAATCGCAAAGAAGGTTTCGGCAAGCGTGAAGAGGGCTTCGGCAAGCGCAGCGAGCGTGCTCCACGTCGCAATGATGATGGAGAGCGCGGCAGCTACAGCAGCCGTGAAGAGCGTCAGGAAGCGCGCAGGGAATTTTTTGCAGGCAAGTCTTCAGGTGAAAGAAAACCGTTTGGTGACAGGAAACCTAATGGTGAAAGATCGTCTGAAAGGGATCGCAGAGGTCCTCGAGACGAGAGACGTCCACGCCGAGACGGCGAGCGGCCTGCTCGTAAATATGACAGACCGAGAGGTGAAGGTCGTCTGTCTCGAGAAAGAAAGGACAAGCGTGATTGAAAAGGAAACGTAACGTTTCCGCATTATATTGGTGGCCAAGGGACAGGTAAAGTCCTTTGGTCATTATTTGTTTTGCCTGTTCTGGTTTGCCTCTGAATCCGTGCACTATCCATGGCTGCGGCTCATGTCCGTCTCTCTTGCATGCCTGTTCTGTCTCTTTTCTTAGCGCAAGCAGCTGGTCAAAGGCTTTTACGCAATGCACGATGATGGGTTTGCTCACTTCCTCAGCCAAGGCTATGTGGGCTTTCATCACGTTCATCTGTACATCTAAGCTTGGCCCATGCAGTTTGTCCAAGCCGCATTCGCCAATGGCCCACACTTTGCCTGTTGAGGCCACAGGCACGACGCGGTTTTCAAATGTATCTTCCCAGCTGTCAGTCACATCCCATGGGTGAATGCCTATGGACAGCGCCACGTGTTCTGGAATGGAGCTTGCGACGATGTCATTGGTGCCTGTGCTGTAGAGGCATGGCACGCTGTCTATAATATGTGCGTGGATGTTGAACATGGCGAGATGAAAGGTCGTATATGATAGATAGGCGCAAAATGGTCCTGTAGCATGGCTATGCGGGGCTGAGACCGTCATGGGCACCTATTGATGACTGTATAATCGAGATGGCAAAAACTTAGCACGAGTAACGGTTAATGGCCGTTAGGAATTTCGCAGTCTGCGCTGTGGATTTAGTGTCGTTAGGAATCTCGCAGCCTGTGCTGTGGAATTATTGAATGCCGCCAGGAATTTCGCAGTCTGCGCTGTGGATATAATGGTCGTCAGGGATTTCGGCAATCAAGTTCGGAGTGCCTTTCGGCATCTCGTGTCACCAATGGAACTTGTCAGGCACAGGGTCATATCCGTGTCCTCCCCAGGGATGGCAGCGCAGTATGCGCTTGCAGGCCAGATAGAGTCCCTTCAGCGGTCCGTGCTTCTTTATGGCCTCCACGGCATATGCCGAGCATGTGGGGGTATAGCGGCATGAGGGAGGCGTGAAGGGGGAAATGCAGCTTCTGTAGAACCAGATAGGCAGAAGTAGCAAAAAGGCTAGCGTTTCCCTCATTGCGTGGCATATTATGTGCAGCAGCCGTCTCATCAGTCGATATGCTCGGATATGCGTGTGAGGATCTTGATGACACTCTTTCTCATCATGCGGTAAGAGGGAAGAGTGTCGGTGATGCAGACAAAGGCCACCACCATCGTGTAGTCCTTGCCTTCGAGAGCGTTCCATATCAGGTGCTTGTTGGTGCGGTAGCACTCGCGCACAAGCCTTTTCACGCGGTTGCGGTCTACGGCGTGCTTGAACCGTTTCTTTGGCACGGAGATGAGTATGGATGCCGGAGGCAGTGGCTTGCTGCTTTCAGTCTTGTCTACCCTCATAAAAACAGCTCGCAGGGGAAATGCTGCCATTGAAGCATTTCCTCCTGCGAAAAGTTTGTCTATGATGAGCTGGCTGTTCAGCCGCTCTGATTTCTTGAATGTGTTGTCCATACTGTGTAAGGATGAACAGGCTGTGCGCTCTACTGGAGTGTCTTGGCGTATGCCTCGATGAGGGCGGGAACAGAGCGCAGCTCGACTGTAGGCTGATAGTCAACCTTGATGCCAGCGCTCTCGGCAGCCTGTATTGTTTTTGTTCCTAAGCATGCGATCTTTATGTCGCCCTGCTTGAAGTCTGGGAAATTCTTTATCAGAGAGTTGATGCCTTCAGGAGAGAAGAACACCAGCATGTTATAATCGAAAGCCTCGCCCGGCTTGAAGTCGTTGGTGACAGTGTAGTACATCACAGCCTCGTCGTGGTCGAGATTGGCTTCGTCCAGCATCTTCTTCATTTGGTCATCATGCACAGATGACTGTGGCACGAAATATTTCTCGGTCTTATGCTTCACCATTATTGGGATGAGGTCGGCCATGCGTCCGCTTTCTGGGAAGAAGTTCTTGCGTTTTCTGTACTGCACGAACTTCTGTATGTAGAGTGACACTTGCTCCGAGATGCAAAAGTACTTCATGTCGTCTGGTATAGCCACGCGTAGTTCTTTGCAGAGAGCGAAGAAATGGTCTATGGCATGACGAGAGGTGAAAACTATGGCTGTATGTCCTGGTATTGACACCTTTTGCTGCCTGAATTCCTTTGAGGACATAGGCTCTACTTTGATGAATGGACGAAAGACCAGCTCCAGGTTGTATTTCTTTGCCACGTCGAAGTATGGAGACTTCTCTGTCTGTGGCTTTGGTTGAGATACGAGTATCTTAGTTGCCATCAATATAACAAATTTTTGACTATAATATTTCTACTGTAGTATGATGCTGCTTGCCATGTCACCACGGCCGGCATCAATTCGACGCTGCAAAAGTACAAAAAAAACAGCAAATAGCCATAGCTCCTTATCTTAAAGTTGGCTAAAAGCTTGCAAAATAGCAGTGATTCATACAGAATGAGCGTGGAAATGACAGTCCAGGTGACAGCATGTCTGCTTTCTTCGTGCAGAGTGGCAAGCAGTGCCAATGGGTATAAAATGAGTGCTGTGAAGGCGGTGATGTACATGTAGCTGGTGGTCCATCGCTTGCCAGTCTCTCTGCTGAAGAAGACCCAGTTGACAATCTTGTAGAGCCACAGCTTCAGATAAATCACTCCGAGCGCGACGGCTGTGCCGGCTGCGTAGAGCCAGTATGGTGTGCCCAGCGCTGCCATGGGCGAGCATTCCTCGATGATAGGGCTTACGTATATCGCTGATATGCTCATGGCTGATATGAGCACGAGCAGGAACTGGCTCATCGACTCGCCAGAGGTGTCTATGGGGCCTTCGTCATGTGCCTTCCTGCCGAAGGAGAACACTTCCTTGGCGCGGAACAGCAGCATGGTCTTGCCGTTGCGCACTATGGCGGCGAGGATGAAAAACATCAGCACAAGCGCGCCTGTTATGTAGGAGTCGCTGCCAACAGGATGGAGTCCCTCCGCCATGGCGACGGTGTCGTCTGGCAGAGAAACTCCTTTTTTGTAATATACTGTGCTGTTGACCGCATTGGTGTCAACAGCTGTCAGGATGCTGTCGTAGTCATTGTTCATGATGCCCAGTGGTATGGGCAGCAGAGTGATGCCCTGGTGTGGCTAGGCCGTGTCATTGGCATTGCAGATCTGCTGTCGTGATATTGTTTCGGGTAAACATTGCCAGAGCCCGAAGTCAGAGCCCGAACTCTTTCTTGATTTCTGGCTGGTAGGCTTCTGTCTCCTCCCATGGGAAAAGAGTGACCTCTATGTCCTTGTCGCCCTGGTAGCGGTTGCTGAAATGCTTGACGACAGTCTCTGTCTTGCGTCCGAAGTGTCCGTATGAGGCTGTCTCAAGGTAGATAGGCTTGCGCAGGTCGAAGCGTTCTTCTATGGCTTTTGGGCGCAGGTCGAAGATGCGGCCAATGGCCTGGGCTATCTCACCGTCGCTCATGTTGACATGGCTTGTGCCGTATGTGTTCACGTAGATGCTCACAGGCTTTGCCACGCCGATGGCATAGCTGAGCTGCACAAGCATCTCGTCTGCCACGCCTGCCACCACCATGTTCTTGGCTATGTGGCGCGCAGCGTATGCTGCGGAGCGGTCTACCTTGCTTGGGTCTTTTCCTGAGAAGGCACCGCCGCCATGTGCTCCGCGGCCGCCGTATGTGTCTACGATAATCTTGCGGCCTGTGAGGCCAGTGTCGCCGTGAGGGCCGCCAATGACAAACTTGCCTGTGGGGTTCACGTGGTATGTTATGTCATCACCGAAGAGGTTCCTTGTCTTATCGTCTCCGATTTCTGCTATGACGCGTGGCATCAGTATGTTTATGACATCGCTCTTGATCTTTGCCAGCATCTTGCTGTCTGCCTCGGCCTGGGCCTCAGCGCTGTCATTCTCTGGTGATATGAAGTCATCATGCTGTGTGCTGACCACTATGGTGTGTATGCGCTTTGGCTTGCCGTCGTCGCCATACTCCACTGTGACCTGGCTCTTGGCGTCTGGGCGCAGGTAGGTAGCCTCCTTGCCGTTGGGACGCGTGTATGTCATCACCTTTCCCTCGCGGCGTATGTCTGCCAGCACTCGTAGTATGCGGTGGGAGAGGTCCAGCGTGAGCGGCATGTAGTTCTCTGTCTCGTTGGTGGCGTAGCCGAACATCATGCCCTGGTCGCCAGCGCCCTGTTCCTCTGGCACACTGCGTTCCACACCGCGGTTGATGTCGCTGCTCTGCTCGTGTATGGCGTTGAGCACGCCGCAGCTTTCTCCGTCAAACTTGTATGATGACCTGGTGTAGCCAATCTTGTTGATAGTGTCGCGCGCCACATCCTGTAGGTCGATGTAGGCGTTGCTCTTCACCTCGCCTGCCACGACCACCTGTCCTGTCGTCACGAGAGTCTCGCATGCCACCTTTGAGTTGGGGTCGTATGCCAGAAGGTTGTCAAGCACAGCGTCGCTTATCTGGTCGGCTACTTTGTCTGGGTGTCCCTCAGACACTGATTCGGAAGTGAATAAAAATCCCATAATGCAATTGTTTTTATTTGTTTAATGTATATGGGGAGAGAAATTGGGAATAATGCATTGACAAGCTTCGCCATGCGTATCATACGTGCGCTCTGTATGTTTGCGGAGGTCTCTCAGCGTGGAGCGCATGTCTCTTTCCTGCGTGGCATGTTCTTGTCGTTTTAGCATTTTTTTCTGTGGTTGCAAGCAGCCCAAATCTGTCCACATTTGAATATCGGGCGCAAAGTTACGACTTATTTCACTATTATGCAAGGTTAAGGAGAAAAATATGTTGATAAATGCAAGGTTCATGCTTTGGAGCAGTTTGCTGGGGCTGCTTAGTAGGCATGCTTTTTGTGTTGGCAGTCAGGGCATACGCCCCTCATGACGCATATGACCTCACGCAGTTCAAATCCATGTGGGACGGACATGTGCGGTATGGGATTGTCGTGCAGGCAGAATGTCTTGTGGCATACCATGCAGTGGAAGTGCACGTGCTCGTCATCGTCCACGCCTCCTGCATGGTGGCTGTAGCACAGTTCATACTTCACGCTGCTGCATCCGTCTTCGATGGCGTGGACGAGCTGGTGGAGACGGAAGAGCGTGAGCGTGCGGGAGATGCTTGACTTGTCTAGTGATAGCGCGCGGTCTTCTATGTCTTTCATAGACAGGGGATGTGAGGACATGTCGAGTATCTCCGCTATGATGATGCGGTTGGATGTCGGTCTGACGCCATGGTCGGACAGGACCTTTATGTATTTCTCGTGGTTTTTCATGGTCTGTGTGCTTCCGTGATGTGTGTTGTTGCTTTTCGTCCGCAAAATTATGAATAATATATGTTTCTCAGCACGGATGTCCCGCATAAATGTTGTTTCAGCTACGATAAAGCTATAATAAAGGCGCAGACTGCCTGTTGCGGTTACAGTGCCAGTCTGCGCCTTAGCGTAGTGTGAGCTCAAGCAGAAGCTCGATATTGTTTCATGCTTGGCTCACCCTCAGTTTGTGCTGGCTTGCGCGCTGCAATGTCATAATGTCTTGCTCCTTGTTTATAATGTCACTTATGATGTCAAGATGAATTCATTTCACTTATGATGTCAAGGTCCTGTCATTTCACTTTGAGGTGAACCTCCATGATGGCCTTGTACTGCTTGCCGTCCGTGTGTGTGTAGATGTAAGCCTGGCGGACAATGTATGTCTTGCCGGCTGTGAGGCGGTTGGGGTACTGTCCCACCTTGCACTTGTAGTCGCTTGGTGTCATCTCGGCAAAGACAGCCGCTGAATTGTCATAGCCGCACACGTTGCCGGCTGTGGTGAACCAGTGGCCGTAGACTGTAGAAGATGATGTGGATGTGGTGGTGCCGTAGCGCAGAGATCCATTTGCGTTCACGCCAGCGAAGTCAATGGTGCCCTTCACACCCTTGCTCGAAGAGTTGCACTTGGCAGCCTTCATCTGCTTTGTGCTCACTCCAAGCGCACGGCTCACAGCGTCCATGTCGTATGGCACAGTCACGGAGCTGTAGCTGTTTGAGCGTGCCAGTTCTGCGTTGACGATGACGGTAGTGTCGCGGCGAGCGTAGTCTTCAGGATATTCGTCATAGGTGCGTGAGGCTCCAATGGCAGAGCATCCAGAGAAGGTCACCTGGTAAGGCCACTGCTCGTCGTCGGAGTCGTCGTCATTCCATGGGTGGCGCCAATGTTCTGTTGGGGCACCTGTCACCACGAGCCATGCTTTGGCCACGTTCTCTGGCAGGGTCATCTCTGCTGTGCCCTCCTTGTCGGCGTGCATGTCTCCGTAGATGCGGTTGCCGTCTTCTGTTTGCGCTACAAAGCCGTATCGCCATCCGGCCCTCAGCTTGTTGATGGTGCGGTAGCCTGATGCGCCTGTCACGCCCTTGAAGTCAACCTTCACTGTCTCTCCCGCCTTGAAGCCCTTGAGGCGTATGATGTTGAATCCGTAGTTCTGCGGAGCGCATGAAGGTGCTGCCATATAGGTGTTGTCTGTGCCCTCCACCCAGTTGAGCGTGGTGGAGAAAGCGTCCTGGTAGTTATTTCCCTGGGTGCGCAGGTCGTCTATGTCCCATGTGATGGCGCGGCAAGCGTAGTCGAAAATCATCTTGTTGAAGTCATCCTGCGATGCGCTGTTCATGCGCTTGTAGGTCTCCACGGGGTCTTCTGGCCATGTTGACTCTCGCCAGAGGCGTCCGATGAAGTCGCGTCCGAAGAGTTCGCACCAGTAGCTCTGTATGAAATAGTTGGCGTAGCGGAATGACTCATGGAGCAGGTTCTTGTATGAGTTGGATACATACTGGCTGTAGTAGCTGTTGGTGAACCGGCTGGAAGGGTAGACCTGGAAAGCTTGCCACTGGGCGCAGCTCTCCCACCAGCCATTGCCGCCGCTGGCGTTGTCACCGTAGCCCCAGTTCCATCCGTGGCTGCTGCCGCAGTCGGCGCTCACGAGATACTGGAACACGTGTCCCACCTCATGTGCCATGGTGTGTCCGCCCTCTGCGTTGGCAGCCCAAGGGTTGCAATGGAAGAGTCCCACCTTCATGGCTTTTGGTTTCTTTGTTGTTCCAGAGTATTCCCATACTGTGCCGTCCTGTCCAGAGCCGTCTGCCCGCCAGTCGGTCTGGTTGACGATGAACATGCATATCTTAGTTTTGTCGGTGACAGACTTGCCCGGGATGAGGAAACCGAGGTCCTCAACGTATTTGTTCCATACAGCTTCTCCGCGGTTGAGCAGAGTCTTTATGTTTACCGACTGTCCGCCAAGCGTGATGGTGTTGTTCACAGGAGTGAGTCCCTTTTCCCAGAAGCACACGAAGTGCTCTGACTCCATGGAGCGCTGGAAGCACCACTTGGAGCTTTCTTTGGTGAAGTCCACACTGCTGTATCCTGATGGCTTCACCAGTGTGCGGCCGGCGTCGCCCAGCACATACACACCGTCTGTTCGGTAAGATTTTGGGAGAGGGAGTGTCGCTCCTGATGATGTGGTCTTGAACCGCTTTATGCCTCCCTCTGTGAAGGCTATGGAATCCACTGCGTCAAGGCTCAGCTCCTCGTTCATGACGAAACGGTCGTCACATTGGAATGATATGCACTCTGGCTTGTCCTGGGCCATGGCAGCCATGCTTGTGGCGCATGCCGCAGAGAGGAAAAATCTTCTCAGTATGTCTTTCTTCATTCTGTGTTCCTCCTCTTCCTTATTTCTTCAGCATCTTGAAAGATGCTCCGTCAATCCTTATTATATATTGTCCTGCAGGCAGCGTCGCGAGCGATATTGTCACCACGTCGCCGCTCTTTGTCACATCAGCGCCGACAGCCTTTCCATTTACGTCATAGACAGCTGCCTGCTTCACTCCAGGCGCATTGACTGCCACCATGTCGCCATGGAAGCTGATGTTCTTGCTGGCAAGCACATTTTCTATGGCAGTAGGGTCGTCTTCGGCAGAGACGTAGAAGTTCTTTATGTCGGTAAACTCATAGGTGTCGGCATTGACAGTCATCTTGCCGTCAGCAAAACGAAGCACAGGATCCTTACCTGTGATGCCGAGCAGGTAATACACCTTAGTGCCGTTGGTCAGGGTGAACACCACGCTTTTTGCCATGGAGCTCACGCTTGCTGCCATAAGCAGCATGATTGATAAAGTAAGTTTTTTCATTTTTTGTAACAATAGTTAGATAAGGTTTATATAGTCTGTATAGTCTGAGGAAGAAACATAAGAGAGAGCAGGGTAGGCCAGCTTGCGGCCATCCCTCTCTCCCTCTCTCTTATATTCCATTCAGTCTTTCTTAAAGATGCTGCGCACATTGAAGGCGTACCACACGAGTGCGACGAACAAGACCGCCATGATTATGATGGAGGTAGAGTCCTTGAGCACGGTGTAGAGCCATATGCTCGCTGCAAAGCACAGGGCGATGAAGACGAGCGAGAGCACCATCATTATTTTTTTGAGTTTTTCCATATGCGTATGTGAACGCTCCATCCATTCTGCGGCCCTGGCTTCAAGACTTGTGTGTTGAATAATCCTTTGGCCTTAAAAGGGTCAATATGCCTGGGCGATGCGTTTTGTCTTTCAGCCTTCAGCTGAAGGCCGTCCACTTATTTATTCAGTTTCCAGCTGAATCCGTCCTTCGTGTCCTTCACCTCGAAGCCAAGGGCTGCAAGGTTGTCGCGTATCATGTCGCTTGTGGCCCAGTCTTTGTTGGCCTTAGCCTTCATGCGCTGCTCAAGAAGCATGTCCACCACTTTGCCGAAGGCTTCTTCGCGGGCATCGCTGCCCTCGCCGGCGGCCGCTGCTCCTGCTCCAGCCTTGATGCCAAGCAGGTCGAAGGCGAAGAGGCTGAATGTAGACTTGAGCGCATCGAGCACCTCGGCAGAGATAGTCTCTTTCTTGTCAACGATGGAATTGATGACCTTGGCGGCCTCAAAGAGGTGCGAGATGACTATAGGAGTGTTGAAGTCGTCGTACATGGCGTCGTAGCATTTTTCCTTGAGCGATTCCACGTAGTCCATCTTCACCGTGCCGTCGGCTGCTGGCTGTATAGTGCCGAGCGCTCTCCATGCGTCAAGCAGACGCTCCAGACCTTTCTCAGCAGCCTGCAGAGCCTCGTTGCTGAAGTCCACGGTGGAGCGGTAATGAGCCTGGAGGATGAAGAAGCGTATGGTCATAGGGCTGTATGCCTTCTCAAGCTTCGGGTGGTCGCCAGCAAAGAACTGCGGCAGTGTGATGAAGTTGCCGAGCGACTTGCCCATTTTCTGTCCGTCAATGGTGATCATGTTGTTGTGCACCCAGTAATGCACCATTTGGTCTCCCTGGCTTGCCACGGCTTGCGCTATCTCGCACTCATGGTGCGGAAAGATGAGGTCCATGCCACCGCCATGAATGTCGAAGTGGTCGCCCAGGTATTTGCGTCCCATGGCGGTGCACTCGCAGTGCCATCCGGGGAATCCGTCGCTCCATGGCGAAGGCCATCGCATGATGTGTTCTGGCTGTGCAGCCTTCCAGAGCGCGAAGTCGGCCTGGTTGTGCTTCTCGCCCACACCAGCGAGGTCGCGGCTGGCGTCTTTCACGTTCTCCAGACTGCGTCCTGAGAGCACGCCGTACTTATACTTCTTGTCATATTTCTCCACATCGAAGTATACCGAGCCGTTGCTCACATAGGCAAAGCCGTTGTCGAGAATCTGCTGCACCAGCTGCTGCTGCTCTATGATGTGGCCTGTGGCGTGAGGCTCTATGCTTGGAGGCAGGCAGCCAAGAGCGTCCATGGCCTCATGGTAGCGGTTGGTGTAGTACTGTGCCACCTCCATCGGCTCCAGCTGCTCCAGGCGCGCCTTCTTGGCTATCTTGTCCTCGCCCTCGTCAGCGTCGTGTTCCAGATGGCCAACATCCGTGATGTTGCGGACATATCTCACCTTGTAGCCCATGTGCTTGAGAAAACGGAATACTATGTCGAACGTGATGGCTGGACGCGCGTGTCCGAGATGCGCGTCGCCATAGACGGTAGGTCCGCATACGTACATGCCCACATGTGGAGCGTGCAGCGGCTTGAACACTTCCTTCTTGCGTGTCAGTGTGTTGTAGATGTATAGTGCTTGTTCCATTATATGATGTTTTTATATTTTGCGACAAAGTTACAAATTATTTCTGCAAACACAGCTCTTATCATTATATTTTTGCACCTGTTCCGTTCTTTTTGAATGTTGCAGCTCTGTCCAGGTGCCTTTGTTGGCAAGGCAGCTTGTTGATGCTGCATGAAGAAATCTACGGTCAGGTAGAGCCTGATTTTGCGCTTCTCACTTATGTGTGCGTGTCGTAACAGATAGATGAGATATAATGAGCTGCTACTTATAAAAAGTGTTAACATATTTGGCCAGTTCAATAAAATGCGCTACATTTGCAGCAGGTTTTGATAAACAGGGGCGTAGCCCAGCTGGTTCAGAGCGCCGCAGTCACATTGCGGAGGTCATCGGTTCGAGCCCGATCGTCCCTACTCATATAAACAAAACATCGTGAAATCCGCTTTGCTGACGTCATGTTGGCAAAGCGTTTTTTTTGTTTCTGTCGTTTCAGTTCATAGCCCTAAGTTGCCTTGTCACACTTGGCTGGCAAGGCGTTTTTTATTGCTGTTGTTTCAGTCGGCATCCTACCATCAAATGATACCTATGGTGAATCCCTTGAAGGAAGCGATATGCTGGCCTTAGGATAACGGTGCGCAAAGCATAGGATAACAGTGCGTAAAGCATAGGATAACGGAGGGCAAGGCATAGGATGGCGGAGGGCAAGGCATGATGGAGCGTGAGGTCTGGACGTTGAGCAAGATTATGTGTACAAAGTCATCAATAGTCAGTATATTGCTAATGTTGTTCTGCTCAACTTTTAGACTTCACATGCCGCAACCAAGCATCTGACAACTCAGGAGCCTCATTGCCATGCACAGCATCCTCAATGTGTCTTGCCGTAAGAAAAGGGCAAAAGGGACAAAAAGGACAAAAGGACAAGTGACATTTCCTTGTCAAATTCATCAAAATAACTTATTTTGTATACTTTTGCTATGTTTTGGCACTTTGTCCTTTTGTCCTTTTTGTCCTTTTTGTCCTTTTGTCGAGATTAGCGCATGTCTCGCAACACCATTTTCCATGCCTTCAGGCGGCTCTTTTCGAGGCTTTCACATTCAGCATGCATGGTCTGACATAATAGGTTTGAACATGCTTATGACACTTTTGTTTCCTTGTTTTGACGTTTTTATTATGTTTGGGCTTGCAAAGAGATAATACATGAATCAAGAGCAACAGTTTTTGAAGCAGGCAAGCAACACGGGAACGTTTATGTTTTATAACTTTGCACTTGACATTTTTTGTGTGCGGTAATAAGTGGGCTGCATGTGAGGACTGATGAAAAACTGCATGTGAGGACAGCTGAAGACCTGCACGTGAAGATAGATAAATGAAGACCTGTGAGGAAAGATGAAAACACGTGAGGACAAATGAAAATAAAGGCAGACTATTGCAGCAATCAAAAACAATAGGAAATACAATCATCAATACAATCATAATAAAAAAATACGTATGAAAAAACACTTAGTCATAGCAGGAATGCTGTGCATGGCAATGGCCAGCAGATCTATGGCCCAGGACAGGCTATATGCCGATGAGTTCCCGCTTGGCGACATCACCTTGCTCGATGGCCCGCTGAAGAGGGCACGCGACCTCAATGTAGAGACTTTGCTGAAGTATGACTGCGACCGCATGCTGGCGCCTTACCGCAAGGAGGCCGGATTGAAGCCGAAGAAACCTACATATCCCAACTGGGACGGCCTGGATGGTCACGTCGGAGGACACTATCTCTCGGCTCTCGCCATCAATGCCGCCACAGGCAGCGAGGAATGCCGGCAGAGGATGGAGTATATGATAAGCGAGCTGAAGGAGTGCGCTGCGGCTAACGACAGGAGGGGAGAGGCCTGGAGCGTGAACTATGTGGGCGGCTTCCCCAATAGCGCCAAGCTGTGGCCTGCGTTCATGAAAGGCGACTTCAGCGTGTACTTTAGCTCATGGGCTCCATTTTACAACCTGCATAAGATGTACGCCGGACTGAGAGACGCATGGCTCTATTGCGGCAATGAGGATGCCAGGACGCTCTTCCTGAAGTTCTGCGACTGGGCTGTGGCCATCACCGCCAACCTTAATGACGAGCAGATGGAGCGCATGCTTGGCAACGAGCATGGCGGCATGGACGAGGTGCTTGCCGACGCTTTTGCCATGACAGGCAAGCAGGCGTACATGGACTGCGCAAGGAGATTTGCCCACAAGCAGCTGCTCGTGCCGATGGAGAATCATAAGGACTGCCTTGACAACATGCATGCCAATACCCAGATACCTAAGGTGGTGGGCTTTCAGCGCATAGCTGAGCTGAGCCACGACGAGAAGTATCATGACGCGAGTGAGTACTTCTGGGAGGTGGTCACGAGGGAACGTTCGCTGGCACTTGGCGGCAACAGCCGCAGGGAGCATTTCCCTACCAAGGAGACATGCATAGACTACGTGAACGATATTGACGGCCCCGAGTCGTGCAACACATACAACATGCTCAAGCTGACAGAGGCTCTCAACCGTGAGAATCCCAATGGCATGTATGGCGACTTCTATGAGGTGGCCATGTATAACCATATCCTCTCGACGCAGCATCCGGAGCATGGCGGCTACGTCTATTTCACGTCGGCACGTCCGCGCCACTACCGCAACTATTCTGCGCCCAACATGGCCATGTGGTGCTGTGTGGGCACAGGCATGGAGAATCACGGCAAGTATGGCCAGTTTGCCTGGACACACACGAAGGGATCTGTGCCGGCCGATGATGCGCTCTACATGAACCTGTTCATGCCGTCGGAACTGAACTGGAGGGAACGCGGCATCGTCATCAGGCAGGAGACAGCCTTCCCCTATGCCGAGACAGCGCAGGTGAGCGTCACCAAGGGCAAGGGAACCTTCACGCTGAAGATACGCAAGCCGGAATGGTGTGACGGATTTGCCGTGAAGGGAGAGGGATTCAGCGTCAAGACCGTGGAGAAGGATGGCTATGTGTGCATCAGCCGCAAATGGAAGAAGGGAGACAAACTCTCTGTGTCCATGCCTATGCATGCCTACATCAAGCACATGCCCAATGTGCCTCAGTACGTTGCCATCATGTATGGCCCTATCCTTCTTGGCATGAAGACTGGCACAGAGGATCTCCGCTCTCTCATTGCAGACGACAGTCGCTTCGGCCAGTATGCCGGGGGAATGAAGCTGCCTCTCGACAAGGCTCCTATTCTCATGCCAAAGAATATTGATGACGTGGCGAGGGACTTGAAGCCTGTGGCTGGCAAGCCGCTGCATTTCACGCTCTCCACCAAGATGATGAACGCCATCAATGGCGAGCTGCAGCCTTTCTTCGAGATTCATGACTCGCGCTATATGATGTACTGGCTGGCTCTCGATGATAAGAACCAGAAGACGTATATGGACAACTTGGTAAGCAAGGAGAAGGCGCGTGAGGCTCTGGAGGCCCGCACCGTGGACAAGGTGTCGCCTGGAGAACAGCAGCCTGAGACGGACCATCGCATGGAGACTGACCAGTCTGACAGAGGAAGCACAGAGGGAGTCTTCTTCCGTGATGCGCGTGACGGGCATTATTTCAGTTATCTGATGAAGACAGGCGGCAATGAGGCATTGGCTCTTCAGCTCACCTTCTGGGGACAGGATGAATGGCGCACATGCGAGTTTGACATAATGGTGGACGATGCGCTTGTAAGAAGTGTGAACAACACTCACAAGTGGAAGACCACGCAGTTCAAGACAGAGGAGTATGCCATTCCAGCCTCTATGCTCAAGGGTAAGAAAGAGGTGAGAGTGAAGTTTGTGGCGAAAAACGGCAAGCAGGTCGGCCAGATATATGGAGTGAGACTTGTGAAGACGAAAGCGCAACCATAAGTGTCTGCTTGAAAATGTGATGCAGCCCTGAGCATCTGCTTAGAAAAAGCGATGCAGTCATGGTGTCTGCTTGAAAATGTGATGCAGAGGCATCCACTTACTATAAGACAAGCATCTGCCACAGAATAGATGCGCTACATGAAAACGAACATTAGCAAATGCTTTCCAGCTGACGGTGAGGAAGTCATCCGCCTGGCTGGAAAGCTTTTTTTGTTTTCCCCCCCCAGACGGTAGTTGACCTCTTCTCAAATGCACGAAGAAATATGTGTATCTGTTGGCCAGACATCCATAAAGGAGCCGTCTTGAAGAACGTAAAGGAGTCGTCTTGAAGAACCTGTCTCTTAGGAAACTTGCGGTTTCTCTCTGGAAAAAATAGAAGTAAGCCAGACATCTGCGCTCGTGCAGCCACTTCTTGCACTAATAAATGACCATAAGGAAATGACCATGTAATATGACAAGGCAAGGTGTTAGAAACCGCGGAAAATGAATATTTTCACCTTTTTGAGTGTTTCTTTAAAAAAAATCACTAATTTTGCATAGATAAAGAGTCTCTTATGGAAAACAAGACAGAGTATAAATATATAAATAGAATTGACTATCCGGCCGACCTGCGCAAGCTGAAGGTGGAGGAACTTCCTCTCGTGTGTGATGAACTGCGCAACGACATAATAAGGGAATTGGCTGTCAATCCAGGACATCTGGCGTCGAGCCTTGGTGTGGTGGAACTGACGGTGGCCTTGCATTATGTGTTCAACACGCCAGACGACCGCATCGTATGGGATGTGGGTCACCAGGCCTACGGACACAAGATCCTGACGGGACGCCGTGACGTCTTCTGCACCAACCGCAAGCTAAACGGTCTTAAGCCCTTTCCGCATCCTGATGAGAGCGAGTACGACACGTTCTGCTGCGGACACGCCAGCAATTCCATTTCTGCGGCTCTAGGCATGGCCGTGGCGGCCAACCTCAACCACGAGAACCGCAAGGTGGTGGCTGTCATCGGTGACGGAGCCATGAGCGGCGGACTGGCTTTTGAAGGGATAAACAATGCGTCGAGCACGCCAAACGACATGCTCATCATCCTAAACGACAATCATATGTCGATAGACCGCAGCGTCGGAGGCATGGAGCACTATCTGCTGGAACTGACTACCAACTCAACATACAACAGCATACGTTTCAAGATATCGCAGAAGCTCTTCAAGTGGGGAATCCTCAACGAGAGCCGGCGAAAGGGCATCATACGGTTCAACAACAGCGTCAAGTCGGTGATAACACGACAGCGCAACATCTTCGAGGGCATGGATATCAGATATTTCAGCCTGAAGGATGGCAATGACGTGATAGAGCTGGTCCGCACCCTCTCTGCCATCAAAGACATGAAGGGCCCCAAACTCCTGCACATACACACGGTCAAGGGCAAGGGCTATGCGCCCGCTGAGCAGAACGCCACCGTGTGGCATGCTCCGGGCAAGTTTGACTGCGAGTCGGGCGAACGCCTTGTGGCAGATGACGGCAAGCCGCGCCCGCCAAAGTTTCAGGAGGTCTTTGGACAAACTCTCCTTGAGCTGGCCAGGAAAAATCCTAAGATAGTGGGAGTGACGCCGGCCATGCCTACAGGCTGCTCCATGAACATAATGATGAATGCCATGCCGTCACGTGTCTTTGACGTGGGCATAGCAGAGGGGCACGCCGTGACTTTCTCGGGAGGCATGGCCAAGGAGGGGCTGATGCCTTTCTGCAACATATACTCGTCGTTCATGCAGCGCGCCTATGACAACATAATACATGATGCGGCATCTATGCGGCTCAACATGGTGCTTTGCCTTGACAGGGCTGGGCTGGTGGGAGAGGACGGACCCACTCATCATGGAGCCTTTGACTTGGCTTTTCTCAGACCCATCCCTAACCTCACCATAGCGTCACCGCTTAATGAAATGGAGCTGCGTGACATGATGTACACAGCGCAACTTCCAGGCAAGGGCGTGTTTGTCATACGCTATCCGCGAGGCCGAGGCAGCGTGGTCGAATGGCACAGCGAGATGAAAGAGATGCCTGTAGGCAAGGGACGTTGCCTCAGGCCAGGCCGCGACATAGCGGTGCTGAGTCTCGGGCCGCTTGGCACAGAGGCTTCCAAGGCTATCTGCATAGCTGAGATGAGGGCCATGAACAAGGGCAAGAAACTGTGTGTGGCGCACTACGACATGCGTTTCCTCAAGCCTATAGACACAGACCTGCTGCATGAGGCGGCCACGCTCTGCGACACTCTCATCACGGTGGAAGATGGGGTCATTGCTGGCGGACTTGGAGACGCGGTGATGGAATACCTCAATGACAACGGATTCAGCAATGTCAAGGTGAAGCGTGTGGGCATTCCAGACCAGTTCGTGCAGCATGGCACGGTGCCTCAGCTGATGAAGATATGCAAGATGGACGCAGAGAGCATAGCGGACTTGATAATGCCTGAATAGGGGACGGCGATGACATCATAATAGCAAACTGCAATATAGTAGCAGGGTTGCAATATGGCAAAGTAGCGATACGATACCGTAAGGCTGTAATAAACATAACGGTCATGAGGCCGAAAAAGAGATATGAAGATTGTGATAGCAGGAGCAGGCGCTGTGGGCACGCACCTGGCGCGGATGCTCTCAAACGATAACCAAGATGTTATTCTCATTGATGGCGATGAGAACCGGCTTGTCAGGCTTGGCAGTGAACTGGACATCATGACACTGGCTCGCCAGCCGGCATCGGTCAGCACGCTGAAGGATGCTGAGGTCAGCAAGGCAGACCTCTTTATAGCTGTCACCCCGCATGAGACAGAGAACATCACTTGCGCCATGCTTGCCAAGCAGCTTGGGGCAAAGAAAACGGTGGCGAGGGTGGACAACTATGAGTACACCAAGCCAGAGAACACAGGGCTTTTCACTAAGGCCGGCATAGACTCACTCATATATCCAGAGCAGTTGGCGGCAGAGGACATTGCGGCCAGCGCCAGATACAGTTGGGTGAGGCAGCTGTGGGAATTCAACGGAGGAGAACTATTGCTGCTGAGCGTGAAGATGCATGATGCCAACCCTGTCTTTGAGAAGGAGATAAGCAACAAGGACAACCAGCTGGTGGGCTACACGCTCAAAGAGATAGGCAAGGCTCATGGACATAATTTCCACGTTGTGGCCATCAAGCGCAACGGTGAGACCATATCGCCTAATGGTGATGAGCGCATACTGCCGCGCGACCTGGTCTTTTTCATGACGACAAAGGACAAGCTTGATGAGATAAAGCACCTCACTGGCAAGGACGGTTATCCAGCTGTCAAGAACAGTCTCATCATTGGCGGCGGCAAGTTGTCGGTGAGAGCCAGCTGGAAATTGAATGATATACACAACAATGTGAAGATCATCGAGCCAAGCCATCAGCGCACGGAGCAGCTGCAGGCTCTCGTCTCGCCTGAGACAATGATACTGGAGGGCGATGGCTACGACATGGACCTGCTCAATGATGAAGGCTTCAACAGCATGGAAGCCATAATATCACTCACGGACAACGACCAGGAGAATATCCTGGCGTGTGTGGCTGCCAGGCGCAAGGGCATACGCAAGACCATAGCGCAGGTGGAGAACCTTGACTATTTTGACATGGCGGACGACCTTGATGTGGGCACTATCATCAACAAGAAGATGATTGCTGCCAGCCACATATACCGTATGCTGCTCAAGGGAGACGTGAATAATGTGAAGATGCTGGCCATAGGCAAGGCCGATGTGGCCGAATTTGTGGTCAAGCCAGGCTCCAAGGCCACAAAGAAGATAATCATGGATCAGAACCTGCCGCGCGGCGTGAACATCGGCGGTATGTCAAGAGAGGGCAAGTCTATGCTGGTGGGCGGACACACGCAGCTGAAGGCTGGCGACAAGGTGGTGGTCTTTTGCATAGACAACACGCTGCGCAAGCTGGACAAGTTCTTCAAGTGATGAGGCTGTGCAGGAGGCGCATCCTGCGGCATGGGCGGGGGCATAGCCGAAGCATGTCATGCCCTTCCAGGCAGACATGAAGGCCGCTGGCGTCTGCAGTATTGGAAAGAATAAAAATAAAACGTGCAATGATGATAAATTGGAAACTCATATCAAAGGTGATGGGACTGCTCATCTTCATAGAGGCGGGGCTTATGTTCTTGTGCCAGATAGTGAGCTGGATATATGGCGAGGGCATTGATGCCTTCTTTTATCCGACACTCATCTCTGCAGCCATCGGATCTATAGGCGTATACATGGGCCGCAAGGCAAAAAAAGACATGGGACGCAGGGACGGATACATGGTGGTGTCAATGGTATGGGTTATTTTCACAGCCATAGGCATGCTGCCGTTCCTCTTCTGTCGCTGTGTGCCCGACGTGTCAAGTGCCTTCTTCGAGACGATGTCTGGATTCACCAGCACTGGAGCCACTAATATAGACAACCTCGACAGCATGCCTAAGGGCATACTGTTCTGGAGGAGCCTCACGCAATGGATCGGGGGCATCGGCATAGTATTCTTCACTATTGCCATACTGCCAGCCTTTGGAGTGAGTGAGGTGAAGCTCTTTGCGGCAGAGTCCACAGGACCGATACATAACAAGGTGCATCCACGCGTGTCGGTGGCTGCCAAGTGGATAGGAGGAGTGTACATCATGCTTACGGTGCTGTGTGTGGTGTCTTTGATGCTGTGCGGCATGGGCTTTTTCGATGCTGTAAACTATTCGTTGTGCACTACAGCCACAGGCGGCTATGGCACGCACTCCGACTTGCTGGAGGACTATTACCATTCGCCTCTCATGGACTATGTACTTACCTTCTTCATGTTTGCCTCGGGAGTGAACTACGCGCTCATATACTATACAATACTGAAAGGGCAGGTGAAGAAATTCTTTGCCGACGTGGAACTGCGCACATACCTCATCATCGTGTTGGGGGCGTCTGCCATCTGCGCGGTAGCTCTGTTCGTAGATGATACAAGCCGAGGTGTGGAGTACTGCATACGCCACAGCCTCTTCACGGTCATTTCGCTGCAGACTACCACAGGACTGGCAACGGTGGACTACACGCTGTGGCCTGTGCAGCTGATGCCTGTACTGCTCTTTGTGATGTTTGCTGGGGCATGTTCTGGCAGCACCAGCGGAGGCATGAAGTGCATACGTCTCACGATAATCTACAAGGTGATGAGGAATGAGTTCGTCCGCGTGCTGCATCCAAGGGCTGTCATCCCAGTGCGTGTCAATGGCAACATAATGCCGTCAAGCATCGTCACCACTCTTCTTGCATTCGGAGCGCTCTTTGTCATGTCGCTCTTCATAGGCGCTTTTGTGCTTGCTCTCAGTGGCGTGAGCCCGAATAATGTGCATCCCAATTTCGACTATTATGAGGCTTTTGGACTGGCTCTGTCCAGCATCAGCAACGTGGGTCCTGGCATGGGCTACTATGGTCCAGCGCATTCGTGGGCCATCCTCAGTCCGGTGGCGAAATATGTGTGCTCGTTTCTCATGCTCATAGGACGTCTGGAGATTTTCCCTATCATGCTGCTGTTCACGTCAAGCTTTTGGAAGAGGCAGTAGATGAATAGACGCTCGTGGAGTGATAGCTGTAATGCCTTTGATAACCTTGCAGGGTGTCAAAAGCTGGTTGATATGTTATATTTGGCATAAGCGGTGCAGGCGTGCCTTCACGCAAGTGGGTCTGCCGTGAAAACTGAATGAAGAGCGACACGCAAGTGGTCTGATGGCCGTGCGTGTCGCTCTTCATTAGTTCTGTTGTTCGTATTAGTTATGCCAATAATAATCCTTTCTGATGCTGTTCGTTAGCTGGGCCAGCAATCAGAATACGTTGTCCATCTTCACCACCAGCACGCGGAGCTTCTGTGAAGGTTCTGCTGTCTTGACCTTCGCCACGTGCCAGTCGCATGGGAAGAATATGTTGAATGTGCCCTCTATAGACTCGAAGCGTTGGAGACGCTCGGCATCGAAAGTGTATTCGAGACGGTCTATCTTGTAGGGTGCTATAGGCTTGGAGGTGTCATGGTCGAGGCGGCAGAAGCCCTCCTTGCCTCTCACAACAATCATGAAGTCAATCTTCTCGCGGTGGCTCTCGCTGCCTTTGCCAGCCCTGAGGTCGTCGGCAGAGCACCAGTTCTCACTGTCCTCCACGCTTACGGTGAGTGATGTGCCTGGTATGTTGTGCCTGCCGCCTGGAATGGCCAGCAGGTCTGTCTCTTCGAGCCATCTGAAGAGAGCTTTCCATTGTTTCGGGTTCTTGTGGTATTGGAGATAGAACTCCGTGGCGTTCACTGTCGGAGCTGGCACGGCTTTGGTGAATCCGTTTTTCCATTCACCTTTCTTCACCCATTTGGCGGCTATCTTGTCTACGGCCTTTGGGTAGATGTTTGTGTATGTCTGTGCTGACGCTTCATGTGCGCTGAGGGCTGCGAATACTGTCAGTGCTGCAGCTATATGTTTCAGTGTCTTCATTGTGATATGTCTTATTTAGTTAGTATGGTGGGGTAAGTGGGTGCTTGTGGTTGTATTATCGTGTCAAGGACATGCCACCCTGCATTTGGCTTGAGCTCGTGTGTGATATCATGCTGTTGTCCTTTTCGTGCCAAGTCATGTAGCTCTGCATTTGGCTTGAGCCGTCTGTGGCTGCTACTTGATGCTGTCTATGAATGAGCGCAGTTGCTCTGGCTCCACATCGCCCATCTGGAATTCTTTTTCCGCATCGTCCTTGACCATCTTAAGCCATAGCGCATGGCTTTCCTCAGCCTCTCGCATCCAGTGGTCTTTGTCAACAAAGAGATTGTCCCCGCAACTTTGCATGACGAAATTTGCGTAGGCCTGCTCGTTCTTCTTGTAGTCCTTGTGTATCTGAGCGAGTATGGCTTTAAGTTCGTCCAGTGAGTCAATGGCTCCATTGTCAATGTCTTTCACCACGCGGTCTATTTCGCTCTTAGGGGCGAGCATGCCCATCATGTCGACCCATCTGCAGCCGTTAGACTCTGTCGCTTCCACGTTGTTGGTCTGGAAGCAATGGTAAAGAAACAGCTTGATGGCAAGATCGTAGTACTGTATGCCTTTCAGCAGTGATGAGCGTTTGATCTTGCATCCATGGTACTCATAGACATCAGCATCGGGCGCGCCAGTTTTCTGTATGCGCTCCAGCACGTTGCGGCCATCGAGCACCGACTGTATGACGTATGGGTTGGGGAAGGCGAAGTTTATTATGTCTTCTCTGGCGCAAAGCGGACGCACATCTCTCTTCGGCCATTTGTTCACGTCTCGCCATGTGCCCACTGTGCGCAGGTTGATGCCAGGCACTATCCATGTGTCTCGTCCTTCGGCTATGACGTAGCTGAAAGGCAGCTTCTGTACAGCAGGATGTGTCTGCACCTTGCCCATGACCATGGAGAATGAGCCTATATGGGCCGGCCAAAGGATGTGGCTTCCACTGGCTGTCTTGCTTCCGCGGTCAAGTGTGCCCCAGTGGATAGGACCCATCTTGTAGGCGTGGTTGCTCTGGTTGGTGCCGCTGCCTGCGTTGTAGAAGGAGAAGGCTCCGCCGATGAGCAGGGTGCTCTTGTGGTGGCTGGTGGAGAATGGCCCGCAGAAGGCTGCGCATGCCTCGCCGTTGTCCATATAGCTGTTGGCGAAGAATAGGCTTGCCTCCGCAGAGAATCCTTTGCCTATGTGTACAGATTCGCCCACGAAGCAACTGTACACCTTGGCTCCGTCGATGACGCTTGCTCCTGCTGCCACTATGCTGTCCTCGATGATGACATCTGTGCCTATGAGTGTGCCGGCGTCATCTGAGCTCTGTATGGTGCAGTTGTTGATGCGGCTGCTGCCCTGCACCTCACATCCCTCGCCTATGCAGGCGTTGCTTATCTCCTTTGTGTTGATGATGCGCGAGCCTGTGCCTATGTAGCCTCGTTCCATCGTTTGGCCATGTATGCTCTTTGCTGAGGCGAGTCTCTTCACCGCAGGGAAGTTGACCATCAGCCATGCTGTCTGAGCTGTTAGGCCAGGGACTATGCACATGTTGCTGTCACCGCCTTCGTTGAGCACGGAGATGGCGCTGCCGTTTCCAAAGGTGCTTCCCTCCTGGCATGAGATGACACTCACGTCGGAGATGTAGCAACGGTCACCGATTTGGTAGTTGGAGATGTAGCCGCAGACGTTGTCTATCAGGCAGTCATCGCCGATGGTCACGTTGCGCAGGGTGGTGTTGCGGATGCCGCAACGCTGGCGGAATCCGTCCTCTATCTCAACAGATCCGCTTAGGCTTCCTATCTCGATATGGCCGTAGAGGTTTACGCCGCGCATCTGTGATGGAGAGAATCCCTCGTCCACAAGCACGTCAGACCAGTCTTCAGCCCAGCAGCTGCGCTCCTCCAGCTGGGCTATTTCGCTTACCGTTAGCTCTCTCATATGTGTTGATGTGTTTTTAGCTGTGTCACTTGCTGTTTGTCTTCAAGCGTAAGGAGGTCATTTCACCTCCCCGTTCTCATCATAGTTGGCATACAGGAAATCGTTGTATGGATATTTCTGCACGTGCATCTCTCTCACCTTCTTGTAGAGAAGTTCCTTCAGCTCGTCGATATTGTCTCGCTGCTTGGCAGAGATGAAGAAGCAGCCCAGGCGGTTGTCTGTGCCCTGCTCCTTGTTTTCCTGGTTGAGCTTAGCCATCCATGTGTTCATGAGTTCCTCAAGAGGGATGTTCTCCTTTGTGCGTGGCGTGAGGTCGTCGGCCTCTTTCTCCACCCATGAGTATGCGTCTATTTTGTTGAAGATGATCATCTGCGGCTTGTCGGCGCAGCCGAGGTCGCCGAGTGTCTTTTCCACTACCTGTATCTGCTCCTCGAAGTCGGGGTGGCTGATGTCCACCACATGGAGCAGCAGGTCGGCCTCTCTCACCTCGTCGAGTGTGCTCTTGAATGATTCCACAAGGTCGGTGGGCAGCTTGCGTATGAATCCTACCGTATCAGACAGCAGGAAGGGCAGATTGTCTATGATCACCTTGCGCACGGTGGTGTCGAGTGTGGCGAAAAGCTTGTTTTCCGCAAAGATGTCGCTTTTGGCGAGCAGGTTCATCAGGGTGGACTTGCCCACGTTGGTATATCCCACAAGTGCCACGCGGATGAGTCTGCCGCGGTTCTTGCGCTGGGTGGTTTTCTGCTGGTCTATCTCCACAAGCCTCTCCTTGAGGAGTGATATGCGGTGGCGTATGATGCGTTGGTCCATCTCAAGCTGGGTTTCTCCAGGGCCTCTCAGGCCCACGCTTCCGCCTCGCTGACGCTCCAGGTGTGTCCATAGTCGTGTGAGTCGCGGGAGCATGTAGCGATATTGCGCCAGCTCTACCTGTGTCTTTGCTGCCGCTGTCTGCGCGCGCATGACAAATATGTCAAGGATGAGGCTGGTGCGGTCGAGTATCTTTATTTGCAGAGTTTGTTCTATGTTGCGTATCTGCTTGGCCGACAGCTCGTCGTCAAAGATGACCATGCCCACGGGTTGAGGCACATTCTCTTGCGCTGCCAGTTGGTCTTTGAGCAGTTTCTCAAGCTTTTTCTGCTTGCGGCTCTTGCGAGATTCCTGCATCTCTTCCTCTTCCATATAGTCGTCGCCGTGCCGTGCCTTGGTGCCAGTGACGATGCTGGCCTCGTATGGGCGTCCAAGGGCCATCTGTTCTTCCCAGTAGGCATCGACCTCGTCTTGCTTCTCCTTGATGAACTGCGCTATCTCTTCAAGTTTGCCCGTGCCGAGATAGGTCACGCTGCTTGGCCCGTTCATCTTCTGGGTGAAACGGCGTATGACCTTGGCTCCTGCGGTTTCTGCAAGGAACTCCAGTTCGTTTAGATATTCAGCGGTCTTTCTCTCATTCTGCTGGGGTGTGATGAGGCCTACGATGACGGCTGTCTCCACCTTTGCTTCAGAAATCACAAATTCTTTCATCCGGTTATGTCTGTTCTAAATCTTTTCTGTTAATGAATAAATAGGCGTCTGTTAATGAATAAATAGGCGCTGTATAAGCAGCTTGTGCCTATGATGGCGGTGCTATGGATGCGTATAGATGGCGGCTGTAAATCATGGAAGTAGGAGCTGTCGTAGCTCATTCCCTCAATTTTGTATATGCCAACCAAGGGCTGTAAGTCATGGAAGTAGGAGCAGTCGGGGATGCCATCACTTGCATCGCTTCAGCTCATCCCTCAGTTGTCCGCGCGGTATGCCCAGCTCTATGGCTCGCTCAAAGTCCATGAGAGCCATACGCTTGTTGTTCTCGCTCATGTGCAGGTAGGCTCTTGACAGCACCATGTTCTTGTTGTCTGGTTCCAGCTCTATGGCCTTGTTCAGGTCCATTATCGCCAATTCAGACTGGTTGGCTTCTTTCTCTATCTCAGCTCTGATGGAGTACAGCTCCGCCTTGTCGGGATATTCATCTATGAGGAGCGTCAGGCGTATTATAGCCTCTTGCGGCTTGCCTGCGTTCTGGAAGAGAATGGCTGTGCCGAGCAGGGCTGGATAGTTGTGCGGGTCGGCTGTCAGCAGTGCCTCATAGTCCTTCTTGGCATTGTAGTAGTCTCTCCTCTGCTGGTAGATGTAGGCTCTTGCCAATAGAGCGTCTGAGTTGTGCGGGTCGAAGTCTATGATTTTGCTGTAGTCGAGCAGAGCCTTGCCATGGTTGTTCAGTTCCAGATAGAGGTCGGCGCGTGCCTTGAGGATGGGAATGTTCTGTGGAGCGATTGCTAAGGCAGTGGAGTAGTTGTCTATAGCTTCCAGACTTTGTCCCCGCATTTTGTTGATGAGGGCCATGTTGGAATATATCAATGCATTGCGAATATCGGATGGAGAGCATTTCAAGGCTTGTCGAAACAGAGAGTCTGCTTTGTCGTATTCGTTTGCCTTGACGGCGTTGAGAGCCTGTTCCACTTCCTGCTCATACTGCTGCGCTCCTGCTGGTGTTGCCAGCATAAGCATGCCCACGCATAGGGCGATGTGTCCTGCCGTGCCGTTCTTCCCAGGCATGATGCCTTGCATGCGCGAGCATATTCTCTTAATAACCCTGGCGGTATTTGTTTTCGTCTTCATCTTCAAGCATTGAAAGGTATGAGTTGTAACGGCTCTCTGCTATGTCATGCCGCTCCACCGCTTCTCTCACGGCGCAATGTGGCTCGTGTGTGTGTGTGCAGTTGTTGAAGCGGCATCCAGCAGAAAAATGGAATATTTCCTTGAAGTAGTGCCCTACCTCTTCCCTCTTCATGTTGAATGTGCCGAATCCCTTTATTCCAGGAGTGTCGATGATATATCCATCGTGGTCTACCTCATACATCTCGGAGAAGGTGGTGGTGTGTTTGCCTGTCTCGTAGGCATCACTTATCTCGTTTGTCTTTAGGGACAGGTGAGGGTAGAGCATGTTGATGAGCGTTGACTTGCCCACGCCGCTGTTGCCAGAGAGGAGTGTGGTGCGTCCGCTCAGCTCGTTGCGCAGTTCCTCCACGCCCTCGCCGGTCTTCGCTGATATGCGTCGGCATTCGTAGCCGATTGTCTCGTAGAGGTTGATGACTCCGTTGAGGTATTCGGCCCATTCGTCTGTGACAAGGTCTATCTTGTTGAAGACAAGCGTCACAGGCACGTTGTATGCCTCTGCGCTTGCGAGGAATCGGTCGATGAACTGCAGTGGAGTCTCTGGTTGTCTGATGGTCACCACAAGGAAGCATCTGTCCACATTGGCAGCGATGATGTGCGACTGCTTGGACAGGTTGGTTGACTTGCGGATGATGTAGTTCTTGCGGTCATCCAGTTCGGTGATGAGCCCTTGGTGGGCTTGCTCTATGTCTGCCCCCACCTCTTGTGGCGTGAATGTGACCCTGTCGCCTATGGCAACGGGGTTTGTGGTACGAATACCGCGAATGCGGAAGTTGCCCTTGACCTTGCATTCAAAGACCTCTCCCGCATCCGATTTGACGGTATAGCTGTAGCCCGTGTTACGTATTACAAGTCCGTGCATCAGACAGTCATGATTTCCTTGTTCTTGGCCTCAAGCATCTCATCTACCTTCTTGATGTACTTGTCGTGCACCTTCTGCACCTTCTCCTCGTAATCTTTCTCTACGTCCTCGGGAGTGCCGTTCTTGACCGACTTCTTGAGTTTCTCGATAGCGTCGCGGCGTGCGTTTCTCACGCTCACCTTAGCTGTCTCAGCCTCCTTAGAGCACTGTTTGGTGAGGTCGCGGCGGCGTTCCTCTGTCAAGGCAGGAATGCCCAAGCGTATGATCTCGCCGTTGTTCTCTGGCATGATGCCTACAGAAGAGTCTATGATAGCCTTCTCGATGACTCGGAGCATAGACTTGTCCCATGGCTTGATAGTGATGGAACGGGCGTCGGGCGTGTTGAGCGAAGCCACGTTGCTCAGAGGCACCATGCTTCCGTATGAGTCCACACGCACTTCGTCCAGAATATGCACATTGGCTCTTCCGGCGCGGATGCGGCTAAGAGCCTCTTCGAGGTGCATTGATGCGAGTTCCATCTTCTCCTCTGCATCATCGAGATATTTCTTTACGTCTTCCATATAAAAATGTGTATGTTATTCAGTTGTTAAAATGATATTGTTGTTTGCTGTGCCTGTGGCTCCTTTTTCTTGTCGTAATAGAACCATCCGCGTTTTTTCTTGCCGCTTTTCTTGTCCACCACATATTTGTATGGCGACTGCGGCTTGGCATCCTCCGATCGAAGAAACTGGTAGATTTCCCACCAGGTCTCTTCGTAGGAGTGTGCGGAGCCGAAGAGCGACGGTTCCATGTTGCACACGTTGCGTGTGATGTCGCATACTCTTAGGCCTTTCTTTCCGGCTTCCATGAGAAGAATCTTCAGATTCTGTTCGAACCAACATGTGCGCATAGAACAGCGTGTGTTTACAGAGCTTTATTCAATTTTTTGTTATGTAAGCGCCCGCCTTATGCCTCCAGTATAGTGCATCCCTCACATGGCTTGAGCTGCTTGAAGAAGTCGTTGCCCTTGTCGTCCACGAGGATGAATGCAGGGAAATTCTCGACCTCGATTTTCCAGATGGCCTCCATTCCGAGTTCAGGGTACTCAACGCACTCGATGCTCTTGATGTTGTTCTGTGCGAGGATGGCTGCTGGTCCGCCGATAGAACCGAGATAGAATCCCTTGTGGTCCTTGCATGCGTTGGTCACGTCGATAGAGCGGTTGCCCTTGGCCAGCATGATGCGTGAGCCTCCGTGATCCTGGAACTCATACACGTATGGGTCCATGCGTCCGGCTGTTGTCGGGCCCATTGATCCGCAAGCCATGCCTGCTGGAGTCTTGGCAGGTCCGGCGTAGTAGATAGGGTGGTTCTTCAGGTATTCAGGCATCTCCTCACCTGCGTCAAGACGTGCCTTTATCTTAGCGTGTGCGATGTCGCGTCCCACGATGATGGTGCCGTTGAGAGAGAGGCGTGTGCTGACTGGATACTGTGAGAGCTGCTTGCACACTTCGTCCATTGGACGGTTGAGGTCTACCTTCACAGCCTCGCCTTCGCCTGCGTTGCGAAGCTCTTCGGGTATGAGCTCATATGGTTTGTCGTCCATCTTCTCAATCCAGATGCCGTCCTTGTTTATCTTGGCCTTGATGTTGCGGTCGGCCGAGCAAGATACTCCGAGTCCGATAGGGCATGACGCACCATGACGTGGCAGACGTACCACGCGCACGTCGTGTGCCATGTACTTGCCGCCAAACTGAGCTCCGAGTCCTATCTTGTATGCCTCCTGGAGCAGCTGCCTCTCAAGGTCGAGGTCGCGGAAAGCGCGTCCTGTCTCGTCGCCTGATGTAGGGAGAGAGTCGTAGTAGTGTGTGGAAGCCAACTTGACCGTGAGGAGGTTCTTCTCTGCCGATGTGCCGCCGATGACGATGGCTATGTGGTATGGAGGGCATGCGGCTGTGCCGAGGCTCTTCATCTTCTCGACGAGGAATGGGATGAGTGTGCCTGGGTTCTGGATGCGTGCCTTGGTCTCCTGGTAGAGGTAGGTCTTGTTGGCAGAGCCTCCACCCTTGGTCACCATGAGGAATCGGTATTCCATGCCTTCTGTAGCCTCGATGTCAATCTGTGCTGGAAGGTTGCACTTTGTGTTCACCTCGTTGTACATGTCGAGAGGAGCGTTCTGCGAGTAGCGGAGATTCTCCTCTGTGTATGTCTTGTATACGCCCTTTGAGAGGGCCTCCTCGTCGCAGAAGCCTGTCCACACCTGCTGTCCCTTCTCGCCGTGTATGATTGCTGTGCCTGTGTCTTGGCAGAGAGGCAGCTGTCCTTTGGCTGCTACCTCTGCATTGCGCAAGAAGGTGAGCGCGACATATTTATCGTTGGCTGATGCCTCTGGGTCACGCAGAATCTTAGCCACCTGCAGGTTGTGGCTGCGGCGCAGCAAGAAGCTGACATCCCTGAATGCTGCATTGGCCATCTTTGTCAATGCTTCTGGAGTCACCTTGAGGATTGGGTTCCCTTCAAATTCTCCAACACTTACTCCCTCCTTCGTGAGGAGGTAATACTCTGTATCATCCTTGCCCAGCTGGAACATAGGAGCATACTTAAATTCTGGTGCTTGAGCCATAGTTGCGTTTATATTTTTATGTTTTATATACTGTATATTCTTTTGCAAAGATACGCTAAATAATAATAAGTCTGTAATTTTTTTCGGATAAATTTCCCTTAAATGTATATTATCCTTGCTCTTTTGCTTGCTTGCGGTGCAGTATGTAGCCTACACATTCTTTTAGGATGCTCACGTTGGCGAGTCTCATCGTCAGGAGATAGATGGCGGCAGCCACTATTATGCGTGTGGCTAGCAGCATGTAGACGTTGCTGATTCCCTTCGTCAGGCTGTATGTGGCTACCATCGTCCCGGCCGCTGCCAGCATGAATGGGGCTATGTCTTTCATGGCGGACGACAGCGGGTAGCCTATTTCCCTGCGGAGGAAATGATGCCAGATGACTGTCCAGCCTATGATGATGGCCACATAGGATATGACCATCAGGTCGATGCTGCTGACGTTTAGTCCCAGTATGTGCATGCGGGATTCTTTGTTAGTCCAGTAGATGAGCATTGTGGCTGTGAGTATAGTGCATCCCTGAGCTATTATGTTCCACATGTACACGTTCGATTTCCCTCGTGAGATGATCAGGTTGAAGTATAGTGTGGCTATGGGGAGGAAGGCACCGCCTATGCACAGCAGGCGCATGAGGTAGGCCGATGAGAGCCATTTCTCCTTGATGAGCACCACGATGAACTCTGGTGCCACGAGGGAGAGCCCAAACATCACGGGGAAGGACACGAAGCATGTGAAGCGGAGCATCTTGGAAAAGGTGCGGCAAAGGCGTTCCTTGTCGTTGCCCACTTCCACGAAAGTGGGTTGCGCCACTCCTTGTACCATGCCTGTGATGGTGGACGAGCCCATGGTGTTCCATTTGTTGGCCTGTGTGTATGTGCCCACTTCCACCTTGGTGTAGAACTTGCCCAGCACGAGCGAGAATATGTTATTGTTTACCTGGTTGAAGATGTTTGTGATGAGCATCTTGCTTGAGAAGCCGAACATTTCCATGACAGGTCTCATGCTGATGACTCTTGATGGCTTCCATCCTGAGAGAATCCAGCTGAGAACGCTCACCATTAGGTTGAAGGTGATGGTTTGCGTGGCAAGTCCCCAGTATGCCATGCCGCTATAAGCCATGGCCACGCCTACAGTGCCAGACACAAGCAGGGCAGCAAGTCCCATCACCGCCAGCTCTTTCTGCTTTATCTGGCGGAATAGTATGGCTCGGGGCACGATGCTGAATGAGGCTATGAGGAATCCGAAAAAGTAATAGCGTGAAAGGCTGGTGAGTATGGGCTCCTCAAAGAAGTCTGCCACCAGTGGGGCGCAGGTGTACAGGATGATGTACAGGCAGGCGCTCACAGCTATGTTGAACCAGAACACAGAGTTGTAGTCGCGGTGTGTGGCGCCTTTCTTGTTTGTCAGGGCTGTGACGAATCCGCTGTCCTGAAGTGAGTTGGCTATCAGACTGAAGACTGTCAGCATTCCTATCAGTCCGTAGTCGGCCTGGTTGAGCTTCTGTGCCAGCACGATGCCGAAGACAGCGTTGAGCACCTGCATCAGGCCGTTGTTGAGCGCGCTCCAGAAGAATCCCTTAGCTGTTTTTTCTTTGAGATTAGTTATAGGCATTTATTGTCTGTCCGTCGAATCTGACGCGGTAGCGATAGAGACCGCGTGGTTTTGTAATGTTAGCATTCTCTGGCGTGGAGTAGATGACACCATAGTTGTTGAGGTCAAACACCACTCCGCATTTGCCGCATTTGGCGAAGCCAGCTCCTTCACTGAAGAGCGTGAGGCGGCGTTCGGCCCTGTCACATACAGGGCAGGCAAGATCGAAGCACATGGGTTCGCCATAGTTGTTTGTGCCAGCTATGAGTCCGCCCAGTCCGAAGCCGAAGTTCTCAGAGAGGCGGTCCACTGTGTAGGCGTTGGCTCCCGACTGGTTGGTCATCTCTATCTTTGTCACCCCGTTAATCACCCTCTTCCTGATTGATGCGAACTGTCCGTTGTTGCCCATCACGTTGAATAGTTCTGCGTATTGTGTCACATTGAAGCTGCAGAACACGTATTCTCTTTTTGAGTATGTGGATGATGCCTCATCGTCGGTGCATGAGGCGGCAAGCATGGCCATGCAGATAATGGCAGCCATTATAGACCACGCATGTCTTGTCCATGATGGCATGCTGAAATGTTGCTTCTTGTTTGAGTGTGTACAAGGTCTCATGTCTGGTGATAAGTAGGATTTTATTGTATCGAAGTAAGCCGCTCTCATATATGCACTCTCTCTCGGTCATATATCTCTTCTATCTATCAGTCACCATGCCCGCATGGCTCCTTCAAACAGAAGAAAAATCTGCCTGGGGATAGAGAATGCCAAATATAAAAAATTATGAGCACCTGCTTATATGAGTGTTTAATTCTCGGTCGTTAGCTCCAGGGTAGGTGGGGCATGTCAGAAGAATAGGGCAGGATCGCTGATGATGCTATCTATTCTTTCCATTTCCTCATCGCTGAAGTCAAGATTGTTGAGTGTGAGCAGGTTGCTTTCAAGCTGTGCCACAGACGAGGTGCCGATGATGCAGCTGGTCACCCGTTTGTCGGCCAGCACCCATGCCAGTGCCATCTGCGCCATGGACTGTCCGCGCTCCTTGGCTATCTCTGCCAGTTGTTTCACAGCCTCCACACGCTCATGTGTCACCTGGCTCTTTTTGAGGAAACCGGTGTCGCGTTCGGCTCGGCTTCCCTTCGGGATTCCGTTGTCATACTTGCCTGTAAGCAGTCCTTGCGCCAGAGGGGAGAAGCAGATGATGCCGCTGCCATTGTCGGCTGCTATCTGGAAATTGTCCTTCTTGGCCTTTGGATCAAACATGGAGCAGCGGTACTGCGAGATGAGGCATGGCACATGCGCAGCCTTCAGTATGTCGTAGCATTTCTGCTGCAATTCTGGAGGATACTTTGAGATGCCTGCGTATAGAGCCTTGCCTTGGCGCACTATGTCTATAAGTGCCTGCATGGTCTCCTCTATAGGTGTCACTCCGTCATACCTGTGACTGTAGAACACGTCAAAGTATTCTAGTCCGGTGCGCTTGAGACTCTGGTCGCAGCTGGCGATGAGGTTCTTCCTGCTGCTGTTGCCCCCATATACTCCAGGCCACATCTCGTGTCCAGCCTTGGATGAGATGAACATTTCGTCTCTGTGGCTGGCTAGGTTCTCCTTCAGTATCTTGCCAAAATTGGTCTCCGCCGTTCCTGGCTCAGGACCATAGTTGTTGGCAAGGTCGAAGTGGCAGATGCCAGCTTCAAAAGCCTTGAGTATCATCTGTGTGGCCGTGATGTAGTCATCTACGGAGCCGAAGTTGTGCCACAGGCCTAAAGAGAGTACGGGCAGCTGTATGCCAGAGTTGCCGCAATATTTGTATATCATGTCCATGTGATGTAAATATATGTGGAAATGCCGTTTCGTAAGAATGAGGCAAGTGCGCGGCATGGGAGTGTGTCACAGAGACGTGCGCACACTTCCATGCTTGCATGCGCTTCATGCCCGTTTGCCTGCTTCCATGTGCATCATGCCAGCAGTTGTGCGATGGCCTTCTCCATCTTGTCAAACTTGAATCCAGCCACTACATCGTCCATCAGGGCCTGTATCCTGTCGTTGCAGAGATTGCCGATAGAGCCTTCGTGTGTGTGGTGGATGTTTTTGTTAGGGGTGAAGTTTCCTGCTTCGATGTCCAGTCCCACCTTCTTGTATGCGTCGCGGAAAGGCATGCCGTCTTTGGCAAGGCGGTTCACCTCTTCCACAGAAAACATTGGGTCATATATGCTGTTGTCAAGTATGTGCTTGTTCACCTCCATTTTATTGATAATGTATGCAGCCATCTGGAGGCAGTCCTTCAGCTCGTCAAAGGCTGGCAGGAAAGCTTCCTTTATGATCTGGAGGTCGCGGAAATATCCCACAGGAAGATTGTTCATTATCATAGTGATGGTGACAGGCAAGGCCTGCAGCTTGTTGCACTTGGCCCTGGTCAGTTCAAACACGTCAGGATTTTTCTTGTGAGGCATGATGCTGGAGCCTGTGGTGCAGTCTGCAGGCAGCTTCACAAAGTTGAAGTTCTGTGAGTTGAACATGCATGCGTCGTAAGCCATCTTTGCCAGTGTGCCTGCTATGCTGGCCATTGAGAAAGCCACGTTGCGCTCAGTCTTGCCTCGTCCCATCTGCGCATATACCACGTTATAGTCCATGGAGTCGAAGCCCAACAGGTCTGTTGTCATCTGCCTGTTGAGCGGAAAGCTGCTTCCATAGCCAGCGGCCGATCCGAGCGGGTTGCGGTTTGTAATCTTCCACGCGGCCTGAAGATACTGCATGTCATCGACCAGTCCTTCTGCGTAGGCTCCAAACCACAGACCGAAGCTGCTGGGCATGGCTACCTGCAGGTGTGTGTATCCTGGCATGAGCACGTCCTTGTATTTGTTTGACTGCGCTATCAGTTCGTCAAAGAGGTTTTTGACCAGGCCCGCTATTTCTTTTATCTGGTCGCGGATGAACAGTTTCAGGTCTACCAGAACCTGGTCGTTGCGGCTGCGGCCCGAATGAATCTTTTTGCCTATGTCGCCAAGCTTGCGCGTGAGCAGCATCTCCACCTGCGAGTGTACGTCTTCCACTCCGTCCTCGATGACAAAGTCACCTTTGTCTGCCTGTGCGTAGATCTTTTTCAGCTCATCGAGCAGTGCCTTCAGCTCATCGGCTGTGAGCAGTCCGATAGACTCCAGCATGGTGATGTGCGCCATAGAGCCCAGCACGTCGTATTTTGCGAGGTAGAGATCCATCTCGCGGTCGCGTCCGATGGTGAATTTCTCGATCTCTTGAGTCATAGAGACATTCTTTGTCCAAAGTTTTTCCATCTTATAATGTAAAGTAGGAGTTCAAAAAGGAATATGAAAAAAGTGCGGGGAATTTGGATGATTGGCTGCCTTCTGCTTGTCGTGAAGTCCAATGTCCCATTCCCCGCGCTTGTTCATTTGTCAATATTTATGGCCTCAGCCTGCCAGTATTGGGTATGGCAGTAGCGTGTGGCCCTTCATAATTTGTGTTTACACGTAAGGTATCATTGAGAGCATGTCGGCAAACTTGTCCACTCCCTGCTTGAGGGGCTTGTCAAGCACCTGCTTCATGAAGAAGTTGATGTCTGCGTCGATGGTCACCTTAATCTTGCTTGAGTCGTCGCTTGTGGGTAGTACCTGAATCCAGAGTTTGAAGCTCACAGGAGAGTTGGTTGAGGCATACTTCACGCATTTCTCTGGCTCGCGGTCCACAATCTTTATGGACACGTTGCCTATTGGTCCAACTGGTGTGCTCAGCGTGTCGGGCGTGCACTCCATCTGTTCCAGGCTTCTCTTCACCTCGTCGAGTTTGTCTGCGGGAATCTGCTGCTGCACTCTTGGGTCATCAAAGCGGTCCTTGATGGAAGCGAGGTTGGAGAGGTCGGAAATCTTGGCGTACACGGCGCTTTGTGTGTAAGGCACCGCCTTTATCTGACTTTCGTATTTAGCCATTTTATAGTTGTTTACTGGCGCAATAGTGTGACAGGTGTCAGCCATGTGGCGTTGCGCTTCTTCTGCCGTGAGAGATGACGCTTTTGCCAATGGTAGACAGCTGATGGCTATCAACGCCGATGGAGATTAGTCCACATTATCCCTGCCACTGGCTTGGGTTGGCGCGCCACTCGTTCAGGACGCTGACCTGGTTCTCTGTGATGTAGCCTGTCTTGAGTGCCACATCAAGCACAGCCTCGTAGTTTGTCAATGTGATGAGTTTCACCTTGGCGTCCTCGAAAGCCTTCTTTGCCACGTCGAAGCCATAGGTGTAGCTGGCCACCATGCCTGCCACGTTGCAGCCATTGTTGCGGATAGCCTCAACAGCCTTCAGAGAAGAGCCTCCAGTAGAGATGAGGTCCTCGATGACTACCACGTTCATGCCTGGCTTCAGCTCACCCTCGATGAGGTTCTCCAATCCATGATCCTTTGGTTTGCTGCGCACGTACACGAATGGCAGGCAGAGAGCGTCAGCCACGAGAGCACCCTGTGGAATGGCTCCTGTAGCCACGCCTGCGATAGCGTCCACTTTAGGGAAATTTTCCAGGATGACGCGGGCTATCTCCAGCTTCACGAAGTTGCGGAGCTCTGGGTAGCTCAAGGTCTTGCGGTTGTCACAGTAGAATGGCGACTTCCATCCGCTGGCCCATGTGAATGGATTCTCAGGCTGAAGCTTTATTGCCTTGATGTCAAGCAATTTTGCGGCAAAAATCTTTTCCAACGTTTTCATGATTGTGTCTTTTCTGTTAAGAAGAGCCAAAGTAGGGCTCTTCGGGGTTAATAATTTTAGTGCAAATATACAGAATGTATTCGAGATTACATTGGAAAAGAAGAAAAAACTCACGATTTATCTTTGCGTTCTTATAAAGATAAACTATATTTGCAAATGATTTGCAATGAGAAAATATAATTGGCCGGCAACATAGGCTGGCATATGAGCTTACGCGAAAAGAGAAAAATCATACATTATTTATAAAACATACTTTATGGCAAAATTCAAACGCATACTCCTCAAGCTCTCGGGTGAGAGCCTTGCAGGAGAACAGAAACAGGGAATCAATGTGGAGCGCCTCAATCAGTATGCCCAGCAGATCAAGGAGATTGCAGAGATGGGAGTGCAGATAGGAATCGTCATTGGAGGAGGTAACATCTTCCGTGGCCTGAGTGGAGCGGGCAAGGGCTTTGACCGTGTCAAGGGAGACCAAATGGGCATGTGCGCCACAGTCATCAACTCGCTGGCCCTCTCAAGCGCTCTTGGAGCCATAGGACAGAAGAACCGTGTGCTCACAGCCATACGCATGGAGCCTATAGGTGAGTTCTATAGCAAATGGAAGGCTATAGACGCTATGGAGGCAGGCGAGGTGGTCATCATGAGCGCAGGCACAGGATCGCCATATTTCACTACAGACACAGGCTCATCGCTCCGTGGCATTGAGATAGAGGCTGATGTGATGCTGAAGGGCACGCGCGTTGACGGTGTCTACACGGCCGATCCAGAGAAAGACCCTACAGCCACAAAATATCACGACATTACTTACAGCGACGTCATAGCAAAGGGCCTGAAGGTGATGGACATCACGGCCACAGCCATGTGCATGCAGAACGACCTGCCTATCTATGTCTTCAACATGGACGTTCTCGGCAACCTGAAGAAGGTGATGGATGGCGAGGATATAGGCACCCTCGTTCATAACTGATGCGATGGTACTGATGCGATGGTACTGATGCGACAGTGCTGATGTGATGGTACTGATGCGACAGTGCTGATGTGATGGTACTGATGCGACAGTGCTGATGTGATGGTACTGATGTATTGGTATAGATGCTACGTTGCAGATGTGACAGTTCGGAGCTAAATGCCATGCTTTAATTACAAATATGCTTGAAAAGCGGTAAGAATTTGTAGTGAATGATATTTTTGCTGCAGTAAAAATATTTGTTATGTAACTTTTTTGTACCTTTGTAGGCTGAATAAGTAAAAAACATTAACTTTAGTTTCATAGAATATCGATGAAGAAACAGCTTAAGAAGGTATTGGTCCTTGGTTCAGGCGCCCTGAAGATAGGACAGGCTGGTGAGTTCGACTACTCTGGTAGCCAGGCTCTCAAAGCTCTTCGTGAGGAAGGCATCAAGTCGGTGCTTGTCAATCCTAACGTTGCAACAATTCAAACAAGTGAAGGTATTGCGGACAAGGTTTATTTCTTGCCTGTCAATACCTTTTTTGTAACCGAGATTATCAAGAAAGAGCGTCCCGACGGCATCCTGCTCGCCTTTGGCGGCCAGACTGCCCTCAACTGCGGTACAGAGCTCTTCCTCAACGGCACCCTCAAGGAGTATGGCGTGGAGGTGCTTGGCACCAGCGTTGAGGCCATCATGAACACAGAGGACCGTGACCTCTTCGTCAAGGAGCTGAACAAGATCCAGCTGAAGGTGCCTGTGTCACACGCATGCGAGACCATGGACGATGCCATAGCCACAGCGCGCAAGATAGGCTATCCTATCATGATACGCTCGGCCTACGCTTTGGGAGGACTCGGCTCTGGCGTATGTCCCGACGAGGAGACCTTCGTCAAGATAGCAGAGTCAGCCTTCACCTTCGCCCCGCAGGTGCTTGTGGAGGAAAGCCTCAAGGGCTGGAAGGAAATAGAGTTTGAGGTCATCCGCGACGCCAACGACCGCTGCTTCACCGTGGCTTCGATGGAGAACTTCGACCCGCTGGGCATCCACACGGGCGAGTCTATCGTTGTAGCCCCTACATGCTCACTCACAGAAGAGCAGGTGAAGATGCTTCAGGACATCGCCATCAAGTGTGTGCGCCACCTCAATATTGTGGGCGAGTGCAACATACAGTATGCCTTCAACGCTGTCACCAACGATTACCGCATCATCGAGATCAACGCCCGTCTCTCACGCTCTTCCGCTCTTGCCTCAAAGGCTACAGGCTATCCGCTTGCCTTCGTCGCAGCCAAGATAGCTCTTGGCTACACGCTCGACCAGATAGGCGAGATGGGCACACCCAACTCAGCCTACAAGGCTCCTGAGCTCGACTACATGATTTGCAAGATACCGCGCTGGGACCTCACAAAGTTTGCCGGAGTGAGCCGCAAGATAGGCTCATCAATGAAGTCTGTCGGCGAGATAATGTCTATAGGCCGCTCTTTCGAGGAGATGATTCAGAAGGGACTTCGCATGATAGGCCAGGGCATGCACGGATTCGTGGGCAATGACCATACCAGGTTTGACAACCTTGACGAGGAGCTGGCCAATCCTACAGACCTCCGCATCTTTGCCATTGCGCAGGCTCTCGAAGAGGGCTACACTGTGGCGCGCATCGAGGAGCTTACCAAGATAGACCCTTGGTTTATCGAGCGCATGAAGAATATCGTTGACTACAAGCACAAGCTTGAGACATACAACGCCATAGAGGACATCCCAGCCGACGTGATGCGTCAGGCCAAAGTGTGGGGCTTCTCTGACTTCCAGATAGCCCGCTTCGTGTTGAAGAACGCCGCAGGAAACATGGAGAAAGAGAATCTCGCTGTGCGCGCCTACCGCAAGAAGCTCGGCATCCTGCCAGCTGTCAAGCGCATAGAGACTGTCGCAAGTGAGCATCCCGAACTCACTAATTATCTTTATATGACCTACGCCGTGGAGGGATACGATGTCAATTACTACAGCCATGAGAAGTCTGTCATTGTGCTTGGCTCTGGAGCTTACCGCATAGGCTCTTCAGTAGAGTTTGACTGGTGCTCTGTCAACGCCATCAACACGGCTCGCAAGTTGGGATACAAGTCTATCATGATTAACTACAATCCCGAGACAGTCTCGACCGACTACGACATGTGTGACCGCCTCTATTTCGATGAGCTGTCATTCGAGCGCGTGCTCGATGTCATAGACCTGGAGCAGCCACGTGGTGTCATCGTCTCTGTGGGCGGCCAGATACCAAACAACCTGGCCATGAAGCTCTACCGCCAGAGTGTGCCCATCCTCGGCACAAGCCCTGTCTCCATCGACCGCGCCGAGAACCGAGGCAAGTTCTCTGCCATGCTCGACCAGCTTGGCATTGACCAGCCTAAGTGGAGCGCCCTCACATCAATGGAAGACGTGCAGCGCTTCATAAACAATGTGGGATACCCTGTCCTTGTGCGTCCGTCATACGTGCTCTCTGGCGCAGCCATGAACGTGTGCCACAATGATGATGAGCTCAAGCGCTTCCTTGCAGCAGCATCAGAGGTGAGCAAGGAATATCCTGTGGTCATCTCCCAGTTCATGACAGAGACCAATGAGATAGAGTTTGACGGTGTGGCGCAGAATGGTGACATCGTTGAGTATGGCATCTCTGAGCACATCGAGTATGCAGGCGTGCATTCGGGCGACGCCACAATGGTGTTCCCTGCACAGAACATTACCTTTGCCCAGGCACGCCAGATCAAACGCATCTCCCGCGCCATAGCCAAGGAGCTCAACATCTCGGGTCCGTTCAACATACAGTATCTTGCCAAGGGCAGCGACATCAAGGTCATCGAGTGCAATCTCCGCGCCTCACGCTCGTTCCCATTTGTCAGCAAGGTGCTCAAGCGCAACTTCATCGAGACTGCCACAAAGATTATGCTCGACGCTCCGTATCAGAAGCCAGATAAGTCAGCGTTCGACATAGACCGCATGGGCGTCAAGGCTTCGCAGTTCTCATTTGCTCGCTTGCAGAACGCAGACCCTATACTTGGAGTTGACATGTCTTCAACGGGAGAGGTAGGTTGCATGGGCGACACCTTCGAAGAGGCTCTCCTCAACTCCCTCATCGCCACAGGCTACAAGATTCCTTCAAAGGACAAGGGCATCATGCTCTCAAGCGGCGGTGCCAAGGAGAAGGCAAGCCTGCTCGATGCAGCCCAGGCTCTCACGAAGGCCGGATACACAGTATATGCCACAGAGGGAACAGCCAAGTATCTCAATGACAATGGAGCAAAGGCTATTCCTGTGGGATGGCCCGACGAGGAAAAGCCTAATGTGGAGAATGTTATGGACATGATTCACGACCACAAGTTCGACCTGATTGTCAACATTCCTAAGAACCACTCCAGCCGTGAGCTTACCAACGGGTATCGCATACGTCGTGGCGCCATAGACCACAACATACCGCTCATCACCAATGCCCGTCTCGCTTCGGCCTTCATAGAGGCATTCTGCCTGATCGGACTGGATAGCCTCCAGATCAAGAGCTGGCAGGAGTATGAGTAAAGCCAGGATAAGCTGATGCTCTAAATTTTGAAATAAAAAAGCAGGTGCCCCAAAATAAATATGGGCACCTGCTTATATAGCAGTTTTGGGCTTCTATCCTTAGGGCTGGATGCCTATACATAGCAAGGCAAAGAGCGGGCTGGAATATCAAGAAGCCTTTCAGACTTCGTGAATATTCCAGCCCGCTCTTCTTCCTTCATCTGTGATGCGGATTGCCTCATTTGCAATGCAGACATACAACGGAACAGTAAGTCTTGCCTTATGACAGGCACACCTTTTCATTTTGTGTCCTCGAAGGCTTCCCTGTATCCAGCCAGCAACTCTGACGATATCTCCCAGGTGCATTCATCATTGCAGACATTGCAGCTTAGCACTCCATGATAGGCCTTGTTGGCAATATCTCTGTATTTGCCGATGATTCTATTGTTTGCCACAGTCTTCTCAAGCGTGGAGGCATAGAAACAGAAGGCTGTATAATATTCACCGCAGTCGAGGCAGAAGTCAGCGAAGCGCAGCGACGCCTCAAACTTCTTCCTTCCGTCTTTCATGGCGTTGATGCGGTCTCTCTCTTCAACGGTCGCCCAGTTGAATTCGTCAGGTGTCATGTTCATGTGCCCGTCGGGATGGGCTGTGGCGAGTTTCAACACTTCATTCATATGTCATTATGTCTTAGGATATTTGTTCGAAAGTTTCATTCATGACACAAATTTATTTGTTTTAGATGAAACATGCAAATATAAAGCAACATTTTGAGGAAACCGACGCAAATGTAGCGCTGTCTGGCCTGCCTTGCATTTGTGCCAAAACACTTTTATTCAACATGGACTATAGTTTTATCAAATGCCGCCTGCCGCTGTGGGTGGCAGGCAATCCACACCGCGATTACCACTCACTTACCAAACAGTTCCTTTACCGGTGGTACATGCAGGAACTGGACTATGATGCAGGAGGGGATGAGATGGACTGGCGCAAGCTGCGCATCTTTCATCGGCAAGAGGGCGATGTGTGCTATGTGCTCATCGACTACCAGGAGAAGATGGAGGGCTTTCCTGTATATTCATTGATAGCCTATGGAGAAGGCATGGATGCAGTCTACTTCTCATGTTCCTACCGCTTTGCCCCCGAGGGCAACAGCTATTGCCTCTTCCGTCATGGCGATGACCTCACGAGCTGGGTCATTCGTGAATTCAGATATCCCATCTCACGCAGCAAGCTCTCCAGATGTGTGATGGAGTATCTGCGGCATCCTGAAGACGAGTGAGCCTGCTTGTTCTTATTAGATAGGCATCCTCAGTGAGCCTGGCACCATGCTCGCACTTAGATAGACATCCTCAGCGAGTTAAGCACCACACTGACACTTGAGAAAGCCATCAAGGCACTTGCCCACATAGGCGTTATCTGGAAGTCAATGCCGAACAGGTATAGCGCGCCTGCCGCTAATGGAATGCAGACTATATTGTAGATGAAAGCCCAAAAGAGGTTTTGCCAAATCATGCTGACAGTGCGGCGGCTCACCCTCACGGCGTCTGGCAGAGCCTGCAGGTCATCACCCATGAGTGTGACCTGCGCCACGTCCATAGCCACGTCGGTGCCAGAGCCAATGGCTATGCTCACATCGGCCATAGCCAGGGCCTGAGTGTCGTTGATGCCGTCGCCTACCATGGCCACATGCTTGCCAGCTTCCTTCAGACGTGCCACGAGAGCTTGCTTGTCGTCTGGGCGCGCACCGCTCTGGTAATGCTTTATCCCAGCCTTCTCTGCCCAGTAGCGCACCGCATCCTCCTTGTCACCGCTCATCATGTATACCTCTATGCCAGAGTCTTGCAACTCCTTTATGGCTTCCACGGCATGTGGCTTCAGGCTCTCGCGCTCCTCTAGCAGTATGTCACTGGCCTTGGTGAAATCTATGCTTTTATTGGGGATGGTCAGAGTGCCAGTCTTGTCAATGACGATAGCGTCCACCTTGCGCATGTTCTCCAATGCGGAGGCATCCTTGATGAGCACGTGCTTTCGGGCGGCTTTGCCTATGCCAACCATCAGAGCCGTGGGCGTGGCGAGCCCCATGGCGCATGGACATGCTATGACCAGTACCGACACAGCCGACATGATAGCCTGTGGCAGAGCAGAGTTGCCTCCGATAGCCCACCAAGAGACGAAGGTTACTGCAGCCAGCAGGGCCACAGTTGGCACAAACACAAGCGCTGCCTTGTCTGCCGTGCGCTGCATGGGAGCCTTGCTGCCCTGTGCCTCCTGCACCATGCGGATGATCTGCGCCAAGGCTGTGCCCTCTCCTGTTTGGCGAGCTCGCAGCCTGAGCTTGCCTTGGCTGGGAATGGTGCCAGCCAGCGCCTCACTGCCAGTGCGTTTCTCCACAGGAGTAGGTTCTCCGCTTATCATCGACTCGTCCACGTAGGCAGCGTCAGCGCACATGAAGCTCTCTGCCATGGTCACTATGCCGTCCACAGGAATCTTCTCTCCTGCTCTCACCTCCACTATGTCGCCTCTGTCTATAGTCGCTACGGGCACTTCTTCCATTTTGTCTCCGTTGATTACCCTTGCAGTCTTAGGTTGCAGTCCCATCAGCTGACGTATGCTGTTGGCTGTGCCGTCTTTGGCCTTTTCTTCCAGAAGACGTCCGGTGAGCACGAAAGTGACTATCATCACGGAAGCGTCAAAGTATGTGTGCCACTCTATGCCGCGTGTCCCCCATACAGCCTCGCCAGCAAAGGTGTTGAATGTGCTGAAGGCAAAGGCTATGATTGTGCTCATGGCCACAAGCGAGTCCATGCTTGCTGTCTTGTGGCGCAGTTGTTTCCAGGCAGACACATAAAACTGGCGGCCGCAGTACACCATGTTGGCGAGAGCCAGCAGCAGGCATATCTGATTGCGGAAGTTCTGGCTGCCGCCCAGGTCTATCCATCCCATCCCCACAGCCATCACGAGCAGCGCAAATAGCCATGAGGCGGCTGCCTTGCGCTTCAGCAGCGATAATTCTCTGCGGTTGATCTCGTCCGCGCTTCTGTCTGCCTCTATCACCATGTCATAGCCCGCGTTGCTTATCTCCCTTTTCATGTCCTCAAGTGTGATGACATCGGGGTCGTATTCGACGGTGGCTGTGCGTCCGGCCAGTGACACCGACACTTCTTTTATTCCATTTAATGCCTTGAGCTTTCGCTCCACATTGGCAGAGCATGCAGAGCATGCCATGCCTATTACTGGTATGACCTTTTTCATTCCTCTTATGTATAAAAATTAAAATTGATTGGGCTGCAAGGCTGGTTGCGTGCCCTTATGGCTTTATCGTATGCAAAGTTACGGCTTTCGGAGGTAAGCGGCTTGCATAATCATGGAGAAAGATTATAAACAACAAAATAAAAAGAGTATAACACCCCTGCTGCTCAAACTTGCATAATCATGGAGAAAGATTATATGCTGGTGCTCAAAATCATTTTCATATAAGCATGAGCTCAAGATTATTTTAGGGCATCAAAGTAAGATGTTCTCGTGTTTGCTGTGGCTTCTGTATAGGCATCTGCAGATTGTTTGGTGAGACACCTGTTTTAACGCTGGTGCGACAGAAATTTTTTTCTGTCGCACCAGAAAAAAATTTCTGTCGCACCAGCGCAAAAAAGGCTGCCTTTACAGGCAGTGGCAATGAGTGCCACACACCTGCATGTCAGGCAACCTTATATTCTGTGCTGTAGCTCCTGCCAGCATGGGTCGTTTTCATGCAGCGGTGAAGCCCGTCGCCCCTTATCTGTTGGGGTATACCACCTCATTGCTCATGCTGCCCAGTCCCCCATAGAAATTAGCGCAGCGGATGGAGTAGCATGAGCCTTCAGCCGTGCCGCGTGGCACATTATAGTGTGGCTCCGTGGTGAATGCCACCACATCGCGGTTCTTGCATACGGCATACAGGCAGGCCTCTGGGACTTCTTCCCAATAGATGCTGCCGCGTCCTTTAATCTGTACAGCCGGAGGGTCTATGAGCACGGTCTTCTCTTCAGGATGCCATCCGGGAAAGACGCTGTCCACGTCATAGTAGTCTGCTTCGTCAGCAGTCAGCAGCGTGCTGTGCCTCATGGTTGAGATGACATTGTTCTTGTCCTTGAACTGCTGGCGGCGCCCGCTGGTAGAGACGAGTTGGAAACCGCTGTCCATGCTCTCGTACTCTGCGAATAGCCGCGGAAGTGTCCCGTGCATTTCTGTCCAGCCTGTGCTGTCGGGCTGCATCTCCATAACGGTGCCTATGAACACGGCTTGCGGAGCATTTTTCCATGGCCTGCCAAGCATGTAGCGGCAGTTCTGCGCTGAGTCGCCATATATGGAGCAACTGTTGAAGACGTAGCCATAGCGGCGGAACGCTTCGGTGGCTGGGGCGCATATCACGTCACGTTTGCCCGTGTCGCCGCGTGAGCGTAGCTCGATGTTGCATCTGTTGAAATAGATGGTGCCGCCGCCGCAGATGAAGTCCACTGTCCCCTTGATGGTGCAGTCTTCCAGATATGTGGTGCCGCCATCATTGGTGTAGTATGTGTCCTGGGTGCTCATGAGCGAGAGATTCTTGAAGATGTTTCCCTTGCAGTTCTTCTCGTTGAGAGCCACGGCCCGGTTGGCATAGGCGTTGATGTCATTCCTGTAGTTGGACCACAGCTCTATGTCCTGGATGTAAGTGCTGTCCGCCCCGTTGAGGAACAGCGTGGAGGTGCAACTGATGCCCTCGTGCATGGGCATTGACTCTATCTGCGTGTGCTTGTAGCCCTCGCCGCAAATGCTTGTGTTGGGGGCTGTGAGTACAGTCATCGGGCTCGGTATGGTCATTTCCTTGCCCTTTTCCGTGATTTTGATAGGGTTGCCCTCTCCCTTGATGCGGTACATGCTCGACTTCACGAAGATGCGGAATCTCTTGCCTTTGTCCTTGCGATGGTTGGCTGCCTTGATGGCTGCCACAAAGTTGCCATTGTCTGGCACGATGAAATCATACTTGTAGCGTATGCGCCCTAAGCTGTCTGGTGTCTGAGCTGTCATCGCCAGAAGGCTGCTGAGGCACAGGCAGACGAGCAGGGCACGTCTCTCTAATGTGTGCATAAGTAGGTGTTCAGAATCATTTTATAGTATCAAGGTGGGCTGCTGTCATAATTGCCGCACTCTCTCTATCGGTCACATTCTCTTTTCCAGCTCAACTGAAGAACTTTGTGAAAGCTTTCACGCAATACTCATGGTCGGCCACGCTGCCTGTCTCGCGGCAACTGTGCATGGCCAGTATGGCGTTGCCCATGTCTACTCCATTCACAGGAATCGACGACGCGAGAATGTTGCCGAGTGTGCTTCCTCCTGCCACATCGCTGTGGTTGACAAACCGCTGGCTTGGCACTCCTGCGGCCTTGCACACCTCTGCGAAGACGGCAGCGGAGACTGCGTCGCTAGCATATTTCTGCGCAGCGTTGAACTTTATCACGGGGCCGCCGCCGAGCACTGGATGATTGGTCGGGTCATACTTCTCGCTGTAGTTGGGATGCCATGCATGGGCATTGTCGGCCGAGACCATGAAAGACCGTTCGACGGCCTGGAGAAAAGCCTCCTCGCCGCCTCCTTGGGCCATGACAAGCCTGCGGAGCATGGATGCCAGGAAGGGGCTGCCTGCGCCTTGCTTGGTCTGCGAGCCGGTCTCCTCATTGTCGAAGATGGCCAGAACTTTTGTCTCGTCTGTCTGCGGAGAGGCCAGCAGAGCCTCGATGCCAGCGTAGCACATGGACAGGTCGTCAAGGCGGCCGGAGGATATGAACTCATCATGCACTCCGAAGCGGCAGGCTGGTGTGGCATCGGCCAGATAAAGGTCGAAGTCGAGTATGTCGTCAGCACTGACGTCCAGCTCGCCGCATATAAGGTTGACGAGCATGTTGCTTTTCTCGCAGGTGTCATTTATTATGCCAAGTATAGGCTGCATGTCTTTCTGCTTGCTCAGCTTCACACCGTCGTTCACAGCGCGGTTGAAATGGATGGCAAGGTTGCTTATCTGCAAGAGAGGACGCTTGACATGCAGCAGCTTGGTAGAAGGATGCATGATGTCCGAGCCTCTCACCACCACTCTTCCTGCAAGGGTGAGAGGACGGTCGAACCATGTGGACATGATGGGGCCGCCGTACACCTCGGTGTTCAGTTTCACTATGCCTCCCTCGCAGGCCATCTCAGCATTGGGCTTGACGCGGAAAGTGGGCGAATCGGCATGAGCGCATATCATGTGGAATCCTGCCTCGTCCATGGTCTTGTTGCCTATGTGGAAAGCGTAGATGGAAGAGTCGTTTTTTGTGACATACAGCTTGTCGCCAGCTTTCACCTGGCCTACAGGCTTGCATGGGTCTATGCGGCGGTATCCTGCATCGTCTAAAAGTTTGGCGCAGTTGTCCACCGCAAGAAAATTCACAGGTGAGGCATCGAGAAATGCCAGGAGTCTATCTATAGAATGTGTGCTCATTTATATTACGTTTACGTTGGGTTATGCTTGCGTTTGTCATGCAATTGTGCAAATACAGTGCAAATTTAGCCAAAATAAACCGTATGCTAATAATAAAGATGTGCAAAACATGGCAAAAGGACAAGATTAAAGATGTAAATCACCATTTTTCGGTATTGTGTATTATGAACAAAAGCCGTACCTTTGCACATTCAAAAACATATGTTTTTTTTAACAACTGTATAATATGGAAAAAAAGAAATGGAGAAAGCACCATAAGTGGTTCGGACTTGCTATATGCTTTTTTATGCTCATGTTCTGTGTGTCGGGCATACTGCTCAACCACCGCTCGCTCATCAGCGGCGTGAACATCAGCCGTGCCCATCTTCCGGGCAGATACTTGTATGCCAACTGGAACGGAGGGCTGCTGCGTGGAAGCGTCAGGGTAAAGGACCATGTGCTCGTCTATGGCAACAGTGGCATGTGGACTGCAGACACCATAGGCTCTTCGTTCAGAGATTTCAACAGGGGACTGCCAGAGGGAGCTGACTGGCGGCAGATAAGGAACGTGGCGGTAGAGGCGCATGCCGACACCATCACCGCCCATCGTGACATACCGATGTTTGCTGTCTCGCCTCTGGCACTGTACCGTTTCGGAGTGCATGGCGAATGGCACAGGCAGGCGCTGGATGTTGAGGATGGAGACAAACTGACGGATGTGGCCATGCATGGCGACACGCTTGTGGTGCTGAGCCGCTCGTTCGTATATATGGCCGTTCCGCCATACAAGACCTTTGGGCGCGTGCAGCTTCCTGCGCCTGCCGGCTACGAGAAGACCACAACAGCGTTTCGTGTCATGTGGCTTCTGCATAGCGGTGAGCTCTTCGGCATGACGGGCAAACTCATTGTCGACGCCATCGCCTTGCTGCTCATTCTGCTGTGCGTGACCGGGCTGCTGTGCTGGATAATGCCGAAGTACATAAAGAGATGGCACAATGGCCAGGGCGTGTTCCGCTCGTCATTCTCCCTGCACGACAATGTGGGCAAGTACACGATGGCGCTCACACTCTTCATAGCCATCACAGGATGGTGCCTGCGCCCGCCGGTGCTGATAGCGCTGGCATTGACCAAGGTGCCGCCCTTGCCTGGAACAATGTTGAGCAGCGACAATCCGTGGAACGATAAGTTGCGTGTCATCCGCTATGACGACAGCAGGCATGACTGGCTGCTCTCCACCTCGGAGGGCTTCTGCTCAGTGAGAGGAATGAGGATTGGAGCTGATGGCGGTGTTGACGTGAAAAAGATAATCATTGAGAAGGTTGAGGCTCCTTTCCCCGTCAGTGTCATGGGACTTAACGTGATGGAAAAGGATGCCGGCGGCGACTGGCTCTGCGGCTCGTTCAGCGGACTCTTCCGCTGGGACCGTTCCAAAGGCACGGCCACCGACTACTTTACTGGAGAGGTGGCGCCGAGGAAGGCTGGAGCGCCGTTCGGAAAGAAGGCCATTTCCGGGTTGAGCCAGCACTTCAGCTCACACTCTGGTGAGAAGAAAACTGTTGTCGCAGAATACCAGAATGGAGCTGAAGACTTTGTCAGCCAGCCCGAATGGATGGACACACTGCCCATGTCGCTGTGGAATGTGGCTCTTGAGATACATACCGGACGCTTCTTCATCGGCAATATAGCCACATACATATTTGTCTTCTTCACAGGTCTTGCGGCTATATGGTGCCTGTGGTCTGGCTATGCCATACGCAGAAGAAAGAAAGCAGGAAAGAAGCAGATGTAGGAGGCTGCTATATAGTCATAAATGGTGAGCGGACACTTTCTCTCTGGGTTTCAAAGTGTCTTTTTTCACCATTTTTGAGTATTGTGCGCTATAGGGAATCTTCGTACCTTTGCAGCCAGATTTTAACAGACTTAAAAACAATGAAAGAAAGTATGAAGAAAAACTATTGGTGGAAGACTATAGCATCATTCCTTGTGGTGCTTTTCACCATGCCTCTGGGCCATGCGCTCATGATGATAATGGAAAAGACTATGAGTGAGGCCAGCGTGCACCAAGCGGGTTTCTATATGGGACTGGTGGGGCTCATCATGGTCATCATTGGAGTGTTTGTCAAGGGCGATACGAAACAGACACTGTGGGGACTCTTTGGAGGACTCTTGTTCTGGACAGGATGGATTGAGTTCCTCTTCCAGTATTATGCCACTCGTTACGGCACGCAGCCGGAGATAGAGAACGGAGAGGTGGTCACGCGCCCTGAGTATCTCATCCTCCCTGCCACTTTTGGCCTGTGGGCGATGGTGATGACTCTTTACATCTTCTCCACAAAGAACGGGTGCAACTTCATCAGCTGGATTCAGCGTGTGTGTTTCCGCGGCAGGAAGGATGAGATTGTGGTGCGCCCTATGACACGCCACACATCTATCGTGACTTTCATGGAGCTTATCATGATCCTGTGGTCAAGCTATCTCCTCCTGATGTTCTGCTATGACAAGAATTTCCTCGGCGACCATCACCCCGTCACCTCTATCGTGGCTGCGGGATGCTTTATTGGCAGCCTTTTCATGTTCCGCAAGCAGCTGCGCTTGCCTTCATGGGGAGCTAACATCCGCATGGCGATAGCTACGGTCATTGTCTTCTGGGTGCCGGTGGAAGTGCTTGGTAGGCTCGACTTCTTCCATGAGTTCTGGATAGAGCCTGAGAAGTACACCATGCAGATGGTCATCATCTTGGCGGCGTTCATCATCTTGCTGGCCTACATCATGATTGCTGCAAGAAAGAAGAAGAGCGGCGAGGTCGTGTAAAGGACTATATGAAGGTAATGTGGCATGATGAACACAAATGACAAATAGCGCATGAATGAATGTGAAGAATAATTGTGCATGAATGCACATGACGAGAGGACACGCCTAAGGCCTTGCGGCTTTTCAGCGTGCCCTCTTGCTGTTTTACATGTACTGCTTCTTTTCATGTGCTGCTTCTTTTCATGTGCTGTTTCTTTTCATGTGCTGTTTCTTTTCTTCATGCCCTCTTGCAGTTCTTCATGCCCTCTTGCAGTTCTGTTATATGAGATTCATAAAGACATCCTTTGTCGAATGGCAAGGCATATCCAGATGTGCTGTCTGCATATAGGTCTGGCTGGCAGCTTGCGTCTTATTGTAATGCAAGGCGTGACAACCGTAGGAGGTTTTACCAGGCGAAAGTGCCAAAAGTGCCAAAGTGCCAAGTGCCAAATCCTTGTCTAAATAGTCAATATTACTTATTTTGTATATATTTACCATGTTTTGGCACTTTGGCACTTTTGGCACTTTTGGCACTTTGTACATGATTGACCGTAGATATGCGCAGTCTGGCTTTTTGCATTACGCAGTCTGGTTCTTTGTATTTTGCTGTCGTGATCCTTTGCGTGAAGCGGTCAAATCATCCTAAGGATTGTGATTCCTCATCCTAAGGATAGCGATGCCTTATCCTGCCATTTACAAGCAGCGATCCCTATGTTTGCTCTGTTTCTGGCTAAAACGAATGCTTGATGGTGTCAGCCCATTGGGCATCTGCGGCAATCGAGACCTTATTGGTCCTTGTTTCCGTTTTGCCATCAAAGAAGTCGCCAGAATATTCTGTGACCTTGTTTACTGTCACTGGCACATCGGTGAATTCTCTTATGGCGATGGCATTGTCAGACCCGTCAAGAGCTGTGACTGTCATGCGGAGCTGGTCTGAATGCTCATGTGGAAAGGTGTAGACCTTATAGGTGTTTTGCCCGTCAGTGACATCAAGGGTCACTGTCTGCCTGGAATTCACGCTTCCGAATCCCTTGACGGCGGAGAAGGTGCTGGAGCCTCCTGTGTAGTAAAATTTCAGTTTTTTGCACTCTGCTGGTATCTCATCGTTTATGGTCAGACTGAACATCGCCACCGCACGCTTGGCCGTTAGTTCTATTGAGGTGCTTGCGCTGCCTACGGTGATTTTCTTGTATTCATAGAAGGTGTCGGTCACTCTGTTGCTGTCAAAGGTTATCTTGTCTGCAGAAGTGACGGTGGCATTTTTCGAGCTGTTGTGAGCTACAACGAGCGCATAGTGCGTGCCCTCTGGCAGAGCTACGCTGAATGTGCCGAAATCCTTGTCGTCATAAGTCTGGCTGACCACTTTCTCCTTTTCATCGTTCTCATTGAATACTGCTAACGTGATTCGTGTGCACACTTCGCTTATTGGCTGTAGCGCGCGTGTATGCGTATTGGGTTCGAATGTGTTCTGCTCATAGGAGACAGCACGAAAAGTGACATTGTATGTGGGCGTGCCTTTGCCTGTGGCTGATGCAGGGTCTTCCTCTTCCCACGACAGTCTTTCACATGAAGTGGCGAATAGGGTGATGAAAGCGAGTGCCATTGTGATGAGGATGCTCTTCTGTGTGAGGTGGTTTTCCTTATGTGAGAAGAGAATGTTCTTCTGTGTGGGGAGGATGTTCTTTTGCATGATAAAGATGTAGCTTGTTAGGTTAATGATGATTTTTGCTGTGCGCCAGCCTTCTGTGTAAGGCCATGGCCATTCATAAAAAAAAGACAACGGCTGCGCTATCCTTTGCGTGGGCAAAAGAAGCGCAACCGTTGGGTCATTTATTTATATTTGCCATGAGATTATTCCTGGACATAATTAGGCAGCTGGTCCACACTGAGTTTGTGGATGTAGTTGAAGTGCTTTGCCACTTCACTCTCGGCATAGTTCATGAACACTACGAGCGACTTGCTGAAGAGTTCAGGAGCGCGCTGTGTGTCCTGGAGGAGAAGGTGGCACATGATGACGTATGCTGTCATCTCATAGAGCTTGCGCGCGCAGAGGTCGAGGAAGTCCTGGTTGCCAGCCTCCTTAGCCTTGTCTGTGCAGAAGGCGAGCTTGTCGGCCATGTCCTTGATGCGTGTGGCGTAAGACTCATACTGCTCTTCGACATGCTCCTGCTCATACTCCTTGATGACGTTGGCGTAGAAGCCTGAAGTGATGTAGCGGATGGCTGCCACGGTCTGGAGCTGTGTGGTGCCCTCGTATATGGACATGATGCGTGCGTCGCGGTAGATGCGCTGGCACTTGTACTCAAGCATGAAGCCTGAGCCTCCGTGCACCTGGATGGAGTCGTAGGCCGACTCATTGGCGAACTCTGAGTTCATGCCCTTGGCCAATGGAGTGAAGGCGTCGGCCATCTTGCTGTATTTCTTGTATTCGGCACGCTCCTCTGGAGTGAGCTTGCGCTCCTTGGAGATGTCGTCAAGAATCTTGTAGATGTCCACATAGCGGGCTGTCATGTACAGGAGCGAGCGGCCTGCGTCAAGCTTGGCCTTGATGCGTGAGATCATGTCGTAGACAGCAGGGAAGTGGATAATCTCCTTGCCGAACTGCTTGCGGTCGCGCGCATAGTTGATAGCCTCTTCGTAAGCGGCCTGCTCTGCGCCTACCGACTGGGAAGCGATGCCGAGGCGCGCGCCGTTCATGAGTCCCATGACATATTTGATGAGTCCGAGTTTCTCAGAGCCGCAGAGCTCTGCCTTGGCGTTCTTGTAGACAAGCTCGCATGTAGGGCTGCCGTGGATGCCGAGCTTGTTCTCTATGCGGCGCACGTTCACGCCACCGTTGCGCTTGTCGTAAATGAACATGGACAGGCCGCGTCCGTCGCGTGTGCCCTCTACCGAACGTGCCAGCACCAGGTGGATGTCTGCGTCGCCGTTGGTGATGAAGCGCTTCACTCCGTTGAGATACCAGCATTTGTCCTCCTCGCTGTAAGTGGCCTTGAGCATGACAGACTGGAGGTCTGAGCCAGCGTCTGGCTCTGTGAGGTCCATTGACATAGTCTCGCCAGCGCATACGCGTGGGATGTAGCGGCGGCGCTGGTCTTCGTCGCCAAATTCATAGAGTGTCTCGATGCAGTCCTGGAGCGACCATATATTCTCAAAGCCTGCGTCGCCCTGGGCTATCATCTCGTTGGCAGCTGTGTACACCACGTTAGGAAGGTTGAGGCCTCCGTAGCGGCGTGGCATGGTCATGCCGCAGAGTCCGGCCTTGATGGTGGCATCAAGGTTTTCGTAGGTCTTAGCTGCATAGCGCACACGTCCGTTCTCGCAGTGAGGTCCCTCGGCATCTACCTCCTCGGAGTTAGGGCCGATGATGTTGGCATTGATGTCGCCAGTTATCTCAAGCAGGCTGTTGTAGTTGTCCTGTGCGTCCTCATAGTCCTTTGGAGCATAGTCATACTGGCCATAGTCTGCAAAGTTTCTTTCCTTCAACTCAACGATGCGCTTCATCAAAGGGTGTTCCATGTGAAATTTGATTTCAGGAACGTCTGTATATGAATTAGCCATATAGTGTCTTTATGTCTGTTATGTTTATTGTAGAAATGCCCTGTTGCGGCTGCCGCCTCTCTGCTTTGTATGGCAGGGATGTTGCCGCACGCGGCCTTTATTTAGAGTTCTTCTTGTAGTACTTGATCAGCTTTGGAACGACCTCCTCAACAGTGCCATTGATGATGTAGTCTGCAATCTGGTTGATTGGAGCCTGTGGGTCAGAGTTGATGGAGATGATGATGCCTGAGTCCTTCATGCCGGCTACATGCTGGATGGCTCCGGATATGCCGCATGCGATGTACACCTTTGGACGGACTGTTGTGCCTGTCTGGCCGATCTGGCGGTCGTGGTCAATCCATCCTGCGTCGACGGCAGCGCGGCTGGCTCCCACCTCAGCGTGAAGTTCCTTGGCAAGCTCGAAGAGGAGCTTGAATCCTTCTGGTCCGCCCACGCCATAACCGCCGGCTATGACTATTGGAGCGCCCTTGAGATTGTGCTTGGCTTTCTCTACGTGGCGGTCGAGAACTTTCACCACGTAGTCTGTCTCTGGGATATACTTGGCCACGTCATGCTTGATGACCTCTCCCTTGTAGTTCTCATCCAGGATCTCCTTCTTCATCACGCCGTCGCGCACAGTGGCCATCTGTGGGCGGTGCTCAGGGTTGACGATAGTGGCTATGATAGAGCCTCCGAAGGCTGGACGTATCTGGTAGAGCTGGTCCTCGTAGTGCTTCTCCACGAAGTTTCCTTCGGCATTCTTCACCTTCATGTCGAAAGAACCTATCTCCAGCTGGGTGCAGTCGGCTGTCAGTCCTGAATGCAGGGCTGATGACACGCGTGGGCCGAGGTCGCGTCCTATGACTGTGGCGCCAAGAAGGCAAATCTGTGGCTGCTCCTCCTTGAAGAGGTTCACCACTGCAGAAGTGTGAGGGAGAGAGGTGTAAGGGAAGAGTCCCTCTGCGTCGAATACGTGCACTTTGTCCACACCAAATGGCATGACCTGTTTTTCCACTCCGTCAAGGTTGTGGCCTATGAGGATGGCCTCAAGCTGTACGCCCAGCTGATTGGCGAGTTTGCGACCTTTGGTGCAGAGTTCCAGACTTACGTCGGCAACCTTGTTGCCTTCAAGTTCACAATATACAAAAACGTTGTTCATTATCCGATGGTGTTAGATTCCATAAGTTCAACAATAAGGCTTTCCACATCGGCGTCGCTTGATGTGAGAGTCTTGTTTTCCTTGGCTTTGAAGACAATGCTCTTCACGGCCTTCACATTGGTTGGCGAGCCAGCCTTGCCTATCTGTGCAGGGTCGGCCTCGATGTCGGCAGCGCCCCATACAGGGAACTCCCTGTTCTTGTTGGCCCACACGCGCTTCACGTTGCGCACACGGCATGGAGCGGCAGAGCCGTTGACTGTGACGACGATAGGCAGCGGGCCTTCCACTGTCTCCACTCCTCCGTCGATATGGCGCTTGGCCACAATCTTGCGTGCTTCTTTGTCTATGGAAAGAATCTCCTCTGTGTATGTGATCTGTGTCAGTCCGAGTTTTTCTGCTACCTGTGGTCCCACCTGTGCTGTGTCGCCGTCGATGGCCTGGCGGCCGCAGAGGATGATGTCATAGTCGCCCACTTTCTTGATGGCTTGTGCCAGAGTGTAGGATGTGGCAAGGGTGTCTGCGCCGCCAAGTGGACGGTCTGACACGAGGATGCCTTCGTCTGCTCCGCGGTAGATGCCTTCTTTAAGCACCTCGGCGGCTTTGGGCAGGCCCATGGTGATCATTGTGATGGTTGAGCCCGGGTTGGCGTCCTTTATGCGGAGAGCCTGCTCGAGCGCGTTCAAGTCCTCTGGGTTGAATACGGCAGGCAGAGCTGCGCGGTTCACTGTACCCTCTGGTGTCATGGCATCAGGTCCCACGTTGCGTGTGTCGGGCACCTGCTTTGCGAGTACGATAATTTTTAAACTCATATTCCTTTATTGATTGTTAGTTTGTTTTATACGCTGTTTTAGGTCACTATGTGCTTTTGTGGTAAAGTACAAGTACTTGCAAATTTACGGATTTTATTCTATTTGGCCACGTGTTGAAACGAAAAAAACGCTCTATACATAGAATATAGAGCGTTTTTTGTGGTCAAACGATTCAAATGTTGCGGCTCTCTGCGTCATTGGCGCAGCATGAAGATATGTTTGCATGCCGTAAGGCATGAGTGCTGGCGGGCTTGCGTGCGTCGGCTGTTTCCCTTCTGCTATCCATGCTGGCTCCTGTGCGTGGCGTCAGTCGGGCCAATGGGCGTTCCAGCAGATGAGCGGTGGAATGAAGCTGTCTGTGGGGTGGATATTGATGATGGCTGTAGAGCTTTGTTTCGAGCCAAGCTCTTCTATGGTGTAGTATCGGCCCTCGTATCCATAGCCCATGTTGGCGTGGAAGAGTCCGGCTGCGTTGTATCCGTCTACTACGAAGGTGTGTCCTCCGCTTGAGTAGATCATGGGCCAGCCTTGGTCGAGCTGTTGCCTGAGCATCTGGCTCCATTCGCTGTCGGAATATTTGTTGCGCGGCATCATCTTTATTTCTTCGTCATAGCCGAAGAAGTCGACGAGGGCCGACTTGGCGTAATACTCGTTGGAGCCTGAGAACGATGAGCTGTAGTCCATCCATACCGACACACCGCAGTGGTAGATGAGTTCTGCTGCTGCGGAGGCGTCGCTTTCCATCTCATCCCACCTGTAGGATGTGCTGCCGAAGTCTGCGCTGAGTGTCTTGCCGCTCCATTTGTAGGAGTTGCTCCCGTGTCCATGCTCGGGATACTTGTGATAGTTCATCACCTGTGCCATGGCTATGGCGACGCATCCGGCCAGCTTGTTGTCCGGACACATTGAGTTGTATGGCGCTGTCTGTCTCCACAGGGTGTGGACAAGCGGCTCCACCTGCGCGTATGCAGGCGACGCCAGAAGTGCCATGGCCAGTGTCGCTAACAGCGGTCTCATCGCGCGATGTGTTTTGTGTTTGACTTGATGAATATTTGTCCCTTGGCTGGGGTGGCGATGCTGCGGCCTGAGAGGTCGTAGTAAGGATGGTTGCCAGCGTCTGTAACAGGTGCGGCGGCATTGATTCCGACATTGCCTGATGCTGTGACAGAAAGCTTGCATCCGTTGTCTGTCTTGACAGTCACTGCTGAGATGCTCGTGCTCAAGGCCAGACCGAGGCTTGTGCTTCCATTATATGCAGGCGCTGTGCCTGTTGCATCGCAGGTGAAGTTTGTCGTTCCGAGAACAGTGAGTGTGCCGTCCTTCACGTCTGCGGCGATGCTCTTGCGGTACTTGTCGTTGGTCGTGGCCATGTCGTCCCTCTTGGCTCCAGTGATGCTTGCCCACTTGCAGCTGAGGTCGCTTGTGCTGAGGCATGCGGCAAACTGGTCTGCCCACAGGTCTGGCACAAGTTCATCTTTGAAAGGCAGTGGAGTGCTTACATTGCCGGCGATGAAGAGTTCGCCGCCTGCGACCTTCATGCTGGCAATGTCGTTCATGACGAATGCGCGGCTTGATGGAGTGGCTTTCTTGCTCACGCACTTGTAGGCACCGCTCTTGTCTATAGTGATGATCTCGGCTGCATATACCTGTTCATTCTCATTGTGGTCTAATGCCACCGTCTGGCTCTCAGCCTTGTAGGGAAAGTCTATGCGGTTGTCTCCAGAGAGGAATGAGGCTACATAGAGGCTCGCTTCATCTGCTGTGAGGCAAATGCTCTGTGGGCACATGCCATCCTCATTCACGTCGCTGGCGTTTCTTATGTCTATCCATTGGCGTGCTCCAGTGAGGTCTGTCTCGCTGAAAGAGAGCACTGCGCAGCATCTGTTGTCATACAGTCCGTATGAGCTCTTCAGGTTGCCGTCCACATTGATGTCTCCCGTAGTATATCCGCCCAGGTAGTTGAATGACAGATATACATTGCCGTTGAAGAGCTGGAGAGCTGTAGGCTCGACGCTGAGGTCTGAATAATAAGATTCATCGCCTGCATGCGCGCTGTTCTTGTGCGGCATGATCACTTGAGCTGCCTCAAGGTTGCCTGCCGATGTGTATTTAGCGATAAAGGCATTCACGCTCTCGTGGCTATCGGTAGTGCCTGACAGTTCCATGGTGTTGCCGTTCTTGCTGCCGAGTGTGATATCGTCGGCGAATGTGCCTGCCACGTAAACAGCCTCGTTGGTAGCTGTGATGAATTTGATGTGGGTTGCACCTGTGATGCCGATTGTCCACAGAGGAGTGTCCTGCTTGTTGTCCACAGCAGAGATGAATGCGCTTGTGGCTATTGGGTCCAATATGTCGTTGCCTATCATGGTCATCTGGTCGAATAGTCCTGCCTGGTATACGGTGCTCTCGTCGGGAGCGATGGCCACGGGCGCTGCCACGGGTGCGTATTTCCCGTTGTATCCGGATGGGTCACTCATGGTCGGATAGTCATAGTCTCCAGCTTGTGCTGTGAGTACAGTCACAGTGAGGCTTAACAAAGTAATAAGTTTTCTCATAGCTGTTTGTGTGTGTTGTGGCAGTGCCTTTGCCAGAGGCCCCTGCCGTGTTAAACTAATAATTATTGAGATGTAATACAATTTATTCTTCTTATTCCTCGCCCAAAGAAGGGTTGGCGCTTATAGCCTCTGAAGGTATCGGCATGGTGTACCGGCTGTCTCCCTCATGGAGGGTGTAGGTCGTGCCGTTGTACTCCTTTGTTATCTCAGGCTGGGAGGTGCGTCGCAGGTCAAACCACCTGTGTCCCTCGAAGCATAGTTCGTGGGCGCGTTCGTTGAGCACGGCCTCCACAAGGTCTTCGGCACTCTTCTGTGCCATCTCGCTGGTCACAGCTGGCTGCAAGGCTGCCAGGTAGCGTGTCTTGATGATTGGTTTCAGATATTCCAAAGCCGTCTCTTTGTCCTTCAGTCTGGCTGCGGCCTCTGCTGCGGTCAGATAAAACTCTGCTGAGCGGAAAGTGCTGCGGGAGAGCTGGTCTCCGCCCTTGGTGAGAGTGTACAGTCTGCTTGTCTTTGCCTTGAAATACCGACTTTTGCGCATGTCGCCGGTGCGGTATGTGTTGATGAAAGCTGCATTAGGTGTTCCGATGCCCTTATAGGCAGATTTCATCACTTGCTCAAGACACACTATAGCCTCGCTGCTGAGATAGTTGTCGGGCATGGTGAAGCCATTGGATGTGAGGTCTTCCAATGCTGGATGAGCCTTCACCACTGCTTCAGAGGCTGTGAGAGCCTCTTGCCAGTTGCCCATATATAGGCAGACGCGCGCTTGCAGTGCGTCCGCCGACAGCGTGTTGAAGCGGTATTTCAGCTGGTCTTCCCATTGCTCCACGTTAAGGTTGGCTTTGGCCAACTTGATGTCATCAAGTATCTGCCTGTATACAGTCTCCACTGTGGCTCTGGACAGAGTCTTGTCAACGTCTGCTTCTATAGACAAGGGCACGGATAGGGTGGTGGAAGGGTCACACTTGGTGTAAGGCTGGCCAAACATGTTCACGAGGATGAGGTGTGAGTAGGCCCTTATCATGTAAGCCTCTCCCACCAGCTGGCTGATATCTTCCGTTGAGCCGTTGGTGATGTCTTTCTGGTGCTCTATGACATAATTGGCGATGTAGATGTTGTGGTAGAAGCGGCGCCAGCTGTATGAGGCGGTGTTCTCGTCTTGGGCCACGTCCTGCCAGGTCCATATGTCAAAGTATGAGCCCAGGTCTTCTGCTGTGGTGACAGCAGGATCGAGTGTCATCTCGTCGGTTCGCAGCGTAGTGAGCGAGCGGTCGTCGGGGAAGTTGTTGTAAACGTCGGTGATGAGTGCTCTGTATTCATCATATGTCTTTGCAATCACCTTGCCTGTCGGCTGTATGTCGAGGAAATCATCACATGAAGCAAACAGCAGCATGGTTGCCAGTGGCAGACACAATGTAATGATTTTGTATAATGTAAGATTTCTCATTTCTTTTTGTTGTAGCATGTGTTCTTTTTCTTAATAAGTGAGCAGCAATGATCATGTGCACCAGGCACAGTTGTTGTTCATGCTGTCACGTTTTCCCTCTGCCAGATGTTGTCATCCTGTGTCAGAATCCAAGGCTGATGCCAAATATGATGTCTTTGGACACAGGCTGGGCATATGGGTTGCCCATTGTCTCTGGGTCGAGGAAATTGTCATAATCGCTTGCGAAGACAAGGAGGTTGCGTCCTTCCAAGCTGGCTGAGGCATTCTTGACTCCCATGCGTCTCAGCCATGCCGAGTCAAACTTGTAGGCGAGCCTGAGGCTTTGCAGGCGCACGTAGTTGCTGTTTCTTACCCATGTGTCGAGCATGTTGTAGAGATTCAGGTCATGGTACTGCACATATTCCGCTGGACGGTCTGTGGAGTTCATGAGCGTGGGGTATTTCCCGTTGGGGTTGGTGGCCGTCCATCGGTTGAGCACATCGTGGTTGGTGTTAAGTCCACGGTCAAAGGTAGTGCTGTTGTAAGAAGGTGTCACTCTGACCTTCATGCCCAGATTGAACGTGAAGTTGATGCCAAGCTGCCATTCTTTCCAGTCAATCGTGTTGATGAATCCTCCAGACACTTTCGGGTCTGTGGTTCCCATGTAGGTGTAGAGAGAGCGCTGTTCTGCTGCCGACAGTGTGCTCGCGCCATATTCATTCAGTTTGAGCAACTCGGTAAGCGTCACGCTTTTTCCTTCTTTGTTCACAAAGAGCGGATAGCCCTCGCTGTCAAGTCCGGCGGTCTTCAGGGCAAAGAGTGCTCCCACGGGATGGCCTTCCCTTCCTGGATAGGTGGCGTTCTCCGCCACGGTCTCGCGGAGCACCTTGTTTTTGTTGAAGCCAAAGTTGAGGTTTGTTGTCCATTTCCATTTTTTTCGCCACACATTGCGTGTAGCAAGAGCTATCTCCAGACCTGAGTTGTTCATGGTGGCCCAGTTGATGGTGCTGCTGCTGAATCCTGTCTCCAACGGGAGCATCTTCAGTCCTATGAGGTCTGAGCTGTGGCGGAAATAGTAGTCAACGCTCAGTGTAAGCGCATTGTTCAGCACTGCCACATCGATGCCAGCGTTCACATTCTGTGTCTTTTCCCATTTCAGCGAGGGGTTGGGGGCAGTCTCTGCACTGATGACATATTCGGTTTTGCCCAGTATGGACTTCTGGTCATAGGTGCCGATGAGGAATGGAGAGGTGTTCTTGTCGATGTTGCCCTGGATGCCGTAGGAAGCTCTCACGGCAATGTTGTCGAGCCATTCCACGTCTCTCAGCCACGCTTCTTGCTTAGCCCTCCAGAGTCCGCTCACGCTGTAGAGCGGCAGGAACCTGTATTTCTTTGCCACTCCGAACACATCAGAGCCGTCAAAGCGCACGGAGCCTCCCACAGTGTACTTGTTGGCGAATGTGTATCCGCCGGTGGCAAACCAGCTCACATAGGCGTTCTCTGTCTTTGACTCGGTGTGCAGAGGAAACAAGGAAGCTGCGTTTTCCGTGGGGAAGTAGACAGTCTGGCTGGTCAGTGTGCGCGGGTCGTAGCCGTAAGCGGCTGAATAGGTGCTGTTGGTGTCGATGTGGCGTACTTCCGAGCCTGCCATGAACTGCACCTCGTGCTGCAAGTATTCTCCGAAACTGTGCTGTGCCTCAAGCATGCCCTTCCATGTCCACTGCGAAGAGTGTCCTTCGGTCACTTTGTGCATGCCGCCTGTGGTAGGCAGGAATGGCCGCTGCCCGTCGCTGTATGTGTAGAGCGAGCGTTCCAGGTCTTTGCGCATGGCGAAAGAGTTCTGTCCGGCATACTTGTCTATGGTGTTGTCTTCTACCTGCAAGCCCACCTGGGTGTTGAATTTCAGCCATCGTGCCAGAGTCAGCTCTGCGTCAAAGATGGCCATCACCTGGCGGTCGGTGCGGTCGTGGCTCGTGTTGGTTCTCTCTTCAAAGATATTGAAGTCGAGCTGGCTGTCCTCTTTGCCTCCCTGCACATTGATGTCATAATTGTAGTTGCCGTTGGCATCGTAGGGCGTAAAATAAGGATTGGCCAGTCGACTGTAGTAGACAGGATTGACAAATCCGTTGTAGTCGGTCATGAATGAGTGCTGCTTGCGCTGGCTGGCAAAGAGCGAGGCTCCTATCTTGAGGTTCTCGTTGATGCGCACGGTCGTTTTCAGCGTGGTGTTGAAGCGGTTGGCGTCCACGCCCTTCACATTGCCTTGCTGGTCGTAATATCCTACAGAGGCATAGTATGTGGCTTTGTTGCCACCGCCGCTGACGCTGAATCCATACTCCTGTGTGAGAGCTGTGCGCATCAGAATGTCGTTCCAGTCAGTGTTGATGCCTCGCAGACTGTTGACGCGCTGCTGTGCGTCGGAGCTGAGTGCGTTCCATCCGCCCGATTTGAAGGCTTCTGTCTCGCCAAGCGCAGAGAGGATGCGCGCCACGTCTCCCTTGTTCTCGCGGTATGTGTAGCCTGAGCGCAAGAGGTCTAGCTCCAGGTTCACCTTCTCATTGCTGTTGAGCAGGTTAAGACGGTCAAGGTCTATGTTGGGGCTGCATGTTAGTTTGGCATTGAAGTTTATCACAGGCGCTCCAGCCTTGCCGCGCTTTGTGGATATGACAATCACTCCATTGGCGGCTCTCGCTCCATAGATGGCAGTGGCTGCGGCATCCTTCAGCACCGTGATGCTCTCAATGTCGGCCGGATTGATGCCAGCTATGCTTGTCTGGTAGAGGTTGTCTATGTCTTTCAGCTCATCGGTGGATGGTATGTCTGTGCCCTCCAGCGGTATGCCGTCCAACACCCACAGAGGATCCTGGCTGCCGTTGATGCTTGAGATGCCTCGTATGCGGATTTTCAGCGGTGCTCCCGGTGCGCCAGAGCTTGTCACGGCCGACAGTCCTGCCACCTGGCCGCTCAGTGCCTGGTCTATGTTGTGTATGGCGCCTACCTTTCCCTCGTCTATTTTCACAGTTGTGGACGATCCTGTCATCTTGCGCCGATCTATCTTCTGATAGCCTGTTACCACAAAGTCCTTCAGTTCCATATCTTTGGATATGCTGTCAGACTTGGCGCTGCTCTTCTTGCTTTGAGCCGTTGCCCACATAGGGGCAAGTGTCAGCAATGCTATTGCGATGTATTTCTTTTTCATGTCATTAAATATGCGTGGAGTCTCTTTGCTTTCTTTATAATCCGAGTGCAGTCTCTATGCGTTGTGCAATGTCTGTGTAGTGCATCTGCTGTATCGTTGCATTGCCTGCATGCGACTTGGCATACTGGAGAATGCGCATGAGCAGTCCTCGCTTGAGGCTGATGGGGTCGCTGGTGCGGCTTATCTGTGTGCTGGTGAAGGATATTGTTCTTGACCTGCTTGAGAGGTTCATGTCTTCATCGCATAGCGGGCATATGGTCTCATGCGCCACTCTTCCTTCATCCTCATAGAGCGACTTGTTTATCTTCACTCCCTCAGCCTCTGCGGCAGCTGTGATGAGAGCGTCCACCAGCGCCTTCTGTGTGTAGCGCTGCATGGCGTCGGGCTGGGCCTTGCTTGCGAAGACAGCCTTGTAGAGCATGTCCATCAGTTCGGTGGCGGTGAATGCTTTGCCTTTCTGCTCATACTCGTTCTGCACCATACGCATCAGGCGCTCATTCGCAAGCATGTCCCACATGATGTAGTTGACCTCGTTCTTCCATGCTGTGGACGGATGCTCCTCACGCTTGTTGCGTAGCAGATATGTGTATTTGGCCACATTAGGAGAGAAAAGCCACTCGGGGTATGTCAGCACCTCGTCAATGAGATACTGTGCTGCTTCCTTCTGACGCTCTTTTTCCACGTATGCAAAGCTATGCGTGCCGTCGCCCATGTAGGTGTTCTCAAGGTAGATGCCGCCAATGTTTGCCATCACATGGTAATTGTACAGGTCCCATTGTGAAATCACTGTGCCCCACAGGTCTGCTGCATTGTCCCAGGTCTGGCACGGCTCAGAGGTGCGTGTCCATGCGTCCACGTTGGGTATGATGCGCTTCAGATTGGCCAAGCCATACTTGGAGCTTTTCACCGAATTGTCACCCAAATCCTCGCTGAGTGACCTTGGGTCGACGGCTGTTCGGTAGCTTTGCGCTTCGCTGTACATGTATTCTGGCCCGTCATGCTTGCGCAGGAATTTGGCGAGTTCGGTCTTGGCCTCATCTTCAGTCTCATACCAGCGGTAGCCCCACTCTATGGCCATCATGTCATAAGGGCCTATGTGTGGCGAGGTGACTGTCACCCCGTCGCCAGGCTGTGCCACATAGTTGAAGCGCGCATAGTCCATTATGCTGGCAGAGGTGCCTCCTGCGCGGTCGGTGAAGGTCTTGCTTCTCAGTGAGTCGGTAGGATAAGCTGATGAGGCTCTCATGTTGTGACGCAGTCCGAGAGAGTGTCCCACCTCATGTGTGGCCACAAAACGCGCGGCATCGTTGATGAGCTCGTTGGGGATGTGAGGAGTGCGCACTCGTGGGTCTATAGCTCCTGTCTGCACCTTCAGCCACCGTGTCAGCAGTGAGCGCACATTGTGCCACCAAATGATGTCTGCTTCCAGTATCTCACCGCTGCGGGGGTCTGCCACGCATGGTCCCATGGCGTTGGCTTTTTCTGAGGCTGCGTATGTGAGTGTGGAGTAGCGCATGTCATCGTCCTCGCGTTCCATGCTGTCTGTCATCTCCTCGGCTCGCACCGCATTCTTGAACCCCGCGCACTCAAAGGCCACATTCCAGTCTTCTATGCCTTTGCGTATGGCAGGACGGATGGATGCGGGTATCCTTTGGTCAAGGTAGAACACGATGGGTTTCTTTGGTTCCACCAGCTCCCCTCTTTTATAAGCTTCTGCGTCTTTAGGCTCCAGTCTCCAGCGGTTGATGAACCGTTTGGTCTTCACGTCTTGCTGGTCATCGGAGTAGAACAGCCGCTCTTCTGCGAAATATCCCACTCTGGCTGTTTCCTCACGTCCGGCCATTGGCTCCTTGTCGAGCAGATACAGTGTGCTTGACACTACTACAGTCACGTTGACCTTGTCTGTGCCCTCATGCACAATGACCGTCTGTTCGCTGGTGGCTGTGACACTCTGCTCGTGGGCCTTCACGCTGACTATGCGGCTCAGGTCGCGATTGGGGGAGTTGGGTATATTTATTTTATGGAACACATCATTCAGGCAGTCGTCCGTTCCGTTGAAGAGCTTGTTCACAGGGAAGATGACTGACGCAGAGTCTGTGCCAACAGCCCTTATCTTGATGGAAGCTATGATGGGGTCTATGTAGTTCTCCTTCACAGAGCGGGATATGTTGTCAAACTCGCTCACTATCGGTGTGGCACGCTGCTGGCGGATCTCTACGGCATGTTTTTTCTTGTCCCACTCAAAGCGGATGGTCTGGTTCTCATAGTTGATGCCACGGTTCACTCCGCTCTCGTTAAGCTCCTTTGGCACTTGCTGCAGGCGGTTGACAACCAGAAATTCCCTGCCTATCAGCGAGGCTGGCAATTCGAGAAAGACGCTGTCTCCTTTCTCTATCACGTTCATCACTCCAGACATCTTTACTGAGTCGCGTCCTGTGAACAGGCAATACGCCGACTTGGGTGGTTCTGTCTGCTTTCTTTTCTTCTTTCTTGCCGATGCTGGCAAAACTATAAAAGCCATTATTAGAATGGCGAACAAGATTTTATGGAATGTATTCATAATGTCAGCTCCTTAATGTTTTGTGTAACAACTCTGTATGCGGCTGCAAAGTTACGAAAAATCATTGGCTGCCATGCTCTTTTAGTTTTTTTTTTCTTTTAATGGCAGGGTGTATTGTAAAATGTGCCATATTTGCAGACAAACGTGAATCTGCTGTGCGTATTGCCGCTGGCATATGTTTGAGCAGGCATTTGTGTGGCACATGTTTGTGAAGCAGCGCGTCATATAGATATAATGAATTAGCGCCATCAACACCTGGATGCTTACATCGCCACATATCACAAATCATATTGACATAATGAATTAGCGCCATCAACACCAGACAGCTATGCGGTAAAATAAGACGTGTCATCTTGCTTTTATTGCCAGTGCGGTGTTGATGACGCTAAGGGCGAATAGTCGGTTTTAGCGTATGTTTAAAGGAACAGCAGAACAAAACGGGTGCTGTGTGTATGGAGTCATGGTGTTGTTTTGTGCTCCACATGGGCACAGCATATCACGCCGTGACATTATGCCGTGATATCACGTTGTTACATTATGCCGGTGTATCTTGTGCGCCTTCCTGCGTGCATATCTTACACCAAGTGCAATGCCTGTGAGTGATATAGCCATGCCTGCCAGGCAGAGAATCCACATGCATGTGTGCCATAGCAGAGGCTTGTCGGCTATGCCCTTGATGTTGAGGTAGTGCATGGCTCCGAAGAGCCACTTGCGCACTTTCTTGTTGTTGTTGAAATAGCGGCAATAGTCATTATCCACACCTATGTAGTATGTGGAGCCGTCGGCATCATCTACCGTGACCTTGTAGACAGGCAGGTTCTGGTGCGTGTCGTAAGAGGCCATATAGTACTCGTCATAGTCCTTCATGAGTTGCACGTTGACTTGCGTGTCCTCACCGTACAGGCGGTGCATGGCGCGGCTTACCGACTCTGCAGTCACGGTGAGAGGCTTGGGTACGGTGTCTGTGGCATCGACAAAGATGCAGTTGCTGTCGGATATGACTGTGTAGGCAGGTTTGCCGCCAATGACATGCCATTCCACCTGCTTGACGTCGGGGTACTCTGCTATAATCCTGCGGTAGTCGAGATGGTAAGAGTGGAGCGGCAGCGAGTCGCCTTCCCATATGTCTGGAGCGTACATGCTGTACTCATTCTCGTATGGCACTAGCCATTTGGGCACTTTCTGCATGGAAAGACTTCCGCTTATGCCCCAACAGATGATGAACACTCCGAAGATGAGGCCAAGAATGTGGTGCCACTTGTAGACTGGATTCTTGAACGGATTGCAAAGCCATCCCTTTTTTCTTGCCACTCTTGTCTGCAGAGCCCATCCGTAGATAAAGCCCGACAAGCCTGCCAGGAGGCAGATGATGCCGCCTGTCGTGATGACGGTCTTCCAGAGGTCTACGTCCTTGCGTATGCATGGGTAGTAGAACTTGTGCGGTATGGCTCCGAGCCAAGCCCAGATGCGTTGGCTGCGTGTAGTGAGCTGCTGCACCTCGCCTGTCTTGCCCGACACGAAGAGTTCATGGCCTTCATCGTCATCGTAAGTGAACTTGTATATCGGCATGGCGCGCTCATATCGCTCGTATAGAATCCATTGAGCCCTCTCGTGCAGTGTGTCTACTCTGGCTGGCTTGGAGCCAATCCACAGAGAGGCTACGTCCTCTACATCTGTGAAGGTGACACTGTGTCTTTCCGCAGTGGTGTCTGAACACATGGTGTAGGAGGAGTCGGCTGTGCCAACCGTCACCAGGGGCTGTCCGAGACGTTGGCTCACTCTCAGAAACTGCACTGTGTCGTCGGCAAGAGAGTCTGTGTAGTAGGATATGGGCAGCAGGGAGTCGGCCTTGATGTCTTCCCTGAGATGGTTCTGTTGCTGCTCGTCCAATCGCGGGTATGGGTGGTATATGAGCACCAGTCCTGTGAAGAACCACATGAAAAAGAACACAGCGATGGCCGTTCCGGCCACGCTGTGCAATGTCTTGAATAGTTTCATCTGTTTTGTGTATTGACGTTTTGTTGTCATGCCTTTCATTAGCATAGTAGGCTGTTCAGGATGAAGCCTCTTGGCTTATGCCAGGCGGAATCACTTGCCATTCACGTACACGATGCGGTCGAAGTCGTATCCTTCCTTTATGCTTGCTCCCTTAGTGACCTTGCCGGTGCTGATGTTGTAGATGTATACTACAGGGTTGCCAGCTTTAGGATTTGTGCCAATGTAAGCCTTGTTGTTCAGTACGAATGAGCGTTGGGAGAAAGTGCCGTTGTTGTATGGGAGAGGTGCGCCGTTGCAAGACACCTCAGTGACAGCGTCGGTAGTGAGGTCAAGTATCGCATAGTAGCAGTTGTACTGTGCAGAGCCTCCCCAGCCTGTGTACTCCTTGTTGGAAGAGGCGCAGCCTGTGAATACAGGATCCTGGAGATAGAGGAGGGCCTTGTTCTTGCCGAGATAGTCGCAGGTGATGATTTTTGAGCTGTATGCGAGAGATGGCTCTGTCTCATTCTCGCAGCTTGGCTTGTTGTATCCGAGATAGTTATCGTCTGTCTTAAACTCGCCTGCGTTGATGCGAAGAAGGCGGCCATACTGACTTGTTGTTGACTTGGCTCTGTCGTTGGCAAAAGGAGTGTTGGCTGCGATGTACAGATTCTCGTGCTCATCCATGAAGAGTTTGTTCTGGAGCAGCTCACCATAGGCTGTGCCGGCAGGCAGAGCCGCACGCGTCTCCTCTACAAAATTTTTCACCTTCATGGTTGTTGCATCTATGAAGGCCACGAAGAACGATGTGGTGGCGTTCTTGTTTTGGAACACGTATATGAGTGTGTTGTCTGATTTGCGGTAGCGCAGGAGTCCTGACGTGGAGAACTTGGCTATGCCTGTCGCTGCGGCAAGGTCGAGATTGCCTTCGCTTTCAATGGTCAGGCTTGTGCCGTTGTCTTTTATTTTTGTCCAGATGATGTCGTTTGTGTTGCCGTTGGCAGCCATGATGACGAACTGGCTGTCGGAGAGCCAGGCGTGGGTGTAGCGGCGATCCTTGAAGGTATTCACGCCGAAGGGACGCTCGGCTATGGTCTGCACGCCAGTATTGGTTATCTTGAACTTAGAGTAGTTGGCGTTGGTGCCAAGAGGGTTGGCCTGATAGTAATAGCCATTCTTGACGATGACCTCCTCATCCATCACAGATGTGACGTCGGCGCCTTCGTTCTTGAAGTCGATGGTCATGGTGCTGTCCGCTAATGAGTTGAGGCTGCGCACGATGATGGATGTGGCGGTGGATCCAGAGCCCATGCCTGTGGTGCCGTTGAGTGATACCCACACGTCGTAGTGCACATCTTTTATCTGCTCTACGCCATCAATGGGCTTGTCTGCGTCGTTGTCGTCGTCGCTACATGCGGTGAATGACGTGGCAGCGACCATTGCAGCGAGGGCTAATGAGAGAAATCTGAATGTCTTCATAGTCTTTTTTTTGATGATGAATATGTTTATAAAGTTTTATTGTTGTCGGTTGGCATTGTTTGTGGCAGTCTCCAAGGCTCCCTCAGTTGATGAACACCCTGAACTTTGTCATCAGCGAGCGTCCAGGCTTCTGCAGCTTGAAGTTGTCGTAGGCTGTACAGTCGAACAGGTTGTCGCAGCTGACGGTGAAGCTGTAGCGTTCTCTTTGCCAGGAGTAGGTGACTGATGCAGAATGGAAATTCTGCGTGGGGATGCGGCTTTTCGACTGCAGTGAGCCAAAGCCTTCCCATGTGAGGAAAAACCAATGCACATACTGGTAGGCATAGTTGAGCCGCAGGCGGTCGCCTTGCTGGAACAGTCCGTTCTTGGATAGCTGCAAGTCGGCATTGGCGAAAAGCCATGGCTTGTTTGGCAGTTTGTTCTTGTAGATGACCGATTCCTTGCCGTCGTCGAGATAGCGGTTCATGTTGATGGAATGCTGGTAGCTGCAGTTGGCGTTGAGCTGCAGCCAGTCCTGGTAGCTGTATCTTGCCTCTGCGTCGAAGCCTGTCACTCTGATGCTCTTGACATTGTCATACTGGTACATGCCCTCCGCCTCTGAGACCACGAGGAAGATGTAGTCTTTCACGTCGCGATAGAAGGCGGTGGCCTCATAGGAGAGACGCTGGTCGCCGTGTCCAAAGCTGGTGTTGCCAAACAGTCCTATATTGACGTTGTGGCTCATCTCGGGCTTGAGCTTCAGGTTGGGATATACGGTAGTGCCGTTGCCAAGCAGCTCTCGTGCCTGCGGCAGGCGCACAGTGCGCTCATAGCCAAGTTTTATGGCGAGCGGTTCGGCAAACTTGTATCTCACTCCTGCTCCGCCGCCAAGATTGTTTTTGGTTGTCTCCGACTTGACGCTTTGCGAGTTGGTAATCCAGTATAGGTCTTTCTGCCCGATGTTGACGTGGTTGATGTAGTCTTTGATGAAAAAGGCGTTGGCCATTTTCCCGTCAAAGAGGGATTGGTTGTACGTGAGTCCCAGCACATGTTTGGCAACTTTGTCATTGGATGGAGTGAAGTCGTCGTCCAGCCCGAGGTCGTCGGTGCGGCGGTTTTCTGTGTGGGTGAGCATGTAGTTGATGTTGATGCTGTGGCCATGGTTGATGGCATAGTTGAGGTTGGCTCTTGCCACGGTGAGCGGACGCACGTAGCGGCGCATCATCTTGCTGCGGCGCATGATCTCGTTGCACGTGGTCTCTGTGTAATTTCCGTTCCAGTCATAGTTGCGGAAAGCTGTGTCGACGGTGAGGGCATTGTCGTAGGTGTATGAGAGCAGCATGCTGGCGGACAGGTTCTTGAGCAGGAAGTCTCGCTTCATGTATTTGGCCTGCGCGTTCCATGCGTACTGCTTCCGCTCGGCCTTGCCATACACGCGGTCTTGCGTGGCTCCGGTCTGTAGCTGCTTGCTTGTGTTGGTGTATGAGGCCGACACAAAGAATGCGTCTGCCCATTTCTTTTTCTCCACACCCAGCTCAAGCTGGCCAATGATGCTGCTGTAGCCATCGTGGAAGCGCTTGCGGGTGGTGCGCACGTATTTGTCCGCATCCTCGTCCCACACCTTCACGTCCTTTACCTTATAATCGTTGTCAGATGTGTTGTAAGAAAAGCTTGGGTGGATGATGAGGCCTGTATGCGGCATCTCATATTTTGCATTGGCCTCTGCTATATAGGAGCCGAACGAGCCTGCGCTGACAGATGCGTCCAGAAAACTGGTGTTGGCATGTTTCCTGGTGATGATGTTCACGGCTCCGCCCAAAGCGTCGGAACCGAGGTAGGCTGGCACCACACCCTTGTAGATCTCAATGCGTTCCACGGTGTTGACGGGTATGTTCTGCAAAGTGACATTGCCGCCCAATGTGCTTAGCGGCACGCCATCTACAAAATACTTTACCGAGTTGCCCGACAGTCCGCTCAGCGAAAGGTCGAAGTCACTGCCCATTCCGCCTTCTGTGCGTATCTTCACGCCTGCTGAACGGTTTACGATATCTGCCACATTGCTGATGCTGCTCGCTGTCGACTTTATGTCAATGGCGTTGACGGAATAAGCACTTTCCCTAATCTGCTGGCTGGCACTTTTGCCAAACACCATCACTTGCTTTAGCTGCAGCGTGTCGCTGGACAAGTCTGCCTTGCGCTTGCCACGGACACTGCCTTGTGCCGCCGCTGTGACAGACACGCACAGCAACGCCAGCAAAGCGATGGCCTTGCTTTTTATATACATATATTATTGGTTTTGTCTACAGCCTTCATACCCTGGAAGAGCTAATAGCACTTTTGTTGTATTGGGGCAGGTCTTCTGACTTCGTCTTCAGCGCAGCGGCGCCTTCCCAGTTGGAGTGATTCCCCAACCAGTGGTTTTTTGTCGCGCGCCTTTTTGAAAAGACTCACAGCAGCAGGGTCTGTATAGGACTCTCACCTATTTCCCTTATTGATCGTGTCTACGAACCCCAAAAGATTCGGTCACAAAGGTACGACAAATAATCCATATTGCCATTGCCTTTTGTCCAAAAAGGTTGTTTCAGCGAAGCTTTTGAATTTATAAAAGATAAAAAAGAATATGTAAAAATGCATTTCTGTTCTATTGTTTTTCTTATTAGCTTTAAAAACACTACCTTCGCTCTTGATTAGCGAAAGGCGTGATAAGACATCCAGACCTTTCTCCCAAATAGGTCACAAGGATGGCACATTCCCGCTGCTATGCAACACAATATATATATATAATAGCACAAGATATATATATAATAGCACAAGCATATATTACAACGCAAGTATAATACAGCACAAACGCTTATGACAACACTGCACATAAAGAATATGGTATGCCCCAGATGTGTCGCAGCCGTGAAGCAAATGCTCATGGAACACGGATGCCAATCCCCGGAAGTGAGGCTTGGCGAGGCTGTCCTTGCAGAGACTTTGGATGATAGTCAGATGCAGCTTGTGAGGGAATCGCTGCGTGCGCTTGGTTTTGACCTCCTTGAGGATAAGCAGACTGTGCTCGTGGAGAGCATACGCCGCGGCGTCATAAGCTGGGTGAGGACAGAGGGCAACCGCATGAGGCTGTCTGACTATCTTCAGCAGAAGCTGCTGAAAGACTACAGCACGCTTAGCAAGCTATTCTCTGAGGTGAGGGGAATGACGATAGAGCGCTATTGCGTGACGCTGCGCATTGAGTATGCCAAGGAACTGCTCTCTTACGACCAGAAGAACATCAACGAGATAGCTGACATGCTGGGATACAGCAGTCCGGCACACTTCAGCTCGCAGTTCAAGCAGGAGACAGGCATGTCGCCCTCGCAGTTCAAGAAAGACCACATGAGAGCAGAGCGCTGCCCGTTGGACAGCCTGTAGGAGTGGGAGGAAGTCTGAATGTGTGAGTTGCCCATAGGCATGAAGCTTCAATCAGCTGGCAACAGAAGGAGTGACAGGAAAGGCAGCTTGTAAAATTATTCCCGAATTGTGTAAATGCGACTGCGCACAAAATGACTACCTTTGCATCCAAAAAAGACTTATAAGGTATGAGAAACAGACTGCTTTATATTCTATTGGCCTCATCGCCAGGCTTCGCTTGGGCTCAGGCCGACAGCACACAGACCTCCAAGGAGCTGAGAGGCGTGGTGGTGAAGAGCCAAATAGGCATGAAGGCAAAGCACAGGGTGGACAACACCGAGATAATAGGGCAGCAGCAGCTGGTGCGAGCCGCCTGCTGCAACCTGGGCGAGTCATTCACTACCAACCCGTCGGTAGACGTGAGCTATTCCGACGCGGCTACGGGAGCCAGGCAAATCAAGCTGCTGGGACTGAGCGGCACCTACGTGCAGATGCTCACAGAGAATGTCCCCAACCTGCGTGGAGCCAGCATTCCCTACAGCCTCGGCTTTGTGCCAGGACCGTGGATGCAGTCCATACAGGTGTCCAAAGGTGCTTCGAGCGTGAAGAACGGCTATGAGAGTACCACAGGACAGATAAACATCGAGTTTGCCAAGCCGCAGGCTCAAGACGGAGTGAGGGGAAACCTGTACTTCGACTCGCAGCTGAAGCTTGAGGCAAACGCCGACGCCAACGTGCATCTCAACGACAAGCTGTCCACAGGCGTGCTCCTTCACTATGAGAATCGCCAGCGTGACCACGACGGTGACGGCGACGGATTTATGGACATGCCGAAGATACGCCAGTACAACGTGATGCATCGCTGGGCATATGTGTCGCCAGGCTTCATCTCCCAATGGTCGGGACGAGCCTTGAGGGACGAGCGCCAGAGCGGCATGAGCCACCATCACGCAGGCGCGCCTGCTGTGCCGCACTATGGCGTCAGCTCCAACACGGACAGGTATGAGACACAATGGAAGAATGCCGTGATGCTGCAAGATGAGCACAACACCAGCATAGCCCTCATGCTTCACGGTTCATGGCATGATGCCGACTACATGTTTGGAAACAACGTGTATGATGTGACACAGAAGAACGGATATGCCCAGCTGATGCTGGAGACAGATGTGGCCGATAGCCATAGTCTGTCTGCTGGAGTGGCTGTCAACCATGACTATTACAAGGAGCGCACCGAGGGTTCCCTGCCGCAAGTGAACACCCCGACGGAGACCACATACGGAGCCTACGCACAGTATACGTACAAGATGGGCGACAAGTTCACGTTCATGCCAGGACTGCGTTGGGACCATTCCAGCCTGCACGGCTCGTTTGTCACTCCGCGCCTGCACATGAAGTACTCGCCCTGGCAGGCTCTCACCTTGCGCGCCTCTGCGGGCAAGGGCTACCGCACGGCGCATGCGCTGGCTGAGAATGTGTCGATGCTGGCAAGCGGACGCACGCTCTTCATCGACAAGGCACTCCGCCAAGAGGAGGCGTGGAACTACGGACTGTCTGCCTCTCTTAGTGTTCCCGTGGCAGGAAAGAACCTGGAACTGAATGCGGAATACTATTACACGCACTTTATGCACCAGATGGTGGTGAATGTGGATGGCAAGCAAGGAGAGCATACAGTCTCTTTCGAGAACCTCGACGGCAGGAGCTACAGCCACACGCTGCAAGTGGATGCCACATATCCTTTCTTTGATGGATTCACAGCCACCGCAGCCTTCCGTCTCAATGACGTGCGGACCACTTATGATGGCATCCTGCGCCGTCGTCCGCTGACCCCGAAGCACAAGGGCATGCTGACACTCTCATACAAGACTCCTACAGAGCTGTGGCAGTTTGACGTGACGGGACATCTCAATGGTGGGGGAAGGCTCTATGACGACACAGCCTACCCGGCTTTCTTTCAGTTGCAGGCGCAGGCCACGCGCGAGTTCCGGCATTTCTCTATCTATGCAGGAGGAGAGAACCTTACTGGCTACAAGATGAAGAATCCTGTCATCGGAGCCTCCAATCCCTGGTCGCCTTCCTTTGATGCCACACAGATATGGGGCCCGACAGACGGAGCCATGGCTTATGTGGGAATACGCTTCAAGCTGGAAAAGGAGTAGATGTGCAAAACAATATCTGCGCTGTCATCTTTTGAACATTACTTGATGGAGATGCATGATATAATTAGAAGTACATTTGAACATTACTTGATGGAGATGTACGATGTAACCAGAAGTACAATATATTAAATTAGATAAGAGTCATATATATATGAAAAAGACATTCAGCATCGCCATAATGGCGTTGAGCGCGCTTACGATGAGTGCGCAGAAGAAGGAGACCACATGCGACACCCTTGTTGTCACCACCACTCCACAGATGCATTGCTCTGGGTGCGAAAAGAAAATAAAGGAGAACATCCGTTTCGTGAAGGGCACAAAGAGGATAGAGACCTCTGTGCCAGACCAGGCGGTGAAGATAGTCTATGACAAGCGTAAAGCCAAGATGGATGACTATGTGAAGGCTTTTGCCAAGATAGGCTATGAAATAAAGAAGAAGTGACGCATGGCGTATATAAGGCATTGTGCCCCGGAAGAAACAGAATCTTCCGGGGCACAAGCGTTTTTATTGACGCGCCCTTGCGCTGTCATGCCAATGGACGCATGAAGGCAACTATAGTGTGCATGTGCTTTGTCTGCACGCCTTAGTGGTTTCTGAAATTCCACTTTGAGTTGTCAGACTTGAAATCATATTCGGCGAGAGTGGGAGTGCTGTCGCCCGCTGAGTAGAGCACATACTTAGTGTTTAATGCCTTCTGTCCGGGAATGCGCTTTGGCATGATGCGGAAAGTGCCGTCGGTCAGTTGCTCTATGCGCCACAGCTGCTCATCGCCTCCAGTAAACTTGGGCACGGTGCCCACCTCCATCTCGGTCGTTGCCGAGAGTGCTCTTTCAGTCCCTTCGATGGTTATCTTGAAGTAAGGATTGCTCAGGTAGCCACCAGCCTCAGGCACAGCCGTGATGGCCCAGCGCTGGTGAGGGCGGAACATGTAGTCGCCTAAGCGTGCCGGAATGTTCCCTTTGGGCCATGTGCCTTCCACCTCTGCGAGAGTCTGGCTTGCCATTGGAGTCACAGGAGCATCAGGATTGATGTTGAACCATGCCTGCCGCTCTTGCTTCATGCGGATGAAGTCAACTGCCAGCTCGAGAGCGTAGCCGCGCCGCTCAGACTCTATCTCATAGGTGCCTTCCTTGAACCTGTCGCCTGCGTGCGGCCATCCGTCTTTCCACAGCAGCGGGCGGATGCCGAGCACGCTGCGGCCGCTTTGGTTGAGGTCTGCCTCATAATGGCATGACATCACTTCCACTCCCTCGTCGATGACGGTGCGACCGAAGTGTCCGGGGCCGCACACGCGGTCGCCTGCTGCAATGACCATCTTGCCGCCTCCGTGGAACATGTCGCGCCCGACGTTGTCAACATATGGGCCTGTGACCTTGCGCGAGCGTCCCACAACGATATTGTATGTGGAGTTCACCCCGTCGCAGCATGTGCCGTGTGTGCCGAGCAGATAATACCAGCCATCGCGGCAGATGAGGTCTGAGGCCTCGCAGTCTATGGCGATGTCGAGTGGCTTGTTGCCCTTCACGCGCTTGCCAGTCTTCGGGTCAAGCTCAATGAGGCGTATGTTGCCGAAATAGGTGCCGTAGCTCACCCATAGCCTGCCTGTCTTTGGGTCAAGGAGAAGTCCGGGGTCTATGGCGTCATTGTCCTCCATGCCGTCGGACGATGCCACCTCAACAGGCTCTGTGTATTTGAACTTTGGAGAAGCGGGGTCAAGCGTCTCGTTCCACATCGTGAGTATTCGTCCGTTGTGTCCGCCTCCCAGTCCGCCTCCTGTGGCTCCGTAGATGACCAGATAGCGCTGGCCTATCTTCAGCACATCGGGGGCTGCTCCGCCGCCAGGGCGCACTGCTCCGCCTTTCCACGACCATCCGTCTTCGGTGATGAGGCCACCGCTGCCTGTGCCAAACGTGTAGTATTTGCCATCGCATTCAGCCAGTGTAGACGGGTCATGTATATAGGGCTGCCCTGTCTGGGCGTGAGCCGAAAGTGCCAGCAGCATGACAGCCACGCTGTGCAGGGCGCGCTTGTTTTTCATTTTCATATTGCAAGTAGGAGTTTGGTTTTTACTTATGGTTTATCTTGATGTTCCTCACAGGCTCGCCCTTCTCGTTGACGAAGCGCACGCAGAAGTCGCTCATCCCAGGACCGTTGATGATGGCTCCGCGCAGTATGTTGCGTCCTTTCTTCAGCATGAGCCGAGGCGACATGCCATCATCTTTCACCATGCGGCGGTCGCCAGAGAGGAGCAGAGCTTCCTTGCCATTGAGCCACCACATGGAGGCTGAGTTGCTGCCGACGGCCAAGCGGACATTGTCGATGTCTTCATCGCAGTCGATGATGGTCACGGCCCAGAAGAGCACGCCATAGACATGCTTGCCCATCTGCTCGGCAAAGCGGAACAGCTTCATGTTGTATCTCTCGCTCTCCAGCGCATGCCACCGCAGCGTCTGCCCATCAGCCTTGACGGTCTGCCTGTCCTTTGGCACGGTGGTGAACTGGCCCTTGAAGTATTCCTTGCTGAGTTCCTTGCGCAGATAGCTGTCCACGAAGACCGTGTTGGTGGGGTTGGGCTTGTTGATTGGCTCAAGCACAAGCCAGCGGCGTATGAATCCGTCGGCATCAGGTGCAGTGGATGTTGCCGGAGCAGGAGAGAAATACTTGTCGCGGTTCTTGAACTGCACCCAGTCGACGTGCATCTCCTTGCCTTCGCAGCAGAAGCTGATGCTCTTTACGCCTTTAGGCACGTGTGCCACAGGCACTGTCACTGTCATCCATTTGCCGCTGTTGTCGCGTGGACGCATGCCGCCTGTCTTGCAAGCCACTTCGCCGCGGGCAATGACGCGCCCTTTGTGGCCGCCTTCGCGCAGGGTGAATGCCGTGTTGTCATGCGCCATAACATGGGCTGTCACATAGCAGTCTTCCAGCGCGGAGAAATCCACATCTTCATATTCCAGCCAGCTGCCTTTAGCAGGCAAGATGGCCTCCCAGCCGCTGAATGTGTTCACCGTGTCGAGCAGCGCCGTCTCCACATCATGACTCGCGCGGCTGTAGCGGTCGAGCTGCAAGCGTTCAGTCGCCTTGTTTATTCCCACTCCACGCAGCGTGGGCCTTACTTCCTTGATGGTGCCGTCTGCGTTGAAGAAGAGGCGGTCTATGCGTGTGGAGCGTCTCTTGTCCATGTTGGGAGAGTAGTCGTTGTGGTGATAGAAGAGATACCATTGCCCGTCATACTCCACGATGGAATGGTGGTTGGTCCAGCAGCCTGTGGGCGACTCGGCCATGATGATGCCCTTGAATGTCCATGGACCGAGCGGATGCTCCGACATGGCATACGCAAGTGTCTCTGTGCCGCCTTCCTTTCTCACCCATGGGAATGTCAGGTAATAGTGGTTGTCATGCTTGAAGGCGAACGGCCCTTCCTTGAATCCGTCTGGCAGCCCCTCCATGTTCCTGGCCTCACCGTCCAGCTCCTTCATGTTGTCTTTCAGCAAGGCTCCGCGCATGGGGCCTCCTGCCCAGTACATGTAGCTCTTGCCGTCATCGTCGATAAGCACGCATGGGTCTATGCCCATCACGCCCTTGATGGGCTCTGGCTCGCATGTGAAAGGTCCTGCCGGACTGTCGGCTACTGCCAGGCCTATGCCGAAGCCTTGCCTGCCTTTGGAGGCAGAGGGGAAATAGAAGTAGTACTTGCCGTTCTTGCACACGCAGTCGGGAGCCCACATCGAGTATGAGTCATGGCGCACCCACGGCACGTTGTTTTGGGTGATGATTACGCCATGGTCTTCCCAGTCGGTAAGGTTGCTGGACGAGAACACATGGTAGTCTGCCATGCAGAACCAGTCTTGCCGCTGACCCTCTGGCGCTGGTATGTCGTGTGAGGGGTAGAGATACACCTTATTGTTGAAGACTCTTGCCGTAGGGTCGGCAGAGAACTGGTCTCTGATTACAGGGTTTTGAGCAGAGGCCGCCGCTGCCGCAAGCAACGACATGAGCAGGATGGTTTGTTTCATCTTTTGGGTTTAAGATAGTGGAATAATAGTTCCATGCATAAGAAGGCACGGCATAGAAGATAGGTGTGAAGCCAAGCCATAGTTATACAGGCAATGCAAAAGTACCCTTAAAAAGCAAAAGGCGCTTTCACATTTGTGTCATATGTTCTAAAAAATGAAACAAGGGGATTTTACTGATACTATTTTGTAGGACATAAAGCCATTAAGCAAGCTGCGGACAACTATCGCAGTTTGTTTTACCAGTATTATTGTAGTTGGGTGAAAAGGTTGAAAAGGCATTTCCTGCTTGTATGGCATAGCAATACTCAATCCATAGGATAGCAATACGCAATCCATAGGATAACGACACGCAATCCATAGGATAACGATAGGCAAGCTATAGGATAACGATAGGCAAGCTATAGGATAACGATGTGTAGAGTTGTGATAACGATATGTGGAGCTTAGGAGAACTGTGTGTAAAGGTGTGGCTCTAATCATGTCATCATATGAAATAATGATATGGCTTCCCGCGGCATGGAAGGTCTGTTCTCATCGGCTTATCTCGCTTTTATCAGCAGCTGACGCGCAAACTCCCATATCACGATGCCTGCTGTGGTGCTCACGTTGAGTGAGTGCTTGGTGCCATACTGTGGTATCTCTATGCACCCGTCAGAAGCGTTGACCACCTCTTGCTTCACTCCCTTCACTTCATTGCCCATGATGATGGCAAAGCCTTCAGTCTTGCCTGGCTCCAGCTGGCGTAGCTTGATGTCCTGAAGCAGCGTGGAACCCTCACATTGCTCTATGCTGAAGACCTCGTGCCTGTTGGCTTTCAGATGCTCCACCGCCTCCATCGTGGTGGCGAAGTGACGCCACTCTACCGTATCCTCTGCGCCGAGCGCGGTCTTGTGTATCTCTGGATGAGGCGGGCAGGCAGTGATGCCGCACAGGTAGATGGCCTCAACGCGGAAAGCGTCGGCTGTGCGGAAGACGCTGCCGACGTTGTACATGCTCCTCACGTCATCGAGCACTATGGTCAGCGGCATCTTCTCCGATGCCTTGAACTCTGACGCGTTCATGCGTCCCATTTCTGTTATCTTCAGTTTTCGCAACATGTATCTATCGTAAAAATAAATGAGTCGGTTAAGTGAGTGGTTATGTGCAAAGGGGCGAGATGCGCACGTGCGTGCTGTTGACGCGCGACAGCCTGTGACAGCGTGGCCTTGGTCACATCTGGCCGCTTTCTATGAGCAGGATGGCGCGTTCCGTCAGGCGGTCGTCTACCTCTGCGTCATACTGTTTCTTAAGGCTTGCGCCAAACAGGCTGGCAAAGGCGTTGTAAAACCCTGCCTTGAAGCTTCCCATGTACTTCTTGATAAGCTCATAGCCCGTCATGTCACACTGGCGGTCTATCAGTTTGATAAGCAGCTTGCCCTGGCTAAACGAGAGCTTCTTCAGCTTTGGGTAGTAGATGGCCTTAAGTTCCTTCTCCTGCTGCTTGAGATATGCGTCCTTCTCACGTTTGGTGGGAAGTGAGTCCATGTGTGCTATAGTGCGGTTCACGGTGGCTTGGATCTCGCATGCTATAGGATAGACCTTCTTGATGTTGTTGGCTATCTTATAGTACTTGCGGGCTTGTGCTGCGTTTTTGAACACCAGCTTGCCAAACACGTAGAAGTCGCCATACATGAAACTGGGAATCATCTCTCCGTCATACTCCACCATGCCAGTGTAGTATTTAGGATGAGAAAATATTGGCTCACCTGTCATCTCCATGTCCATGTGCTTGTCTGCCGTGATTTGCTGCGCTATGGCGCATGCTGGCATGAGTGCCATGGCAAGTGTCTGCACGCACTTAAAAAGAATTTGTATGACAAATGATTTCATATGCTATACATGTAAGAATGTGTCCTTGTCTTTAAAAACGACTGCAAAATTAGCAAGTTTTTTTCATATGTAGCTTATGTGCCTGTCAATATCTGCTTGTTTTTAATGCTATTTAAGTCATGCGGAGGCTCTAACGTCCCGTCATGGCCTTCCACATGCTGTGGCGGGCCTCGGGATTCAGTGATTCAAGTCTGTGGAATATGCCGTTCATGTCGATGCGCCTTGACGCTTCCTCATAAGGGCATGGAGTCTTTTGCATCTGGAAACGCAGCAGCGAGGCAAGTGTGCTGATGGACTTCTCGTCCACGAGGCATAGCGGGCGGATGATGGTTATAGGGTAATGCTTCATCCGCAGCGACGGCGGCATGGCTGGCGTGGCCGAACCCTCATATGTGATGTTCATGAGCCATGTGGTGAGGATGTCGTCCTGATGGTGTCCAAGTGCCACCTTGTTGAAGCCGTGTTCCGTTGCAAAGGAGAAGAGAGTCTTGCGGCGGTTCCAGGCGCAGAGGAAACAGCGTGTCTTGCGCTGGTCGGTGCTCTCGTCAAAACGGCTGTGCAGGATATGCAGCGGCATGCCGAGTGCGTCGCAGAATGACTGGAGGAAGCTGCGGTCGGTCTCATAGGGGATGTTGTCCATGATGACGTGGGCAGCCTCCACTGTGACAGAAGGACGGTAGATACGGGCGCGCTCTGCCATGAGGCGTGCCAGCTCAAGTGAGTCCTTGCCTCCGGATAGGGCTATGAGTATGCGGTCGCCGTCTTCGAGGAGATGGTAGTCCACACAGCCCTTGTTGAACTTGCGCCTGATTTTTTCCTCCACTCTCTGTGCCGCCTTATCGTCTTCTGACATATGTATCCGCTTCCCTGATGTTTTCATGTATGTAGGCCTCTGAAATGTTTTTTGTACGTTGTGCTCAAAAAATAACTTGTGAACAGGTGCTCATGCCGTCTCTTGCGCGTTGCAGAGCCTTCTCTCACCAAATCTTTATGTCCTCCGAGTGGTATTCCGCCCCAGGATTGGATGGCAGCTGCATGTAGTTGCCATACCTGTATGCCAGACATTTCTCCGCTTCCTTCATGATGGGTGCCTTGGTATACTCATACTTGACGTACCTCACAGGCAGGTAGTCATCCTTCAGGCTCTTCTGGTAGTATGGGATTCCGAGCCCGAAGTCGTAGTACTTGCATGGCAGGATGGCGGCCAGCGCGCGCATGGCGGGAAATATGAGGCAGCGGTTGAGGGCAGCCAGAGCACGCACACGAGGCATTGCAGCCATGGGGTCGGAGGCTGTGCGCATCATCTTGTATGTGTGCCCGAACGTGGCGTTGGACAGCTTGTGCATCCACAGCGGCACCCTTTCCAGAGGGAAAATGTCCACCCACACGCCATGTTCTTTCCATACCTTGTCATAGCCGTTGCGCTCAAAGAGCTGGCTGTTGCGGTCGCGCACCTTGGCAAACTGGAAAAAATAATTCGGGTCGGTCGTGTGCCATTGCAGGGCCATGCTGCTCGGCAACTCTGCGGGCAGCAGCTTTATAAGCTTCTCGAAATCTGGCCGCAGCATCTCGATGTCAAGGTCGTCATCCCAGGGGATGAAGCCATGGTGGCGCACAGCTCCGAGCATGCTGCCGCCCGACAGCCAGTAGGGGATGCCGTGCCGCTGGCAGATGCCGTCAATGACTTCAAGCACTTCCAGCATGCGTTTCTGCATCTTCCATGTTACAGACCCTTCTGGATTGTATTTCTCTTTCAGTTCCTTTGCGTCAAAACTCATATAGTTCTCGTGTCTTGTTAAGCAGAGTGATTCCTGAATGATGCCAGCCGTTTGGGCATTCATTCATGAAAGCAAATAATTAGAATAAGTTGGTGCCGCATGGGCATATAGCATGCCTCTTGGCATGATGACATGTGCAGGCAAGGCCATCATGGTCACTCAAGGCTGTTGATGGCTTCACACTACCCACACTTCCATGTCATTCAAAGCTGTTGATGGCTCCGACCACAGCCTGTGCCTCTGTGCCTGTTATGACAGGGTTCATAGGCAGAGACAGCTCTTGGCTGTGAATCAGTTCTGTGACAGGAAGGGAGAGCTGTGGGGTGTTCCATGGCGCTGACGCGTAGCAGCGTTGCTGGTGTGGCGGTATGGGGTAGTGTATGAGTGTCTGCACGCCGCAGTCGAGCAGGTGCTTCTGCAGCTCGTCGCGGCGTGGGCAGAGGACAGGAAACTGGTGGTAGACGTTGTTGGCGTGCGGAAGTCGTGCGGGCAGAGACACCTGCGTGTTGTCGATATGGTCGTAGTAGTAGTCTGCCAGACGCTGGCGCAGCGCGTTTTCTGCGTCGAGGTATTGCAGCTTGATGTCGAGAATGGCTGCGTCCATCTCCGACATGCGGCTGTTGATGCCTGTGTATTCAAACTCATATTTCTTCGGACTGCCGTAGTTGGCGAGAGCGCGTATGGCTGACGCCAGTTCCGTGTCGTTGGTGGTGACGGCTCCGGCATCTCCCATGGCTCCAAGATTCTTGCCGGGATAGAAACTGTGCGCGGCGGCCCTGCCTATAGCTCCGGCCTTGACTCCGTTGAAGGTGCAGCCTTGCGCTTGGGCGCAGTCTTCCATGAGGATGAGGTCATGGCTCTTGCATATGTCGTCCAGACGCTCGTCGTAGGCCATGCGCCCGTAGAGGTGGACTATCATGATGCCGCGTGTTTGAGCTGTGATGTTCTGCTCCACCTTGTCTATGTCTATCTCCATGCTGCTCAGCGAAGGCTCAACGAGCACGGGAGTGAGTCCGCAGTCTGTTATGGCAAGTATGGTGGCTATGAACGTGTTGGCCGGCACAATGATCTCATCGCCATCGTGGAAAACTCCGAGTTCCTTGTAGGCGCGCATGATGAGGCGCAGGGCATCTAGTCCGCTGCCTACGGCCACGCAATGTTCTGTGCCTATGTATTTGGCGTAGTCTGTCTCAAAACGTTTCGTCTCCTCGCCATGCAAGTACCAGCCGCTCTTGATGACTCTGGTGGCGGCTTCGATGTATTTATCAGCATGGAGCTGAGTGATGGCTTGGAGATTGAGTTGTTGTATCATATAATGTGAGATGTTTTTTTAGTGAAATGTTTTTTATAGCTTCTATAGTCTCTATAGTTCTTATAGCTTCTGCAGTCTCTATAGCTCTGTGGCCTGTTCGGAGCCTTTTTGTCAGAATTGGAAATAGATGAAAGGCTGCACGTCGCTTGACTTGATCTGGATGACGATATAGGCCACCGCCACTATGATAATGGCCTGCAGGATGAGTGGGCACTTCACCACAAAGCGGCGCATGGCGTTGAAGAGGCCAGACGGCAGGAAATGCAGCGTGTAGCCGAGTAGCATGAGCAGGCCCACAGCCATGTAGGAGTCGCACCATTGCAGGAATATCTGTGGCTCAAACTTGTGGAATATCTGCTGGAACACCTGGTCGGCTATGGTGAATGAGGGAGCGCGGAAGAGTACCCAGCAGGCGGCAACGAGGTGGAAGGTGACTATGCCGCTGGCGAACACGATGACGCGTGCCCACCATGGGCGTTCAGGACGCTCGCCACCTTTGCGCGGCAAGTAGCTGAGTGGGCTGAGTGCTGGGCAGATAGAGTGCCACATCTTGTCGAGACAGAGGAACACGCCGTGCAGGCCGCCCCAAAGCACGAAGTTGAGTGAGGCGCCATGCCACAGGCCGCCAAGCAGCATGGTCATGAGCAGATTGAAGTATTGGCGCAGCTTGCCGTGGCGGTTGCCGCCGAGGCTGATGTAAAGATAGTCTTTCAGCCAGCTGGATAGGCTGATGTGCCAGCGTCGCCAAAACTCTGTGATGGATGCCGACGTGTATGGGTTGTTGAAGTTTTGAGGGAATTCAAAACCGAGCAGCAAGGCTATTCCTATGGCCATGTCGGAGTATCCAGAGAAGTCGCAGTAGATTTGGAGTGTGTAGCCATAGACGGCAAGCAGGTTCTCCAGTCCGCTGTAGAGGTCGGGCTGGTCGAATATACGTTCGACAAAATTGACGCTTATGTAGTCGGATATGACTGCTTTCTTGAAGAGTCCAGCCACGATAAGGAACACTCCATTTCCAAACATGCCGGACGTCACGAGAAGTTTGCGGCGTATTTGTGGAATGAAGTCGCGGGCGCGCACAATGGGTCCGGCCACGAGTTGCGGGAAGAAGCTCACGTAGAAGGCATAGTCAAGCAGGCGTGAGAGAGGGCGTATGTTGCCGCGGTAGACGTCGATAGTGTAGCTGAGTGACTGGAAGGTGAAGAAAGAAATGCCTACAGGAAGGAAAATCTCTCGTGGCTGCCATACCACTCCATGCAGGAACGAGCCTGAAATGCTGGCTGGCACGCGCACGCCACAGTCGGCCAGGAGCGTGCAGACGGTGTCGCCAAGGAAGTTTGTGTATTTGAAGAAGACGAGCAGTCCCAGGTCGAGTACAAGCGACAGAAACACGAGGGTGCGTGCCAGCGCCCCGCGCTCTTTCACTCCTGCGATGGCGCGCGCGATGAAGTAGTCGCTCGTTGTGACGAGGGCGAGCAGCCAGAAGAACATGCCTGAACTCTTGTAGTAGAAATAGTAGGAGAAGAGTGTGACGAAGAGTATGCGGAGAGTGTCCGCCTTGCCCAGAAGATTGTATATCAACGTGAATCCGAGAAAGAGGAAGAGGAATATGCCAGAGGTGAATATCATCGGTGAGTCTGGCTGGTAGAGCAGTTCGGCTGCTACACGTGTGAAGTCGATGTCAAACATATTTATGCAGGTGTTCAATCTTGTTTTGTTGTATGCTGTTTTATTGTATGCAGGCGTGTCAGGCAATCTCATCTTGTGGAATTAGAGGCTGCCGTCTTGTGATGCCGAGGCAATACGCAATGAAAGAGCGCTCGTCATCGTTGGTCTCGTCTGAGTCTTTTCTGTGATTTTACATAGTCCTTATATTCAAGAATATTCTGCCTGGTCAGTCAGAACCCCTGCAACGACTTGTATGGTTTCTTCTCCTTCGGCGTCGGCTCATGCATCATGCGTGTCTGCGAGCCAGGCAGGGCAGTCTGTGAATATGCCTTGTAGAGAGCCTCGCCAAGGAGCTTGCCTTGGAGTGTGTAGCCTGATGCCAGGAAATGTATGGCATCTGTGTTCATCAGGCCAGCGTTGCGCCAGTTGTTGGCGGCGTATGAGTCTCCTCCGGCTATGGAGTAGAGGTCCCATGAAGCGGCCTTGTTGGCCTTGCAGAACGAGACAATGCTGCGTGCCACACGGCCAGTGTTGGCGTTGGGCACGCGTGAAGTGGAATACGTGGTGTGGCGGCCGCGCCTGCCTGTGGGGGAGCGGTGTGAGATGAAGCTGCCAGGAGGTGTGGTGAAGAGAAACTGCGCCTTGGGGCAACGCTCACGTATGCGCTTCATAAGCGTAAGCATGGTCTGGGCGTGGACCGCCTCATTGAGATTGGCTCCATGGGCCTCATTGGTGCCGAAGGACACGATGACCAGGTCGGGACGCTCGGCTGCCACGCGGTTGATCATGTCCTGCTCGTTGAAGCGTTTTGCCCATGCCCCGTTGATGCCGTAGTAGGCGAAGGTGAGTCGCGGGAAATACTTCTGCAGCGTGTTCTGTATGGTATGAGGCAGTATGTTGCCCCTCACGTGAGAGTCGCCTATCTGCATCACCTTGACATTTTGCCCTCGTTTCACCTTCTGGAAAAACAGGGCAAGATGGGCCTCGCCTTCTATCTCATTTGTTTTCGTTCCGCGGAAGCTGGAGGGGAATGATGTTCCCAGCAATTGAGCGTGGGCATTTTGCCCAGCGCACATGAACGCCAGCAGGCATATTGCCAGAGTCAGTATGTTTATTTTCTTTGTTGTCACTATAATTGTTGCTTTTGTGGGTGACCAGACTTTCAGGAATGTTGTCAAGCAGGCTCTCAAGACTTCTTGCAGCATATAGGCTGCGCTTATATATTGGCGGCATTCGCCTCTGCGTGTCTTTCCCTCCCGTTTCTCCTGTCAAAACGCCACGCGGTAGCGACCTCAAGTGGAGTAGGTCGCCTGTGCTGTCATGTGGCGCGCCAAATGTGAGCGTCTTCATGAGCGCGTGCTTATAGTCTCACCCGGTTTTCGTAGTTGGTCTTGCCGTTGATGAGCACGTCGTAGAGCAGGGACGCTATGTGCTTGCCTCCGGCAAAGTTGATGTGTGTGTAGTCAAGGTTGGCCTGTTTCTTTGCTGTCATGCGTGCCACGCTGCCGTCGCCTCCCATGGCCTCGTAGAGGTTCCAGAAAGCCACATGCTCGTCGCTTGCCATCTTGCGTGTGTAGGATATGAGCTCTCGCACGCCGTCCATGGTGTGCATCTGCCCGTCAGCTCCGCGCTTGTCGCGGTCGGCCATGCTGACTATGAGTATGCTGGCTCCAGGATACGCAGCTTTCATGTGCTGCACCACCTGTGCCATCTGCCGTGCGTAAGATCCATAGTCTTTCTGCTTCGCGTTGGCCACGTTTAGGCCGAAATGCAGTATGATAAGGTCGTATGGTCGTACTGAGGCAAAGCCTTGTAGGGTCTCCTGCGGTATTTTGGAGAGATGCTGACCGCCGCTGCCTCGCATGCTGAAGTTGTCAAGCGACACTCCATTCTTGCCGTCGAGCGCAACTCCGTAGAAACGTGAGCCTTGGCCTCCCCTCACACCGAGTCGCAGCCGTCCCAGTCGCCGCTCGATTTTGCGCGCCACCACATTGCCTGCTCCTTGCTGAGGTGTGTTGCTTGCGTGTGTCACAGTCTTGTAGCGCATCACGGAGTCGGAGTCCATGTAGGCCACCGTCTCCTCATGTGTGGCAGTCTTGTGTGCGGAGCCGTTAGAGAATATGAGTTCGTTGCTGCTGCGATTGATTCCGCAATAGACGTTGACTCCGCTGCCTGGAGTGAAGAAGACTGTAGCCACATCGGCAGAGTCGAGCAGGTGAGGGTAGACGCTGCGTTGGCATGTCAGCTCGAACGAGGCCGTGTCATGCGGAATGAAATAGCTGCCTGCTATGCTTTGGGAGACTGCGTTGAAGCCGCGGCCGCGCTCATTGGCGTGGTAGCATTGCCAGCCTGTGCGCTTTGTGGCCACAGAACGGCGGAAATCTGACGACACACACTCTATCTCGACAAAGCCCATGCCACGGCCTCCATAACGTTTCTGCAGCATGGCGCGCAGGTCCATGGTGAGAATGTCGCCTTCTATGTAGGAGTCGCCAAAGTAGGCTATGCGCACAGGACGTGAGGCTGCATGGCTGAGGGCTGAATAGAACCTGTCCATCTCGCGGTGAATGCCGCTTGCGTCTCCAAAGTCCTCAATAGCCACCATGCCTGTGGGTACTGAGTCCACATAAGCCTTTTGCCTTACTGCCACAGCGGCAGAATCAATTTTCTTTTCTACAAAGCCGTCGGCTGAGTCAGCCTTGGCCTCGGCGATGATATTGCCCGATTTGTCACGCTGCTGGATGTCGCTTAGGATATTCACTCTTCGCAGCTCCTTTCCGTAGATGTCTGTACGTGGAATATAGAACATTCCCATCAGCATCAGAAATACAAGAAGTACGAGCACAAACGTGCACCAAAGTTTATTTTTCATCTTCTTTTCAAACAAAATTGTATTGTGTTACTCTTTTGGCTATAGCTTGCAGCTGCCATTCCCCCTCAGACATCATGCCTGCATGCGTGTCCGTGTGGGTGTTGCCGCTCTCTGCGTAGGTGGCAGGCCGCTAGGCGTGGCTTTCCTTGCTTGCTGAGTCTTTGCTTGCTGAGTCTTTGCTTGCTGAGTCTTTGCTTGCTGAGTCTTTATTCACTGTATCTTTACTTGCAGAGTCTTTGTTCGTCTCGCCATTTGCAGCCTTGGATTCAGTCTCTCTCTCCCTGGGCGTGTCTCCTGCCGTTTCCTCACCCTTGTTGTTCTGCTCGTTCTTTATGCTCTCGTTCAGCTCAGGATAAGATATGCGTGTGTGGTAGATGGTCTTCAGTTTGTCCTTGAGCACAGACTTGGCTGTGGCGATGTCTTTGAAGGTGATAGAGCAGTCGCTGAAGAATCCCTCTGTCACCTGGCTGTCAATGATGCGGTCTACAAGTGCGTTGATGCTCTCCTCTGTGTATTCCTGCAGGGAACGTGAAGCGGCTTCCACAGCGTCGCACATCATCAGTATGGCCTCTTCCTTGGTGCTCGGGTTGGGTCCGGGATAAGTGAAGGCTTCTTCGTCCACAGGCTCATCGGGGTGCTCGTTGCGGTAGGTGATGTAGAAATACTTCGCTTTGCCGCGTCCATGGTGCGTGAGGATGAAGCGCTTGATGGCCTCAGGTATGTGGTTCTTCTCTGCCAGGGCTATGCCGTTGGTCACATGAGCTATGATGACCTGCGCTGACCTCAGCGGAGTGAGATGCTTGTGTGGAGAGATGCCGTTCTGGTTTTCTGTGAAAAAGACAGGTCTTTCCATCTTGCCTATGTCGTGGTACAGGGCGCCGGTACGCACCAGTTGTGCCTTGGCTCCTATCTTGTTTGCCACCTCTGCACTAAGGTTGGCTACCTGCACCGAGTGCTGGAATGTGCCTGGAGCCACTTCTGTCATGCGGCGGAGAAGCGGATTGTTCATGTTGCTGAGTTCCACAAGCGTCACGTCGCTCGTGAATCCGAAGAGCTTCTCAAGCATCCACAGGAGCGGGTAGGCGAAGAGAAGCAGCACGCAGTTGACGGCGAAGTAGGTGTACATGTCATAGTTCATCTTCACTCCGTTCTCGTGGTAGAGAGAGTAGGCCGTGTAGAATAGGCTGTAGAGGAGGAAGAGTATGAGTGACGTGCGCACTATCTGTGAGCGCTGAGTGAGTTCTCTCAGGGAGTGGATGGCTGCCATGCCCACAATGAGCTGGAGCACAAGAAACTCGTAGCCGCTCGACAATGTGACAGAGATGATGATAAGTGTGGCGCAATGGTCCATGAAGGCTGTGCGCGAATCCATGAACACTCTTATGACTATTGCCACGAAGCACACAGGTATGATGAATACGCTGAAGAGTTTGTGGGAGACCACAAAGGAGGAAATTATGCACATGAACACAGGCAGGGCGTAGATGAGCAGGGCGTTGCGTCCGTTGTCGAAATAGTCATCACGGTAGAGCGTGAGGTAGATGGTCAGCATGGTGAAGACGATGAACACGAAGATAGACTGGCCTATGATCATGAACGGGATGTTGGCTTCCTTGTTGCCTCTCGACTCATACTCCTTTTGGTAAGAGCGCAGTATGTTGTATATCTCCTTTGTCACAGTCTCGCCGCGGTCTATGATCTTCTGTCCGGCTTCCACGGTTCCGCTGTGAATGGAGATGTCGTGCAGCGACGCGCTGAGCTCTTCCTTTGATTTCTGCGTGTCGCAGCTCAGGTTGGGCTGTATGAGCTCGTTGATGTTGTAGTGCTGCAAGACCACGCGTGAGTAGTGCGCCGTGTCAGCCTCCATGATGTAGTGGTAGGCGGAGCGTGGTGTAAAGACTCTCGACAGCTGTTCGGATCGGGCCAGGTTGTCTGAGAGAATGCGTATCTGCCTGTGGCGCTTCACTTCTGTCAGTTGGGCATAGTCGTCCACAGAGAGCACTCCTCGCCCATAGATGGTGTCGAGCATGGTGGCTATGTGCCTGGCATATAGATGCTGTGACATCCCGTGCAGTTCCGGAAGCCTGACCATCATGAGACGCTGCACCATGGTGTCTCTCACATTTTTGTTGACGATATAGTAAGGCTGGAAGTTGCGCTCTGCTCGTTCCTGCTCGCTTTGCAGCAGAGAGTCGCTCTTCAGGATAGGGAACTTGGAGTCGGCGATTAGCAGTCCGTAGTTCCATGGCTTGCCTTCCTCATATTTGTAGCCAAACTCATCTTCCCTTGGCATGAAGTAAACAACCAGCATCGTGGATAGCACGATGAGCAGCAGTTTCATCAACTTGCGGGAAGTGTCGGTGCGCTTTTGCCATCTATTCGGTTTCATCAGCAGTTATGATTATTGGTTGCGGGCGGATGCTCAATGTTGCGGGCAGATGCTCAATTGTTGTCTCAATCGGCACATCTGCTTAACTCTAAGCCCCTCCCGGTTCTAAAAGTATGGAATCAGGAGGGGTTATGCTTATTGTCTTCTCTCAAAAAGGCGCTTTTCACTCAGCGAGCAAGAACTTTTTGAAGTCTTCAAACGACTTGCTCATTGGCACGCTCTGCTTGGTGCCCTTCATGAAGGCCTGGAGCTTGGCCGGTATGTCGATGCTCTTGCCGAGAATGCCGTCTACCGTGTCCTTGAATTTGGCAGGGTGGGCTGTCTCAAGGAACACGCCTGTCTCGCCTTCCCTAAGTCCTTCCTTCAGGGCACGGAAGCCGCATGCTCCGTGAGGGTCGCACACATAGCCTGTCGTAGATTCCACCTCGCGGATGGTCTCAGCTATCTGCTCGTTGCTGTAAGTGGCTCCGCTTATATCAGCGCAGATGGCCTCATGGCTCTTGCCGTAGAGGTCATAGATACGCGCGAAGTTGCTTGGGTCGCCCACGTCCATGGCATTGGCTATGGTCTGTACAGATGGCTTGGGGCTGTATTCTCCTGTCTGCAGATACTTATAGAAGATGTCGTTCGCGTTGTTGGCGGCGATGAAACGCTTGATAGGCAGGCCCATCTTCTTGCCGAAGAGGGCAGAGCAGATGTTGCCGAAGTTGCCAGAAGGCACACACACCACCAGCTGGTCGGCCAGGCCCTTCTTCTTCATCTGTGAGTATGCATAGAAGTAGTAGAATGACTGCGGCAGGAAGCGTGCCACGTTGATGGAGTTGGCCGATGTGAGTTTCATGTGGGCATTGAGTTCTGCGTCCATGAAAGCATTTTTTACGAGTGCCTGGCAGTCGTCAAACACGCCGTCCACCTCCACGGCTGTGATGTTTTGTCCGAGTGTGGTGAACTGGCATTCCTGTATTGGGCTGACCTTGCCTTTGGGATAGAGCACATAGACGCGGATGCCGTCCACTCCGAGGAATCCGTTGGCCACGGCCGAGCCTGTGTCGCCAGATGTGGCCACAAGCACGTTGACTTGTCCCTTGCCCTCTTTCTTGAGGAAATACTGCAGCAGGCGCGCCATGAAGCGTGCGCCTACGTCCTTGAAGGCGAGTGTTGGGCCGTGGAAGAGCTCAAGTGAATAGATGCTGTCTGTTACCTTCACAGCAGGCACGTCAAACGCCAGCGTGTCGTAGACAATCTTCTTCAGGTCGTCGGCAGGGACATCTTCTCCAAAGAAGGCATCTGCCACGGTATAGGCTATCTCCTGGAACGTCATGTTCTCGATGTTGTCGAAAAAAGACTGGGGGAGCGGCTTGATGCGCTCGGGCATGTAGAGGCCCTTGTCTTCTGCAAGACCTTTCACCACTGCCTTCTCGAGAGATGCGATGGGAGCCTTGCCATTTGTGCTATAGTAGTTCATGATGTGTTATTTCTGTTTTATATGATTTGTCAGCTGCTTGCTTTTTTATATGATTTGTCAGCTGTTAGCTATTTCAGTTGTAAGGATTCTGTTGGCCATGCTGCTGCGCCAGTCACGTCGGCAAGTCTCGCCAGACCTTGGCATGTGTGCCGGCCTCGTCACTCTACGGCCATGAAAGCCTTTATGAATCCGTCTTTCTCCAGCAGTCCGTAGCTTCCCTCCTTGCATGAGTCCTCGTCGAATGTCTTCACGCCGTCGGGCTCGATGCCAGGAGCGTAGATGAGGAACGGTATCGGTTCGTTGGTGTGGGTGCGATGGGCCACAGGAGTGGGATGGTCTGGCAGCACGGCTATGGCCACCGGCTCCATGTCGGCTGTGGGTGTACCCTGCACGCCCCAGTTCTTCACCTCCTCATATATAGGAGCTATGGCACGCTTGTCCAGGTTCTCTATCGTCTGAAGCTTGAGCTCAAGGTCGCCATCGTGTCCAGCCTCGTCTGAGGCCTCCACATGCAGATATACGAAGTCGTCGGTGCGTAGTGCCTCGATGGCGGCTTGTGCCTTGCCCTCATAGTTGGTATCGTAGAGTCCTGTGGCGCCTTCCACATTTATGACACGAAGGCCAGCCAGGGAGCCTATGCCCCTGATGAGGTCTACTGCCGTGATGACGGCTCCGCGCTTTATCTGCGGGAACGTCGTGGTGAGCGGAGTCATGTGCGGACGGTAGCCTCCGGCCCATGGCCAGATGGAGTTGGCTGGATCCTTGCCCTCTGCCACCCTTTTCTTGTTGAGCGGATGGTCGGCGAGGAGCATCTGCGACTTGATGATGAGCGTGTTGATGAGCTGCGCTGTCTCGGTGGCTGACAAGGCTGTCTTGTGCTCGTCTTTGGCCTCGGCCTCAAGGTCGGGCTGCACAAGCAGCGGACGCCATGGCTTCAGGGGAGCGTCGTGAGGCGGCGTGCACTTGAGATGCTTGCTTGCCCCATTTATCACGAGCAGGTGGCGGTACTGCACTCCTGTATAGAAATGCACTATGTTGCCATACTTCTCCACTATCTCCTTGTCCTTGGCAAGGTGCTCATCAAGATATTTGATGAGGATGTCGCCTTCTTCCGTCTCCAGTCGTCCGCAAGAGTGGTTCTTGATGTGGTCTCCCTCTATGCAGATGATGTTGCAGCGGATGGCCATGTCTGTAGGAGCCAACTCCACGCCAATGCTTGCGGCCTCAAGTGGGCCGCGGCCCTCGTACACTTCGTTCTGGTCGTAGCCAAGTATGCTTGAGTTGGCCACTTCCGAACCAGGGTGGAATCCGTCCTGGACAGTCTTCAGCATGCCTGTGCGGCCTTTGCTTGCGAGCATGTCCATGTATGGGGTGTTGGCATATTGCAGGAGCGTCTTGCCTCCGAGCTGCTCCACGTGCCAGTCTGCCATTCCGTCTCCGAGTATCACTATATGTTTCATACGGCTTCTGTGTTGTGTGTCGTGGTCATCGGGGCTGCCTGGCTGGCATGCAACCGTGGAATCTGGCAGCCTCAATGAACCTATGTTGTTGTTTTCCTTCCTTAGGGGCTGTGGTCCTGGTTGGCAGGAGCCAAAGCCAGACCCCGGAGGTGATGGAAATCTCTGAACTTAAATGTTTGCAATAGACATGATGTCGGCAAATACTCCTGCTGCTGTCACAGAAGCACCTGCTCCATAGCCTTGTATAAGCATAGGGTACTGGTTGTAGCGCTCTGTGGTTATGAGGATGATGTTGTTTGAGCCTTCCAGGTCATAGAACGGGTGGTGCTCGTCTACCTTCTCAAGAGCCACGGCTCCCTTGCCGTTCTCCAGCTTTGCCACGAAGCGCCATCGCTGGTGGTTGGCCTCCACCTGTTTGCGTTCTGCCTCAAAGTCGGCATCCAGCTCTGGAAGGTTCTTCCAGAATTCCTCAAGCGAACCGTCGAAAAATGACTGCGGGATGAAGAGATGCTTCTCTACGTCCTCCTGGTTCATGCGGTAGCCTGCCTCGCGCGAGAGGATGACCAGCTTGCGGATGACATCCTTGCCTGAGAGGTCCACGCGCGGGTCTGGCTCAGCGTAGCCCTCTTCCTTTGCCATGCGCACGGTTTGGCTGAACGGTATGTCGGCTGAGATGGTGTTGAAGATGAAGTTGAGTGTGCCCGAGAGCACGGCTTCCAGCTTCAGTATCTTGTCGCCCGAGTTGATGAGGTCGTTGATGGTGTTGATGATGGGCAGTCCCGCACCCACGTTGGTCTCAAAGAGATATTTCACGCCACGCTTGCGTGCAGTCGACTTGAGGCGCGCGTAGTTCTCGTAGTCGCTTGAAGCCGCCACTTTGTTGGCTGCCACCACAGATATGTTGTTGCTCAGGAAGTCCTGGTACAGGCCCGCCACGTCGGCGCTTGCTGTGCAGTCCACAAACACGCTGTTGAAGATGTTCATTCCTATCACCTCGTCGTGCAGTCGCTTGAGGTCGCTTGGCTCTGCATGCTTGAGTCCCTCACGCAGCTTGTCGATGCAGAATGCCCCGTCGGCCTCGTAGTCTGAGAGATTGATGCCGTTGCGGTTGAAGATGGCGTTGTGTCCAGACGCTATGCCCACTATGTTTATCTGGAGGTTGCGCTCCTTCATGAGCTGCTGGCGCTGGCCTGCTATCTGCTCAAGCAGGCTGCCTCCCACGGTGCCGATGCCGCAAAGGAACACGTTGAGTACCTGGTATTCTGAGAGGAAGAAACTGTCATGTATGACATTGAGCGACTTGCGCAGGAGCTTTCTTTCCACTACGAATGATATGTTTGTCTCGCTGGCTCCCTGTGCGCATGCTATCACGCTGATGCCGTTGCGTCCGAGAGTGCCAAAGAGCTTGCCTGCTATGCCAGGTGTGTGTTTCATGTTCTCGCCGACGATGGCTATGGTAGAGAGCTCGCGCTCAAGCTTCATCTTGTACATGGCTCCCATCTCTATTTCTTTGGCGAATTCCTCGTTGAGCACTTCGCATGCGCGGTCTGCATCCTCGTCTCTCATGCCGATGGATGTGCTGTTCTCCGAGCTGGCCTGGCTCACCAGGAAGACGCTGATGCCGTTGGCTGCCAGCGTGGTGAAGATGCGCTGGTTCACGCCGATGACTCCCACCATGGAGAGTCCGCTCACGGTGATGAGCGATGTGTTGTTGATAGACGATATGCCCTTAATGGCGCGTCCGTTCTCATCCTCGCTGTTCTCGTTGGTGATGATGGTTCCCTTGTCTTCCGGACGGAAGGTGTTCTTGATGAGTATTGGTATGTTCTTCACGCATACGGGATATATGGTAGGAGGGTAGACCACCTTTGCGCCAAAGTTGCATAGCTCTGTAGCTTCCACATACGAGAGCATGTCGATGGGGTATGCCGTGTTGATGACGCGTGGGTCGGCTGTCATAAAGCCCGACACGTCGGTCCATATCTCAAGCACGCGCGCGTCGAGAGTGGCAGCGATGATGGCTGCTGTGTAGTCGCTTCCGCCGCGTCCGAGATTGGTGACTTCTCCGCTGACATTGTCTGTTGAGATGAATCCAGGCACAAGGCACACGCTATGTCCGGACTTGCCCTCCACGAAGCTTGCGAAAGCCTCTTTGATGAGTGGAGCGCTTATAGAGTTGGAAAAAAGGTTCTTCCCTTGTTTCTTCTTTGTCTTGATGAATTCAAGAGAGTTGTACCATTCAGCGTCGTTGACCAAGGTGGCCACTATATTGCTGGATATTCGTTCGCCGTAAGACACTATGGCGTTGCTGGTCTTTTCGCTCAGGTCGCCGATCAGGAAAATGCCCTGATAGATGCTTTTCAGCTGGCCGAGGAGGTCGTCCACGACAGCCAGGAGCTTGGTCTTCTTGGCTGGGTCGGTGATGATGGAGTCTATCATCTGGTGATGACGCTCTACCATCTCCTCATATGATGTGAGATACGACGGGTCGCCGGCAACAGCCAGCTTGGAGGTGTTGATCAGCTTGTCGGTTATGCCGCCCAAAGCTGAGACGACAACAACTACAGGCTCGTCGCATGCCTCTACGATCTTCTTCAAATTGAGAATGCTCTCCACGGAACCTACGGATGTTCCGCCAAACTTTAATACTTTCACGATGAAAAATACAAGTTAAAATTAATAATAAATGGACGGGCAAGAACATTGAACGTATACAGATATACAACACCTGCGTGACATGCTACGTCCACGTCTGTTTGCGAGTCCGAGAAAACTGCCACAAAATTACGACATTTTCTATAAAGTGCAAAAGAAAAAGGCCCAAAGTCCTATGACTTCGAGCCTTTTTTATGTCTATGCTTACAGATTGCTATCTAACTGTATTTAAAAACATGGCTTTTAGTGACATTTTATCACAAGCGTGTCTCCCTCATGCTTAGTGTCTCTGCCTTCTCACAGAAACGCGAGGTCCGGAGCTTCCGCCAGACGGCTTGCTTGGTTTGCTTGTCTTCTTCTTCTCTGCCTTCTCTGCCTTGGCCGAGGCAGTTCTGTCGCTCATGCGCGCGGCAGATGCTGATGTTCCGTTCAGCGTCTGTCTTGCCTTCTTGCCTTTGGTGGCATTGGCGAGGGCCGCGAGCGAGTCACGCTTGGCTATCTCGGCCGAGTCGACAGGAGTCTTCCATATATGCGACTCAAAGTCTGCCATCTCCTTCTCTATGCGGTTCTGCTCCTTTTTCAGCAAGGAGTCTGTGGCGCAGTAGTCATGCAGGGAGCGGTTCTGCATGTTGGTGGTCATGTATATCTCCCCTTTGTAGCGGTTGGTAGAGAAGAAGTCATCAATAGACATCTTGGCTGCGTTGTTCAGATTGCTTGTCATCACATCCTGGCCGCTGAGGTATGTCTTCACGTCGTCATATTTCACCCAGAAGAGAGGGTGCTTGTTGACAGAGCTGCTGAACTCATCGTCAGAGCGGTGCAGCACAGGGCACAGGGCCACCACTCTGCTGTGGAAAGTGGCCGTGTTCTGGTCATAGTAGCTGCTTTCCTTCACATAGTAGCTCAGCACTTCAGCCGACGGCACGTCGCTTGGGTCTACTTTGATGCCGTTGCCTTCCACCTCATAATAGATGTGGTAGCGTTCGAGGAAGTCCTTGAAGTGCATGCGGTTGCTCTGCTGGAAGTCTTCCACGCCATCGAGCTTGTACTCATAGGCAGGAATCTTGCCCGTGTTGAGCAGGCGAAACAGCAGGGTGAACAGGTTCATTTCGCTGCCTTGCGGCTCCACGGGGAAATACAGGGCCGCGTTCTCGTTCTTTGTGAGGTCAAGGCTCCGGTATATGTCGCGCCGCCATGACGGGTCTTCTGGAACATCCACGGCTGTCGGGAACATGAGGCTAGCGCGGCTTGTGGCGGCCTGCTGCTTGGCTTGCTTCCTTGCGGCTGTTGTCCTGTTGTTCTGCAAGCGGCTTTTGGCAGGCTGGGCCATCATGCTGCCCATCATGCACAGCGATATTAAGATAAGAAATACACGTTTCATACTCATTAGTTTATTATGACTTCAACTCGGCGCCGTCAAGGTCACACTTGACGATATGGCCTCATGCTTATTAGTTTATTATGACTTCAACGGGTGAAGTGAGGGTTCTTTCTATTCCGTCAGGTCCGACCACTCTGATGCGGCTGATGTTGAACATCTTGCCGCGGCTGAGAGAACGTATCTTCGAGATCTGGTTTGAGGTGAAGGATGCTGAGTTGCTCACCTCGGGAACGACATTGCCCATGTTGTCGATGAACATGGTCTCGAAGCCCACCACGCGGAAGGCTATGTCGAGCAGTCCGTCGTCAATGGCCGCTCCGATGCCTCCTGCGGCTATGACAGCCTGTTTGGATATGCGTCCTCCCTTGAAGCGGCTGGTGTTGCCCTTGCTGTCGGTATATTGCAGGTAGCCTGTAGGGTCGGGCAGCTTGCGCACATGGAAGGTGAACTTGCCCATCTCCTGCTGGTGCCCTTCATTTTGTGCCGTGACGGTGAAGGTCACGTCCTGTCCCACCTTGGATGGCACGGCCACATAGTTGCCGCCATCTTTCTTGGTGAGGGAGCCGTTGGTCATGGAGAGGGAAATCTTGTTGGTCGGCACCCCTGGCACGCTTACGCTTATGGGGTTCTGGTAGCCGGCATAGAGCATGTTCATCATCGTGGCGCTCACGGTGGCAGATGGCTCCACCACGGTATAGGGCTGGGCAAACTCGCGGCGGATAGCCTCGCCGTTGCCGTTTCTCATGATGATGTGTCCTCTCAGTGTAAACTCCCCTGTGGAGTTGCACACGGTCTCATAGCGTCCGTTCTCCGACTTCAGGAGAGTGTTGCCGACAAATATCTCGGGGCGCTGCGTGCTGTCCACGGCCGCCATGATTATCTGCGCGGAGAATCTTCCGCCTCTCACCACAGTCTGCGAGTTGGGTATCACATAGGCGTTTATCTGGTTGACGCGCACGTCCTTCACGTCGATGTTGGCTACCAGCTGGTGGAGCATCTCGCCCTCAGCGTAGCGCACGTCAGTCTGCAGCTTGGTGAGCAGGGTCACGGCAGCTGCCACAGGCGTGTTCTCAAACAGATACTGCTGCCAGTTCTTTCCTTGTGCCTTTGCTTTCTCAGGCACCTCGGTGGTGAGGTTTGAGCGTATTATCTTCTTCTGCTGCTCGTCATTGAGCATGCTTGTGATGCCTTCCCGGTATGCTTCCACGGCGCGCTTCAGCTTGCCGCCCTTGCCTATGCCAGGAGCGAGCATCACGTGTGTGGCAGCCTCAAGGTTGTCGCGTCCCTTTATGTTCTCCAGGTCAGCGTCCTTGCCGTCAGCCTGCCGCGCTATCTCCCATTTGAGTGCTTCTGCAAAGGAGTAGAGCGAGTCGCTCATCTGGCGCACCTGCTGGGCCTTCTCAAACCATGGGCGCGCTTTTTCGGGATTGCGCTTCATGGCAGCCTCCAGCTCCTTGTATATAGCCTCGTTCTGGATGGCCGAGTTTTCTTTCGAGCGGTTTAGGCCTTCGTCCACGAGAGAGAAGCCCACGAGCACGTCGGATGACACGTTGAGCGCCAACATGGCCATCAGGACGACGTACATCAGGTTGATCATCTTCTGACGCGGAGTTAGTTTCTTTCTTATCATATCTCAAAAGCCATTGCGGGTTAGCTAATCTTCATTTTCAGGGCCTCAACCATCTTGAGGTACACCTCGTTGAGCTCCTGGAGCTGGGCAGCGAGCTTCTTTGTCTGGTCGTTGACCTCGTCGATAGTGGCCGACTGTGTGCCGACGCTCTTGAGCTGCATCTCGTAGAATCGGTTGATGCCAGTGAGCGTACGGTTCATGGTCTCCATCTCCTCCGAGTCGCGGGTGAGCCGCGCGCTCTGCTCTGCCACCTTGCGGAGTGTGTCTGTCAGTTCGTTGAGCTGTTCCACATAAGATGTGGTGGCCTCCTGCATCTCTGGAGTCATTCCGGCATACTGTGGCGAGGTGAATGCTGGAGCAGCCTGGATGCTGGAAGCCAGCTGGGCTGCGTCGACAGCCTCTCCTGTGCTTGTGACGCCTGTTGGCGCTCCGCTCATCGCCGCCATGCTCTCTCCGCTGCCGGCAGCTGCCATGCCCGCTATGATGGGGCTGCCGCCTGCCGGCACACGTGCTGCCGCAGCAGCAAGCGCCGCCGCTGTGTCTTCCGAGATGGATGCGCCCACTTGTGCGCGCACAGCCGCGTCTTCCGCCGCCTCCTCTGCCAGTTCCTGGGTGTCCATGCTCTCCTGCGGCTCGAAGCCTGCGAGGATGAACACCACGACCTCTGTGCCCATGCCCAGGAAGAGCATGATGTCGGCTCCTGCTATGTGTGTGAGCTTAAAGAGTGCTCCTGCTATGACGACAGCCGCTCCCCAGCTGTATGCGTAGTTGAGAAAGGTCTGGCCCCTCTTTGTCCTGAGCCATTTCTGTATACCTGTATATTTTGTAGCCATGGTCTTTATGTTTGAGTGAGTTTATGACATGTTGTTTGTTGTATGCTTGGCGTGTCGTGAGCCGTGCGTCATCTTCTTGTCCTTGAGGCTGTGCCCACCTGCGAGCGCACGCAGCGGAAGCCTATGAACGAGCGTCCCACGTTCTGGTACTCATACGTGCGCCACGCGCTCTTGATGAAGCTCTCTGGGTCTTTCCATGATCCGCCTCTCACGCTTTTCTTTTTCAACGCATATGGGTCTTCCTTGGCCGCGTTGTATGTCAGCGTCGGGTTCATGTCGCTCATGGAGAGCACGCCTGCCTCTGTGTAGACCGTGCTGGTCCATTCAGCCACGTTGCCGGCCATGTCATACAGACCGTTCGAGTTGGCGCTGTAGACTCCCACCTTCGATGTGATGAGGTTGCCGTCTTTGGTGTAGTTGCCTCGGTCTGGCTTGAAATTGGCGTAGTAGCAGCCCTTCTCGCTTGCCACGCCATCCTGGCTCCATGGCAGCTCGTTGCCTTCCTTGCCTCTTGCTGCAAACTCCCATTCGGCCTCTGTGGGCAGACGGTAGCGCTGCACAAACTTGGCCTGCGCGCCCAGTCCCTTGATGAGGTAGTCGGTGCGCCAATTGCAGAAGGCGTTGGCCTGCTCCCAGTTGACTCCCACTACGGGGTAGTCGTTGAAGTTGGAGTGTGTGAAATACAGTCGCATGTACATCTCGTTCTCCGCATTCTGGAAATCGTTTATCCAGCATGTCGTGTCTGGATAGACATTGACGATGTAGGTGTTGACAAAGTCCCACATGCTACTGAGCGGGCGGGTGATTGTCTCGCGGTGGATGATGCCGTCGTCGTCGATGTAGGCTGTGTCCTTGCTTATCATCACCTGCTCGTCGGGATTGACCTCCACGTCTGTGTTCAGCACGCGCTCTGCCGGATTGAGGCGGTATTTGCGCTTGGCTGCCATCACGTGGTCGAAGACCTCGTAGCGGTAGTTCAGCTGGCTCACGTCGAGCATCTTCTCGCCTGTGACGGGGTGTGTGGTGTAGACACTCTCTATGGCGCGCTGCTGGTCCTCGTCGGGATTGCGCGGCAAGGGCTTGTTCCAGTTGAGGTGAGGGGTCACCTCCTCGCCGTTCTTGTCTTCTGTTATCTTGTACGACTCGTCATCGCCGTAGTTGGGGTCGGCGAGACGCTCGCGTATGATGGAGTCGCGCACCCATTGCACGAACTGGCGGTACATGGAGTTGGTCACCTCCTTCTCGTCCATCCAGAAGGCGTCAACGCTGATTTCTCTTGTGGGTATGTCCTTGCCCCATAGGCTGTCGCCTTTCTCAGAGCCCATCTTCAGACTGCCTCGTTTCACGAGCACCATGCCATAGGGCGCGGGTTCTGCCATCGACGAGCCGCTCACGCCTGTCACCTCGCCGCCTGCCGCTGTCGCTCCGCCTTTGGCCGAGAAGCACGACGCCACTACGAGGGTGACTGCTGCTGCGCATATGAATCCTATTATCTTTTTCATCGTCTTTATGTTTATCTGTATGTTTGTTGTTTCTCTTCTTTCTCTCTTGCCCTCTTGCCGCGGCTCTTCCCTGCAGGTCAGATGCGCTGTGTGGTCTTACAGCCATCTGACGCTCTTGTGCCTGTTGCGCCCTTTCTTGAAAAGGTCAAGGTCTGTCTGGTAGTTGACCACCAGCTCGTGGCTGCCGTTCACCGCTCCCACCCCCGACGTGTACACCTGGTAGCTGTAGCCGAGTCCTATGCCGTGGAAGGTGCCTCCGGCAAGGAATGTGACCGAGGTGCTGGGGCTGTAGCCCAGTCCGCCGTAGAAGCGCTTGCCCTCATATTCATAGGTTGCCTTGCATTGGAAATCCTCTCTCCATGAGTCGAGGTCTGATTGCACGAGGAAGGAGGGCTGCAATGTTATTAACGAATTTTTTACTTTAATATTGCATCCGCCCATCAAATAATACATCCTTGGCACCTCCACCATGTTTGTCTCGCCCACCTCTATCGTCGGGGCGAGCGCATGCTGCACAGAGATGCCTGCCCAGGCTTTGGGATGCCAGAAATACAGGCCCGTGCCCAGGTCGAGCTTGCTGCCGTCCTGCTGTGATGTGGGGAAGGCCGGGTCGTTCTTGTCCTCCAGCTCCATCCCGCTTGGGTCTATCTTCTCGCTCAGCATTCCGCCGGCGAAGCCGATTGCCAGGCGTCCTTTCTGGCCTATCTTGATGTTGTATGAGTATTGCAGGGTTATTTTTGTCGTGGTGAAGATGCCTATGTTGTCGTTCATAAAACTGAGTCCCGCACCATGGCGTGGACTGAGGAAGTACACGGGCAGCGAGGCGTCCACATACATCGTGGCTGGAGCGTTGTCATAGCCCACCATCTGCATGGAGTAGGCTCCTTTCACGTCGAGCAACCCGTCCGTGCCCGACGCAGCGGGGTTGTAATACGACTTAAGGGCTGTGTAGTCTGAGAACTGCACATCCCACTGAGCCCTGGCTGCCGCAAACGGAGCGAGCATCAGGCCTATGAAAGTATATATACGAGCGGTCATTATGTATAATAATAACTGCTTTTTGTTTTATTTATTGTGCAAGTGGACTTTTTTTTCAAAAAAAAGGAGAGTTGCGGATTCGCATCCCCACTCTCCTCTAAGAAAATGAAAAAATTAAAAAAAGAATCTTATCCTGTCTGTTTCCTTATGTGTGATATCGATTGTTCTTATTGCGTTTTTCATCAGCTTCTTGCATCGTGCATGTAATTGGCATCATGTCATCTGCTGGATTATTCGTGTGTCCGGCATTTTCGGTCATGCCATGACTTTAGAAGCCGCCTGGGAATCCTCCGCCTGGGAATCCTCCGCCTGGGAATCCTCCGCCAGGTCTCTGGCCGTCGTTCTGCTGTCCGCTGCCGCGTCCCATGCCAGCTCCCCTCACGTAGATGCGAGCGGCCTGTGCTGGCGTGAGAATCTCAAGGAAGCGCGGAAGGTAGTCCTTGTCCACTTTCAGCTGCGCTTCTTGCTTGTCAAAGCTCTTCTGTATGAGTTCGCTGGCAGCCTCGTCTGTGATCTTGTTCAGGTTTACCTTCTCTTCTTGCTCGCTGCTCTCGCCCTTAGGGTTGGCAGCGTTGTGGCGTGTGGTCTGGTAGTCTACATACAGTATCTTGAATGTCTCGGCCTTGCTGTCGTCCAGTTTCATCTGCTTGGACAGCCTTTCCGCCATCTTCTCATACATCTCTACAGGGTTGAACTTCTGTCGTTGGCCGCCTCTGTTGTTGTCCTGCGCCATAGCTGTTGCGGCAGAGAGGAGCAGGAGCATCATTGCTGATATTATGATTCGCTTCATGATGTGTCTGTTTTTTTTAGTGTTTTAGATTTTTTGTTGCATGTATAGTCTCGAGAACTTACGCTATGTAAGATGTCTCAAATGCCTGAAGGTTTAAAATGGAATGATAAATTTTTTCAGGTGACATAGGAAAGAGATATGAGAGCTGCTTGCTTAGATGCTAAGTAGGTTTCAAAATTATTTTATAGTGTCAAAGTAAGTCGCTCCAATATTTGCCACACTCTCTCCAAGTCATCTTTTCCTTCTGTTTACCAGTCACTATGCCCGCATAGCTCCTTCAAACAGGAGAAAAACCTGCCTGAAACAGGAGAAAAACCAGCCTGGGGATAGAGCATGGCAAATATAAAAATAATTATGAGCACCTTCTTGTAAAATAATTTTGAACACCTTCTTAAATCAAGAGTGGTAGCTTTTAGGTTGGAGTCTACGTTTGTGTCACAGAATGTGGTGAAGGTGATGGTTGCAGCCTTTCATGATATCTATAGAGTCTGGAACTAGTGCGGCGTATGGCAACGCATGACCTTCATTGGCAAAATGTCGTTGTCTTGTGTCAGGAACGAATGGCAGACTCAGTCTCTGGTCAAAATCCCGAACTGATACCGAACGAATCCCGATAGCAAGTGAATGCTGTGTCAGCGGATTTTTCCGGTTGGCGACTGACGGATATGTTGTAAACATAACGATACCCAAACCTTAGGAAAACGATGCATAAAGTGCAGGAAAACGATGCCCTAACCTTAGGATAAGGACATGCAAGCCTTAGGATGACGTATGCGCAAAGCATAGTGTATATTGCAAGGTCTGAAAAGTAGAGGGGGTGTTATGCGCGCCAGGCCATCAATAATCAATATGTGGCGAATGTTGCAATGCTCGACCATCGGGCTTTACAGACACAGCAAACTGTCTGATGAATCAGGCTCCTCATAGCCGTCGCTATATCTGCAATATGTCTTGCCCCCCCCAAAAAAAAAGGCCAAAGTGCCAAAAGTGCCAAAGTGCCAAGTGCCAAATCCTTGTCAAATTAGTCTAAAATGCTTATTTTATTACTTTTTACTATGTTTTGGCACTTTGGCACTTTTGGCACTTTGTGCAAGACTTGCGCATGTCCCGCAACACCATTTCCTATGCCTTCAGGCAGCACTTTTAGTGGTTGCCACAGCCTGTAGTATGGTCAAACGGAACAGATTCAGCATGAGCTTGACAACAAAAGCCCTGATTATTCAGCAGTCGCCAACTGGGAAAATCTGCTGACCCCAAATCCTCGAAACAAGAAAAAAATAGAGCCTTGCAGGTGTCTGACCTGCAAGGCTCTTGTCTGTGCGCTCCAGGATGGGCTTGAACCAACGACCCCATGATTAACAGTCATGTGCTCTAACCAACTGAGCTACTGAAGCAGAATGCCGCTTTCTTGTGTCGCGCCTTGACCTTTCCTCTCAAGGAAAAACATGCACGCCTCTGAAAAACGTTGCAAAGGTAATGCTTTTTGGTGAAATGACAGCACAGAGAGAATACTTTTTTTAGAAAATTTAATAAAAAAGTCGCGCTGCAGGCTGTTTGGTGCGTGTAGAGACCTGCTTTGTGGATAATAATGCGTAACTTTGCATGAGAAAATAGAGTTATGAGAGTACTTATCATCAATACATCGGAAAGAATAGGCGGGGCCGCCATTGCCGCCACACGGCTCATGCAGGCCCTGAAGAAGGCTGGCGTGAGGGTGACGATGCTTGTCAGGGACAAGCAGACAGACCGCCTCACGGTGGTGGCAGCAGGTTCAGGCTGGAAGCACTCGCTGCATTTCATCTGGGAGCGCCTGTGCATCTTTGTGGCCAATGGCTTCAGCAGAAAGAACCTTTTTCTTGTCGACATCGCCAACGCAGGCACGGACATAACGTCCCTGCCCGACTTCCAGAAGGCTGACGTGGTGCATCTGCATTGGGTCAACCAGGGCTTTCTGTCCATGAGGGTCTTGGAAAAGATACTTCATTCTGGCAAGCGTGTAGTGATAACGATGCACGACCAGTGGTACTTCACGGGAGTGTGCCATTACTCAGACGACTGTGTCAAGTACCAGAGCCAGTGTGAGGACTGCCCGCAGATGGGACGTGTGCTGCTGGGCGACTATGCCCGCCGTCTGTTCGGCAAGAAAAAGCAGATGTATGAAGGGGCGCAGGTCACCTTCGTGGGATGCAGCCAATGGATGGCCGCTTTGGCGCGCTCGTCGGCTCTGACACATGGCCACAGAGTGGTCAGCGTGCCCAACGCCATAGACACTTCTCTCTTCGCGCCAGCAGGCAAGGCCGAGGCGCGAAGGCAGTTTGGCCTGCACGAGAGCAAGCGGCTGGTGCTCTTCGGCTGCCAGCGCATCACAGACAGTCGCAAGGGCTTCAGGTATATGGCGGAAGCCCTTCAGATCATTAAAGAGAAGGGCCTGGCAGGCGATATGGCCCTGGTAGTGGTCGGGGGCAAGTCGGAGGTGGTGAAGGACCTGGTGCCTGTAGAGACTGTTTCGGTAGGATATGTGAGCGACCCGCGCAAGCTGGTGCAGCTGTATAGCGCAGTGGATGTGTATGTCACGCCTTCGCTGCAGGACAACCTTCCCAACACGGTCATGGAGGCCCTGGCCTGCGGCACGCCTTGTGTGGGCTTCGATGTGGGCGGCATACCAGAGATGATAGACCATAAGGCCAACGGATATGTGGCGCGTTACAAAGACTCGGCCGATTTTGCCGACGGCATCATGTGGACATTGGACAATGACGCGGATGGACGCTTGGGCAGGGCAGCGAGAGAAAAAGTTGTGAACAGCTACAGCGAGGACGTTGTGGCGCGGAAATATATAAATGTATATGAGGATTAGCATTGTGACGGTGACATACAACGCCGGCGAGCATATAGAGCGCACCATAGAGAGTGTGGAGGCTCAGACATACAAGGATGTGGAGCATATAATAGTGGACGGGGCCTCGAAGGACAACACCATAGAGGTGGCCAAAAAGCATGGCTTCGTGCCGCATGCTGAGAATCCGCATGCCAGGAAACGTTATGTGAGCGAGCCAGACAAGGGACTTTATGATGCCATGAACAAGGGCATCCTTCTGCTGCATGGAGAGTATGTGTGCTTTCTCAACGCCGGCGATGCCTTGCATGACGAGAACACCTTGCAGCGCATAGCCATAGCCTCTGACGGAGGCGCGGCTGGAGTGGTGTATGGCGACACGGACATCGTCGATGCGCAGGGACGCTTCTTGAGGCATCGGCGTCTGGCCCCACCAGCCGAACTGACATGGCGCTCGTTCCTGCAAGGCATGCTGGTGTGTCATCAGGCCTTCTATGCCCACAGGAATGTGCTCAGCAGCTACAACACGGACTACCGCTTCTCTGCCGACTTCGACTGGTGCATCCGCACTCTGAAAAAGTGTGAGGAGGCAGGAATGGAAGTGGGCAGGGTGCACCAGCCTGTAGCAGACTATCTCAATGAGGGCATGACAACAGCCAACCATAAAGCCTCGCTGCGAGAGCGCTTTGAGATAATGGCCGCACACTATGGAATGGCCGCTACGCTCATGGCGCACGCATGGTTCGTGCTGAGGGCTGTCCTGAAGAGATGACATCTGCAAAGGAACAGAAGAGTCTGCATGAAGGAAATGTGCGGCATGAAGGAAATGTGCGGCATGAAGGGAATGTGGCAAGAGTAAATGCGGCATGAAGGAAATGTGCAGAAAAGCAAAGCCGCAAAAGGAGAAAACAACATAAAGAAAAATAAAGCATGTACAAAAAAGAAGAAATGAAGAAACTTCATCTTTCCAGGCCGGAGCTTTTCTACACGCTCCGCAACTACAGCAAACAGAAGTTTATGGCCGACCTCATGGCCGGCATCATCGTTGGCATCGTGGCCCTGCCGCTTGCCATAGCCTTCGGCATCGCATCTGGTGTGTCGCCAGAGAAGGGCATCCTTACGGCCATCATAGCCGGCTTTGCCATCAGCGCCTTTGGCGGAAGCCGCGTGCAGATAGGCGGCCCTACAGGTGCGTTCATTGTCATCATCTATGGCATCATAGAGCAGTACGGCCTCACAGGACTGGCCATAGCCACAGTGCTGGCGGGCCTGTTCCTCATCCTGCTGGGTGCCCTGAAACTGGGCACCATCATACGCTACATACCTTATCCTATCATCGTGGGCTTCACGAGCGGTATAGCTGTGACAATCTTCTCTACACAGGTGAAAGACCTGCTCGGCCTCAGCATAGAGGGCAGCGTGCCAGCCGACTTCATCGAGAAATGGATGTGCTACTTCCATAACTTCGGTTCGGTCGACTTGGCTACGGCCATCGTGGGCGTGCTTTCCATCGTGATAATAGCCGCCACTCCTCTGGTGAGCAAGAAAGTGCCGGGCTCGCTTGTGGCCATCATCGTGATGACGGTGGCTGGAATCATCATGACCAACTATTTCGGCGTGCATGTGGACACCATTGGCGACCGCTTCGAAATCAACCCTTCTGTGCCGGGAGCTGAAATACCGTCGCTCGACTGGGACAGCATCAAGGGACTCTTGTCGCCAGCCATAACGATAGCCGTGCTCGGAGCCATAGAGAGCCTTCTCTCCGCTACCGTGGCAGACGGTATCATAGGGCACAAGCATGACTCAAATCAGGAGCTGATAGGCCAGGGCGTGGCTAATGTGCTTTGTCCCATCTTTGGCGGCATACCTGCCACAGGCGCGATAGCACGCACGATGACCAACATCAACAACGGCGGAAAGACTCCTGTGGCCGGAATAATACATGCGGTGGTTCTACTGCTCATATACTTCTTCCTCATGCCTTACGCCAAGTACATACCGATGGCTTGTCTGGCCGGTGTTCTGGTGGTGGTGAGCTACAACATGAGCGGCTGGCGCACCATACGTGAGATGATGCACAATCCTAAGAGCGATACCTTCGTGCTCTGGCTCACGTTTATCCTCACAGTCATCTTCGACCTCACCATCGCCATAGAGGTCGGACTCATGTTCGCCTGCCTCCTCTGCATGCGCCGCATGGCTGAGACTACGCAGGTCAGCGTGCTTACCGACGACGACAAGATAGAGCCTGCTGCCGATACCGACCTGGCTGCCAACCCTAACATAGAGAGCCTCACCATCCCAGAGAACGTGGAGGTCTATGAGATCAACGGCCCTTACTTCTTCGGCATAGCCAATAAGTTTGAGGATGTGATGGCGCAGATGCACGACCATCCGAAGGTGAGAATCATACGCATGAGAAAAGTGCCGTTCATTGACTCTACGGGCATGCACAACCTGGCCAGCCTCATCATGATGTCTAAGAAGGAGAACATCAAGATTATCCTGTCTGGTGTCAACGACTATGTGCATGGAGTGCTGGTGAAGAACGGATTTGAGGAACTGGTGGGTAAGGAGAATATCTGCCCTAATATCAACGAGGCACTTGAAAGAGCTAAAGAGTAATCTGGAAAACGTGAGCATGAATGCTCCTGCCTTGCCGGCACGCTTGCCTGAAGAGGCAAGAGATGAGGCGGAAGGAGCGGATAAAGGGTCTTTGTCCCAGGCTCCCATGTCTGGGACAAGGACCCCGTCGCTTGCTGTTGTGGGAGGCGGAGCTGCCGGCTTCTTCCTTGCTGTCAACGCAAAGGAGATGATGCCAGGCCTTTCTGTCACCATATACGAGCAGCAGGCGAAGCCTCTGAGAAAAGTAGAGATATCGGGAGGAGGACGTTGCAACTGCACCAACAGCTTTGCTGGCGTGTCCGACCTCAGGCAGGTCTATCCACGGGGAGCCTCGTTGCTCAAGCGGCTGTTCAAGGTCTTTGGTCCAGAGGATGCCTACAGGTGGTTTGAGTCGCATGGCGTGCCGCTTGTGGTGCAAGACGACAATTGTGTTTTTCCAAAGGCGCAGGACAGTCATGCCATAATAGACTGTTTCATGTCGGCGGCGAAGACGTCAGGCGTGAAACTGCTGACAGGAAGCAAGGTGGAGAATGTGGAAAGCCTTTTCGGCAAGCACGACTATGTGGCGGTCACTATTGGCGGCGTCAGCCGTCTTTGCGCCCAGTCGGATTTCTTCGCCTGTGCTGACCAGCTCACCTCCCTGGCGCCAAGCCTGTTTACCTTCACGGTGAAGGATCCTGCCTTGACCTCTCTAACGGGGACTGTGGTGGATAATGCCCTGGCTTCTATACCAGGCACCAAGTTTCATTCGCAAGGACCGCTCCTCGTCACCCATTGGGGCATGAGCGGCCCTGCCATATTGAAGCTCTCCAGCCATGCTGCCACCTATCTGGCCGATGCGTGTTACCGTTCGCCCCTGCTCGTCAACTGGGTGGGAGATGCCAATGCGGAACGTGTGCGCATGGAGGTGGAGAAGGCCTTGTCGGGCAACAGCATGAGGCTCGTGGACAACACGCGCATGTTTGGACTCCAGTCGCGCTTATGGAGCTATCTGCTTGGCAAGTCACAGTTGCGGGGCAAGCGTTGCGCCGAACTTGGCAAGAAGGGTGTCAACCGCCTTGTCAATGTGCTCACCAACGACACTTATTCCATAGACGGGCGCAGTCAGTTCAAGGAGGAGTTTGTCACATGCGGCGGCATCAGCCTCGACTGCATCAACCGCTCCACGCTTGAGTCGAAGTCGCATCCCGGACTCTTCTATGCCGGCGAGGTGCTTGATGTGGATGGCGTGACGGGCGGATTCAACTTCCAGGCTGCGTGGACCACGGCTTATGTGGCTGCTAAGGCTATATGCGAGAAGGCAGGAGCGTAAAAAGGCCCTTGCGCTATCTATGAAGGATGCGCATGGCCAACTTGTAGACGGCCCTCACGCATTTGCCAAGTGGCGTGTAGCGTATGCCCCAGTCTGTTATGGCCTGCGCAAAGAGAGACTCGATGTGTGGGTCGGCTTGCGGATTGTCTACAAGAGGAACGTCTAGAGGATGCTGAAGAGGCTGGCGGTCATACTCATAGTGTTGCAGAAGTGTGGATGCCCTGAAGTGGGTGCCGTTGAGCAAGCCTATGTTGCGCACCATGGTGTGGCATGGCGTGAGGCACAGCCCTCCGCGCTTGTAGATGGCGAGTTCCCAGCATATGTCCCAGGGAATGGGCCTCTTGTCAAGGCTCTTCAGGCAAGGGAAGGCTCCGCCATACTGTATGGCTGACATGTCATCGGCGCTCATGCCTTGCAGCGCCTCGGGGCGTGTGGCATAGTGAATGAAGTGGGTCTGCCAGCGGTCGCGCCATGTGCCCCATCCCCAGCCAGACATGTGAGGAGTGAAATAGATGCCTTCCTGCGCCAGGTCGAGGTTGGTGAATCCTGCCACATGCATCACTCGCTTCACGTCTTTGTAGGTGTCGAAGGCATCGTTCATGTAGCGAAGGTAGTAGGGCGACGTGCATATGTCGTCCTCAAGCACGATGATGCGGTCGTGGGTCTCGAACACTTGCGCGATGCCCTCCGTTATGTTCCGCTCCAGGTATATGTTCTCCTTGCGCTCTACGATGGTCATGCTCTTGAGTGTGCCCTCGCGCTCGACATCAGCCTTTACTTTGTGAAGGTATTCGCGGACGGCGTTGACAGCTTGCCATGACTGGCTGTCCTTTCCTCCGTCGGAAAAGACATAAAGGTCGGTCTCCTTTGCCTGCTCGTTGGCGAGGAGATGCTCCAAGGTCTTTTGTGTGTTGTCCACTCTGTTGTAGACAAACATTGCTACAGGTGCTTTCATGTCGCAAAGATACATGGAATATTCCTGTTTTGCAATTTTGTAAGTCGGAAAAAACATTACGTGCCGACTTATTATGTGTGACTTTGCCAGAAATAAAAAATGTAATCATGAAAACCATTGATAAGGATATACTGGCCATAGCCCTGCCGTCTATAGTGTCAAACATCACGGTGCCTCTTCTGGGACTGGTGGATGTGAGCATAGTCGGGCACATGGGCGATGCCGTTTACATAGGCGCCATCTCGGTAGGCGGTATGATGTTTAATGTCATCTACTGGATATTCGGCTTCTTGCGCATGGGCACAAGCGGGATGACCTCGCAGGCTTATGGACGGGACGACGCGGCCGAGTGTGTGAACATGCTCGTAAGGTCGCTGGTTGCTGGCGTGGGCATAGGCTTGCTCTTTGTAATCATGCAGTCGGTCGTGGGCAGTCTGGCATTGGCCGCCATGCGCCCAGCTGCGGATATAGCGCGCTACGCAAGAGTATATTTCAACGTTTGCATATGGGGCGCTCCAGCCATGCTCGGCCTGTACAGCCTGACGGGCTGGTATATAGGCATGCAGAACACGAGGGTGCCTATGGCTGTCTCTGTGGCTCAGAATGTGGTCAACGTGATAACGAGCCTCACTTTCGTTTATGCGTTCGGGATGAAGGTGGAGGGTGTGGCGCTCGGCACTCTGGTGGCTCAATGGGCTGGCTTCGTGCTTGCCTTGGCTATGGTGAGGCTGAGGTATGGCAGGCTGGTTGCAGGGCGCGTGTCGGCCGTGGCGCTTAGAGACGGGAAGGCTATGCTATGCTTCTTCACGGTCAACAGGGACATATTCGTTCGCACGCTGTTTCTTGTGGCTGTCAACCTCTTCTTCACGTCGGCTGGTGCCAGGCAGGGTGCGCTGGTCCTCTCAGCCAACACGATGCTTTTCCAGCTTTTCACACTCTACTCGTTTGTGATGGACGGCTTCGCTTTTGCAGGAGAGGCTATAGGAGGCCGCTACTACGGAGCTGGCGACAGGCGCATGTTCTTGTGTACTGTGAAGCGCCTCTTCTTCTGGGGACTGGCTCTCACGCTGGCATACACGCTATTGTACTATCTCGGTGCTATGCCATTCTTCCGTGTGCTTACCGATGAGGCTGGCGTGCTCCAGACTGTGGCCGATTATCTGCCTTGGGCTGTGGCTATACCTGCTGCGGGCATGGGAGCTTTCTACTGGGATGGACTTTATATAGGCATGACGGCCACCAAGGGCATGCTCGTGGGCACGTTTGCTGGAGCTGCCGCCTTCTTTGCCACGTATGGCGGACTGCATGAGGCTATGGGCAATCATGCCCTGTGGCTTGCCCTCATCCTGTATCTGCTGGCTAGAGGTCTGGCGCAGGCTCTGCTTTTCAAAAAGTATTCATTATAGTGGCGTAAGTCACAGATATGGCGGAAATGGGCATTTTGAACGCTATGGAAATTGTATAATGGAAATATTTTTATTACTTTTGCAGATGCTTTTTGTCTGGCGGCGTGTCGTTGGATGATGGCATGTAAAAAAATAAATGCGCATATGTTTGGAAAAGAAAACAAGAAAGAGATAAAGCGGCTGCTTGTCATGAGATTCAGTGCCATGGGCGACGTGGCGATGACTGTTCCTGTGCTTAATGCCTTGGCTACCCAGAATCCGCATCTGAGGATAACGGTGCTCACCCGCGACAGGCTGGCCGGACTCTATGAATGGTTGCCTGCCAATGTGGTGGTGCGTGGCGTCGACTTGGACAAATACAAGGGCATATTTGGCCTGACCAGGCTCTATGGCTCGCTGAAGGAGTATGCCTTTGATGCTGTGGCCGACCTTCACGACGTGATCAGAACGCAGGTGGTGCGCACTTGTTTCGCCGTGTCGGGCACCAAGGTGGCTGTCATAGACAAGGGTCGAGAGGAAAAGCGTGACCTCATAGGCAAGGGCATGACTCATGAGCCTCTCAAGCGCATGACAGACAGGTATGTGGAGGTGTTCAAGCGGCTCGGACTGCAGGTGGACATGAGCAAGAACGCTACCATTAGCCTCCGCCATGAGAATTTCTATGACATCAATAAGCTGGTCGGAAAGAAGGCCGACGGAGAACGCTGGGTAGGCGTGGCCCCGTTCGCTGCCCATGAACAGAAAATATATCCCCTCGGCCGCATGCGCGAGGTTGTGGACATGCTGGCTGACAACGGATGCAAGGTGTTCCTTTTTGGCGCAGGTGCAAAAGAGAAGCAGATGATGGAGAGTTGGGAAAAAGGCTACGCGGAGAAGAATGGAAACGATGGCAGGGTGGTGAGCGTGTGCGGCAAACTGGGCGGACTGCGCAACGAGATGCTGCTCATGTATCGTCTGGACCTCATGATATCAATGGATTCGGCCAATATGCATATAGCCTCTATCTTCGGCAAGCGCGTGCTCTCTATATGGGGTGCCACGCATCCCAAGGCTGGGTTCTCTGGCTACGGACAGACGAGTGACAGCGAGATCCAGATAGACCTGCCATGCCGCCCGTGCTCGATATATGGAAAGAAACCGTGCATGTATGGAGATATGAGATGTATGGCTGTGGCTCCAGAAGTGGTGGTGGAGAAGGCTGAGAACATGATGGGCGAGTGCCCGCATTGACGATAATGGTCATCAAGCGAACGGTCATCAAAAAGAATATAGTAACGATGCTGAAATATAAAATTATAAAAGGAAGCCTATGGCTCGTGAGCCTCCTGCCGTGGAGCGTGCTCTATGCCGTGTCGGACTTCTGCTGCTTCTTCGTGAGTCGCCTTTACAGGCGGCGTGTGGTGAGGGAAAACCTTGCAAGCGCTTTTCCTGAGAAGCAGGAAAAGGAGCTGAGAGATATCGAGAGAAGGTTCTACCACCAGTTATGCGACAATTTTGTTGAGGTGGTGAAAATGCTTTCCATGTCAGAAACCGAGATGTGCAAGCGCATGACTTTTACAGGCCTGGAGGATCTCAAGCAGAGGCAGGATGCGGGCAAGCAGTTCTGCTTCCTGTATCTGAGCCATTGCGGCAACTGGGAATGGATTACGTCTGTGCACCTGAGCATACGGGAATGGAGCGAGACGGCCCAGATATATCACCATATATATAATAAGGTGATGGACAGACTCTTTTGCGAGGTGCGCGCCCAGTATGGCGGATCAAACATAGAGATGAAGGAGACGTTCCGCCGCATCTTGCAGATGAAGCGGGACGGCCGCCCTTATCTTATAGGTTTCATCAGCGACCAGCAGCCGAAGTGGAGCAGCATACACCATTTTGTACCATTCCTCAATCATGATACGGCCGTGTTTACCGGCGCAGAGCACATAGGACGCAAGGTCGGAGCCTTCGCCATGTACGGGCGCATGAGCCGTCCCAGACGAGGTTATTACAATCTGGATATAATCCCGTTGGAGGATGATATAGCCAGTTCGCAAGAGAACTCTGTGACGAACCGTTATTTTGAGCTACTGGAACAGGATGTGCGGGAGCATCCGGAGATGTGGCTGTGGACCCATAAGAGATGGAGCCGTACCAAGGAAGAATGGCTGAGAAGACAGCAGGAAAAGGGGCGGTAGAAACGCAGAAACTGGCAATTGGACTTTAGCGAGCTAAAAAGCGAACAAAAAAGGACCGCTGCAATCCGTATGGATGGCAGCGGCCTTCTTTTTGTTTGTCTCAGTTGATATGGGCAAGCATTACTTGCGGAGACCAAGAGCCTTGATGAGGGCACGGTAGCGGTTGATGTCCTTCTTCTTCAGGTATGAGAGGAAGCGACGACGCTGTCCGACGAGCTTTACAAGAGCGCGGTCTGTAGCGTAATCCTTGTGGTTAGCCTTGACATGCTCTGTAAGGTGCTGGATGCGGTAAGTGAGAAGTGCTACCTGGCTCTCGCAAGAGCCTGTGTCTGTTGCAGAGGCACCATACTTGGCGAAGATCTCTGCCTTCTTTGCTGAATCTAAATACATGACTTTAATGTGTAATAAAATTGATGAATATTGTCTGCCGCGCTGGTATCCCTTTTCAGCTGAATTGCCAGCTCGCCAGAAATCGGGTGCAAAGTTATGGAATAATTCTGAGACATAAAAGCTTTTGAAGACAAAAATGCGTCCGCAGGGCATGAAAATGTGTCTTTGCCGCTGAATATGAGACTGGATGGCAGACTTTTTTATGATTAGCTCTGAATGTTTCGGCAAAAATATGTAACTTTGCAGAGATTTTCGAATATACATATATGCAAGACATTAGAAACATCGCAATTATTGCACATGTCGACCACGGAAAGACTACTCTGGTCGACAAGATGTTGCTGGCTGGGCATCTTTTCCGCGAGAACCAGCAGACAGGTGACCTCATTCTGGATAACAACGAGCTGGAGCGTGAGCGCGGAATAACAATCCTCTCCAAGAACGTCTCGATAAACTACAAGGGCACAAAGATTAACGTTATAGACACTCCGGGACACTCCGACTTCGGCGGCGAGGTGGAGCGTGTCCTCAACATGGCAGACGGATGCATCCTGCTGGTCGATGCCTTTGAGGGCCCGATGCCGCAGACTCGCTTCGTGCTTCAGAAGGCCCTTGAGATAGGGCTGAAGCCTGTGGTGGTGGTAAACAAGGTGGATAAGCCTAACTGCCGTCCAGAGGAAGTGTACGAGATGGTGTTCGACCTCATGTTCTCTCTCAACGCCACAGAAGAGCAGCTTGACTTCCCCGTGGTGTACGGCTCTGCCAAGAACGGCTGGATGGGTCCTGACTATAACCACCCTACAGACGACATCACTTACTTGCTCGATGTCATCCTCGATAAGATACCTGCTCCAGAGCGCCTGGAAGGCACTCCGCAGATGCTTATCACCTCTCTCGACTACTCCACTTACACAGGCCGCATCGCTGTGGGACGTGTGCACAGGGGCACTCTGAGGTCGGGACAGCAGATAACCATCGTGCACCGTGATGGAAGCCAGGAAAAGACAAAGATAAAGGAGCTCCACACATTTGAGGGAATGGGACACAGGGCTACAGACGAGGTGAGCTCTGGCGACATATGCGCTGTGATAGGCTTGTCCAACTTTGAGATAGGCGATACCATCTGCGACTATGAGGCTCCAGAGGCCATGCCTACAATCTCTATTGATGAGCCTACCATGTCGATGCTTTTCACCATCAACAACTCACCTTTCTTCGGCAAGGAGGGCAAGTTCTGCACCAGCCGCCACATCAACGACCGCTTGATGAAGGAGCTTGAGAAGAATCTCGCCCTGCGTGTACAGCAGAAAGACGGCTCGACAGACCAGTGGATCGTGAGCGGACGTGGTGTGCTCCACCTCTCTGTGCTCATCGAGACCATGCGCCGCGAGGGCTATGAACTTCAGGTGGGACAGCCTCAGGTTATATATAAGGAGATAAACGGCGTCAAGTGCGAGCCGATAGAGGAACTCACCATCAACGTGCCGGAAGAGTTCTCCAGCAAGATGATAGACCTCGTGACACGCCGCAAGGGCGAGATGACAAGCATGCAGTCGATGGGCGACCGTGTGGACATCGAGTTCGAGATTCCTTCACGAGGCATCATAGGCCTCCGCACCAATGTGCTCACAGCCAGCCAGGGCGAGGCCATCATGGCACACCGCTTCAAGAACTACCAGCCATTCAAGGGCGAACTGACACGCCGCACCAACGGCTCGCTCATCGCTCTCGAGTCGGGCACAGCCTATGCTTATGCCATAGACCACCTCCAGGACCGCGGCAAGTTCTTCATCTCTCCACAAGACAAGGTGTATGCTGGACAAGTGGTGGGAGAGCATGTGCATGAGATAGACCTCGTCATCAATGTCACAAAGGCCAAGCAGCTCACCAACGTGCGTGCCAGCGGCACAGACGAGAAGGCTCGCATCATCCCTCCTGTGGTGCTCTCCCTTGAGGAGGCTCTCGAATACATCAAAGCAGATGAATATGTAGAAGTTACTCCGAAGAGCATGAGAATACGCAAGATCATACTCGATCATCTGGAGAGAAAAAGAGCCAACCGTGACGAGTGATTTTGCAAAGCGCAGTAACAAAAATAGGGCAAATGGAGTGCTGATATGCACAAAATAAGCCCTATTTGTGCATGTTTTTGCTTTTTATTGAGATATTTCTTTCTTGTTTTGAAGAAATATTTATACCTTTGCAGCCGAAACGTGTCAAAGCGTCGAGAAATAGCGTGCAATGCAGCGTGTGAAAGCAACGTGTTGTGGCGCACCAAAATAGAATATAATATTAACATTTAAACATTACAATTATGTCTGAAATTGAATCAAGAGTAAAATCAATCATCGTTGAGAAGCTTAACGTTGACGAAGCAGAAGTAAAGCCAGAAGCATCTTTCACTAACGACCTCGGTGCAGACTCACTCGACACTGTAGAGCTCATCATGGAGTTCGAGAAGGCTTTCGGTATCAATATTCCAGACGATCAGGCAGAGAAGATCGCTACTGTAGGTGACGCCATCGCTTACATCGAAGCTAACGCTAAGTAATTATGGAATTAAAAAGAGTTGTCGTAACAGGAATCGGCGCCCTCACTCCACTTGGCAACACAGCTGAGGAGTCTTGGGAGAATCTCAAGGCTGGCAAGAGCGGCGCAGGTCCTATTACTCATTTCGACGCTTCACAATTCAAGACTCAGTTCGCGTGCGAGGTGAAGGGCTTCAATGCCAACGATTTTATCGACCGCAAAGAGGCCCGCAAGATGGACATCTACACTCAGTACGCTCTTGCTGCGGCAGAGATGGCCATTGCCGACTCAGGCATGGACCTCGACACTGTTGACAAGAATGAGATCGGTGTAGTGCTCGGTGTAGGTATCGGTGGTATCAAGACATTTGAGGAAGAGGCTGGCAACTACGCCATCACAGGTCCTCAGCTTGGCCCAAAGTTCAATCCATTCTTCATCCCGAAGATGATAGCAGACATCGCGTCTGGTCACATCTCAATCAAGTATGGATTCCACGGACCAAACTACACGACAACATCAGCGTGCGCCTCATCTTCAAACGCTCTGGCCGATGCGTTCAACCTTATCCGTCTGGGCAAGGCTAACGCTATCGTGACTGGTGGAGCAGAGGCAGCTATCTGGGCTTCGGGCGTAGGTGGCTTCAACGCTATGAAGGCTCTCTCCACACGCAACGACGAGCCAGAGAAGGCAAGCCGTCCATTCAGCGCAAGCCGTGATGGATTCGTGATGGGAGAAGGCGCAGGCATCCTCATCCTTGAGGAGCTTGAGCACGCAAAAGCTCGCGGAGCGAAGATTTACGCGGAGATGGTTGGTGCAGGCATGTCTGCCGACGCTTACCACATCACAGCCACTCATCCAGAGGGTCTCGGAGCCAAGCTCGTCATGGAGCGCGCTCTCAAGGACGCTGGTCTGAAGCCAGAGGATGTTGACTACATCAACGTTCACGGCACTTCGACTCACGTCGGTGACATCTCTGAGGCAAAGGCTATCAAGGAAGTGTTTGGTGATGCAGCTTACAAGCTCAACATCAGCTCTACTAAGTCTATGACAGGACACCTCCTTGGCGCAGCTGGAGCTGTAGAGGCTATGATAAGCATTCTTGCGGTTAAGAACGACATTGTTCCTCCTACAATCAACCACGCTGAGGGTGATGAGGATCCTGAGATTGACTATAATCTCAACTTCACATTCAACAAGGCTCAGAAGCGCGAGGTTCGCGTGGCTCTCAGCAACACATTCGGTTTTGGCGGACACAATGCAAGTGTGATTTTCAAGAAATACCAATAAGAAGGTGATTTCAGATTTACTAGATAACATTAGGCTTCTTTTCGTATCTGAAAAGAAGCCTTTTTTGCAGATAAAGCAGATTGTGGGCTTCTACCCGCGTGACATACGTCTGTACAGGCATGCGCTGATGCACAAGTCGGCAGCCTACAGCGAACTGGAGATGAAGAGGAACGCTGACAAGAATGTGCAGCGCAAGGGCTATTATGCCAATAAGAGAAGGGAAAGAAAGCTGGCGATGGCAAAAGGCGACACGTACAGGGCAATGGCCGACAGAAGTAAGCTCATCAGCAACGAGCGTCTGGAGTATCTTGGCGACGCTGTGCTCGGAGCGATTGTAGCGGATATCCTTTACAAACACTTCGAGGACAAGCAGGAAGGCTTTCTCACAGACCTGAGAAGCAAACTGGTGTGCCGCAATACGCTCAACGAACTGGCAAGTAAGATAGGGCTTGACGCTCTCGTCAGACACACGGGCGTGGTGACCACAGCACACAACAGCTTCATGGGAGGCAACGCTTTTGAGGCATTCATGGGCGCCATCTATCTTGACAGGGGCTACAGCTATTGCCAGCGCTTTATTGAGGAGAAAGTGTTCAAGTACTATATAGATGTTGATGAGGTGGCTAAGCGCCAGGACAACTTCAAGAGCAGCCTCATAGAGTGGTGTCAGAAATACCAGTACAAGTTCCAGTTTACACAAAAGGAGGGCCGCGATCCGCAGTCCAACTCCCCCCTGTTCAGCTCGCAGGTGTGCATAGAGGGCATACCATGTGGCACAGGACGTGGATACAGCAAGAAGGAGAGTGACCAGGACGCTGCCAAGCGCGCTCTCACGCGCATCAAAAAAGACAGCGAACTGCGTGAGGGAATAAAAAATGCCAAGGCGGGCATGGACAGAAATGGCGTGCTGGCGAAGGAGAAGTGAAAAGAGTGCCGTGCGGCCATGCGCTGCCTCATTTTTGTGCGGCATAAGCTACTTATGTCATTTAATTTACGTAACTTTGCATTAGATTATACGTAAAATAACAGCTAACGATGAATACAACAAGAATACTCAACAAGATATATTTCTCAAAACGCGAAAAACAGCTCGAAAAGTATGCCTCTCACGCCAAGGAGCTCCAGCTGAAAGCTTTCAGAAATCTGATGCGCAAAGGAGCGAAGACACAGTGGGGGCAGGAGCATGGCTACGCTGACATTGACTCTTATGAGCAATACCGCCAGCATGTCCATGTCAACACATACGAGGAACTGAAAAAGTACATCAGGCGAATGCGTGAAGGCGAGGCAGATGTGCTGTGGCCAGGTGTGGTGAGATGGTACGCCAAGTCTTCGGGCACCACCAACGACAAGAGCAAGTTCATACCTGTCAGCGGCGAGGGACTGAAGAACATACATTACAGGGGCGGCACAGACTGCGTAGTGTGCTACCTCAACATCAATCCTCACAGCAAACTCTTCTCTGGCAAGAGCCTGATTCTTGGAGGCAGCCACGCCCCCAACCTCAATACGCCCAACAGTCTTGTAGGCGACCTCAGCGCGATACTCATAGAGAATATCCCGAGCGCAGCCCGTCTGGTGCGCGTGCCTAAGAAAAGCATAGCCTTGCTCAGCGACTTTGAGGAGAAGAGAAATAAGATAGCGGAGGCAGCTATGAACATGAACATCACCAACATCAGCGGTGTGCCCTCATGGATGCTTAGTGTGCTGAAACGTATCATGGAGCTGAAAGGTGTTGACAAGCTCGACACGGTGTGGCCCAATCTGGAGGTATTCTTCCATGGCGGAGTGGCTTTCACCCCATACCGCGAGCAGTATAAGAGCATCATTGGCCTGCCTGGCATGCACTACATGGAGACATACAATGCCAGCGAGGGATTCTTCGGCATCCAGAACGACCTGAACGATCCTAACATGTTGCTGATGATTGATTATGGCGTCTTCTACGAGTTCTGCCCAATGGACAATCTTGACAGCAACGGCTATCCTATAGACGAGAGCAGGGTGGTGCCTCTGTGGGAAGTGGAGACAGGTGTCAACTATGCCATGATCATCAGTACCACATGCGGACTGTGGCGCTATCTGATAGGCGACACCGTCAAGTTCTCGCAAAAGAATCCGTACAAGTTCTCCATCACCGGACGCACCAAGCACTTCATCAATGCCTTCGGCGAGGAACTTATAGTGGACAATGCAGAGAAGGGACTTCTCCAGGCCTGTGTGGCTACAGGCGCGCAGGTGAAGGACTACACGGCAGCGCCGATATTCATGGACAGCAACGCCAAGTGCCGCCACCAGTGGATAATAGACTTCGCCAAGATGCCAGCGTCGGTGGATGAGTTTGCCACCATCCTCGACCGTTCGCTGCAAGCCATAAACTCCGACTACGAGGCCAAGCGTCACAAGAACATAACGCTCCAGCCTCTTGAGGTAATAGTGGCAAAGCCCGGCCTCTTTGACGAGTGGCTCAAGGGCAAGGGCAAGCTGGGAGGCCAGCACAAGATACCGCGCCTCAGCAACTCAAGGCAATATATTGATGAGTTGATAGCGATGAACAAGTAAGAAGGATGCTTTGGCATCATACAAGAAGTCCTTGGCATCAAAAACAGATATTTGTAGAAGAGACATGGGAAAAAAGAGATTTTGGTCTGCAATCACACGTTCTCAGGTAGTGGCGCTCGCTGTTGTCGCCGCATTTGCCCTGGTCAGCCTTGTGGCTGGTTGCGCCCGTATGGGCACGCCAGACGGCGGTCCCTATGACGAGACTCCGCCTAAGATAGTGCGCACATCTCCAAAATTCGGCTCGGCCAACCAGAAGAATGTGAAGAAGGTAGTCATCGAGTTTGACGAGATAGTCAAGATAGACAATCCCTCGGAAAAGGTGGTAATCTCTCCTCCGCAGATAGAACAGCCTGAAATAGAGGCCGACGGGCGGAAAGTGACGGTGTCGCTGAGAGACTCCCTGAAGCCAGGCATGACATACACCATCGACTTTGCCGATGCCATAGTCGACAACAATGAGGGCAATCCATACGGCAACTATGCGTTCACCTTCTCCACAGGAGATAGGGTGGACACATTGCAGGTGTCGGGCAATGTGCTTGACGCCAGCAATCTGGAGCCTATAAAGGGCATGCTGGTGGGCCTGTACAAGGTAGGCGGCAGCGAAGAGGGCGACACCGTGGCCTCGCTTCCCGACTCAGTGTTCCGCACCAGACCTTTCGAACGCATATCCCGCACGGACAGCCGCGGACGCTTCATTGTCAAAGGACTGGCTCCAGGCAAATACCGCGTCTTTGCCCTGAAAGACCAGAACCAGAATTACATCTATGACCAGAAAGCAGAGATGGTGGCCTTCACCGACAGAGTGCTCTCGCCCTACAGCCGTCCTGACGTGAGACAAGATACAGTGTGGCACGACAGCATACACTTCGATTCCATCATGGCCGTGCCCTACACGCATTTCTATCCAGACGACATAGTGCTGCGGGCTTTCCAGTCAGAGGTGCAGGACCGCTATCTGCTCAAGAGCGAGCGTCCGACACTCCAGCAGTTTACACTCATGTTCACAGCCCCAAGCGACACCTTGCCACTTCTGAGGGGCCTTAACTTTGACGCCGAGAATGCCTTCGTCATTGACGCCAACCAGCGCAAGGACACCATAAGCTATTGGATAAAGGACTCGCTCGTGTACAACATGGATACCCTTGAGGTGAAGCTCGATTTCTTCGCCACCGACACGACAGGCCATCTGGCCCTGACCACCGACACACTCACCCTCGTCCCTAAACTCACAAAGGCCAAGCTGGCCAAGCAGCAGGAGGAGGCTTATGAGGAATGGGTCAAGGAATGCAAGCAGAAAGCCAAGGAAGAGCGCCGTGCCGCTAAGAAAGAAGGTGGCAGGGATGATGGTGATGGCAGCGCAGCAGAGGAAGAGACAGGTGCAGAGCCTGCCGATGTAAACGGCGCAGAACATGCAGCGGAAGAGTCTTCCGCTAGGTCCAAGGACAAGAAGAAGGGCAAAAAGAAGAAAAAGGACGAAGAGGATTTTGTAATACCTCCTATGCCGGAAGACTTCCTCGACTATAGAGTGAGCAATGCCTCAGGCATGGACCCAGACAAGAATGTGGACTTCATCTTTGAAGAGCCACTTGACTCTGTCGACATGTCCAAGATACATTTCTCTGTGAAAAGAGACAGCATCTTTGTGCCAGAACGCTTCGTGTTCCGTCAGGTGGCAGACAACATCAGGAAATACCGCCTCTATGCCGAGTGGGAAACAGACTCAGTCTATTCCATTGAGATAGACACGGCTGCATTTGTCAATATCTACGGCAAACGATGCGAGGCAAAAAAGATAGGCGTCACAATGAAGAAGATGGACTCATACTCCACGCTCTTTGTCGCGCTCAGCGGAGCTGACACCTCGGCTGTGGTACAGTTGCTCAATGGCAGCGACAAGGTGGTCAAAACTGTCAAGTCGGCAGATGGCAGGGCAGACTTCTACTTCATCGCTCCTGGCGTGTATTACATGCGCATGTTCTACGACCGCAACGGCAACGGCAAGTGGGATACTGGCGACTACGACAAGCATCAGCAGCCCGAAGAAGTGTTCTACTACCCGCAGCCGCTTACCCTCAAGGCACAATGGGAAATCACGCAGGAATGGAATCCTGTGTCTGTCCCTCTGCCAGAGCAGAAGCCTCTGAAGATAACAAAGCAGAAGCCTGACAAGGAGAGAAAGAGCAAGAACCGCAATGCTGAAAGGGAAAAGAACAAGGGCTGACGGAGCGCCGTGGCAGAGACCCGTGGAAAAGAAAATGAAAAAATAAAACAAAGTGCATCACATCATATAGCCAAACAGAAACGGAATGAGGAGACAGGCCCTTTATCCCCTTCGGGCATGAGAGCACACGTTCCTCTCAGGCTGGTTCTGATTTGCCATAATTATGTTGGGCACCTGCATGGTGATACAAATCATTCAGAGATGATATGAAACACAAACAAAAGATTGCAGAAGATGTCAGCCTCATTGTCACTACATACAACAGGCCGGTCTTTCTGGAACTGGTGCTGAAGAGCATCATACGCCAGAGTCTGCTGCCAGCTGAGGTTGTCGTTGCTGATGACGGTTCCGGGGAAGAGACGAGGAAACTTATCGCCCGATATGCCAAGATATTTCCTGTTCCGCTCATCCATTCATGGATACCTGATGAGGGCTTTCGCCTCTCCAAGTCACGGAATATTGCCATAGCCTGCTCCAAGGGCGAATATATAATATCTATAGATGGCGACATCGTCCTGGCGCGTGATTTTGTGCGCGACCATGTGCAGGCAAGGCGCCCAGGCTATTTCATCAATGGCGGACGAGCGCGCCTTTCAAAAGCGGCTACCTTGATTCGTTGCAAGACTCTCAATGACCACTTCTCTCTCATGTCCCGGGGCTTGAAGCGCCCGCTCACCATGATACGTCTCCCATGGCTGCATAGTGTGCTGAAAGGACCAGAAGGAGTGAGGAAGATACGTGGCTGCAACATGTCTTTCTGGAGGCGCGACCTCATAGCGGCGAATGGCTTCGAGGAGAAGATTGAGGGCTGGGGCTGTGAAGACACCGAACTGGTCGTGCGTCTCTACAACAATGGCGTGAAGCGTCTCAACATCCCAGGACTGGCCTCGTGCGTGCATCTATATCATCCAGGAGCCAAGGACAGCAAGGTGACACGTGTGAGGAATGCCAGAATAGAGGATGAGTCAGCGGCAACCAAAAAGAAAAGGGCAGACCGGGGCATAGACCAGTATCTGTCCGAAAAATGATATTCTATTGTTGAATGTATAAAGGTGGGCAAGGGAAAATCCTGAGTAAAGAGGATTTACTGAAGAGAGCCTGCATTTTTCCCTAAATTTGAAAATGAGCAAGATTTTGACTGTGATAGTGCCGATGTACAACATGGAGCGGTACATAGCTGAATGTCTGGAATCGCTTGTCGTTGACAATGCAGACAGACTCTTGGAAGTTATTGTGGTAAACGATGGAAGCAAAGACAGCTCACCGCGCATAGCCCATGCCTACAGCGAAAAGCATCCATCGGTATTCAAGGTCATAGACAAAGAGAATGGCCATTATGGCTCTTGTGTCAACGCAGGACTCGCAGCGGCTACGGGCAAGTATGTCAAGGTGTTGGATGCAGACGATTTCTTCAACTCTACCGACTTCAACGACTATCTCCAGTTGCTGGCTTCATGCGATGCAGACATGGTCATAACCGATTGGTACAAGACCACAATCAAGGGCAAGCCTTACCGCACGCGCTCTTATCCTGAATTCTACAACAAGGTGTATAAGATAGAGGAACTAAGTCCTTTGGGCAAGTTCAGGAGCGTGCTGATGCATGCCATCACTTACCGCACAGAGATGTTGCGTTCCATAGGCTACCGCCAGCCAGAGGGCGTATGCTACACGGACGATGTATGGCGGTTCACCCCGCTGTCTGCCGTCAAGACGGTCACGTTCTTCCACAAAGCAATATATTGCTACAGAACAGGACGTGAGGGGCAGTCGATGGACCACTCTGTGATGATGCGCAGCGCCAGCCACTATCTGGTTGTGGCAAACCATAAGCTCGATGTATGGGAGAAGGTCAAGGGACATGTCTCTCCAGAGGTGTATGCGCAGATGGAAAACCAGCTCATCTATAATGAGGGCTTCACTCTCAAGTTTGGACTTATCTACCGTTCCCTCTCCAATGACACCCTTATAGCTCTTGATGACAGGATGAAGGCCCTGTGTCCTGAGGTCTATGAGAAGGTGGCCCATTGCTCCAAGTTCACGTTCTCTTCATACAATTACATAGCCGACTGGAGAAAGGACAGGGAGCACTACCGCTTCCCTTTGCGATGGAAGATACTGATCTGCATCAATGATTTCATCCTATGCCAGGTAGAGAAGTACAAGTACCTCTTCCATTGACACCACGGCAGGGAGGCACACAGAGTTGCAATGACAGGCGTGATGTCTGCGACTGGGCTTGCTGATGTGTTCCGATAAAAACGTGCTAAATGCGGGCAAACAAAAATATGATTAGGCGCTCAAGAAAGGTGAGCGCCTAAATTTTGCACCTGCTCAAAAAATAAATTACTAGCGCCTACTTAAATGCTGCATTATGGATCAAAAAGAACAGGACAGGCTTATCCGCCGGTACTACCAGTATCTCAAGCTGGAGAAGAATTTCTCTCCCAACACCATAGACGCTTATATGCGCGATCTCGACAAGTTTTTCATCTTCATAAAAGATGGTGGCAAAGACTTCCTCTCTGTGGAACTGACCGACATACATGAGTTCTCTGCCACGATGATAGATGTGGGCATATCGCCCGTGTCTCTATCGCGCATACTCTCGGGTGTGCGCAGCTTCTACCATTTCCTGGTGCTGAGCGATGTGCTTGAGGTTAACCCGACCGAACTGCTTGAATATCCCAAGAAGCCCAAGCGCCTGCCAGATGTGCTGAGTGTGGAGGAGATAGACTCCATCGAGTCGGTCATCGACCTCAGCCAGCCAGAGGGACAGCGCAACAAGGCCATTATCGAGACCCTGTTCAGTTGCGGGCTGCGAGTGAGCGAGCTGGTCAATCTGAGGATAAGCAACATGTATTTCAGCGACCAGTTCATCAAGGTGGATGGCAAGGGCTCCAAACAGCGCCTGGTGCCCATATCGGAAAAGGCCATACATGAGATACAGCTGTATTTCCTCGACCGCAATCTGATACCGCTGGCTCCAGAATACCAGGACTATGTCTTCGTCAGCCAGCGCCGCAAGAAGCCGCTCACTCGTGTCATGGTATTCCTCATGGTCAAGGACTTGGTGGAAAAGGCTGGCATACAGAAGACGGTGTCTCCACACACGTTTCGCCATTCCTTCGCCACCTCGCTGCTTGAGGGCGGAGCCAACCTGCGCGCCATACAGGCCATGCTCGGTCATGAGTCCATCGCTACCACACAGATATACACGCATATCGACACCTCACACCTGCGCGAGGAGATACTGGAGCACCATCCGCGCAACATGAAACACTGACTAAAAGCCGCCTCTTTGTTAAAAAAACATATTTTACCCGCATTATCCCCACGTAATGCGGGCTTTTTTCTTTTAACCCCGCAATCATATCGCATTTATTCCTTACCTTTGTATCAAAGTAAAAAAACAACCAGTGTAAGTAAAAAACAACCAGGATTAGAAAAAATAACCAGGAGTAAAATATAACGAGCATAAACAAAAAACGACAAAGATGAAAAAGACCATACTGACAGCACTCTCCATCATGATGATGCTCCCTGCCTTGGCGCAGACGGAGCATGCCTTCTCCATATCGAAGAATATGGACATATTCAACAACATCTACCGTCAGCTTGACCTCTTCTATGTTGACTCGCTTGACGCAGACAAACTCTTCAAGGTGGGAATAGACGCCATGCTCGCCGAACTGGACCCGTATACCACATACTATCCAGAGGAGAACATGAAAGACCTGAAGATGATGACAACAGGCAAGTATGGCGGCATAGGCTCTGTCATACGCCAGCGACGCGACTCCGCAGGAGTGATGATATATGAGCCATACCCTGACATGCCTGCCGCTGAGGCTGGCCTGAAGGTAGGCGACATCATGCTGAAGATTGACGGCAAAGACCTGAAGGGACTTGGCACCTCTGAGGTGAGCGACCTGCTGCGTGGCGAGCCGGGCACCACCTTCCTGCTGAAGGTGCAGCGTCCGGGAGAAAAGAAGACCCGCGAATTCAAGATAACACGCCGCAACATCAAGCGCGAAGCCGTGCCCTTCTACGGAATGGTGAAGGGTGTCGGCTATATCGACCTTGTGGAGTTTACTGAAGACTGCGCCAAGGATGTGCGCAAGGCTTTCATCACACTCAAGGAAAAGGGAGCCAAGAGCATGGTGCTCGACCTCCGCAACAATCATGGAGGATTGCTCAGCGAGGCTGTAGACATCGTGAACCTCTTTGTGCCGAAAGGCCTAAAGATTGTGGAGACCAAGGGCAAGATAGCCGCTGCCAGCAGCGTGTACACCACCAGCAGCGAGCCTCTCGACCTAGACATGCCTCTTGCGGTGCTAGTCAATGGCGAGACAGCCAGTGCGGCTGAGATAGTGTCGGGAGCGCTGCAAGACCTCGACAGGGCGGTCATCATCGGATGCAACACCTTTGGCAAGGGACTGGTGCAGTCGCCTCGCGACCTCCCCTACAATGGCAGCCTCAAGCTGACCACAGCCAAGTATTACATCCCGTCGGGACGCTGCATACAGGCCATCGACTACAAGAAAGAACGACAGGCCGCAGAGGTGTATAGGGAGACTGGCAAGAAGATCAGCGCCAAGGACAGTGTGTCACACAAGGTGTTTCTCACGGCTGGAGGACGCGAGGTGACAGAGGGCAGCGGCATCAAGCCAGACATCGCGCTTGACCATGACACGGTGTCCAACATTGTGTTCTACCTCTCTGATGCCGATGTGCTGGTGGATTGGGGCACCAGCTATATGCAGGCCCATCCGTCTATACCTGCGGTATCCGATTTCGCTCTCTCCGATGCCGACTACGAGTCGTTTAAGAAGATGGTGAGGGATAGTGGCTTCAAGTATGACAAGATGAGCGAGAAGCGTCTTGCCGAACTGAAGAAAGTGGCTAAATTTGAGGGATACTACGATGATGCCAAGGATGTGTTTGACGCTCTCGAAAAGAAGCTTGAGCACAATATAGACAAGGATATGGACTATAGGAAGGCTGACATAATGAAGCTTCTCTCTATGGAGATCATACGCCGCGCTTATTTCCAGGCTGGCACCGTGGAGGAGTCGCTCAAGGATGACAAAGACCTCGATGAGGCTGTCAGGGTTCTGGACGACATGGATGCCTACAGCAAGGCTCTGGGCAAGAAATGAAAAAATGCCGGCATGACTCCATCAAACAGAATAAAAGTCTGTCTGGGGATAAAGTACGTCAAACAGTAAAATAATCATGAACACCTACTTAATGCTCAAAGAAATGATTGAGCATATTCTGCACAAGCCGTTTTTGGCGGCATCACTTAAACACCATAACGATAATATATAAATTCTCCATGTCATTACGCAACAACAAAGCTGTGCGTCTCAACCGTTTCATGATGTACGGCACACTCCTTCTCGGCATTCTTGTGATAGGCTGCGCCTTCGCATTCCTCTACATGGCTTACAACAAGCCAGATGATCCGTCGGCTGGTCAAAACGATCAGACTGACAGCTTGCTGCTTATGGTCAGCGATTCGGCCATGGTGGCAGAGCCGTGAGTCAGTCTGCCTGAATGAGACATGTCGAAGTGCCACGCTCCAGAGAGCATCTTCGTCTCTGATTGTGTGGATGAACACATGAAGCGTGCGAAGCCAATATGAGAGATGCCTGGCTTGATAGTCTAAAATGATTTTGGGCTTCTGCTTGCTATAAGATGATACTGAACATATACTTAAAGCTATTGCCTATGGGACGACTCCTCCGTACAGCCATACTGGCACTTGCGCTTCTTGCCTGCCAGGCAAGAGTAGCGGCGCAGTGCCCGATGGAGAACACCGCCTTCCAGGCAGGTGAGAAACTTACGTATGACCTATATTTCAACTGGAACTTCATATGGGTGCACTGCGGTTCTGCATGCTACACCGTCAAGTCCGACAGCTACAAGGGACAGGATGTGCTGCGCAACGACCTGCTTTTCACCACCAGCAAAAAATGTGACATGTTCTTTGTGATGCGCGACACTATGGTCAACTACATCACTCCCGACCTCGTGCCGCTTTATTTCCGGAAGGGAGCCACGGAGGGACACAACTACACAGTCGATGAGTTGTGGTACAGCTATCCTGGAGGCAAGACCACCGTGAAGCAGCGGAGGCTCAACCGTCATGGCGAGTGGTCACAGAAGCAGACTACATCCGATGACTGCATCTTCGACATGCTCTCCATCCTTGCGCGTGCCCGCTCATATGACACACGCAGCCTGCGGGTGAACGACCGCATACATTTCCCTATGGCTACAGGCAAAGATGTCAGGCAACAGACGCTCGTCTACAAGGGCAAGCAGAAATGGAAGGCCAATGACAAGAAGACATACAATTGCCTCGTCTTCTCGCTCCTCAATGATGAGGACAAGAAGAAAGAGCTTCTGCGCTTCTATGTGACCGATGACGCGCGTCACCTGCCTGTGCGCATTGACTTTAATCTGAAGTTTGGCACGGCTAAGGCCTTCTTCGCAAAGGGTGAGGGACTGAGGTAGCAAAAATCGTTTCTAAGAGTGTCTGGAAACTCATGCTGATTTGGTCAGACTGGATATTGCGGAGATGAAGATGGGCTGGTATTAAGTAGGTGCTCACAATTATTTTGATATTTGCCGTGCTCTATCTTGAGGCAGATTCTTCTTCTGTTTGAAGGAGCTATGCGGGCATAGTGACTGATAAACAGAAGGAAAAGATGACCAAAGATGGTGCAAGCCGAATGCAGAGCGTCAAGCTCGCTTGAACGCTGTGCTGAGGCGCAGCCCATCTTATGCAACAGAGTGTGCGGCAAATATGAAAGCAGCTTACTTTGATACTATAAAATAATTTTGAACACCTACTTAACGCTGCGGAAACACCTGTGAGGGTAAAAGCGAGAGACCAGCACAAAGTGACAGAAGTGACAAGGCGACAAAGTGCCAAAACATAGTAAATATATATATAATGAGTAATTTTGATGGATTTAACAAGGATATGTCACTTGTCACTTCTGTCACTTCCGCATGGCAAGACATTCTGCGGCGAAGACACCGCGAAGCGCTGGCACGGCACATCACATACAGCCACTGACACAAGCCTTCTGTACATGACGCGCAGCATCACATTTGTTCACGCATAAAGCCAATGCTCTTGATACCTTGATGAACGGTCTCAGAATCCTTGATGACTAACCTCAGATCCCTTGATGATAAACCTCAGATCCCTTGATGATAAACCTTAGATCCCTTGATGATAAACCTTAGATACCTTGATGATAAACCTTAGATCCCTTGATGATAAACCTTAGGATTCCAGATGATAAACCTTAGGATTCCAGATGATAAACCTTAGGATTCCAGATGACAAACCTTAGATTTTTCGATGTCTGATTCTATCCTGTCACTTTTAGGCGCAGTCCTTCTTATCGCAATATTCATGGTCAGCGGCATGAACCAAGCCAGAGGCAGTAGGCTGAAAGCAAGTCCGCCCACTGTGCCTACAGCGAGTGAGAACCAGAAAGGCTGGTCGTCAGCTCCGTCGGTGAGAAACGGCACCATGCCGAGCACAGTGGATAGGACTGTGAGCATGATAGGCACAATCTTGTGGTTGAAGGCGCGCAGGTAGTTGCCAGAGTTGCGGTATTCACATATTATGTAGATGCCAGCGTTCACCGTCAGTCCGCACAGCAAGACCATGGCAGCAAATCCGCCGGTGCCAAAAGGCACGCCTGTGAGCCAATAGGTGAGGAACAGGCCTATGAACGATGCAGGTATGAGCAGCACTACAGCCAGAGCCTGTTTCAGACTCTCAAAGAGCATGGCGCACAGCCAGAAGATGATGACGGCTATGAGTCCGATGAGCCAGTACTGTGTGCCGGCCTCCTCATCGTCCCAGTAGCCTCGGTCGACACACCGGAAGCCCACGGGAAAGAGATGGTCATACTTCTCCCTCACCTGCTTGATGTAGCGGCTTGTGTACGTGTATGAGCCAAGCATATTGAAAGCCACTCGCAGCACGTATTCCTGGTTCTCTCGCGGTATGCAGTTTTTTGCCTCGCGCCGCCTCACAGACATGAAGTCGCTCGGCCTCATGTCCCGTCCGTCTGCCTTTATGTAGGAATTCTCCAGTTGCCACAAGTCGAAAGCCTCCGTGTCGACAGGGCGCACGACAGCGTTAGTCCTCAGGACCGGGCGGCGTGTATTGGCGTGTCGTCTTATGCTGATGTCGCCCGCATCTGTCTCAGACAGCATGCTGGCCAGCGATGAATGTATAAGCCGTGGGGTGACGCTGTCTGCTGCCATCATTCTCTTGTCGTACTCCATGTATATCTCCTCTTCCTGCCGCTCATGCCCCGGAGTCTCTATGGTCAGGTCTGTCACTCTGGCGTTGCGCGCCATGTCGCGGCACATGTCCTCGGCATAGCGGTAGAGCCTGTCGTAGTCGTAACCGGCTATCTCTATGCGGTTGGCTCTGTACTGCAGGTTGAGCGAGTTGCTGAAGCCGCGGTCGCTCACGCCATAGGTGCTCCAGTCTGCGCCGCCTATGGTGATGACTTTTCCGATGACCTTGTTCTCCAGAAGATATGGGAATCCTGTGTGCAGAGCTTCTTCACGGAACGACACGTCAATGGTGGCTCCCCACCAGTTCACGCTGGTCTCATATCGCTTTATCTCACTGTATCTGGAAAGGAATGCCTCTACCGTCTTCACCTTGTCGTTGAGTTCATGCACACTGCCTCCCAGTGGCATCTGCGCACGTATGTGAAGCTGCATCTCCTCCTCCTTCGGCTTGAAGCTGTTGGTGTCGAGACACTCGGCAAACAGCGCAAGCGACCCTGCAAAAGCCCCTGCAAAGGCAGCGAGGAGGCTCCATCGCCATATCTTGTGCTGGCCTATCATGATGTATCTCTCATAGAGGCCTGTCATCTTCACCGCCAGCCTCCTGGCCCGCATGCTGTGAGACATGCGGCTGCTGTAGTCCATGCTGCTCACCAGCGCAGGGGCGAAAAGCATGGCCACGGCCAGCGCCACAGCCAGGTTGACCATCACGATGATGGAAAAATCCTTCAGATCATGACGCAGGTTGTCGGGCAGCCAGAACACGACGACGAGCGAGCCTATAGTGGTGAGCATGGCAGCCAGGATGCCGAGAAAAGCCTTCCTGTTGCGGTAATAGCTGTAGTGGTCCACCATGACGATGGTGGAATCTATGATGATGCCAAGCGACACCGTCATGCCGGCCATGGACATGGGATGCAGGCGCAGGTCGAGCAGCCAGTAGACTATTACGGCTATCAGTATGTTGGCGGCCAGCGTGCACGAGATGATGGCGAGATATTTCCAGCTGCGCCCTCCGCTCAGCCACACGAAGAGCAGCAGTATGGCCAGCGTGACGGAGGAGCGGAGCACGAGTGTCCTGAATTCTGACAGTTGCTCCTCTGCCCTGTCGTATGTTGTCTTGAAGACCATGCCATCACACTTGGCCAGCGGCTTGACCTCGTCTGCTGTGGCCACGATGTCAGCATCCTTTTCGGCGTAGACATTTATGTACACAGTGTTCATGCCGTTCACCCTGTAATAGCTGTCGGGCTTCTTCTGGCGCAGGGTGCATGAAGCAAGGTCGTTCAGGTAGATGATCTTTCCATCTATGTTCTTCACAGGCATCCTCTCCAGTCCCATGTCTTCTTTTGTGGTGAAAAGCAGCAGTGGAACAAACGTTTTGCCGCCTTCCGTGCTGATGCTTCCGACGATGTCCTCTCGCCCCGCGAAGCTTCTCACAGCCTCGGCTATGTCTTCTCCCCCGACGCCATAGGCGGCAAGCCTCTGGGCATCGTAGGCTATTTCCATGTACTGTCCTGGGCCTCCTGTGACCTCCACGTGGTGCACACCCTCCACGTGCTCCATCTTCGGTCTCACCTCACGCTCCACCACTTGGCGTATCTGCTCGTCGGGCATGTCGGCATTGACCTGGTATGACAGCAGATGCTTCACGTCATCATCGTCACTGCGTCCTGCGTCTATCTCGCCGCCTTGCAGCGATGGGTATGACATGTCATGTGGCAGTTTGTTCCTCATCTGGCGGAGCAGCGACGCTATCTCAAACTTCACGGACGACACGTCAGCCTGTTTCTTCAGCTGCACGGTGACGCGCCCCAATCCAAATTCGCTCACGGACGACACGCTCTCAACGCCCCTGACAGATGACGCCAGGGCCTCTATGCGTGAGGTGACATTCTGTTCCACCACCTTGGCAGCCTTGCCGCTCCACCAGTAGCTTATGGTGAGTGTCTTGCCCTGCTCGGGACGAGGCTCGTTGCCTATGTCCAGCCGGCCTATCAGCGCTGCTCCTATCACCATGAGCACGCACATGGTGAGCAATATGGGAAAAGTATGCTTCATGGCCTTCTGCGGTAAATGATGTAATACATAAGCGGAACAATAAACAGGCTGACTGCCGTGCCAGCTATCATTCCCACAATAAGTGTGAGGGACAGAGGATATTGCAAGGCCGATCCCATATCTCCACGATGCAGAAAGGGCACAATGGCAAGAATCGTTGTCAGCGATGTCATCACGATAGGCTTCAGCCTCTTGTGTCCAGCCAGCACTATGGCCTTGACCAGTGGCGTGCCTGAGCGCCTGAGACTGTTGATGGTGTCTACCTTGAGGATGGAGTCGTTGATGATGATGCCGCTCATCACCACAAGGCCAATCATCGACATGAGGTTGAGCGACTCGCCCATCACGAACAGCGCAGCCATGACAACGCAGGTGTCCACCGCCACCTCTGCCAGAATGATGGCTGGCTGCACGATACTCTCAAACTGGGCTGCCAGGATGAAATACAGCAGCAGCAAGGCCACAAGCAGCACCATTGCCAGTTCGCCTATCATCTCGCGGCTTGCGAAATAGTTTCCGGCATATGTGGCTTTCAGCTCCTTGTCGTTTGTGCCTGCCTTCTCGATGTCTTTCATGCTTCTCATGATGTCTTTCACCTCATCGTCGTCGGCATGCTCAATCTTTATCGTGGCGTATTCACCCTCGCTGCCTGCGCTGAGACGCTTGTAGTCCTCGCCCTTTGAAGGGGAGAGCAGGTACATCAGCGGAACCTCTACTCCGTCGCTGTTGACGATGGCGTGCGTGAGCAGACGTGCGCTCTCTTCTGTCTCGGCCATGTCTGAAGGTGTGCCGTTGATGCTGTAGGCTGGCCAGAAGCGTGAAGCGGACATGACGACTATGGGCACATTCTCGCCTCCGCTGCTTATGTCATAGATGCGTGAGTTGCCCAGCAGCTGCTTCAGTTCGTTGTACAATTGCTGGTAAGAGACTTTGTAATAAGCCATCTGCTCGGGGTCTGCCGCATAGCGTATGTCGGATTCGGTGGCTACAGGCTGGATGCCGAGGTGCGGGTATTTCCTGCGTAGCATGTCGGTCACATGCCGTGAGTCTTCTACCTGGGGCCTGCCGCCATCTTTCATGCTGAGCCGCACTTCCAGGTCTGGCATGTCTGTGGAAAAAATCATGTCAAAGACACTTGCCGCTATCCCATACTCCACCTTGGCCTCAGGGTATCTGTTGGCCATATGAGACTCAATGGCACGCTTCACGCTGTCGAGCGACTCCTTGGTGCGGGCCTTCATGTAGCACACGGCCTCGTTGCCCGTAATGTCTTTGGTGTGGGGAAGCATGAAGTCTTGCACGCCCGCCATCACAGTGCTGGCTTCCAGACTTTTGTCTACAAGCTTCAGAAGGTCACGCATGCGGCGGTCGTTCTCCTCCGCGGTAATGCCTTTGTTCCAGTCCACGTGCATGAGTGTGTCATCGTGCTCTATCTCTGGCATGCGCTCCTTGCGCATGTAGGGGAATAGTGCCGCGATGAGAAGCACACACACGGCAATGCCTGCGAGCACACTCTTCTGATGCCGGAAACACAGCGACAGCACACGCTCATATCCTTTGGTAAGCCATCTGTTAGCCTTGGCCTCGATATTGTGTCCATGGCTTTTATCCGTTTCAGCAAGCTCTGCATATCCATTTTTGCCTCTGAACATGGCATAGTAATAGACAGGTATGACTATCGAGGCCACGGCCAGAGATGCAAACAGGGCAAGGGCCACTCCCATGGCTTGGTCGTAGAACAAGGCTCCGGCTGTTCCGCTGAGAAAAATCAGTGGGATGAATACGGAGCAGGTGGTCAGGACAGAAGACAGCATAGGCATGAACACTTCTTTCACAGCAGCCACCACGTTGCGCTCCTCGCACCGTCCTCTCTGCCTTATGTTGTCTATCACAATGATGGCGTTGTCTACTATCATGCCCACTCCGAGGATGAGGCCTGACAGAGAGATGATGTTGATAGACATGCCCATGATATAGAAGCACAGCAGCGTGAGTATGAGGGAAAGTGGTATTGATATGGTGACAAGCAGCGGCATTCTCCAGCCTCCTAGAAAGACAAACAGCACCAAGCAAGCCATGACGGCTCCCATGGCAAGGTTCCATTCCAGATTCTCCATGCTGTATGAGAGAAGGCTGGTCTGGTCGCGTGTTGTCTCGAAGTTGAGCGTAGGATAGTCTGACTTCATTTCGTCTATGAGATTGTCCATGTCCTTCTGCAAGTCAGCCATCTGCGCGTCGTTCTGCTTTATGACGGCCAGGGTCACGGCATCCTTGCCCATGCTCCTCACCATGCCGCTGCGCGGGGCTGGAACCTCTGCCACGTCACACAGTTCCTTGAGCTGCACAAGACGGCCCTCATGACGTATGTATATATCTTCAATGTCTGACACAGAAAGGATTTGGGAGTCGAAATGTATGCTGTAGCGGTATATGCCGTCACGTATGCTCAGGGCCTCCAGGATGATGTTGTTGTCGTTGATGGCGTTCTCTATGTCGCGGTTGCTCAGGCCCAGAGCCGCCAACTTAGCCTCGTCTGGCTGTACCGTAATTTGTGTGCCCACCGTGCCGCTCATGTCTACCATGGCCACTTCAGGCAGTTGCTCCATGCGCTTGCTTATGACATTTTTTGCCAAGCGGCTGATGTCGTGCATGGGCACGGAGTCTCTTGCTGCTGTTATGTCCACATAGAAAGCAGGGATGTCCAGCGCGCCCATCTTCATCACTTTGGGACGCTCCATGTCTTTGGGCATGGAGTTCATAGCTCGGTCTATCTTCTCATTCACCTCTATGAATATGAGCGACATGTTGCTGCCGGGGTCGAAAGACAGGGTTATGGTGCCGCCATCCAGCCGCGATGACGACTCTATGCCTTTCAGTCCTGCCACTTGCGAGAGCTGCTGTCGCATGGGAGTGACCATGCGCTGCTCCACTTCCCTGGCCGATGAGCCAGGCGAGGATACCTGCACTGTGATGCGCGGTATATCAATGTCGGGCATGAGTGACACAGGCATTTTGCCAAGAGCAAGGATGCCAAGTGTCACAATGGCTATCAGTGCCATTGTGACTGCTATGGGGCGATGGAGTAATGTCTTCAGCATTGCTATATGTCTGTTTTGTGTAGGTGTTCATGATGGTTTTTATATTTGACGCGCTCTATCTTGAGTAGAAAAGATGATTTTGAGCACCTGCTTATGATGGATGTCGCTCAAGGCGCGCTTGCTTGCTTTGGAGGGCAGCCTCACTCATCTGCGGCTATTCTCACTTCGGTGTCGTCGGCGAGGTTAAGGTTGCCGGAGGTGATGACAATGTCTCCTTCATGCAGCTCGGTCTCTTTCTTGGCGCAGCCTGTGATGGCAAAGCTTGTCAGGTTGCTGTAAGCTATGTCAACATATGTCCACACGGCGTGACTGGTCTTTGTGTCATACATGAACACGACATGGTAGCCGTCTCTCTCCACCACGGCTTCTTTGGGCACCACCATCATGTCTGGCACAGAGTTCTCAATGATGACCTTCACGTTCATGCCGTCCACAAGATGCCCGCCTGCATTCTTCACTCTTGCCACCACCTTGACGAGTCCCTTGTCGTCCACTGTGGGGTTTACCTCTGTCACGCTGCCATCATAGACATCTTCTTCTTGCACGAAGGGAGAGACCTTTACTTTTGTGCCTGTATGCACAGATGGCAATTCTGCCTCAAGAATGCGGAACTCCACGTCGAAATAGGAATCGTCTATAAGCGTGCAGAATTTGTCGCCCCGCTGATGAGGGCGCGCCGTGAGGTCTGCTATGCGTCCGCTGAAAGGAGCGGTCAGCCTGCAGTCTGAAAGGGCTGTCTGTGCGGCCTGCACGGCGAACTGTGCTGAGTAATATCCTGATGTCACTTCTGCTCTTCTCAGCACATCTGCCGGCACGCGCTGCCGCCATCCGTCCTTACTGGCAGAGGACACGTCATAGCCGAGGCCTATCAGCTTGTCTTGCAGCTCAACCGTCGAACGTTCCAGATCGTGGCGTGCCTTGTCCAGCTCCACGCTTTTGTCTCTCGTGTCGGAAACGGCAAGCAGCTGGCCTGCGCTCACTCGCTGGCCGTTGCGCACATTCACGCTCTGCAGTATGTCCCCAGAGTTGGGACACGCCAGTTCTGCTTTGTGTATGGCGGCTAAACGTCCGTTGCATAGTATCTGTTTCTGAAAAGTCTGGATCGACAGCGACATTGTGTCCACTTCTGCCACGGCCTGTTCCTGGTCGGCAAAGTCGGTTGCCTCTTCTTCTTTCTTGCCGCTCTTGCACGAGAGCATGGCAAGCACGAGCGCAGCCATCATCAGCGTCATGACCTTGGTCATCTTGCTGGAGCGATATGTTTGCTTGTTGTTTATCATCTGTATTGTCGTTCAGTAGTTGTCATTTGAGAAGCGAGTCAAAGTCTACAGCGATGTCAGCGTTGTTCACCCAGTCGTAAAGGGTGGACTTCTGCAAGGAATAATAGTCATTCCAGAAGGTGTTCAGCTGCGATATGTACTGTGACCTGGCGTGTTCCATCTCTTGCTGCGCGGTGTTGAGGTCTGTGACCGACACAGCGCCAGTCTCGAATCGGCGGAGCATGATGCCGTATCGTTCCTCAGCTATCTCCTGTGCTCTCATGGCATCGCGGCACAGTGTAGGCTGGGAGTTGAACTGTGTCACCTTGCGCCTCAGCTCCTCCAGATAATCCTGATGCGCCTGCTCCAGCTGTGTCTTAGTCACTTCCAACTGCGCTTTGGCCATCTTCACGCGTCCGCGGCTCACGCCCCAGTCAAATATCGGGAGTGAGAGGGTCAGCCCCACTATCTCGTTGTCTCGTATGTCTGAATAGGCACCCTTGAATGTGCTGGCCGTCTGTGTGAAGCCTACCTGTCCGTTGAGCGTCATCTGGAGTCCTCTGTTGGCTTTCGCTTGCGCCAGGCTCCTTTCGGCTTCCAGCATGTCATATCTCTGCTGCAGCGTATGTGATGAGTTGGCTATGGCTTTCTGTAGCACAATGTCTGAGTTGACTACCACATCTGGTATGACCAATGGGGCTTGCAGGTCGGCCTGCTCGTAATCGTTCACCCGCAGATAGGAGAAGAGGTCATACATGGCGTTGTCCAGTGTCAGCTTGGCATTGTGCATGGACACGCGGTCATTGATGAGCGATAGCTCCAGCTGCAGCACCTCGCTCTTGGTTGTGGTGCCGAGCTGCAGACGCTGCTGTGCCATCTTGTGCAGTGACTCGCGGTCGGACAGCGACGACTGGCTCTGTTTGTATGCCGACTGTGCGGACAGCACATCAAAATACAGCTGTGTGGTCTTGATGGCAATGTCCTGCATGGCCGACATGTATGTTTTCTTTGCTATGTCATACTGCACCGGGGCGGTTTTCTTTTCCCATTTGAGAGCGTTGTATGCACGCAGCGGCTGTGTGTAGCTGATTCTGATAGGCTGCGAGTTGTATGTCTTCTCGTTGTAGGAGAACTGGTCAAGGCGATACAGGTACGACTGAAGAGAAACGGTGCCTCCTGTGGCTGCTATCTCTTGGTCGACAGACAGAGTGAGTGTGTTGGACATGGAATTGTTGTCCACATAAGCCACACGGCCGTCATCAAAATTGCGCGCCGCCACCATCGAGTGGTCAAAGTTTGCTATGTCGCCTCTCATGTTCACTGCCGGCAGCAGCTGTGCCTGAAACGTGCGGTATGTCCAGTAGCTGGCAAGGTAGGAGTATCTTGCCGACTGGGCATCAAATGAGTTCTCTTGCGCTATGCGTATAGAGTTGTTGAGTGTCAGCCGTTGGGCAGAAGCTGTGCGGCAGAGGCACATCAGTGCCGCAGTGGCTATAGCCAGTGTCTCTGCTGTTTTCCTTTGTCTCATTATCATTGTTTTTCAATCAAGGCAAGGTATGTGTGTCTTGTCTGTATGGTTATACATTGCAAATATACGGATAAAATTTTGTTTAAAGGCTATAAATGATGAAATACCGCATTTATAGCTATAATTTATAAAAATGTCGTGCATTCTCCCTCTTTCCTCTTCTGTGTTCTATTCAACCATACAGATTGTTTTTTTGCCTGTGGAAATATGGCTGGATCGTTCTGCAAAGGTTTGATGAGTAGATGCTCATATTGAAACCTGCTTACTTAATGTTAGCTGGGTTATGAGAGGCTACTTGAGATTATCTGATTTCTATGTCGCCATCAATTAAGCGAAGGAATTTTTCTGTCCTTTTCTTGTCTCTGAAGGGATTGCCAACCATAATTAGTGTTTGCTGAATAATATTCAACTAACTGATGATTAAGTTTTTATAATAGTATTTGCTTGCGTATTTAAC